>NZ_LN828718.1:0-648879 GCF_002888635.2 endosymbiont DhMRE of Dentiscutata heterogama
TGAGGCTGATAATGGGTTGGATTGGGAGAAGCAGGTTGAGTTCCAAAATAGGTTGAAAAGGTTAATCGCTAAAAGAAAAGTAGTTATTTACGTGAAAGACAAGTCCGGTATTTTACCAAAAAGATAATTTGTATACATATTGTTCTTATCTGATAAGATTAGACTAAAATTAGGCAACATGAGGACAAAAAGTGCTCGTTGCTTAAATTTTCTTTATTTTTTGCTTCAGTTTGTGTCCTTTGTGAATAAAATTATTTAAGACTTTCAAATTTGGCAAAAAATGAGGTTGTTTTTCATATGTCGCTTTAAATTGCTCACTTAATTTTAGTCCTCTCATAATAGGTAATTAGGTCGGGAATAAAAGACATTTTTGGTTTGGGTTGAGTTTATTTCTCCTTTTTAGTGTTTGAAGGGTGGGGAATAAATACAAAAAAGAGATAAATAATTGTGTAAATTACCTATTTTAAGCCTAGAAACGCAACAAAGAGACTAAAATTTAGAAATTACCACCTTTAACGGTCAACCTTGATTTAGAAAACGAAAGTTTTATCGAAAAAGACCTACAAAAGACATAAAAAAAGAAAATTATTTTGCCTAATTATTTAAAAGACAGTCATTAATTTTTGCGAGATAAATAAAATTAACTAATTTTGCCCGGGAGGAACTTGGATCTGAGCCACCCACTCAACTAAATTTTGATTCATAATGAAGTCTATAATTTTTTGGCTCATTTCCGGCGTTAACTGATTTCTCTCTAATCGAGATTGAATTTCGGCTAAACATTCGCTTAAATAATTTTTCCCAAAGTCCTTTTTTGCTTCCGTGAACGCTTTTACCAAATCTTCTCCGATATCTTTTAGCCGCACCTCAAAAGTAATAAAAATATCGACTATCACTTTATAACTTAACTGAAATCCCAGATCGGTGAATTCCCTAATTTTTTGGCTAACTATCTCCGTGTTCGGTTTGGTTCAGGCGGGAGAAGGGGTTGGGGGATAAAGAATAAGCAGGGCACCTTGCATTACTAAATCATTCACATCCTCACAAATTTCCTGGTAGCCAATCTGTTTTCACCAATTAACCAGCTCTTTGTTGATTAAGATTGCGCGAGCGACAACATTCAATTGGCGATTATTTTCGTAGCCATCTTGGGCTGGATATTCTTCAACTGGTAATCGCCCTTGTGGTGGTCGAGGTGGCAAGGGAGCAAATTTCTTTTTCAATATCAAGTCTTTAATAACTTCCTTATTTTTTTCCAAGATAGTCGGGGCCAAACTAATTTGTTGAGGTCCTCCCGTGAGAAAATGAAAAAGTTCCATATCATTGCCTTTTTCATAAAAATCATTCCCGAATTCTTCATGGGCTTTTGTTAACAAAAAAATATAAACCGGTAATGGCAAATTGCTAGCCCAAGGAGCCTGACCTCTTTGTTGTAAATCTCTTATTCTATTGATATCGGTTTGGCCGGTATTGTGGCTGATTTTTAATTCAATAAGTTGCGGGTCATATTTGCCATAGTGCATAATAAGCCGTTGTAGGAAATAACGGGAAAGAACACCTTCTTCGGCTACAATTGCCTGGACGACTCCTGTGTTTATAAAAGTTGGTCCTAACCTTACAGCCTGAAAGAGAGCATGAGTTTTTCCAAACCAAAAAATAATTCACTTGGCCCGGGCTTGCTGATCTTGGGAGATATTTGATCATGACGAACAACTTACTGATAAATTACTGGGAAATTCCACATACTTAAAGATGCTTATTTTGATTTCGTTTGGCAAATTACTAAAATAACTGGTTGCCGGAATATTATTTGTTATCATAATATATTATTTTATGCCTGGATCATTTTTTTCTCTTGCTGTCCATCAAAGTAAAGATGCATATTATCGCTTTACTACTTAAAATTATTTTTGATTAAACTTCGCACATTAATTGAAAAATGAAAAATTTAGGTCTTTCCAATCACTTTCTTTTTCATATACCTAATTCTTCACAATTTTTTTTAAGTAGACCACTTCGCTTTGCAAATCTAAGCCCAATTGGTCTAAAATTGCTACATTTAAATTTCCGTCATAGACTTCAGAGGAAAAAGTTGTTAATCATTCAGAGGAATTGGTTGTCATTATTATATCACAATTGTCTCTTACTTCGGTTAATTTTTTTAGAGAAAGAAAAAGTTCTCTCTCATAACTGGGATGCAGAAAAGTTTCTGGTTTGTCAATTAAAAGAACTGATTTTTGTTCGAAAGAAGGCAAAAAGAAAAAAAATTCAATTTCTGTGCCTTCAGTCCTTATTACTTTTGATGTCATTAGCGTTTAGTGCTAACGCCTTTTCTTTGCCTTGTAAAGTATTAAGCAAGAGATTTAGAAAAACTATTTTTTCCGTTCCTAGTCCTAGCGGCTTTCTCTTACCATCCCATGGGTCTAAAAAAGTGAATCTGAATTTAAAACAAAAATTATCAAGTTTATTTTCTCTTTCATAAGTTAACAGTTCGCCTAGACCATAAAACCTTTGCGGCGACAAAACTTTTACATTTTTTAGAACTTCGTCGAATAAGAAAAAAATTCCTTCTTTAAGTATCATTTCCAATTCTGCTATTAATATTGGCGATTCAAAATAATTTGATTTTCTTTCATTTCAACGCAAATCTTTATAATCTTTTAAGCGGCAAATTAGTGAAAAAGGTCGACATTTAGTCAGAATAATGTTCCTCTTGATGCCAAAAATGAAACTTTCTATTTCAAAATAGTGGTGTTCGTTACATTCGATAGAACGTAAAATTATATTCTCTGTTTCTCTCTCTTTGATAGAACTCACAAAAACTTTCTTTACCTTGAAAATTATTGGACTTGAGAGATATTTAGCGAACTTTTCTCCATCTTTTAAATAAAAAATTTCATGTTCGCTATTTTTTATGTATCAAGAATTAATGTAATCCAATAAATTGCTTTTTCCGACATTATTCTTCCCTAAGATTATATTCATTTTGCCTTCAAGGAATTTGAATTTTAGATTCTTTAAATTACGAAAATTTTTTATGTGTATGGGAATTTCTCTGTTGTTTACCTTATTCATTATTCATACTTAACATTATTTTCTTTTCTTTTTCCTGTATTTTATTTCGATTATCTTTCTTATCAAAGCAAAGGTAAGGGGACTTATTAACGTACTAACAATAATTAGCCACGCTGTTAACAAAACAGGCATTCAACCCATTTTTTCTTTGTCAAATGCTACGAGAAACAACACAAATCACGTAACAAGTGGAAAAAAATTCTCTAACCATTTCGTTGCTTCTCATATACTTCTCTTTAACTTAGCTATTTTTAGTCACTTCTTATAGCAAGAATGGCAGGTTATCAACTTTTCAGAACTTTCAGTGCCTCATTTTTCATAGACTTCATGAATCATTTCATCTTTATAAATTAGTTTCAAACAATAATTACACCCACCAATGCTTTCTAAATCATTTGAAGCACATTTTTCACAAACTATCGAACCCTTAATTTGTATTTCTTCACCTTTCGGAATTTTTTGATAACATTTACTACATAACATAATTTCATTTTTTTCGACCGGCAGACTGTTTGTTGAATTTTTGTAAAGTTTTATTCGCGTGCCTGCTTATAGTATAATTTTGGGTAAAATTAAATAATGTCAAATGCTCTCCAAACATTAACCCAACTCCTAAAAAAAGACCAAAGACTAATAATAGACGACCATCTTGCCAAAAACAAAATTATTGAATTGGCTTTGAAATTTGACAAAGAACTTTTAAAACTTCTTCTCTCTTCCCCAGAAATTAAAAAAACATTTTTCCAAGAAGTAGAAAATATTCTCGTTTTTGACAAAATAAAATTTCAAAGTTTCGTTTCTAACAAACAATTTCTCCCCGATAGTTTTACTAAATACAAAAACAAAATCGGCTTAACTGCTAACGACAATTATCTTTCTGACAGCAAAGAAGTAGTTTTGGCATGGCCTTATAAAGACTGTATTTTGGAAGGAGGGCAGACCAAAGAGGACGCCAAAAGACAGGAAATATTTTGAAATGAAACCCTGGCACCGGACGAAATTGATCGCTTATTGACTCCCAAAGTTTTAACCAATTTTCAAAAATATGATTGCGGAAAAGAAGTGCCAATTAACGATATTTTGCCAAACGACAATTTAATTATCAAAGGCAATAATCTGCTTTCTCTTTATTCGCTAAAAGAAAGATATCAGGGCAAAATCAAATTAATTTATATCGATCCTCCTTATAATCCGGATAGTAAATCGAATACTTTTGTTTACAATAATGGTTTTAATGAATCTACTTGGTTAACTTTTATGAAAAATCGGTTGGAAGTTGCTAAAAAATTACTAACTCCTGATGGTTGTCTAATTGTGGCGATTGACAAAAACGAACAAGTCGAATTGACTGTTTTATTGAAAGAATTATTTCGTAATTATGAAATTCATGTTATAACTATCGTTCATAATCCCAAAGGAACCCAAGCAACAGGATTTTCTTATATCCATGAATACGCGATTTTTGTTGTCCCGGATAATAAGTTAATAAATAAAAAAAAGTTGATATTAAATGACAAAACCTCATGAGAACTGATAAAGTTTCATTCAGAGAGATGGCGAGAAATTGTTTTTATCCCATAATAATTGAAAATGACAAAGTAGTTGGCTTCGGAGAAGTTTTAGAGAATGATAAACACCCAGAAAAATCCGTGGTTGAGAAAAACGGCAAGTTTTATGTCTGACCGATAGACAGCAAAGGTATTGAAAGAAAATGAGGCTATGCCCGGCAAAGCGTAGAGGAAATAAAAGATTTTATGCGGGTGAGAAAGACCGAAAATGGATACAAAATTGAGTTTAGCAAAGATTTTGAAACTTATAAATCGGTCTGAATGGAGAAAAAATATGACGCTAGTTCATATGGGACTAAGTTACTTAAAAATTTATTCCCAGTAAATAATAAAGTAGAAAATCAAGGAAATGAAAGTTCAGGTTGGTTGTATAATGCTTCTCCTACTCCCGAATTTACCTTTCCCAAATCCCTCTGAAATGTCTACGATTGCCTTTATGCGGTAGTTGGTAATGATAAAAATGCTATAATTTTAGACTTTTTTGGAGGAAGTGGCACCACGGCTCATGCGGTATTAGAACTTAATAAACAAGACGGAGGAAACCGAAAATTTATTATTTGCGAACAAATGGACTATATTGAAACCGTAACCAAAGAAAGAATTAGAAAAGTTTGTGAAATTGATAATAAAGGTTCTTTTGTTTATTGTGAATTGGCCGAATTTAATCGACAATTTATTAATCAAATTCAAGCAGCGAAAAACACGAATGAACTCTGAAAAATCTGGGAGAAAATGAAAAAAATTGCCTTTTTGAGTTATAAGATAGAGCCAAAAGACATTGATAATACTAAAAAAGAGTTTGAAGAATTATCATTTACCGACCAGCAAAAATTTTTGATTTCCCTTTTGGATAAAAATCTTTTGTATGTTCCTTATTGTGATATGGAGGATAAGAGTTATAGGATATCAGAGGAGGTTAAAAAGTTGAATAGGCAATTTTACGAGAAAAATTAACAAGGTTGCTTTCTATTGTAATTGATGAGAGAAAAAGAATTGAGAAAAAACTTTATTATGAGTATGCAAAAGCAAATTAACGAAAAAAGTCTTATGAAATTAGTAAGCGTTTTTAAGGCAATACATGACGAAAATTCAATCGGATCAATTGATCATAGTTTACATCCCCCAAATCCCGAAAAATACAAAAAAAATCACAACGATGTTTTCATGATGGAAATAAGACCATTATTGCTTTCTCTCAAAAAAAACACTGAGAAAAATTTATCAGGTATAGATACTTTTTTATCTGATAGGTATAACTCACTCGATTTAGAAAAATATCTAAACGTTATTGAAAGAAGCACTAGTTATTTTGACTATCTGACTAAATTAATAGATAAAGGATATATTCACTATAACTGAAAAGGATTAAATCATTTTTCTTCTACATATCTTTTTAATGACTATATAGCCCTCGAACTTGTCGTAGAGATTAAAAATATTAGGCTAGTTAAGAATTATCAATATTCTCAAGAGAAAAACCGTTTTGATAGCATTGAATATCATTGAAAATTAAAAGATTATGATGAGGTTTTTGAGAGAGTATACGATATACTACCTAATTTTTGTCAAAATTATTTAGGAGTAGACGAAATAAAAAAAGACAAACATATTCCTGAAACTCTAAAGAAAATTTTTAGCAAAATAATCCTCACTCACGATGTTCCTGGACTAAGTGAAATTTTAAAAGTAATGAATGATAGAATTGAGACAGTAATAAACGAGTTTAATGAATTAGGCAAGGACTTTTTTAAAATAAGAAGCAAATTTGGCAAAGATCAAGGAATAACTAAAGAAAATAAAAATTTTGAGAATGCTTCAGAAATAAATAAAAAGGTCTGTAGTAGAATAGTTATTGATTTATTAAAGGTTATTCATAATGCAATGTTAATTGCAGATATCGAAAAAGATTAAATAATTTAAAAAATAAGGTGTGTAGAAAAAGAAAATTGAGAGCAAAATACAAAGAGACATACACCTCTCTCCCCTAAAATTATATTATGAAACTCATTTATATTAAATCTACTATTACTCCAAAGGATTATAGTGCAGTGCGAGAAATATTAAAAAAAGAAAGAGGGGAAAAATTGGCTCCTTTTATTTATAAATTAAGCAGGTTAGAAAGTTTGGAACAATATTTAAATAGGGAAAATATTAATTATGAAGTTTATCAACCAATAAAAGTTAACCAAAAAGAAAGTATTTTTACCAGTTATGGGAAAGCAATTAAAGATAAAGAACGAGAAAAAGAAGCCCAAGAATTAGAAAATGCCGAGGAAGAGGATATAATTAACGAAGAATGGTAAAAGAAAAATTTTCCTCAAAGAGAGAAAAATTCCCACCCGCCCAACAATGAGAAGTTTATAAATTTAGAACTAGTCCCAAGGAAACAGAAGGAACCGAAATAATGAAATCTCGTCCAGGAATAATTATTTCCAGTAATGAATTAAATAAATGAGGACAAAGATACATTTTCTTGCCAATTACTAGTAAAAAGTTTCGCAAGGTTTATCCGTTTGAGATTTTTATTGATTTTCAAGGAAAGAAAGGAAAAGCATTGCCCGACCAAGTTAAAACTTATAGCCATAGTAGAATTGTTAAGAAATTAGGAATATTAGACCCTAAATATTATTCTGAAATAGAAAAAAGGTTAAAGGAAGTGTTTGGTTGGAGGTAATTATAAAAATGAGAATAAAAAACCATGAACGAAAATAAATGTTTGCACGAAAGAGTAAGAGGACATGTGGGAGAGGAAAATTGAGAAAATACTCCTATTCCCCGAGTAATAACTGGGAATCTTAATCCAAAATTTCAACTCCGACCTTACCAAGAAGAAGCGTTTAGATACTTCATTAACTATTGAGAAAAAGAATTCAGAGGCAAAGATAAACATCAACTCCTATTTCTAATGGCAACTGGCAGCGGCAAAACTTTAATGATGGCCGGATTAATTTTGTATTTATACCAAAAAGGCTATCGCAATTTTCTCTTTTTTGTTAATAGCACTAATATTATTGATAAAACCAGAGATAATTTTTTGAATGATACTTCAATTAAATATCTTTTTAATAAAACTATCTCTTTTAAGGATAAGAAAATAATTCTCCAAGAAGTAAGCAATTTTCAAACTACCGACAATGATAATATTAACATCGTTTTTTCCACCATCCAAGGTCTCCACTCTCGCTTAAATACTCCGCGAGAAAACAGTTTAACTTATGAGGATTTTCAAGACCAAAAAATCGTTCTCATTTCCGATGAAGCCCACCATATTAATGTGGAAACCAAATCTGGCTCAAAACTTTCAAAAGAGGAAAGAGAAGAAATAAATTCCTGGGAAAATACGGTCAACAAAATATTTGCGGCTAATTCGCAAAATGTTCTTTTAGAATTCACGGCCACCATAGACAAAAACAATCCTAATATTTGAGAAAAATATGCTCCTAGACTTATTTTTGACTATCCTTTAAAACAGTTTCGTCGTGATGGTTATTCCAAAGAAGTAAGAGTATTACAAACGGACGCTGAGCCGTTTGAACGTACTCTCCAAGCCGTATTACTCAGCCAATATCGCCGCAAAATATTTGAAAAAAATGGAAAAATAATAAAACCGGTTATTTTATTTAAATCTAAAACTATTAAGGAGAGTGAAGAATTTCAAGAAAGATTTATAAGGGGCATAGCAACGCTTACAAGTGATAAACTTAAAGAGATTGAAACCAATTCCAAAGACGAATCTTTAATAAAAGCATTTAAATATTTTGCTAGTAATAATATCTCTTTAGATAATTTGGTTGCCGAATTACAAGAAGATTTTTCGGCCGAAAAAACGCTTTCGGTTAATAGCCAAAACGAAAGTGAAAAAAATCAATTGGCCGTAAATACTTTGGAAGCCCCTAATAATGAATATCGGGCTATTTTTGCGGTTGATAAACTTAATGAAGGATGAGATGTGCTTAATCTTTTTGATATTGTTCGTTTGTATGACACCCGGGATGCCAAAAATAATATTCCCGGACCAACTACCATTAAAGAGGCTCAATTAATCGGCCGCGGGGCTCGCTATTGCCCTTTCAAAATTAATGAGACAGATGACCCTTCTAAACGAAAATTTGACCGCGACCTCCAAAATGAAATGCGAATTTGTGAAGAATTATACTATCACAGCAATTATAATCCTCGTTATATCCAAGAATTAACTTCGGCTCTGATAAAAACTGGAATTATCCCAGACAATACCATCAAAATAAAACTTGCCATTAAAAAAGAATTTAAAAATACTGAATTTTACCGGTCTGGTCTTTTATTTCTTAATCAGCCGGAAAAATATTCGCGAAATGATGTCCGGGAATTACCGTCGGCTATCCTTAATTTTCCCTACCAAGTATCGCTCCGGACAAATATTAGTCTTTCCCGAGACCTTTTTGAAAGTCAAGTTAAGGAAAACATTGAAACCCAAGAAAAAGTTTTTTGAATAAAAAATTTAAAACCACACATTATAAAAAAGGCACTTTATAAGTTTGATTTTTATTCATTTTCTAATTTGAAAAAATGATTTCCTAATCTGGAAAAACTGGATGACTTTATTAAAAACGAAAAATATTTGGGAGGAGTGAAAATAACTGTTTCTGGTCTGAAATCTCAACTCAAAGAATTAAAACCGGAGGATGAAATTAACATTTTAACAAAAACTATCGGGCAAATTACTTCTAGTTTGTCTTCCAACAGTCCTGAATTCAGAGGAAGTAAAGAATTTAGGCATATCTTACTAAAAGAAAAAATTGGCGATAAAGAACTCAATTTTGCCTTAAACGAAAGTTTAGATAAGGAGTTGGGAAAATCAATGAATAATAATCAAAAGACCGAATTTTATCTGAGCCTCAACGATAGACCTTGACATGTTTTTGAAGATTGTTTTGGAACTTCTGAGGAAAAATATTTTGTGAAATACATTAGTAGAATATATGACAAACTCCAAGAGAAATACGACCAAATTTATTTAGTCCGGAATGAGCGTTTTTTTAAACTCTATAATTTTGAAGGCGGAAAATCTTTTGAGCCTGATTATGTGCTATTTTTGCGGCAAAAAAAGCCTTCTAAAAAATTGTATTATCAAGTGTTTATTGAGCCAAAAGGTAGCCATTTTAAGGAAAAGGATGATTGAAAGCAAAATTTTTTGATATCTTTAAAAGAAGAACATAAAGCAGAAAAATTGTGGGAAGATAAAGAATATAAAGTTTGGGGTCTGCCATTTTACAATAAAATGGAGGAAAATGAATTTGACCGAAAATTTAATGAAGAATTATTATAAATACTATAAAAACCTTTCTATCCCACCCAAAAAGAAAAAAAATGCTTCCTGAACCAAAAAACAAATCACTTTTTCCAAAAATAATCGCTAAAATTCCCCCACAGCCTGGTTGTTATCTATTCAGAGATAAAACCGGAACCATAATTTATGTTGGTAAGGCCCAAAATCTAAAAAAAAGAATTAGCAGTTATTTTCTCAATTCACGGGATAATTATTTTTATCAGCAAATCCACAGTTTTAACACCATTATCACCAATAATGTCAAAGAAGCCTTAATTTTAGAGCAAAATCTAATTAAAAAATACCAACCCCGTTTTAATGTTCTCCTCAAAGATAGTCATTATTATCCTTATTTAGAGATTACGGCCGGCGAAAATCCCCGTTACAGAGTAGTGCGAAAGGTAACCAAAAAAAACGACCCCATAAATCCCAGCGAATATTTTGGTCCTTTTCCCGACGGCAGCAAGGCCCGTGAGATATTACAATTATTAGAAAGATTATTCCCTCTTGCCAAATGTAAAGGTAATTTAAGAAAACCTTGTCTTTATTACACGATTAACCAGTGTTCGGGACATTGTTGAAAATTGGTCGATAAATCCTATTACGAAAACATTAAAAAAGAAGTCAGAAAATTTTTTCATGGCCAAACCCAAGAAATTAAGAAAAAAATTAAAGATTCTTTACGAAAAAATATTGTCAATTTAGCTTTTGAAATCGCCCAAAAAGAAAAAAAAATCCTGGATAATATCGATTTTTTTACTAGTCAGCAAAACATTGAATTTTTACGAGAGGAAAATAGCGATTTTTTAGGTGTTTATGAGCAAGAAAACGTGATAGCCTTTTGTCTCCTCATTTATCGTTATGGAAAATTGGTGGCTACTGATGAAGCGGCCTTTCCCGCTTGGAATAACGCTGCCGAAATTACCGAAACTTATCTCTATCAGTTTTACCAAAATAATTTGCCCCCTGCCGTGCTTTATACAGCAAAAAAAATACCGGAAATTAAATTATTAGGAGAAGAATTAGGATTTGTCTGTAAATCACCCCAACGCGGCCGCAAAAAAGAAGTGATTAATCTCGCCCAACAAAATGCCCAGCAAGTTTGACAAAAAAATTATTTAAATGAGTTTCAACAAGTCAACAAAAGGCAAGTATTAACCGAAATAAGTAGTCTTTTGTCTATTCCACCTCCCAATTATATTGAGTGCTTGGATATTTCTAACCTCTACAAACAAGATATAGTGGCCGGTTTTTTGGCTTTTATTAATGGAGAAAAAAATCTCGCCCAAAGTAAATTGTATAAATTAGAAAATGAGGCGAACAAGAATTCAGAATTAGCGGAGCCACCAACCGAGGCAACAAGCGACTTAACCCGGATAAAAAAGGCTTGTCGCATTCATTTTCAAAAATATTCCTCCGGCAAAAAACCGGACTTAATAATAGTAGACGGCGGAAAGGAACAAGTTAAAGCCGTTCAGCAAATTCTAAAAGAATTAGCATTTAAAATTCCTGTTATTGGCCTTGCCAAAGACGAAAAACACCAAACCGCCAAAATAATTACTAATACTTTACAAGAATTAAATTTTGGCCAAAATGAGCGAGTGAAAAATTTTTTGACTAATTGTCAGGCCGAAGTTCACCGTTATGCTCTTAATTTTCACCGCCAATTGCACCGAAGAAGTATTTTGAAAAAAAGTTAGTGCTTATTTTTGCTGTCTTCTGAACTTCACCACCCATAAAAAATTAAACAAATTAGGCCATGATCGCAGGAGGAATGAACGAGGAAGGCTTATGGGGTGATTAGGAATTCTCCCGAATACTTGGAGGAAAGTTAATAATAATTTAAAGGAGAAAGTTCAACCCTATTCTCTATTTAAATTAAAGAACAATTAGGACTAATAATTGTTATTCCAATAAATAAAAGATTAATTAGTGAATGGAGCAAAATGGGCGCCAGCAAATTTCAATTACTTTTTCGGTAAATGTAAATTAGGGCAAAGCTAGCCACTGAATATTGAAAAAAGAGCACCAGAATATTTTCTCCTCAATGGTAATGAGCCAGAATAAAAGTAAAAAAGGAGAAAAAATAAGCCCAAATATTTTTTTTACCGAAGAGGGAGAAAATTAAATACCGAAAAATACATTCTTCTACCAAAGGAGCCAAAATACACATACCCGCCAATATTCCAATTAGCCCTCCAAAATTTTTTTCAGCCTTAATACCCGTAATAACCTCAATTGAATTGTTTATTATAGTTGACTTGTGCAGAAGATTGGTCGAAGAAACCATCAACGACCAAAAAAATTTAAGGATAAAATGAAAAAGGGCAAAAAAACCCAAAGAAAAAACTGCCTGTTGGAGGATTTGTTTTTTTTGCTTGCGAAGCGAATAGTAAATTTTTTTCTTTTCCTGTTTTCAGACCCAACCAACTACTAGAAAACAGACCAAAGCAGAGCGCATTGCCCAAACGCTTTTACTTTTAACTCAGTAATTTTCTCATTCCATTATTTTTAAAAATTGTTTTGCTAACTTTTGCAGAGTTAGCCAGCTGCTTCTTTATAAGGCAATCCAGCAAGCAGTAAACTTACTTTATTGTCGTGATTGGTTTAAATTTCTAACTTCTTTTGTAGCAACTGCTGTCGCTGGACCGGATGTTCCCAAGCGTAAAGACATTAACTTCTTGTGGATGTTTACCATAATACTTCATAAATCTTAATAATATAAACATAAATTTTATATATTATTTTTTTTGCTCTCAAAACCTCAATATAAGTTTTGTAAATTCAAGCAAAAAAATAAATTAATAAAATGAAAAATAGACATGGATATTTTCAGTTAGACGAAGATAAGAAACCTAAAAGAAATAATTTTTCATTATTAGCCGCGGCAGTTTTTTTTCACCTATTTGCTTGTATTTGTGCCGTTTATTTAGATCTCACCCGATGACCTAGTGGCTACAAAGAATTTAACTACTGGTGCGTTTTTTTCTCTTTTTAGAGCGTTCAAGCCTCTTTGGTTACGACCATTTATTTTATTTACAAATTATTTAAAAAGTCCTCTACTAATTATTTTGACAAAGTTTTTGACCTAGTGGTAATTAACGCTAATATTACTTCCATAAGCGTTTTTACAGTTTCAGTAATCGGCCGTTGAACTTTGGCCCCACAGCGCAGTGGGACAATTAATATATTTTCTT
This sequence comes from endosymbiont DhMRE of Dentiscutata heterogama, assembly GCF_002888635.2. NCBI lineage: Bacteria > Bacillati > Mycoplasmatota > Mollicutes > Mycoplasmatales > endosymbiont DhMRE of Dentiscutata heterogama. Next base: position 13,149 of record NZ_LN828718.1, read on the forward strand.
TTCCCATCGATCGCAAAATATTTTGGTGGTTTTATTCAATTATTTGACACTATTTAGCCCCCATTTTGACTATCGCTTACTTTGTGCGACGAAAAATCAGTTTAGCCTACACTTATTTTGGTCGGCGGAGATTATTTTGGTACAGTTTTCTCCATCCCCTTTTCTACATTGCCTTTGTCCTTTTTCGTCCACATATTCGGGGAGCAGAGGCTTGGCAGTTTGGTAGCGGTGAGAAAAAATCGCCCTATCCTTATTTTTTCTTTGGCTGAGTAAATCACGGTAAGTCGAATACTCTCTTGTGGGTCTTATTGGTGGCGGCTATCATTCTTTTGGGATTAGTAGTTTTTTGGTTCTCAACCCTATTTTTTTGGTGATATGCTAACCAATATCTATGACTATCAAGAAAAACAAAATTATAAGTTCGTCTTTCTATTCTTAATTATTTCCAAAACCTCTGTTTACCCTTTTTAATTTTTCTAAAAATTCCCTCCAAAAAAATAAGGTCATTTTTTATCCATATTTCCAACTAAAAAACACAAAAAAATCTATCTCTCTTTGCCGCCTTTCTGACCCAAATTTGGGAGAGAAAAATTTTCTTTCCGGTTGGCTAAAATAATTAAATATATGTCATTGCTAATCACCCTGGAAGGAATAGACGGCAGCGGTAAAACTACCCTAGTCAGTAGCCTCAAAAAAAGTGGTGAATTAGACCTCATAACTCATAATTGACGGGACACCGAGTGAGGGCAAAAAATCTGATGTTTGCTTAATGAATCCCGCGGAGCCGAAAAAAATGGTTTACCTAGCAATTGAAGTTATATTTTTCTGATTTTAGTGGCTTTTGACGAATTAGTGAAAAGAGTAATCCAACCTAATTTACGAGAAAATAAAGTAGTTATTATTGATAGATATATCGATAGCACTCTGGTTTATCAAGGCTTAGCTGGTGGCTTGGAAATCGGTACCATCCAAGAAGTTGCTAAAAAGACGATCGACTTGCCTTGGCCTGATGTTACTTTTGTTCTCGATATTGACCCCGCTAAGGCTCAAGATAGATTAAAAAAAAGAAAATTAGCCACTGGTGAATATACCAATTGAGATAAATTGAACTTAGAATTTCACCATCGAATAAGAAATTACTATTTGGAGTTGAAAAAATATTTTCCGGAAAGGATTCACATAATTAATGCGGATCGAAGCGAAACCGAAATATTGACCGAAGTTCAGGAAATAATTAAACAGACTCGTGCACCCAAAAGTGAAGCCCGCTTGCCCCAATCTGTACGAGTAATTATCCAAAATGAAAAAGGGGAATTTTTGCTAGTAAAAGATAAATGAGGCTGGAACTTCCCTGGTGGTAAAATCGAGCCTGGAGAAACGCCCGAAGCGGCTGCCTGCCGCGAAGTATTTGAGGAGACTAATTTAACGATAGAAAATTGTCAAAAAATTGCTGAAGAAAATGTGTTCTATGCTAATTTACCTCCAGGAAATCGGCACTGAAAAGTCCATTTTTTCCGGACCCAAAAATATGCGGGGGAAATAATTATTAAAGAGACTGAAAAAATATTAGGCATTAGATTTGTTGATAGTAATTTTACTAGCCCCAAGACCAAAGGTCACCAGCCCTACCAGTTTTATCTCGAAAAAATCCGCAAGTTCGAAAAATATGCTGGCGGCCAGGGCAATCCAGAAAAAACGAAAAACGGCACAAAAAACAGCAAAAATACTCTCATAATCATCGCCGGAGGCAGCGGCACCGGCAAAACAACAGTAGAAAATTTACTAGCCCAGGACCCAAATATTGTTAAACTGGTTTCAACCACCACTCGCCCACCCCGCACCGGAGAAAAAGAAGGTCAAGACTATTATTTTATTAGCAAAGAAACCTTTCAAGACGAGCTAGAAAAAGGTCGGTTTTTGGAGCATGTCATCTATGATAGCAATTATTACGGAATCCATGGCAAAGTAGTTGATTTAATATTAGGAACCCAAAACAAGCATGGAATTATTATTGTGGATGTGGCCGGTTTTCGGCAAATCAAAAAATACTGCCAAGAAAAAGGATACAACACCATTTCTTATTGATTTAAGGCTGAAAATGTGGAAAAAATGGTCGAACATATGAAAAAAAGAGGCACCAGCGAGCCAGAAATTCTTCGGCGCCTGATTATTGCTGAAAAAGAAGAAAAATTTGCTGCAGAGTTTGATCATATTTTAACAATCAAAGAAAACGATTTAGTCACCACTGCCCAAAAAATTAAGGAAAATTTGAGTCATGAAATAGGTCAATATAACGAAAATTAGTGCCAATTTACTGTTCTTGTACTTTTATACTTTTAGTAATTTTGAAAATTATAAAAATATGACAGAAATAAATAATATGAATGCTAATAAAAAAAGTAAAACCAAATTAAATTGATGAACGATAACCAACATTTATCGCAAAGAGACAGTTATTTTTTACTTGCTAACCACTTTAAGTTGTTTAAGTAGTTTTCTTATTTCAAGAAATAGTTTTAGTGCCGTTTATAACGCCCTAAAAGAGGGCAAAGATCCCTACCAATTTAAGTGAGACATCGGTTTTAAAAACTTTGGTGAATGGCAATTTGGAGATAACTGAAAAAAATTTTTGCTGGTTATGGGCATTTTTATAATAATTTACTGTGCGATAGTGGTCGCCCACGTTTATTATGGCTATTATTTTGCCAATAAAATTACAACAGCAACAAAAAAAAAAACTATTAGGAAATTATTTCGTTTACAAAATCTCCAGGCCAAAAAAAAATCCCTCTCTGTATTAACTCATAATATTCGGACTTTTGCTTCCCTCGTAGTTTATGTTCCTAATCAGTTATATTACTGACTGCTGGGTGTTTCCTTGACTTTTTATTCCGCTTTCAAATACCGAGAAGAAGTGGGGGGTGCCATGATTTGGCTAGGTGTCGGTTTTTTTCTTCTCTGCACTGCCATAATTATCATTTTCCAATACTTACATTACAAAAAAGATTTAGAATTCCAAAAGCCGTTGGAAAAGGAAACCGAAAAAGAAGAATTTTTAGTCAATCACCGTGACCTGATTATCAAAAAAAGCCTAACTGCTGAATATGAGAAAAATTACGCTCGTTCGTTAGAAAAATCTCATACTGCTGAAAATAAACGGGATTGGATTTTCACTCTCTCTTTCGTAGTGCCATCCTATTCTCTACCAAAATTCGCTCCTTTTTTCCTCTTTCTCTTTGTTAAGAATAATCCCAGCAAGCCGGTTTTTAATACTGCTAACAGCCTGATTGGATTAGCCGACGATACCAAAAAAATGGCCGAAAGACTAAGGATTTACCCCTTCGGGCTTTCCGCCCAAAAGCAGATTAATGATTTTCTGGCTGAACCAGAACGAGACGACATTCAAAAAAATGTTCTCGTTTCCGAACCAGTGGAAAACATAACCCTCCAAAAAGTAAGTTTTGCCTATCAGAAAAGTAAATCGGTGCTAAAAAAAGTGGATTGAGAATTTCGCCGCGGTCAGGTTAACCACCTAACCGGTGAAAACGGCTTCGGTAAGAGCACCATAATCAGTCTAATTATGGGATTATATCAGCCCAATCAGGGGCAAATATTAATTAATAATAAATATAAATTAAATGAAATAAATCTAATAGCGTGAAGAAAAAAAATTGCTTATGCCGAACATGAAAATTTGGTGGAAAATGGTTTGTCGACCGGTCAGAAGCAGCGGGCGGACCTCAACAGTCTTTTGGCAACTAGCGAAAACAAGGAAATATTTATTTTTGACGAAGCCGATAATGCTCTGGATGAAAAAAATAAAAAAGAGTTTCGCCAAAAAATAGAGAAAATTAGCAAAAAAAAGTTAGTCATTTTGATAAATCATTAAAATCCTATTATACTATGTCAGAAATTAGTAGTAAAAAAACCCAAGCCGAAAAGATATTGGAAACTATTGAAGCCCAGTTGCGAAGCCTTATCGCTGAAAAAAAAGCGTTAAAAAAGAAATTTTTGGATAAATTGAAAGATTTAACGAAACAAGAAAAAGAAAATAAAGATTGATTTGATGATAATTGACGGGAAGCCGAAAGAATTGAAAATAAATTAATGCTATTGTGAGATTACTGAAAAAGGGAGGTGGAAATATTACAATTAGAAAGAAAAATTACAGCCGGGGTGTTGCCGACCGAGCGGGAAGAAATAATGAAAGAAATCCAAAAACTTAATGCTTACAATATTACTTTGCAAAAAGCGTTTAGGCAGAAAAAAATTGATGCGGATGTAGTAACCGAAATACGAAAAAGATTAGGTATTTGGGAAGAAAAAGAGGATTAAAGTGGGAGAGAAGCAGTATTTAGACCTCTTGGTCGAAATAATGAAAAATGGAGCCAAAAAATCTGACCGAACCGGAGTTGGAACCAAGGCTTTATTTGGCTGCCAAATGCGGTTTGACCTCCGTCAAGGATTCCCCTTACTGACTACTAAAAAAGTCAATTTTAAGGCTATCATCCACGAACTTTTGTGGTTTATTAAGGGCAACACCAACATTAAATATTTGGTCGATAATGGCGTAAATATTTGAAATGAATGACCTTTCACCAAGTATAAAAATTCTTCTGATTATCAGGGGGAAAGTTTGGCCGAATTTAGAGAAAAAATTAAAAATGATAATGAGTTTGCCAAAAAATATGGTGAATTAGGTCCGGTTTATGGTAAACAATGACGTAATTTTGGAGGTGTGGACCAGTTAAAAGAATTAGTGGAAAACCTAAAAAATAATCCTCTTTCCCGCCGTCATATCTTAACGGCTTGAAATCCACCGGAAATTAAGCAAATGCTTTTGCCGCCTTGCCATCTATTAGCCCAATTTTTTGTTTCGGAAAATAATAAATTGTCCTGTCTGCTATATCAAAGAAGTGGCGATATGTTTCTAGGAGTGCCGTTTAATATTGCTAGTTATAGTTTACTGACTGCCATGCTAGCCCAAGTTTGTGGTTATGAAGTAGGAGAATTTATTCACGTCATTGGTGACGCCCACATTTATTTAAACCATTGCGAGCAAGTACAAGAGCAGTTAGGCCGCAAACCCAAAAAATTACCAACCCTCAAACTCAACCCTTCAATAAAATCGGTTTTTGATTTTCGTTTTGAGGATATTAGTTTAGAGAATTATGAGTCCTATCCTCCTATCAAAGCCCAAGTGGCGGTTTAGAAAGTAAAAAATAGAATCACTTGCTTAAAAAACTCCTAAAATTATGTTAACAAATTAATTTTTTGGTTGTTGAATAACTATTTAATATTTTTTGGATAATCGCCTTTTTCATTTGAAGTGAATAATCAGCCCCATTATTAACCAATTGCACCAACATATCCAATACTTTGAGGGCTTGGGGAGTTATGTGAAATTCATCAAAAATAACCCCTTCGCCAGTGCTTCATAATAGGTAAATATTTTTGCCAGTGCATAAGTATTGAATAAGCAATTGAATTTCAAAAATAAGTAGTGCCAGCGGGCTATCATTAGCCTTAATATTACTAGTTTTCAGTTCAATAATGTAATCCTGAAATTCTAAATCGACATAAGTGGCCAATAATTCGTCTTTGTAAAAAACATGATGAAGTTTTTCACTACCCAAAAAATGTCCCAATTTTAGTGATTTATTCTTTTTCAAAAAATTAATTGTCTCGTGAATTCTTTTGTCTAATTTATTTAATTTGGCAACTTCGACTAAATCAACAAAGGAGGGATGATTACCGCTCTGCACAAACGTTTGAACCGCATCGTGAAAATTTTTTCCCCTTTCAGCGGCTCTGAGAAGAATATATTCAGGAATTTCTTCGTATTCTATTTCTCGCAAAATCCTAGTAAGGGTGCTGGCACTCAGTGCCTTCTTTCCCCCATGGTGCGGCCACAATCTACCGGTTTTTTCGATAACCGAAAATTCCACCTCGGGTCGGGGTTTGCCAGGGATAAATTCGTTGTTGAATCCTTCTGGAGTTTTAGTTAATTGCTTATCGTTTAAGTTTGGCTCTTTGTTCATATTAAGTTATTTTAGCCAAAAATAGAGGGCAGAAACTTTGGACTTTTATAAAGCAAGACCACATGGCTAATGAAAAATTTAAAACCGTCTTGTTTATCAGAAGAGGAATTTGGGGTAAAATAATAAGTGCAGGTATACAGGTGGATATCAAAAATTATATATTATGGTAGTTCAAAATCACCTCCTATACATCGATGGCAAAATATTACAAGATCATTTTTTTGAGCCTCGAAATCTGATGCGGTCCAAGATAACAAACTCGACCTTACCAAGCCACTGAAAAACCCCCAAAAGTATGCTTAATTAATTCACTAAAAAGACAAACATGGATAATTCTGAAACAATACCCACAATTTTAATAGGTTTAGAAGTTCATATCACTCTGGCTAGTCAAAAGAAAATTTTTAATTGAGAAAGGACTTATAATGGTGATATTCCGCCCAACAGCCAAGTGGGACCTTGAGAATTAGGACATTTAGGGGTTTTACCTATAATTAATCCCGAAGTTGTTCTTTTAGGGCTAAAATTGGCTGCGGCTTTGAATATGAAAATTAGTCCCTCCGTTCTCTTTGACCGCAAAATGTATAATTATTTTGATTTACCCAAGGGCTACCAAATTACGCAACAAGAAACCCCCTTGGCAACGCAAGGCCATTTGCCAATTATTCTACAAAATCGGACAGTCAAAATACCCATCAAAGTTCTCCAATTAGAGGAGGACACGGCTAAAAGTACTTACTCTTCTTCCGGAGTTAAATTAGACTTTAATCGGTCTGGCAACCCCTTAATCGAATTAGTTACCGAACCGGTTTTTAAGCAAGTAGAAACAGTTTTAATATTTATTAAACAATTACAAAATCTTTTGCGTTATTTGGAAATCTCCGAAGCCAAAATGGAAAAAGGACAATTAAGAGTGGATTTAAATTTTTCACTGCAATTAGGAGAAAATTATTCCACTCCTCGCTATGAAATAAAAAACCTAAATTCGCTAGCCAATATTGAAAAGGCCCTCCAACAAGAAGTTAACAAGCACCAATCGCTGTTTTCTGAGGGACAAAAACCTCCTCCTAGTCAAACACTCGGATTTGACGAAGCCCATCAAACTACTGTTACTCACCGCGAAAAAACTAATTACTACTACTTGCCAGAAGTCAATATCCCCCCCATTAAAGTTTCCTCTAAAGAAATCAAAAAAATCGTTCAAAATCTCCCTCCTTTACCCTGAAAGAAATGAGAACAATTAACCAAAAACGGGGTCAATCCAACCAAATTAAACCTGCTTATCGAAAAGCCTCTGCTTTTAAAAACCATTATTTTTTTAGAGAAAAAAGGTAAATTTTAAATTATATAAAAGCAAATGTTCCGTCTTGACAAAAGAAAAATTTTTCTCCTCTATCATTATTACTTATTAGGTAAAGTTCCAAAAATTGTTCCGGAAAATGAGAAAGAAAAAGCGAGAATTGTTTGACTTAACGATTGTCTAATCCAAGAAAAATTTCTCCAAGAAAAAATTACCAAAAAAATGAAAACCGGTTGAGCATTTTTTCGTTCACCTCCTTTGGAAAGAGCCATTTTAACTTATGCCACTTACGAGTTGTTGTGCGGAAATAAGGCTGATTTATATAAAATGATAATCGACCAAACCGTTAATTTTAGTAAGTCCTATTTAGGGAAAGATAAATATAAGTACATCAATAAAATATTAGATTCAATAAGTAAAGAGAGAAATGTTTGCCCGGTCTAGGTTTTCAAGACAAAAGATAAAAATTTCTTTATAGAATGGGAGAAAAAAGTTTAAGTTTTAATAATTTGCTAGCCACTTGAAAAAAACTAGCCGCGCAGTATAATATTGCTTGAAAAAATTCTTTTATCCAATGAGAATTACCACCTAATATCACGGCAGACTTTGCCTTGACTTTGGCTTTGCCAATTTCCCATAAAACTAAACAAAAGCCTCCTAAAATAGCCAAACAAATTATAAAAATAACCGACTGCCTGGATTTAGAATATACTATCACTACCCAAGGCTATATTAATTTTCGTCTCCCTACCGCCTATTATCAACAATTTCTTAACAAGACATTAATCCAGACTGGCCAAAATTTCTGGGGAGAAAAAAAAAATTTTCGTCTAAATATTGAGTACGTTTCGGCTAATCCGACTGGTTATCTCCATTTAGCTCATTTTCGCCATGCGGTAGTTGGCAACACACTAGCCAATATTTACCAATTTTGTGGTTATCCAATAACCCGAGAATACTACATTAATGACCGCGGAGGACAAATTACTTCCTTAATTAATTCAATTTATCATTTTTATCACCAGTTGCAAAATGTTACTCCGACCAAGATGGGCCAAATAGAATATGCGGGAGAAGCCAGCCAAGAAATCGCTCGTCAATTAATAACCAAATGAGATAGCAAATATATTAATCGAGAATTAAACAAGGAGGATTTTATTACTTGAAAAAAAGAAATTTTAGAGTTAATTTTAGCCAGAATCCGCCAAGATTTAGAAAAATGTGGAGTTAAATTTGATGTTTGATTTTCCGAAGCGAGTTTATACGAAAAAAAAGAGCATTTAGAATTATTAACCGAATTAGAAAAAAAAGATTTGGTTTATACCCAAAACGGAGCAACCTTTTTTCGCAGTAGTCGCGGGGGTGACGACAAGGACCGAGTAATTATCAAGCAGGACGGAGATTACACCTATTTTTTTTCTGACATTCTTTATCATTTAAACAAATCTAAAAGGGCTGACAAATTAATTAATATTTGAGGGGCCGACCACCATGGAACCATTGCTCGCTTAAAAAGCGCTTATCAATTATTAGGTCACAAGCCAGAAAATTTACAAATAATCTTAGTGCAAACGGTCAATTTACTCACTAAGGATGGCCCGGCTCGATTTTCCAAACGAGCAGGCAATACTATTGAATTAGCCGAAGCCTTAAAATATCTACAATTAGACCAATTAAAATTATTTTTACTAGAAAAAGACCCTAATCAGCCCCTTTCAATTAATACCGAATTACTGAAGGAAAACCAAGAAAAAACGCGACTTTATTATATTCAATACGCCCACGCTCGCTGCCACCAGATATTCCAAAAGGCCAACGAAAAAAATATCGAACGAATTGGTTCCGGTATTGACTTATTAACCGACCAAGCAGAAAGAAGTATATTTAATTTATTAATCCGTTTTGTTTTTGTTTTAGAAAATGTCATTGAGGAAAATAAATCTCACCATTTAATTAACTATCTCTATGAATTAGCCCGAATCTGACAAATTTATTATCAAAATAGCATCATTTTAGAGTCAGAAAGCCCTGAGTTGACGTCCCAAAAACTTCTCTTAGTCAAAAACATTCAAATAATTTTAAAATTGGGGCTTGAATTGATGGAAATAAAAGCACCCGAAAGAATGTAATTTTAATCCTTATACCTCCGCCTCATTTAAATAAAATAAATCAGCAATCAAATTCCTAATGAAATAAAAGAGGAATAAAGAAGAAATCTCATAATCCACGCCGATCAAACATCGTTTTCTACTTCCAGTAGACTAATTCATCTTTTTTAGATTTGTTAGTAATTTCTATTTTTAATTCTTTCTTCACCGAGAGGATTTTTTTTGTGACTATACGTCCCTAAGGAGAAAAACAAACTTACTAATTCTAACCAGAGAAAAAACAAAAAGAGAAATAATTAGCAATAATTTAATAAAAAGTCCAATTGTTCATGTCTTTTTTTCCAGAAAATCAAATATGATCGTAAACAAGAAATAAAAAGCAATCGGCGCTACTAAAAAACTAACCGCTGTTATTCAACTATTTGCTTTTAGACTAGCAGGAAAGAAAAAAAGGAATGGAATAGAATAAAGAGTAAAAGCAAGGGTAAAAAAAACCAACCTCATTAAAAATAAACTTTCATTCAAGAAGGGTCTTGTTTTTTTCATAGCCACGATGCTGATTACATTATTCTACAAGTTTTATATGGAATTTCTATCATTATATACTTTATTTTTTTCGTCCTCTTTGTCTGCCTCGTAATAAAAAATAAATGATTAATCCGATAACAACTATCACTATTGACGTCAGCAACCCTTTAATAAACCCGTGAAAAAAACTTCAAAGTATTTGACTAGAACCCATTATCCTGCTTACATTATCCGACAATTGTCCTTTGGCGGAACTTCTATTAACGCTTCGATTGTCTTAGAAAGGTCATTAACTTTTTGCCCCAACTTATTATTAGTTTCATTTATTTCATCAGTTAACTTAATAGTTGAACTTTTACCATTATTAATTTCGGGGTCTGGTATCACAAAAAGTCCCAATAACCCTCCCCCTAATGCTCGTCCAGTTCGATGAGCGTTTATGATTTTAAATTTGTTTTCCTCTATTTGCTCCGAATAATTTATTCCATATACTATCATGTTAGCAAAATGTTCACAATTGCGATTTGTTAAATTATAGTTGTTCTTTCTAAAGTCAACATCTACTGCCCAAGCAATTTGCTTAATTATTTTCTTATAATGTTTGAAAGGAATAATTGGTCGATAACGAATTATGTCATCTTTTCCTAATCATGCTGTTCCATCATAATAACTCTCAAAAAATTCTCTCCAACTATGAATTCTTGTTCCTTTGAATTTTTTTGAAAAATTGCAAACCTTACCATTTCCTAAGTATATCCCCACATGTTCATAGTCTCCTTGACCTACTTTAATGAGATCTAGCGGTTTAAGGCACTTATCTGGATCGCTTGGAGGAACTTTTGCATTTGTATTTTCTGGATATCCACCAGGATCGCCATGTTCAGGGTCTCCTCAATCAATGTAAACTTTTGTTCCTCTTTCGGATATTTCTTTCCTTGATACATAAGGTTCTTTAATAATATCGCTAAAAGCAGTATAACTATCAGTCGAGGGATGAACTGCCAAAATTGGATTCTCTCCATTCAACTCATTTCTTAAACTATTAGCCCTGCTTTTTGCACTTTCTAAACTATTCTTATCATAACCAGAGTTAATTTCAAATGTTTTCAATATTTCACTTTTACCTTGTTGGGCTGGTTCATAAACCACTACGAACACACTATAACAGTCATTGTGGTGATTAATCACTGTCGCTACATTATAATTCGATCATCAGGTCTTAAACCGGATAACTTCTTCAATGGCTCCGGAGATTTTATCCTTTGTTTCGCTTCTTTGTTTGATTAAAGAGGCTAAATGATTTTGGTATCCAACTATCCCCTCTTTTAGTTTTTTTCAATCATTTTCTGACGGAATTTGAATGGGAGCATTAATGTCCAAACGTTGTTGTCTCCCCCTTTCATCCAATACTTCATTAAGTCCGAGTAGAAAACTTTTTAATCGAGGATGGCAATTGTTAAAATTAATCCCTACTGCCTTTATCCAGTTATAATATTCTTGTTTTATTTCTTCACGGAAATAATATGGATTATTACTAAGTTGATTATACAAATCCAACAATGTCATAGTAAAATATTTTCCGTCATCTTCTAGATTATTAAATTCCTGTGCGTTAGGATTTAAAAATTTATTTTCTCTAATTTGTTTTCTTTGTTTTCAATCTGGATAATAACCAGTTAATTCAATGTATCTTTCTAAAAGTTCGATGGTTCTGTTAAATGTTTCATGAGTTTTTTCTAATTCAGATTTAGATACTTGTTGATGTTGAATTTGTTGTAAGGATCCTCAATATTTTTTTTCATATTCATTTTCATTTTTTCGCATAATAAACTATTTTACTTTTTTTTAGACTATTTGACCAATAAAAATATCCAAATAATTTTAAAACTAGGATTGGGATTAATGGGGATAAGTACTCCAGCTAGAATGTAGAAATTATTTTTTATCCTCGCCAGACAAAACCTTTTGCTTATTTTTAATCCTGACAGATAAAATATTTTCATCTATTTTTCCTCTCGCACCTTGTAAATAGTAAGAACCGGCTGTAAATCAAATTTTTTGTTTTTCAGTTTCGGGTCGTTGGTTGAGATAGTTTTAGTTTGGTGGGGAGGAGGAATTTTTTTCTTCATTTTTTCGGCTAGTTGTCATCGTTTAAAAAATAAATGTTCAACAATTCTCATTTTAGTGGCTAAATCCTTAGTCCATTGATTTAGTTCGGTCAGATTAGTCAGGTTGGGGAATTTTTTACCATGTTCTACGATAAAAGGATTAATTTCCCCTTCAATGTAATCTATTATTTTTTGTCATTGCTCCTCTTTTTTTGGCCTTTTTTTGCCGCCTCCTTGTTTTTCGCTGGTGGTAGCACTTTGTAAAGTTGCTTTTCAGTCTATTTCCCCATTATTTTTGTATTCTAAATCAAAAGCATAAGATAAAAAAAATAATTCCAATTCAGCCTCTCTTGGGGCTTGGTCAAATTTAGATTGGTCGGGAGGATTAAGAGACCAAAAAATGTCTTGTTGATATTTTTCACCAATTTTTTCAAAAAATTTTACAAATCCTCACACGTTATCTTCTTCTGTTTCCTCTTTTCATTTTCTATCGTCAGGTTTTATTCGCTGACTATTTTTGACTAAACTTTCTTCTATTTTTTGTCGGGTTCAATTATTACCTCCCCAGTTGGCAATGGCTTTAATTATCTCCTCTTTGGCTTGGGCTTCGGAAATATCAGGGGAAGGAGTTGGGATGGAATAATCAGAAAAACCTCATTCGGGATTAGTATATTTACTGGGTGAGGATGGTCAATCTTCTTCATTATCCTCGTCATCTTCGTCCGAAGAATCATTTTGGCTTTTCGATTTCTTTCAAAAGAAAAAAAATGTTCCTCCAATTATTAGTAATAGGACTATGAGGCCAGCGATAATGTAATACTTTTTTTGAATTTTCATTTTTTGCATTTTTGATTATTGTAAGTTTTGGTTTTTATAATATTAAAGTGTTATTTTATTCGGTAGATAATTTTTGCATCTTAGTCTAACTGAAAATATTCTTATTTATTTCTCTTAACTCCTTTCTACTTTCTGACTTTTTATCGGCAATTTGTTGTTAAATTGGGAATTTGTTTTTTTTCCTTCTATTTGACTAATCGGGAGGTCCGGAATTGGTTGTAGAGAGCCGAGACTGTTTTTTTTTTTTTTTTTTTTTTGAACTTCTTAGTGAAAATCCAACCAAGATAATAGCCAAATACCAGCAATATTACTCCTCCGCCAATTATTCAAACCACGTCTTCGCTTCCGAACTTGTTTTGAGAAGTATCCTGACTACTATCTTTCTGAACTTGCCGAAATTTTTTGTCAATGTCTCTTATGCTCGATTTTATTTGTTGAGAAAGTGCTCTTTGCTCCTCAGAGCCGTTTTGTAGTTTGCTACTTTGCTCTATTCATGCCTCTTTTTGCTCTTGTCAAATTTTTTGAATGGTCTCATAATTTTCTTTGTCAATAATGCTCGTGAATTGTTTCGTTTTTTCTTCTAATTCACAAAGAACACAAGTTTTTTGCGGACTCCGCAAAGTATCTTTTTGGTGTCGAGGACAATATTCTTTATTATTCTCACTAAATTCTAACGGTTTAAATAATTGTAAACTAAGCGGCCTTTTCTTTAAATCCTCATTCTCTTTTTCCAATTCTTCAATATGTTTTCTTAATTTATCTTCCTCAGTTTCTTCTTTTTTTTCTGGTTCTTCGGGAATTATCTCATTTACTTTTTCTTTATTAATGACAATCTTGGTTTCGGTTTCACCTTTTTCATTCTGACGGGCCCATTGGCCGAAACACCAGCGAATTATTTCCTCAATTTTCTGTTTCAGTTGGCGGACACCTTCTTCCTTGGTTTTGCTGATTAAAGTTTTTAAGGCTTCCTCCTCGATTTCAAATAGTTCTTTGTTAGCGTTGTCGTAATACTTCTTGAAAGTTTTATCAATGATTATTCGACTAATTTTCGCTTTTTGTTCTTCGTTATAGCCTTTTAAATTGATAATTTCCAAACGACTTTTTAAGGGACTTGGTATTTTGTCTAAATCGTTCGCCGTCAAAATGAAAGTAATCTCACTAATATCCACGGTTACATTGATATAATGGTCAGTAAATTCTTCGTTCTGTTCAGGGTCAAGAATATGGAGAAGAGCATCTGTTAAATTGCCTTCTTGGTGACTTTTGCCGCCTTTTTCCACCTCGTCAATTAAAATAACTGGGTCGCGGCTATCAGTCTCACGAATAGCATTGACAATTTGGCCCACCCTAGACCCAACAAAATTCGGTTCGGAACCAGTAATAACTTGGGGGTTGCTTGTTCCTCCCACATTGATACGGTAAAATTTGCGACTCATGGCCTCCGCGATTTTCTCAGCAAAAAAGGTTTTTCCCGTTCCGGGTGGACCAACAAAACACAAAATTCGGCCTTTTTGGGTGCTATTGATATTCTTCGCTTTGGCATACCTTTCAAACATCAAAATATTTTCAATGTCCTCTTTCTGTTTGGCAAATCCCTCCACCTCAGCAAATGATTGGTTAATTGAATCACGGCTAATCTCTTGGGCGAAAGTTTTCTTATAACTTTCCTTAAGACTGTTAAGTATCCACCAAAGTGATTTTTCTTTGTCGGACCCGTAATTTCACTGCCATTCTCCAGGGATTTGTTGCCCAGTAAAAATGTCTGTATACCCCGGTTTTCACTTGGCGTGGTCGTTTAAGAGTTGGTCCTGTTTTTTTTCCAGACGGTCAATAGTTTCTTGGTAGTTCATATTTTATTTGGCTTTTTTGAAAAAAAAATACTTTTTTTTCACGCAGTCGGCATGATTTTCTGACGTAAAATATTCTCCTCCTCTTGTAAATATTATACCAAAGATAAGATAAAATTGCTTGATTATTGGATCAAAACATCCCTCCTTATTAACTGAATTGTTTTTAAGAGAATTAGAAACTAATTCTCTCTCTCACATGGGAGTATTTAAGAAATATCTTCTTTTTTGTGGTTTTCATATTATTGAATATTTATTATATATTATTTTACATTAGTAGGTTCTACATCACACATTAATATTATAATATTTTTATGAATAGCCCGCACCTAACAAATTTATTAATTGATTCAAAAGTTAACCATTTCTAATTATTTTCTTAATTGCCTGGCAAGTTTTTTCTAACTGGTCCTCCTCCTGGTGATAGATAAGAACGCAGCCGTCCGCTTGAACCTCAATAGTTGATCCCGTTTCTTCGGTCAATTGATTAATGGTTTTGCCACGTGGTCCAATAATTAAACCAATTTTTTCTTTGGGTACTGGCAATTGGCAGCATTTAATAACTTGGGTTGGTAAATGAGGGCGGGGGTGATGAATATATTTTTTCATTTCCTCCAATAAATACATTCGGGCTTGGTGGGCCTTGGTTAAACTCGATTTTATTAATTCTTGGCTAATTCCTTGGTTTTTGACATCCAATTGAATGGAGCAAATGCCCTTTTCAGTACCGGCAATTTTGAAGTCCATTTCACCTAATTTGTCCTCCAAGCCATTAATATCGCTGTAAATCTGCCCTTCAAATAGACCCAAAGCGATGCCGGCAGCCGGTCTAATTAGCGGCACTCCAGCTGTCATCAAGGACAAAGAAGTAGCACAAATGGAGGCTTGTGAAGAGGAGCCATCTGAAGAAAGAACTTCCGAGACTGCCCGAACCGTGTAGGGGAATGAAGCGGGAGCCGGAATTAAGAAATCAAAAGTCTTTTCTACTAACTCTCCATGTCCGATTTCGCGCCGGGAAACTGCTCGATAACTAGCAATTTCATTGACGGCAAAACCCGGAAAATTATAATGGTGAATAAAATGTTTGTAAGAGCGATTGAAAATGCTATCAACCAACTGTTTTTCACTAATTTTGCCAATGGTTATTACTGAAAGTACTTTGGTTTCTCCTCGTGCGAATACCGCACTGCTGTGAACGTTAGGCAAATAATCAATTTGCATGTTTAGAGGTCGGATCTGTTCGGCATTCCGACCGTCCAATCTCACCCGTTTTTCTTGTCATAACCTCCGCATTCAATTTCGTAGATAATCGTCTCAAAATTCCTCCACCAAATCTTTCACAAACTCTTCTTCTAATTGGGGGTTTTGCACACAATACTCTTGGGTTAATTGCTGGCGAACTTCTTTCATTTTTTTTTCTTTTTCTATTCAGGAGAGATGGGGCGACAAAAGGACTTCCCCCAAGTAAAAATTTCCTTTTTCTTCTAGCCACTGCTCGTCATCTTTTTTTTCTGACTGAACCAACTTTTGCTCTTTTTTGACTCCCAGACTGTTAGCGATATGTTGAAAAAAGCCGATTAAGACTTTAATTTCTTGATGAGCGAAAGTAATGGCTTGGGTTAACTCCGTTTCGCTTATTTCCTGCGCTCCCGCCTCCAGCATTGTAATTTTTTCTTCCGAAGCACTGACAATTAATTCTAATGGAAAATTATCAAGCTTTTCCCGGCTGGGATTACTAATAAACTTTTTTTCTTCTTGCCCGACGATCACGGCCGCTAAAGGGGTGGCAAAAAAAGGCAACTCGGGACAAAGATAACTAACCAAAAAAGAATTTCAAATGCTAACTACACGGGGGTCACAGTCCGGATCAAAAGAAAGAACCGAATTGGCTATTTGAACCTCTTGCTGGCTAGGAAAAGGAAAAAAACTACGGAGCGAGCGGTCAATTAAGCGAGCAGCCGTAATGGCATCATAACTGGGTTTGCCTTCTCGCTTGCCGAAAACATTAGGAATCCGCCCCACGGCGTAAAACTTCTCCTCAAAAGTGATAGTGAGAGGAAAAAAAGAATTAACTTTCTTGGTTAATGGCTTGACCGTTAGAACAGTCAAAACGGTAGTATTACCATAACGGCAAATTATCGATTTATCGCTTTTACTTGCCAACTGGTCGATTTCAAAAATTACTTCGCGATTGCGAAAATTAAATTCAAACCGGCTTTTGGGCTTATCCGGAAAATTTTGTTTAAAAGCAATTTCACTCATATAAACATAATTTTAGTATCCCACTTGTTAGGTTTGGTTTATTTTAGTTTGTGGGGATGATAGCAATTATTTTCATACTAAAAACTATAATGCCTCTTGGTCTTACTTTCACTGGTTCGACCGAGATATTTTGCCAAATCTAAAACTATTAGCAATTTTTTATCGATATTTTCCATTTCATTTTCAGTTAAATTTCCTTGCTTAGTTCCTAATAATCTTTCTACATCCACCGCCCGCACTTGTTCGCATTTGGCTTTACCGGGTTTTCCTTGGAAAAGGGTGGGAGCCTGAAAAGAAGGTTTAAGATTGTGAACTTTACTGGAAAGGGGAACAATAACCACTACTTTATTTTGTTCGTTTTGCTTATTATTAGAAACTACCACTGCTAAACGCCTTTCACTGTCTTTATCGTTTTTCTGTTCGTGTCCTATGGCATCATCCAAATTAGCGTAATAAACTTCGCCTCTTTTAATTATTCTATTCTCCACGGGCATCTTTTCATTCGTCGGGGTCATTGGCTCAATCTTGGTAATCTTTGGCTAATTGTTTTTCTGATTCCACTTGGGTTAATTCCTTATCTTGAATTATCTCGTTATAAATAACTTGGTAATCTAACTTTTTTTCTGTTAGAAGGGATTTTATTTTTTCCGCATCGGCAGTTTTAATAATTAGTAATTCAGTCATATATTTTTAATTTTAAAAGCACCTTCACTCATATAAAATCAATTTTAGCACATTAAATTGTCAAGATTGGAGACCAAAATAAGGCTGAAGAAATATTAAAGAAGTGCCAGAAATTATGTGAAAAATGCTAGGGATTAATTAATAAAAAAATTAGTGAAATCGTTAAGTTGGAAAATGTAAATTATCTTCTATTTTTCCCTTCCTCGTGTGGGACCAAGCAATTTTCTTTTCTTCAATTTAATGCTTAAAAAAGTAGTTGCTAGGAGACTACTAACAAATAGTATTGCTAAAACGATGTTTAATTGGTCCGCATTATTTTTTTGTTTTCTTATTTGGCCCATCTCTTCTTTAATGACTTGTTGGTGAAAATTGGCTAATTCTTGCGAAGAAACAATTTGGTCTAGTTGACTTTGATAAACTGAATTGCTAATACCCAGGCTCTTGAAGTGTTTTTTAATTTGTTCCTTAGTGATTGGTGAATAGTTTTCCTTATTTTGTTCTCTCAATTTTTTAATTTCTTTCTCCTGCTCGGTTATTTTCTGACGGAGATCAACCAGAGTGGTTTCTTGGTTAGTATCTGGCTTATTAGTAATTAATTTTTTAATTTTGTCTAATACTTGCTCCAAACTGGCTTCTTGGTTAAGATCTAGTCTTAATTCCCTAATAATTTGGGCGATTATTTGGTTCAATTCGATTTTTAATTGGTCTCGTTCTTGTTTGATTTCGGAATAATCCTTTTGCTTTTCTAACTGATTCTTATAATTGTTGGCTTCAGTTTGGACTTGAATTAGTTGAGCAGACAATTCGTCTCTCTCTCTCTCTCTCTCTTGCTTATACTCAGCCAGAGTTTTGCCCTCTAACTCAGTAGATAAATTATCTAAACTAACTCCTAAATCTTGTTCGGCCTGCTGGATTTTATTTTGGAGAATTTGGGTTTGATTTTGTTGGTTAATTAAATCATTTTTTAATTCTAGAGCCCGGTTTTTAAGAGCCGTAGCGGCTTTTTTAGCTTGGGTTTTTTCTTTAACCAAATCGATTGCCGTGTTGTGATAATTGGTTTGGGCGGTTTGATGGTTGGACTTTTCTTTAGTATATTTTTCGGTTTCAGCAAATAATTCTTGTTGCAAATCTCATAATTTTTTAACCATTTTGACATTTTTATCGCTCTTAACTTTTATCCTATCATCAGTTTTTTGTGCTTCTTTTTGCAAAAGATAACACAAGACTCTGTTTTTAAGTTTTTCTTGATGCAGTTTGACCTTGACCCAAACTAATTCTGTTTTTAGTTCTTTATTTTGTTTTCCAGCCCTTTCCAGTTTTTCAAGATAGTCCTTAGTTTCTTTACTTTTAATTATCCCGCTGGTTTGTTCATCAATTAATTTTTTAAGATTTTTTATTAATTGTTCTCTTTCTTTTTTTGCCCCCATAATTCTAGTATGAAGGCTTTGATAATTGATAACTCTTAATACATCTTCAGAATATATTGTCTCAATTAATTCCTGAACTAATACCGGAATATTCCTTTGCCGGTAAAGTTGAACTCTATTTAATGGACTTATGTATAGGACATCTCGCAATCCATCGACGCCATTTTCTTTAACTTCATCTATGACTGCATTGTGCTCTTCTACTTTCTCTTGAAAGTCTAATAAATTTTTTCGATACTTAGTAATAGATTGTCTAAAGACTCTTCTCGCTTTGGGGGAAGAACGAGCAGCATTATCGAGTTTAAAAAACTCTTCTATGTCCTTAATTAACTTGTCTTTTCTGGTCGTTAATGACCTCAATACGAGGGAATAATCTGGCTTAAAAAATTTTTTAAAAATGCTACCATTGATTACGGGAAAAGGTTCAAACCCTTCTTCCCCTAACGTTTTTAACCTGGCTAGTTCTTCATTGAACTTTTTTTCTGTAGGATTTTGAATCATATCGCATAATTTCTTTCTTTATTAATTTTCTGTTCTAATTTAGGGGTAATTAATTACTCTTAGAGTTGAGAAATTTTTTGTTCGGTTTGGCTCTTGGTTTCGGTTTTAGTTTCTTTTTTAGGCCAAAGCCAGTAGACCATCCCTCCGATGGCTACTGTGGCTATTAGGGCGATAATTAGATAGATTGTTTTTTTTTTTTTTTTTTTGTTAAATTGTTCATAGGGCATGTTATTTAGGTTCTTGTAATTGTTGGACTTGGAGTTGATCGTCTAGTGACAATTTTATTTTAGTGCTAGCAAGCGATAAGTTTTCTGCTTGCACTTTTTCTGACTTCTGTTCTAAATCAACTAACTCTTCACAATAACGAATAATCGCTTCAATATTTTCCCTTGAAAAACATTTTTCTTTTAGTTGTTTTTTTAGTTTTTTGACTTCACTTTTTGTTTGGTTGTCTGCTTCGTTTTTGAGTATTTTTTTATTAACCTGAATAAACTTTTCTATCAACTCGGGTTCATCGTAGGTTTCTTTAAGAATTTTTAATTCTTCTTCAACTCCTTTAATTTGCAATTCTAATAAAGTAGAATCTTGCCATACTTGAGAGAAATTGTTTTGGGGTTCGGAGAGATTTTTGAAATCTAACAAGCGGCTAGTATAAATGGCTTGGGTGTGAGTTTTGTATTCAGGATTGGCTGTCAGCAATGATTTATTATGTTCTTCAGACTCTCGAACTTGCCAATAAAATTCTGAACTTTTGTCCTCCATTTCATTGTATCAATCACTTAAAGTCCTTTCTAATTCACTGGCTATTGGCCTTTTAGCAGGATTAGCATCTCAGCAATGTTTAATTAAATCTTCTAATAACTGTGGTATTTTAATCTTAAACTGAGGTCGTAGCCCTCGGCAGATTTCCAGACTTAACCTCGTCATACTACGAGTTAGTAAATTACTGTCATAAGGAGGCTTACCAGTAAACAATTCATAACCTACCATCCCAAAAGAATAAATATCAGCAGCCTTTGTATACTGTTTCTCCATTAAAACCTCAGGTGCTACATAGGGTAGAACTCCATAAAGTTTGTCATCTCCTCTTTCATCTACTGACCTACTCAACCCGAAATCAATAATATAACACTCTAAATCATCAACTAATATATTACCCGGATGAAAATCATGATGAACCAATCCTTTTCCATGAATAGCCTCTAATCCAAATGCGATAGTGTATAGTTGATACAGTTTATCTTCAAACTCTAATCTATTTTCACTTAAATATTTTCGTAAATTACCGTCAGGAATATAATCAATAACCATGGAATAATTCTTGGTTTTGGAATCTTGGGAAATACCATAACAGTTTATAATACTATTATCACTACTAAATAATTTATGATAAGAAATTTCTTGTAAAAATTTATTTCCAAAATCGTTCAAAGTTTTTAAAGCCACTGCTTTATTTTTCTCTCTTTCTCAACTGTCCGATTCTATATTTCAACTTTTAATTGGGCCGTCTGCTCACACGGCTTTATACACTTTACCAAATCCTCCTTCGGCTAAGTACTCAATATTAAAAAATTTTTCGTAATATATTCATTCTAATATTTCTTGAAAGTTATTTGCCTTTAATTGAAGTTCTTGAATAAATTTATCAATAACATAACTACCGCTAGTTCAGTTTTTGAAATTTTGTTTTAAAATTTCTTTTAATGATTCTCAACTTTGTAAATTTTGGCTTTCTTGATTTTTGTCTTTTTGATCATCCAAAAGTTTTAATCTTTCATTATCTTTTTTCAACTGATTGCGATATTCATCTATTCACCTTTTAATTTCATCATCGTCCGGCACTTTTTTCTCTGTCAACTTTCTATTATTCATTAGCCAAAAACAAAAAGGCAAGCAGTTTTCGGTGTCTAAATTATTCTCTAACCTATCAATGAGTTCTCAAGTTTGTAGATAGTCAAGATTTTTAATTAATCACCTTTCGACCTTTTCTTCCTTAATTTTAGTAATTTCTTTACTATTATTGCTGTTGATATTACTAATAAAAATATGCCCTCCTTCGATTTTTTCAATATCTTTATAATTCTCAAGAATATAGTCAAATATTTTTTTGCGAATAATTTGTACTTTTTCTTGAATTTCCTTTCTTAATTTTTCTCTTTCTTTTTCTAACTCTCTAATTTCTTTTTGCTCAATCTGACTTAGTCCTAATGGGTTATCATTTTTTTGCTCTTTTTCTTTTCCCCTAGTGGCCGACTCATTAACGCTTTCTATAGAATCATTGCTTTTACTAACTTTATTGGTCTTAGATTCATGATTGCCTCTTTCACTAGTTTTCAACTTTCTAATTATTTTTTTTCTTTTAGTTTTTAAGTCTGTTGTTCTTTCTTCCAGAGCCTCTTCTAGTCTCTTTTTTTCTTTCATATCGTCAAAAATCTTGTCACTTAAATTTTGTAATTTCGGAGGTTTGTAAATATCCAGACATTCTTTAGTTAAATGATTCAGTAATTTTTCTCTTGATTTTTGTCTTTTTTTATCATTATCATTATCAACATGAACAATCTTCCCATGACAAGATTTAATTATCTCAGACAATCTTCCGTCTTCCTTTTCCATTTCAACTATATCTTTATTGCATTTTTCTGAGTTCCTAAAATTTACGAATTTAGTGCGAATTACGGTGGTGTAGTTAGTAATTTCTTCGCTAAAAATAACCACCCTTAGTAAATCATAAGTGGCCATTTCATACTCATTAAAACGACCGCTAACCACAAATAAGACTTGATTTACTCCATTTCTAACTAGATAAACTGCTTCGGCAACTATGTCTAATATTTTTTCAGTGGGCAATTCTTCTCGATTGTCATCCATGCCTGGAGTGTCAATGATAAGATAATTGAGACCATTTTCTTTAAATTTTTCAGTTTGAATCTCTTTGGTCTCACTGGCACTTCTATCACTTTCTTTAAAAATTAATTTTCCGTCTTCTTTTTTTCTTCCAATAAGAACATTAGCCAACGTTGATTTTCCTTTGCCTGTGTTGCCAATAAGAAGAATAGCATTCATTCTTTCTTCTACTAATTCTGCCCTTTTTCTATATTCGCTATTATTGAATTCTTCTCTCAATAAATCGACTAAATTATTATTTTTTACCCATTCGGTATCTATTTGTTTAATATCTCTTAATCAGCAAGCATAATCAATATCTGTGGGATTTAAGCCTAAGTTTATTCATTCTTCTGTCTTTTCATATTCAAAATCTTTGTTTTCTCATTTTTTCTGTAATTCAGAAGTAAAATCTTGATGAATATCTTTTCAGTTTACCATATTTTTTTAGTTCTGTTTTTGTGTATTTTGCTCTATAAAGGCACTAATTTCTTCGATTATTTCTTTTTCTTCCGTATGATTTGCTATTATATCATATATCTTACATACTTTGCTTTGCTCTCTCAAATTATAAGTGCCCGAACAATGCTCATCACCCAGGTGTTTTAATAATTTTTCTCTTGATGCTCCTCTTTTGCTTCCATTTTCGTTTATTTTGTTTTCTCTTTCTATTTTATCTTCGTCATCTTCATCATCAGCGGGGGCAATATCCAAAGTTGGATTGTCAACATGTAAAATTTTTAAAGTTAAATTATCAGCAAGCAAAATATCGTTGCAGGATTCAATTATCTCCTCAATTTCTTTATTTGTTTCAAGCAATGCTTGCTGGTCCTCTTTGCATTTTTGTGAATCTTCAAACTTTTTGAAATTAGTGCGGACTAAAGTAGTAAATTTAGTAATTCCACTTTCAAGAATAAGTCCTTTAAACAAGTTAAAATTACCTACGTCTGCTTTAGAAAATTTCTCACTAAAAACAAAAAAAACTTGGTTAATTCCTTGTTTTAATTCTTCTCTGATAAAATAAATAGCCTTTGCTACTTCGTACAAGATAACTTCTTTAGAAAGTTCACTTCTATTATCTCCAAACCCAACATTGTCAATTACATAGTAGTTTGCTCCTTCTTCTAATTGAAAAGGGTTTTGAAAAGGATTGCTACTTTTTTGAAATTCTCTAGTTACACTAACTCCAGATTCTTTTTCTTTAAAATCATTAGTACCAGTTAAAACATTTGCTAGAGCAGACTTACCGCTACCAGTTATTCCTACTATTAATATATTTCTTACCATATTTTTACTTACTTTCTTTATTAGTTATGATATTTAGTTATAATAAGTTCATCCCCTAAATTTTTTTTATTAAACTTTCTTAAGATAAAATACAACTCTATTTTACCCAGTAAATCAAAGTAAATTATCCTGAATCCACTGAGCCTAAAAAAGCCAAAATATTCCCTCCACTAATATTAAAAATAAGTAATTTTTTTAAGGCAAAATATCCCCCTTTTGAATTATTTGTGCGAGAATTAGAGACTAATTTTACTCTCTCTACTCTCTTTACTGTTAGGGAGGAATATCGCCATGTCATAATATATAATAATTTTATATTTATAAAGGCTAAATTATTAGCCCAAATCCAAGAATTACTATTTCAGTAAAACATCAAATATATAAAATTAGAATATAGGTTTAAAGGAAAAATCAATCCTTGGGCTAGGATACTTAAAGTTTAGGGATTAATGAAGCCTAAAAAAAACTTCTGTTTACTTTATTTGAGTACTTATAAATAAAAAATTTAAAAAATTGTGCAAAATGAGAATAAAAGAAATTACTAATCTTCGCTTCCTCATTGAGAAGTTTTATCAGGAAAAGGGAAGAAAGCCTAAGATTATATGTGATTGAGATGATGTAATTCAGGTTCATCTTCCTCTTTTAACTTGAGAGCTCAAAGAAGAAAAAATCCCCTTCCAAGATTTTTATAAAAATTTCTGACAAAAAGAATTCGTAACCTCAAAACAGTTTAAAGTAAATTGTGGCATTAATAAAGAAGGAGAGAAGAAAAGTAAATATGAAGAGTTAATAAAGAGATCTGATTTTTATAAGGACGCTTCTTTTCTTTCACCAGCCAAAGAGTTATTAACTTCTTTACAAGCAGAAACGATCGAGAGTCTTATCTTCCTCACTGCCTGCGATAAAAGTAGTTTTTCGGACAGCGATCCGCGAAAGATAGAAATATTCAAAAAAACTTTTGGTAATTTTTCCTCTACCCAGTTAAATTTTATCCCTTTCACTATTGGTTCAATTCCCCCCAAATGGCAATGAATAAAAGAAAATTGTCCCGACTTTGATATTTTTATTGATGATAATCCTCATATAGTTTCTAGGACGATGGAAACTTTTCCACTCAATAAAATCTACGCTTTACCTGATTACAATTACAATAAAGTGGTAGAGGATAATGTTTGCTTGCTAACTGCTGAAATTGCATCCTTGACGGAAGAAAGTTTTAGATTAACAACTCAAATTGAAAAAAATGAGAGTTGTTTTTACCAAGAAAATTAGTTGGTTGTTTCTAAATAAGCTCTCACTACCTCAAAATTATTTATTTTTTTTCTTCTAAAATAAAATTTCTATAAAGTTTTTAGTTATACAATCAACTCTAATTTTTTATTACGTTACATGATTTCTTAAACAATCTTAACTCACCAAAAGCAATTTAGTATAAATTAGCATTCTTTCATATCCTTCCTGATTTAAAGAATGGAGATATTTTTCATTCTTTGTGGCAAAACTGGCTGCTTAATTAACTTTTCTAGTTTATGGCGAAATTCTACTTTTTGTTCTTGGTCTAAACGATTATAAAAAGATACTAGTTCAGCGTAATTTTGGGCGTGATTAATCCCTGTATTCAAGTTTTTTTCTGGTGTTGCTAGTCTTGGCATAATTTACTTTAATTTTTTTAATACTTCGTATAAGATAGTATAATTCTCTTTCAATCGATAGCCTGCTTTCAGTAATAATTTTGTAAATATTTAGTAATTGACTTATGAGGGTCATAATGACCCCAATAAATATCTCAATTAAAAATAACGGCATGAGCCGTCTCATGGGATACTGATTTCACTAAATCTAAGCATATTTTATTTTATCTTAACCATTACGGCAAATTAGAAAAAGGCGACTTTTATATATTGGTGTTTGTTCTCTAATTTAATCATCTATATAATATTTTTTTATATTATAATTTTTACCCTCATTTTTCATATTCCTTGTAATGATAATATCTCGGTCTTTCACAAATCCGCACATGTAAATAAGGAACTCCTAATCCGTGGGTACTCAACCAGCGAGGACGGTCACTTTTTGACAATTCCTCGGACAATTTTTCGGCTACTTCTTGTCAAAGTGCTTGTTGCTGTTCCTCGGGGCCATTTTTGGTGAACTGGCTAATATTTTTGAAATCAAGCTCTGGTCCTGGTTTAGGAATAGGAATAATTAAAATGTTATCACCGCTTAGACCAGGAAAACTACAAGCCTGTTTTTGGGAATTATTAGAAATATGATTTCCGAAAGACGTCCAGTTCTGCTTAACATTATTTAAATTATCGCTCCTTATCACCACAAATTCAAAAGGCTTATCAAGAGTTTTTTTCGATACCGGCGGGCATTCTCAAAAATAGGCGGGAAATTTATCATTAGCATCTTTTAAGGCTCCTTGAAATATTGGGAAAAATCCTCTGCTTTTGAGTCTTAAAAGACTGATAACGCTTTTTCAACTTAGTTTTTCTCCGCTCGCGTTATTAATGACAAAATGATATTTAAATGTATTGTCATTTATTTTGGTAGCCACATACTCTACCGGTTTATTTTGGTTGGGGTCAGAATTATCGGGTGCTGGCGGATTATTGTTGTCAGGTGTATCATTCGGAGGTGGATTTGGGGCATTTTCTAATTTCTCCTTAATTTTTTTAATTTCCTGCTCTAATTTTTGGATTGTCTTTTCTCATTCTTGATTATTTTTGCTGTTAATATTGCTTAGTTCATTTTCTACTTCCGTTATTTGAGTCAAAAATTCAGTTTTTTTGGCTTGGTTTTCCGGCTTATCAAGGTTATTTTTTATTTGGGATAATTGACTTTGTAATTGCCGAATTTTTTTCTCCTCGTTCTGCTGTTTAGTTTCGACTTTTACTTCCTTTTTGGACCAAACAAAATAAGTGACAACACCAAAAACGGCTACTAATATTAATCCACTAATTATTAAAATCGTTTTTTTTTTTTTTTTTTGTGAATGAAAGGTTTCTTGTGTCTACCATATTTTTAATTTTATTATTAGAGAGTTAGAAGTGAGAAAACGTAACGGTAATTCTATATTGTAATAAATAATTATAAGACTGAATTACATACTGCTAATTTAGATGGGCTATTTAGATTTTTTTTGGTGAAAATTTTTGGGAAATTTTACTGGAAGATAGAGAAAATGTTTAAACTTGCGGCTTTCTTTTGACGGTTTATTAATAATCAGGGCAATTTTCCTCCTCCATAATACAAATTAAATCCACTCGTTTAGCCTTTAATTTACCAATATTTTTATGTAAAGAATGGTTGAAGTCAATGAATAATACTGAAAATAAGTCGTTGTAGGATTTTTCTTTGGCGTGAAAATAGTGGCGTTTTAAGTCGCCAATTAGTCTGATTTCTGTATTTGGAATGGATAATTGATAAAGGTTGGCGTGGTAAACAAATGATTTAACTTGACTGGTTTTAGCATGTTTTTTAAAAAATTTCGTGATTTTTTGTTGCGTGCCAAAATCAACAAAATGACAATTGCGGCGTTGGTCAATTTCTTTAAAAGTTAAATCGTTGAATTCTCCTCAGGCAAGCATGAGCCAAGAGAAAAAAGAACGAAGATTATTTTCCCTTAATCGATTATGCAAAATGGGATCATGAATACAATCGGTGAGTAGTTTATCAAAAACAATAATCATCGTTAAATAGTTATTCGCGAAAGTTTGCCATTAGAAAACTTGATTAGGCTATCAAAAGGAATTTTAGCAATTTCTTTTTCAGATTTAAGGGGTTTGCGAGCATCTTTTCACGGCTTATTTTGGGCTTTTTCAAAAATGATGTATCGCTCCTTATTCCGGTATTTTTTAAATATTTTTTCAGCGTAGTTAAGAACTAATTTATTTTTTATGTCTTCCACCTTGACAAAAAGTTTATCAAGTTTATCCAAATTTTCGAACATCCTATCAATTACTAATTCTATTACTGGTCCATTTGGTCAAGCTTTTCATTCTTCTTCGAAGAGCAAATAACCATCTTTTAAGGCTTCCAAGTAAGCAAAATAAATTAGTTGCTGAATAATGGGTGAAGTTTCAATACCTTTTTGATAAAAATACTTTGCTACTGACAAAGGATTTAAATTTAATTGTTTTAGTTTGGTTGTTCGGCTCATATAATATTATAATTTTATTTTAGACTATAAGGCTTCAAAATACGAGTTATTATCAAAAAAATACTTATGAATAACTTATCCATTTTTGATACTCATTGCCATTTGGCCGATAAAAAATACCACCAACAGAATCTAAACACAAAACAAATAATCCAAGCCGCTGCTGCCGTAGGGGTAAAATATATTCTGAATGTTGGTTACGACAAGGAGAGTAATCAAAAAGTAATAGAGCAGTTAAAAGAATTTTCCAATCTGTATGGAGCCTTGGGTTTGCATCCAAACAGCAATGAGGACTTGACAGAAGAAAATTTAATCTGAGTAGAAAAACAATTGACTAATCAAAAAATTATCGCCATTGGAGAAATTGGTTTGGATTATTATCGCACTTTTACGGATATTGACAAACAAAAATATTGATTTAAAAGACAATTAGAGTTAGCCAAAAAATACGATTTACCCGTGTTATTACACATCCGCGAGGCTTTTGCTGACGCTTACGAAATAGTGAAAGAAAGTGGAATAAAAAAAGGTATTCTTCATTGCTTTACCGGCAATTGGGAGATAGCCGAAAAGTTCATTAACTTGGGTTTTTACGTTTCTTTTGCAGGCAATATCACGTATAAAAATGCTAAATGGAAAGAAAGATGAGGACAAGTAATAGAAAAAATCCCTCTGGAAAGGATAGTCATAGAGACCGATGCTCCTTATTTAACTCCTGAACCTTTTCGGGGACGAATTAATTATCCGCAAAATATAATTCATACTTTAACCAAAATTGCTGAAATCAAAAAAATGGATGTAAAAGTGGCAGCAGAGAAAATTTACTTAAATACTTTAAGAACACTGGGAATAAATCTACCAAACTCAAAATAATTATCTGATTGGCCTATTCCAAATACAATTTGTCGGGACTTCTACAAATGAATGATATTCTTCTTGAATATTAATATTGACAAAATTATTGTCAAGTAAATAAATTTTTTCTAATTTGGGACAATTAGTAATCTTTATGCTGGCTGCATTATTGTAGAACAATCCTATTTCCTTTAAGTTTTGTAAATCGGAAATCTTTAAACTAGCGAAATTTCCACTAAAAAAAGCCACTTTTTCCAAATTATTAAATCCGTTCAAATTCACACTAGCCCCGTTCAAATTGCGAAATATTACTTCTCTAACATTTTCTCTTATTCTAGGCGGGTACGTGGTGTTTATATATCGTTTAGCGTCCATAATAATAAT
This sequence comes from endosymbiont DhMRE of Dentiscutata heterogama, assembly GCF_002888635.2. Lineage (NCBI taxonomy): Bacteria > Bacillati > Mycoplasmatota > Mollicutes > Mycoplasmatales > endosymbiont DhMRE of Dentiscutata heterogama. Next base: position 42,366 of record NZ_LN828718.1, read on the forward strand.
TTTTTTAAAGAACAAAATTGTTAATTAGGTTAAAAAAAGATTATGAAAGGCGAAGTCTTACCGAAGGTCAAATACTTGTGTATTGACCCTTCCGGAACTGGCACTACAGGAATATTCTTTTTTTCAAATAATAAACCAAAATCTCTATTTTTTGAATATCAAAGTAAAAAATGAGAGGAACATTTGAATTTTATTGTAGATTTAGTGAAAGAACGAAAACCCGAAATTATTATTTATGAAAATACTACTTACATTTATGGTCGGCAGCACCAGGGGACCGTAGGCCTCTATAAATTGATTGGAGGCATTATGGCTTTGAAATATATTTTTGATTTTATTCAGAAAATAGATAGCGTGGCGGTTAATCAAGTAAAACTGTTTAAGAATAAACTTTTTAGTGGTCAGGAGCAAATTGAAAGTCTAACTTGTAAAGTAGGACGGGGTAAAGGCTGAAAATATAAACAAAAAAAAATTAGTCTACACCAATTAGATGCTTTGGTAGTTTATCATTTATGAAGCGGTGGAAGTTTGGAAAGCCAGAAAATTCTCAAAAAAAAGATAGCCAAATTAAAAGCCAAAAAAAGATTAGGCATTAGGCAAAAAGAGCAATTACAAAAATTAGAGGGTTTTTCAAAAAAAAATTAAATGCTAATTGTAGCCGCCAAGAAAGAGCATAAAAAAAAAGAAGGACAGCAAAAGACGAGTTAAACGCAAAAATTCCGCAAATAAGAGCATTAAGTCCTTTTGGGTCACGCAGAAAATGAAAATAATAAAAAAGAGCCATTAACGAGAAATAGAGAAAAATCATGACTGACAAAGTGAAAAAGAACAAAAAAACTCTTTTTCTAAACTTTTTCGGTAAAAATCAAGCCAGCGGAAAGTAAAAATAAGGGGTTAACAGTATTATTCAAATGATGTTCATTATTCCACTACTCCCCGTGGAATTGCCGACTTCACTTTTTCAATCACCAAAAATCTTTTAGTAGCCGAATAGGGACGGCTACTTTTAATTATCACTCTATCCCCTACTTGCAATTCATGGTTCTCGTTATGAGCCTGGATTTTCTTTTTGCTTTTAATCAGTTTGCGATATTTATCGTGTAGTCTATTAGTAACTAATTCTACTGTGGCCGTCTTGGCATTCTTGAGACCGATTACCGTTCCTGTAAATACTTGATTCATATAGTTATTTTTTTATTTTTAACTTTATTTTGAGATGCCTTTAATCTTGTTTCATTCAACCAAAAATTCCGAGCCATGAATTTGGAGAATTTTCCGGATTTGATTTATTTTTACTCGGGGCATACTTTTATCATCTTTTTTAATGGCAAAACTAGGCAAATAAATTCAATTCGGCCTCCTTGACCCCGGACATGAACATGCGGTTTTTTATAAGGAATCAAGGGTTCACCTTTTTAAAGTAAAATTGATAACCATCTTTTTCGAGCAAGAGAGGCATATAATTATCGTTTGTTAGCAAAAAAAACTTTTCTAATTTAGTCAATAATTAATGATAATCACAACAAGCCCCTAATAAACCCTCTGTAAAAGTTTCTACCCCAATTACTTCTTTTAGATCGGGCCAGTAGATTTCGTAACCATCTCAAATTTCGTATTTTTGTAATTTAGTTAAAGGGACAGACTGCTCGGTGAGCCAACTAGTAGGAATGCTTATCTCGCGTCCATCAGCCAAAAGGGCCTTAATTTTATTTTTATTTATGGTTAGGTTAGTAATCTGGGGATGCGGACACAATTTCTCTTTAGGTGGAGTCAGAATTAACCTCGACTTGGGTCTAATATTAATTTTATCGATTCGCATGGCAATATCAACTATTTTTATTTATTCTTTTTTTGCTTTTTTAGCAATCAAAAACTAATTATAACTAATGCCGCTAAACCTACCCCAATCGTGCCACCAATTAGGTAAGGAGTATAGTTTTTTTTGGGAGAAGCCGAAGTAGGATTTGGCGAGGAGTTGAGTTCATTTAATAATTGCTGTAATTCCAGAGTATTCTCGCCTTTTTTCACCAGATAATTTTCGACATTTTGAAGTTCGTGGTTAATCCCTGCCCGTGAAACAATTTTATTATTATTATTATTATTATGCGTGATTATTAATTCGCCATTATTTAGTTCAATTTTTTTAATATCATGTTCTTGGAAATAGCGGAGTAAAAGAGTGGCAATTTGTTTAATTTTCTCGTCGCTGTTAGGAGTAGAAATTTCCTGGCGTTTTCAAGGTTGACAATGAGAGCAATCTCGTTGTTTTAATATTCGACCGTTTTGGTCTTTCTTGCCCGCATAGCAGTCAATTCATTCGGCTTTTATTAGTCGGTAGTCAATTTCTCCATTTTCCTCCTTAAATCTTTCGTAAATGCCCGAGCAATTTTGTAAATATTCTTGTTCTTTAGTTGAATAACAGTCTTGACAAGCCCATATTACTGGACCACCTATATTGGCTTTACCATGATAACGTTTAATAATATAAAAATTGTCGTCGCCTTCGACAAATCGAGTCCCTTTTAACTTTTTCTGGCAAGTATCACAATTGCCCTTTCTTGCGGTTTCTAAATTTAATTCTTTTTTTTGATTTTCAGACAATTCATTGTCATTCTTAACTTCATAAGGAGTGATAGTAATTTTATCGCCCACTTCTACTCATTTACGGAAATTGCTGGGATTGTCCTCGCCGCCGCTACTTCATGGACGAACCACCCCGTCATTTCTTTCAATCAGTTTGTCGGTTTCAATTAAATAATACCCGTACTTTCCCCAAGGAAAAGTATCTAAAACTGGGTGCTTGGCGTTAATATTTAAATAAAAACTCCGGCCATTTTCGCTTCCTCACAAGCCAAAATATCTTCCTTGTTTATCTCCATAATCAATTATAGAATTACTGCGGTCATCTTCGCTCCCACTTCCATAATAGTAATATAAACCAGGTTGGCTATTCACTTTTTCCTCAATTTTCTTTTTTTTGGCTTGATAATTTTTCTCTCTTTCCTCGTTTCGTTGCTTAATTAAATTAATTATTTCCTTTCAATCGGTAGGTTCCAATTGGTCGTAACAAATCAGATCAAGTTCTTTTTCAAAGTCAATAAACCTTCTTTTTTGAAGAATATGTTCTCCGTCGTGATAAGTTAAAGCAGGTGAATAATCACCACTTCTCATTAAATCAGGGACCGCCACATATTCCGGTGCATTCAAATGATTTCTTAATTTTTCGGCGAGAGCCTTTTTGTTATTTTTATTTTCTGACATAACATTATTTTATTTATTATTTATATTTAAGTTTAGTATGGTTCGCCTACATTTATAATTTTATATACTTTTATCTTTAGTGAACGCATTTTTTTCTCCTTTAGAATATCTCCATTAATTGTTTTATTTCGTATAAAATATCTATGTTTACTTTTAGTCTTGTCAGACAAAATATCAGATCTATTTTCCCCCCAACAAATTATTTTTTTTCTGTTCTAAGGCTGGAAGGACAGTCATTTTAATTTCCTTGGTTCCTTCTTCCAAATTAAGAGCATAATTAGCACCCATATGAAGAAATTGTGAGACAATGCCTCGTCCAATCAAGGTGCCGATTTTTTTTTCAATATAATGTTTAATCGGTCGAGCCCCATACTCAAGCGAGTAAGCCTCATCCAGAATTTTTTCCACCACTTCCTCGCTATATCGCAATTTAATATTTTTCTCCGACGCGATTCGTTGGATAAAAAATTGTAATTCTTTGCTAATAATTTCCTTAACAACCTTTCTGCTTAAAAAATTAAAGAAAATTATTTCGTCAAGCCGATTGAGAAATTCCGGACGAAAATGATTTTTTAATTCAAAGTTTAATTCCTCTTTTATTTCAGTCATTTCCTTATTTTCAAAATATAATTCCGAACCTAAGTTAGTTGTCAAAATGATGATCGTGTTGCGAAAGTTGACTTCCCGACCATTAGCCAAAGTCAAAAACCCATTATCGAGTATCTGTAAAAGAATGTTAATAACCTCAGGATGGGCTTTTTCTATTTCGTCAAAAAGTATGACGCTATGCATTTTTTCCCGCACAATTTCTAGGCGGGGGCGTTCTTCGAAGCCAATGTAACCTGGAGGGGAACCAATTAATTTACTAATTGAATGCGGCTCGGTAAATTCGGTCATATCCAAGCGAATAAGATTTTTTTTTTGGTCGAAAAGTTGCTCGGCAATTGTCAAAGCCACTTCGGTCTTTCCTACTCCGGTTGGTCCCACAAAAAGAAAAGATGCTAAAGGGCGATTGGGGTCCTGAACTCCTGCACGGGACCGAAAAATGGACTCGCTAATGGCCCGCAAAGCCTGGCCTTGTCCTTTCACTCTTTGCTGGAGAATAGCCGGCAAGAAAAGTAATTTTTGCTGCTCGCTGGCAAGAATTTTGCCAATCGGCAAATCATATTTCTGTGCGATGGTTAACGCAATGTCCTCGCGATTGATAAAATATTTTCTTAATATATTATGGCGAGCGCGGGTTTCCAATTCATTGACTTTGGCTTGGTTGGCCGGAATAGTAGAGTATTTTAACTCGGCCGCCTTGGTGAGGTCAATTTCTTTTTGCTGATAAATAACCAATTCTCTTTCGGCTTGGGCTAATTCTTTTTTGGCTCGGTTTAATTCCTGAATTATTTGGTTTTCTTGGTGGTCTAATTCCAACAATTCGCCTAACTTCGCCCGCTGTTTTTTAATTTCCTGCTCAAGATTAAAGACTTCGGTTTCCTGGCCTTTTTCCTTTTTTAAAGCGGCCTTTTTAATTTCTAATTCCCTCAATTTTAGTCTAGTTTTCTCAATCATTTCTGGTTCATACCACATTTCGCTGCGAACCCGTCCACAAGTCTCATCCAGTAAATCAATCGCTTTGTCCGGCAAATAGGTGGTGGTGAGATAGCGTTGGGAAAAATCGACAGCGGCCAGCAAGGCATCATCATAAATTTTCAATTCGTAGTAAATCTCGAAATAATCGCGAATACCTTGTAAAATCTTTAATGTGTCCTCACGACCTGGCTCAGTAACTAATATATTGCTAAAGCGACGCACTAAAGCCCCATCTTTTTCAATATACTGACGATATTCTTCTTGGGTGGTGGCTCCGATACACTGAATTTCACCCCGAGAGAGCAGAGGTTTGAGGAGGTTAGAAATATCCAGAGCGCCCTGACTACGACCAGCACCTACAATTAAATGGATTTCATCAATAAAAAGGATAGCATTATTTTCCGGCTGAGCCATGAAATTAAAAATTATCTTTAATCTTTCTTCTAACTCACCCTGGAATTTAGTTCCGGCCATTAGAGACATCATATCTAATTGATAAACAGTTTTGCCGCGCAAATAATCAGGCACTCTCTCTTGTTTGATTCTTTGAACCAAACCTTCCACCAAGGCCGTTTTTCCCACTCCTGGATAGCCAATCAGTAAGGGGTTATTTTTCATCATGCGTGACAAAATATAAATTAATTGCTTAATTTCCCTCTCCCGGCCAATTATGGTTAATTCATTGACTTTAGTTTCCTTATTAAGATTTTTAGTAAATCTTTCAATGATTGCTTTTTCTTTTTCCTTATTCATATAAGATTTTTTACTTTTTAAATTACTAACCTCTTATTTTAGCACTAAACGATTTCTCCACCTTTTCAATAATATCTTGCAATGTTTTTTCTATTTCTTTGTTTTGTAGGGTTTGACTGGCGCTTTGAAAAATCAGATGAAAACTAACTGATTTTTTTTCGTTATTTCTTAATTCAGCATTTTGGTAAACATCAAAAACTTTTATTTCTTGTAAATCACGGCCGGCAATTTCTTTTATTTCTTTAATTACTTCATTGTAATTAATTCTGGTTGGGAAAATGAAAGATAAATCTTTGCGGCTGGGGGGGAAATTGGCCACCGGCTGATAAAATATTTGGGGAGGGGAATCACACAAATAATCAAATATTTGGGAGAGGGAAATCTGAGCCACAAATACCTCCTCGCTAATTTGATATTTTTGGGCAATTTGGGGGTGAATACGACCCAAAAATCCTATTCTCTTGGAACCGAGTAATATTTCTGCGCTTTGGGATGAATATAAGTAATTAAAAGAGATAGGAGTAAAAGAAATTTCTGCACCAATTTGCCACAATTCAAAAATGTTTTCCAGCGTTCCTTTTAGCCAGTAAAAATCGATTGTCCGGACTGACTTGTGAAGTGGCTGATTAAAAAATTTTCCTACTCCACTCAAAACCAGCAATTCTTCCTGGTAAAAAGGACCCGCAACCGTGCTAATTTCAAAAAAAAAGAGGTCTCTGTTCTCATGGGCGAGATTATATTTTAGCGTTTTTAAATGACTGGGGATAAGCGTCTGTCGATAATATTCATGATACTCATTTTTCGGTTTCAATAATTGATAAAATTCGTCACTGGCTGGGAAAAGAAAATCGTTTTTCATGGCAGAAGAGACCAACGAATAAGTAATAATTTCTTGCCAGCCGTGATTAGTTAAATAAGTACGGAGGATTCTTTTTTGTTTTTCGTCTTGTTCCTTTTTACTATTAGAAATAGCAGCTGGAGAGCCAGCAGGCAGTGAACCAATTATTTTATTATAATCATAAATCCGCAATAATTCTTCCAGTAAATCCTCGGGATTGGTGATATCTGACCGCGACAAAGGTATTTGAACCTGATAAATATCTCTTTCTTTCTGATAAGAAAATTTTAGTTGTTGTCAAATTTTCTCAATAGTTTGTTCGCTTAATGTTTGCCCGGTTTTTTGGGTAATAAATCCTTGACTAATAGCGATTATTGACGGTGTTTTTCTGGTTTTCTGATGTGTTTTTCCCTGACTTTCATTTACAGCAGGGGAATTAACTTGCTTTACTTGACAATTTAATAAAATTCCTATTTCTTGAACTAATCCTTGTCAAGTTGTCAGATCAGAGCGGTTGGGAAGAATGTCAAACTCAAAATATACATCATTTTCCTTTTGAATTGTTTTTGTTTCTAGGCCGTAATAAGTCAATTTTTCGGCAATTTCTTTGGGATTAATGGTTGACAAAAGAAGATGCTCTTTTATGTATTTTCAAGGTATTGAGGGCATTATATAGAAGTTTTAATCTAATTATTTCCTTCTGCTCTTGCGTCAGAAAAAAATAACTAACACCAACAGCAGAAAAATTATTATTCCGCCCCCCACCACTAATCCTGTGGGAAAATTATCTTTTTGGTTGTGTCCTTTATTTTGAGATTTGTCTTTTTGTTTTTCTTTTAACTCCTCTAATTCTCTTCTTAATCTGGCTAATTCCCGCTTGTCTTGTTGATTAGTGTTTGAAGTGGGCTGATTTCTTAATTTCTCCTCCAAGGCATTAATTTGTCCTTGAAGACTATTAATCTTTGCTTGTATCGCCGGATCATTTTTGTCATTATTGTTACTATTACCACCACCATTATCATTATTTCCTCCTCCATTACCAGGAACACTTTGCCGACGGGTTTTTGCTGCTTGAATTTCGATTTCCAAACTTGCTAAACTGCTTTTTGCTCCCTCAATGTCATAGTTCGGTGGAAACTCCTCTTCCGTGAATTTCCCAACATCGCCAATAACAACTTTAATTAACTTTTCCGCCTCATCTAACTGCTTGTCAGTAGAAATTAATTTTTTTTCTTCCCATTGATTATAAAAGGTTTTCAGTTTTGTAATAATAAAGATAAAATTTCCTATTGAAATTACTTCAAGTTCAGCGTCATCCATTTCCTCACTAGTGATATTTTCTAATTTTTGTTTCATTTCAGAAAGTAGTTGGCGAATCTTCCCCCACTCATTTTCTTTTTTTATCTGTTCACCAATACTCTTAATTTCCTCTTTCAAACTAACCATTATAATTTATTATTTTCGCTCTCTCTCTCTCTCTCTCTCTCTCTCTCTACTGTGTGTGTGTGTGTGTGTCGTAATTCATATTTATTCTATTATTTTTGATTAATGTATTAAATTTTTTGGGGTAGATTTTGATAATTGGTGCGGGAGGAGGGAGTCGAACCCTCAACCTACAGATCCTAAGTCTGGCGCCTCTACCAGTTGGGCTACCCCCGCTTCTGGTGTCCGGTGGAGGGCTCGAACCTCCGACTTTCTCCTTAAAAGGGAGACACTCTACCACTGAGTTAACCGGACTATTTTAATTCATAGCCAAAAATCCAAACAATCAAGAGAATAATGTTAATAATGAGAACACCAAGTACACTTCTGATACAAAATAATCAACTGGGAAATCATTCATGATGTTTGTTAAGCAAATGTAGAGATATTACGGACAAACTGATTATATTACTGATTACTACTCAAAAAATTAATTTATTATTATTCATATATTTTTTTTACTATGGCTGGGACGGCTGGAATTGAACCAACTATCAGGGAGTCAAAGTCCCTTGCCTTACCGGTTGGCTACGTCCCAAAATTATTTAGCCCGGGCCCTTTGTAAGTTAATTTCATTTTTGGCTAAATAAATATCTAATAATTTTTGTTCGTCAATTTGTAATTTTTCGCTTATGTGATTAAAAATCCGCAATCAGTCATAATAAGTATTTTTTTTATTTTCTGGGATTTCGCTATCCCCAAAGTTGTAAAACTGCTCATTTTCCTCGATATACAAGTTATTTGTTTTAGCAAAAAAGTCTAACAGCATTTCGTTAAATGAAGGGTCTTTCCCTTTATTTTTGTCAATGAGAGCAGGCGACATACTTATTTTATAAATACCAGTTAAGCCCAAAAAATAGCCCAAACAATCAATTAATTCCTCTCGAGCTTTGTCCCAATTAATTTCCGGTTTTTTGCGTCAAGCCTTAAAAGATTTTATTTCATTAGCAAATTCGCCTACTTCTACTAAAAGGGCTAATTTTAATCTCGCGGCGTTGAAATGCGAAACTCATTTTAAATCAACGGGGCTTTTTTGAACGATAAGTTGGTCTAATTCAGCCTGTTTTTTGGTTAATATTTTCCAATTTTGAGGGGTTATCATTAGTTATTCTTTTTCTCCGCTACCAAAAAACCTAACAATTAGTCAAATTATCAAAGAAATTCCGAGCAAACTCGGAACAACAATTAAAAATTTCTTGGTGTTACTTCAATTTACTTCTTTGCCATTCCATTTTACGGAAAGTTTGTCTGTAAATGCTGCAATTGTTATTAGAAGTGCTAAAAGAAGAATTATACTTCAATAGATTTTTTCTCATTTTTTTATTCGCATATTAATAATTTTATAATTACAATGGTGGGAGGAGAGGGATTTGAACCCCCGGTTTTACTGATCTACAGTCAGGTGCGATGGGCCACTCTGCCATCCTCCCTCTTGCCTTAAATCTTCCCAATCCAAATAGCGTATTTTTGTCTTTTTTTTGTGCGTATTGTTGCGTAATTCATATTAACGCATCTTTATATCAAAAGCCGTATAATGGTGCTGATTGTAGGAGTTGAACCTACAACCTACCGCTTACAAGGCGGTTGCTCTGCCAATTGAGCTAAATCAGCCGGTTAATTAGATTAATTTTTCTTATCCGTGTCTATTGAAATGAATAATCTGTGATTATTTCATTCTTAAAATATTCTATTTATTTTTCATATCATTGTCTATTCTAAAATATTTATGTCTATTTTTCAACAATTTTAATTCTTTCTTGGATATCCTTAAACAAATGATATATATCAATTTTGGTTAAGTCAGCATAAACATTTTTTAAGTGGTTGAGAGCGGGGTTATTATCCAAAATTACTTGATTTTTAGCGAAATTGCTGATTAAAAACCTTAAATGGGGATTTTCTGAATTTTCTAAATAAATAGAAAAGGGTTGAGAATCAATGCGAAAGGTTCAATTATTTTTAGTCTCCTTTTCCAGCAAACTGATGATTATTTTAGCCTTTTCGGTTAGTTCTTTTTTTAATATCTCTTTGTTCTGAATTGCTTTTTCTTTATTTTCCTTGCCAGCCGTTTCTACTCAAGAAGTAATCTCTTCACTATTATTTAAAAATTCTATCTCTTGACAGGAAAAACCAAAATTGGTTTTTTTACATTTCAAAAAGCAAATTTTCTTTTCTCGGGAATAATTTTTCAAATATTTTTCACCAAAAGAACAAGTAAAATTACCATCTTTGTTTTCCAAAGTAGCCTTGTAGAATTTCATAAATTGAACTTCATGATAAACCGGCTCACTAATAAATCTAGCAATTGTTTTTCACATTATTGTCTAACTGGTAGAGTATGCCGGGCTCGAACCAGCGACCCTCTGCTTGTAAGGCAGATGCTCTCCCAACTGAGCTAATACTCTATCTATATTTAATATTTTTAGGTTATTTAATTTGTTCGCCTCGACGCAGTTGTCTTTTCCGTTTTCTTCTTCTAATTATTAAGGTTGCCACTATTATTAATAAAATACCCATTACAGAAAAGACAATTAGCAGGGGAGGATTTTCGCTTTTTTTATCATCAGTTTGCTTTTTTTCATTAGCGATACCTAATTCCGCTGAACTAATGGATTTTAGTCCTTGGGATTTTAAATAATTTTTTAAGTCTTGTAATTCTGGGACAGAAGCCACCAGAATGGTTTTTTTTGCTCCTTTATCCTCATAAGTAATTATTCAATTTTCTCCATCCAATTCTACTAATTTAATACTATTTTTTTGAAAGTATTGCTTGACAAAAACAAGGATTTTGTTGGGGGGAGAGGGTGAATTTCCATCAGAATTATTATTTTTATCCTCGTTTTGGTCATTAGGAGTTTGGGGGTTACCATTTTCCGTGGGCTGGTTTTGGCTACTATCGTCAGAAATGGGCGAATCTTGGCTATTAGTTGGTGGCTCGTTTTTGTCTTTTCCTGGTTCGGGGTTGTCATTGTTGCCGTCATTTCGATTTGGTTCTCGGTTCTCATTGTTATTATTACAAATTGCGAAATAAATTATACTTTTTAAAATCTTATGAAAATAAAGAATAAAAAAATAAAATCAGTAAGTAAATCAAATTTCCCAGAACCAAAAAAAGTTAAATGCTCTGACTGTGGAGAAAAATTTTTTGTTAAGTTCGTTATCTCACGATTAGCTTATAGTCAAAAGAACCTATGAGGCTACTGAACGGGGAGAAAGGAAGACCTACAAGTTTATAAGTGCAGCCCTTGTTTAAGAAAAATTTATTCCGATAAATTTACCTACTGGCAAGCAGTTCAGGATTCCAAAAAAAGAGCCTTATTTAGAGTTTATTTGGCACATAATGATATTTAGGATAAATATCATATTCTTTTTCATCCTCGCTCGTTAGTTAATGGTTGGCTAGTGGTTGACTATTAAAATAAATTATATTATAAGAAAATTATGATTTGAATTGGAAAACCAAAATTTCCCATTAAAGAGGAAAAGTATAGATATTGTCCTAATTGCGATATTAAAGTTAGAAAAGGTGGATTTACCTATGATAGATTTATCCACGACATTTATAAAATGATGTATCCGTGTGTCTTACAATGAGACCAATTAAGTCCTCTACCAAGAAAAGCAAATTACTATGACAGAAATTATTAAAATTACAGCCAAAGAGGATGGAACTGAAAATGTTTATATTGGAGATTACAGACAAGGATTATCGATAAACTGTCGCAGGTTCATCTCCCAAGAAACAGATAATGGAGAACCTAAGTATAAGATACTTATTCCTTACGAACATCCTGAGTTAGAAAAGCAAGAGAAAATCGATGTCAATATTAGGGTTAACAATAGACATTTTGAAAAGGGTTATTGTTATGAAATATCTTTTGTGGATAGTAAAGATTTGTTATACAAATCACCAAGCGGACAAGTGAGCGATGAGAACAAAAACAAGAGAGTTTTTAATCTCCGAGCCAGCATTACCATTAAGGATAATTCTTACGAAAAAATATCAGAACAGTTAAAGAACGAGAATAATCTAATGAAAGAGGAGGAGACTACTTGAAAAGGTTTTATTGAATGATTTAGAGGTGAATTGGCTGGAATATCAGATAAAAATAGTATCAAATACCAAGAAGGCAGAAAGTTCGTCGAGGATTTAGAAGCCGAGTTTAACAAAAAAACTGGCAAAGGAAATGATGACCCTAACAGAGAGAGAGAGAGAGAGAGAGAGACAAAAAAATTGAGAAATTACGGAGAAAGATTGCCAAGTTAGAGGCTATTGTTGGTAGGACACCCCAACAAGAGAAAGATTTACAGGATAAAAAGCGAGAGTTAGCAGAGTTAGAGAACCAACAGCAAAGCGGAGGAGGCGGAGACCCCAAGAAAACCAACTGAACTCCTTGACTAATCGGAGGAGGGATTATTCTAGTTATAGCAATAGGGATAATTGCTTATTTATGAGGAAAGAAAAGTTCAAAAGATTAAAACCCCCTACACCACAGCGTTTAAAAGAGTTAAAGCAAAAGGGCTATACATATAAAACTATCGCTGATGTTTATGGAGTAAGTGAAATGACAGTTAGGAGTTGGAGAAAGAGAGATGATAAACCTAAAAAAGAAACCAGAGGTCGTAAATCCAAAATATGCGGTAAACTTTTTACTGATTTCACTTTCTTCCTTTGAAGTCTGAAAAAGAAAAAAAGTATGACCCAACAACAAATGGCAGATTATATTTCTAAAAAGGCGGGTGAGAAAATAAGTAAGCATTCCGTATTCAGAACATTAAAAAAACTTAATTTTACTCGCAAGAAATTAACTAATCATTATTCAGAGCAATTAAGCCATTTACAAAAAATTAGCAAGTTTAAAAAACTAATTCTTGGCTTACCTCAAACTAGAATTATTGCTATCGATGAATGTGGTTTCCATTTAAACGAAACTCCAAGGTATGGTTATTCCCATAAGAGTTCTCGGGCAAGATACACCAAGCCAGGTTATCCAGGAAATAACCACACTTTAATCCTTTGTATTCAGAATGTAGCAGGTAAGGGAGTTATCCATTGAGAGTTAATTGAAAGAGGGATGAAAACCGAAAACTTTCATAGTTTTCTTACCAATCTTAAACTTCCTACTAATGAGAAATATTATTTGATAATGGATAATTTTTCAGTTCATAAAGCAAAGGGGTCATGTATTAAATTAGGACTTACTACTATTGAGGAATTGCTAGAAAGTAAAAACATCGAGCCACTTTATTTACCACCCTACACACCAGAAATGAACCCAGTTGAGTATTGTTTTAACTTGATTAGGCATGAAGTAGAAAAGAATAAACCTAGAACTTATGAAAAGTTGAAGTTGGTTATTGCCAAAATTATAAATATACTTAATGAGAAAGATTTAACCGAATATTTTAGGCATTGTCAGAATTATAACTCCAAAGGAGAAGCAATTAATCAGTTTAATATACCTTTTTACAGATGATTTATAAAAACTTCTGATGCTTATAAAAATGGAATAGAAATAAATGCTATTTCATATTTTAAAAACAAAAGTTAATTTCGCAATTTGTAATAATTGGTTCCTCGGTGGGTTTATCTTTCTTCGGAATATTTGGTTCTTCTGCATTTTCTTCCTCTCATTGCCCTTTGTTTATTTTTTCAGCAATTTTTTCTCGTTGTTGAAAATTATAATGTTTAGAATTGCTTCCGCCCATTCAATGATAACTGCTAGGTTTCGGTATAACCCAAAAGTGTTCTCCGCTGCCAAGTTCTCCGTCTCCTATTCGGGCAACCAGATTAAAACTTTCTATCACGCCTTCTCCATCCTTTTTTAAAGTCTTTCCAAGACAAGCATCAATGTGAACCATCATGTCCGGATAAAGATTTTCTCAGGGGCCAGGAAAAAGTTTGGAATCCTCACTAGTGCTGCCATTAAAAAAAGCAATTCATTTGTCTTTGTCTTTTAGGTATACAGGAACAATATGAATATGAGTGTGGAAAACGGTTTGTTCCGCTGCGCCTCCAGCGTTAGAATTGATAAAAAAGCCTATCACCTGCGGGTTTTTCTTTAATTTATTAATAAAGTCCCGCATTAGTGGAATTATTCCTTCTTTTCAAATGGTTTCGTTCATTCCAGCGGAGAAAAGGTTAGAACTATGGTCCTTGGGAATGATTAAAGAATGCCCTCAACTTTTAGCAGTAAGACAAACAATTGCAACCGCCCGGTCGTTTTCTCCGACAATTGCAAATTCACTGCGAGGAGGACAAAACGAACACCCCGTTTTATATTGAGTTTCCATGAATAAATATTTTTAGTCGCATAAATAACTCTTTTATACAAATCCTTTTGTTGTTAAATGTTTAATTTTTTTGACCTTAACACAATTGGATTTTTGTCTACGACAAAAGGATAACCCAGAATTATTTCTTTCGTTTTTTACTTAACCATAGTCCAACCAGAAACGCAATTATTAGTGCTCCACTTATTCCGCCAACAACTATTCATAAAACCTTATTATTTAGTTCGGGAGATTGAGAATTAGAAACGGGAAGAGTTTCACCCGGCTCTTTTTCCGGCCTTTCTTCCTTATATTCAGCAATAGTAATTTTATCATCTAATCCGACGATTTTGTGAAAAGTGGGTTCTCAATATTTTCAATAACCCAACGGACTTTCCTCAATTGGAATATTTTCTACTCCATCTAATACAAAAAAATCTTCACTTTCACTTCAAAAAATATTATTTAAAATTTTTTTTATTGCAGGGTCATTTTGTTTAGTTATTGGATGGTCAACAGGTACCATTAGATAATATTTTTGCCCATTTTCCATACCTAAAAAACTAGCATATTTTACCCCTTCCTTATTTTCATCGCTTCTTCCTTCGCAACGAAAAAGATTTTTTTGACTGTTTAATTTTTCTTCTATTTCTTGTTTTTCCTTGGCTATTCTCTCCCGCTCCTCCTTTTGTCTTTTTTCATATCATACTTTATTGTCCTCCTCGGTTCATTTGTTCGGTTTTTCTTGCCCTTTATTTTTATGTTCGTCGCAATAGTAAACATTTCAACTTTTCTCTAAATTATTATCCTCCTTTTCTCTTTGACTAAACATTTCTCCCATTACTTTTGTCATTATTTTATTTCCACGGCAGTCCTTACCCTCCTCAATTCAGCGAAATGGAGTTTCTTTTTTGCCGCAGTCGAAACAAGTATCTTTTCCGCAATCATGGCATAATTTAGCATTATTTAAACCTCTGATAGGGAAATCCAAGTAATCGCATTTTTCCCCACATTGATTACATTTGAAATTATTTTTTGACATAATATTGATATTTATTAATTTTACAGTGATTATTGTAAAAATGGTTCGAAAAGAGACTATTCTCGCCCACGTTTTCTTTTCTTTATAATTTGCCGAATGATAAAACGAACAAAAAAATATAAGAGAGTGAAAAACCAGAGAGAAACCACAACAGAAAAACGTCCCAAATTAATTCCTAAAAATTTTCCTAATGAAGTTTCGGCTAATCAGATATCAATAAGAAGCGAAGACAAAAAAATAACCAATAAAAAGAGAACGATAAAAAAAGCCTCAATCTTTCCTTTGGTCTTTCTAGACATATTACTTAATGTTTTACAAATTCTTTTCTAAATAATTACAAAAAAGACCCGTAAAAGTATATTTTGAATGTTTTTTTCTTTTTTTTCACCGCAAACTATCAGGAATATAATCACCCAAAAAAGGAAATTCGCCATGATCTGCATATCTGCACAAATAGAGGTTAATTTTGTTTTTATTTAATTTATTTTTACTCAATTGATAATGAAGTCTAAAAGAGGCTTGTCAGCCGATTACCGCATCCTGTAAGCCGTGTAATAGTAATAATTTGATGGGTAAATTTTGGGGCAAAACTAAGTAGGGATTAATTCTCTCCAACTTCTCCTGTGAAGAATGAAGAGTTTCTTTGACTAATTTTTTCAGAAAAAAATGTTTTCAATAGTAATTTATTCCGCTTCCCAATGCCCTTTCTAATTGAGTAGAAAACTGGTCAAAAGGAGCCTCACAAATGGCAAAAGCCACTTCTGAATTGGCCGCTCCCGCAAAATAACTGGTTCAAAAAATTAAGGTAGCCGCCCCCATTGAAAAACCATAGAGACCAATTTTTTCTGGCCGATATTTTTCTTTTACCCAAGTAATAATATCTTGTAAATCGCAGGCCTCAATTTGGCCCAAAGTAGTAGCAGATTTACCCGAAAGTCCGTGATTACGGACGTCATAAGAGACTACTTGATAACCACGTTGAAGGGCCAAGTGCATCGTATAAAAGAGCGACCAACGATTATTGGTTAAGCCATGACAAAAAATAATTACTTTGTTATTATTTTTATTTATCAACAGGGGACGAATGAGAGTAACGTCCAGCATTAACTCATCATAAGCAGTAATAACCCAAAAATCTTCTCGCAAACCCAATTTTTCCAAAAAATTGAAATATTTTTGGTAAGCAACCACATTAATTTTATTCTTATTAGTCCCTTTAATTAACTTTATTTTGTCATTAATTATTTCGATAGAAGTTTGCACGTCGGTTACATTCGGAGTGGCTGCCGAAGGAGAAAAAACCCTCCTTATATTCTTATAAACTTTTTTCAGCCAAAATCAAAATTTACGTAACATCAGTGACCGATATTAATATTTTTTTTCATATCGTTGTCTACACGAAAATATTTCTATCTATTTTTGGCCTATGACAAAACATCAGGTCTATTTTTAATTCTCCGATAAAGTATTGTGTCTACTTTTCTTTTTTTGTTTTTAGTGTTCGGTCGCTGTCTTTGTTGTGGTCTGATTTTTTACTGATTATTACCCTTGCTGGTCGAAGTACTTGGTCAGCCAACAGATAACCTTTGGCTGCTACTTTGACAACTGTTCCTGCCGGCAAATTATCGTTTTCTACCTCTTCCACTAATTCATAAAGACGACTGCTTCATTTATCCTGACCGACCGCAATTTTTATTTCGGTAATTCCTTCGTTTTCTAAATTCCTTCACAAGATATTCCGCAACATTTCAATTCCAAGTAAATGGTTTTTAACTGGTCCTTGGGGGTCAGCCCGCATAGCGGACAGAGCCTTTTCCTCTAAATCAACCAGAAAATTTAATACTCAACTAAGTAATTTTTTGTTACTGTATTTGTATATTTGCTCCATTTGGCGTTGTCAACTTTGACGCTCATTTTTCAATTCGGCCGCCAATAGTAATTTTTCGTTTTCTAAATTGGCAATTTCAGCGGTCAATTTTTTTAATTCTTGGTTTTTATCTTCTCCGGAAGCAGTTTTTTTTGGCTCTGGGGACGGGGAGGATTCCACACCCTTTTCTTTTTTGTCGGTTGGGGATTTAGTTTTACTTTGTTTTGCTGAATCTTTTGAACCTTTTTCATTCATATAAATTAATTTTACTGCTACTAAATTGGGAAAAGGAGTAGTTTTTTGAGCATTTTTATATTAAAAGTGTCCGGTTGACAGCAATTAGATTAAAAAAAAGTAATTAATGACTGCGGCAGATGGCGTAATTCACGTTCCAGTAATGTTGAAAGAGGTTTTAGACCATCTCAACTTAAAAAAAGGAGGGATTTATGTTGATGGAACTTTCGGTCAGGGCGGTCATTCACAAGCAATATTGAAAAACCTGGAAAAAGGAAGGCTAATTGCTTTCGAATGAGATAAGGAGTTTAGCGATCTGACCCAAAAAGATAAAATTTTCTTCGCTCCTTGCTTTTGTCTCATTAATGACAATTTTGCTAATCTTGAAGAACATTTAAAAAAGATGGGTATCCAAGAAGTAGATGGTTTTTTATTTGATTTAGGGCTTTCTTCAGACCAGTTAACAGTTACAGAAAGAGGATTTAGTTATCGGTCAGATTCGCCGTTGGATATGCGGATAAGCCAGACAACCAAACTATCAGCCACCGATATCATCAATAACTACCCAGAAGCCAAATTAGCCGATATTTTTTATCATTATGGAGAAGAAAAAAAAGCCCGTCCGATTGCCCGCAAAATTTGTTACTGACGAAAAAAAGAAAAAATTGTTAACTCTCAGCAATTGGTGGGAATAGTCGCTTCCTGTTTTTCCCACAAAAGTAATAAACATCCCGCTCGCAAAGTATTTCAAGCCCTACGAATATTCGTCAATAGTGAGTTAGAAAACCTAAGCCAAGCCCTAGAAGTTGCCCTTAAGTATCTAGCCATTGACGGCCGGATTATTGTCATCAGTTATCATTCTCTAGAAGACCGAATTGTCAAGCAAATATTTCGAAAACATTCTGGACTCAACTTCCAAATTATTACTAAAAAACCTTTAACTCCTGCACCTCAAGAAGTCCAGGAAAATCACCGGTCTCGGAGTGCCAAAATGCGGGTTATTAGGCGAAAAGAATAATAAATTTCTTAATAAGCCAAGTAGTAAAATACGCTAACCAACAAAGACAAAATTCTTTTAAAATTAGAGTATATGAATTCTAAATGACTTTTTGCAATAATCCCAGTAGCGATAATAGTTGGCATAGCAATTGGATCGTTTCTAATGTCTTGATATTTTACTAACCAGATAAGAAAGGCATTAGGTTTCAAAAGCATGAAAGCGTTTCTCGTTCACACCAAAAAAGCCCAGACCCTACAAAAAAAAATGGAAAAAGAAGGAATTATGGGGGTAATGAATGACCCTCAATTGCGAAAACAGATGGAAGAATTGCAGAAAAGATTTGGGGGACAGTCTAAATAAATATTTTTGAATTGAAAATTAACAGAGTAAAAAAAGAATAATGAGTTAATATAATGCCAAAAACAAGAAATTTTTCCTCTCGCGTTTATAATTGTTGTTCTCAAATACCTAAGGGTCAAATTTCAACTTACAAATATATCGCGGATTTTCTTCGGATTTCTCCTCGCGAAGTAGGTCAGGTGCTGAAAGTTAATCCCTTTTCTCCGGACGAAGTTCCTTGTCACCGAGTAATTGCGACTAATTTTTTTATTGGAGGATATTGCGGTGAATGAGGAGAAGGAGAAAAAGTAGCAACCAAACGCAAATTGTTGTCGGTCGAAGGCGTATTCTTCGATAAACAAGGTTATTTGCTGAGAAAATTAAGACCCAAAGTTATTTTTAACAATTTTCAGAAGTAGAGCGAAAAGTTTAAGTTCTGATGTTTCAATTAACTAACTTTGTACTTAAAGACATAAGAAGACTTCAAAATCTCGAGAGAGGAGAACAACAATTTCTATCAAAAATTATAAGGTAATTTTCAAAAAATTTAAGTATGGAAAAAATTCTGCTTCCGCACCTCAACACTCAAACTAATTCTAATCTCTCTTTCTCGTTTTTGACTATTCCCCAACTGGTTGATTGAGCCAGTAATAATAAACTAAATTATTTAGCGATTGCTGATTATTATCCTTACGAGATTACGGAATTTTTTAACTTATGCAAAGCGAAAAAAATCAAACCTATTTGGGGAGTGAAAATATTTCTCCAAGAAAAACCGGCCGGCAAAAAATTTTCTGCCACGCTTTACCCCCAAAATAATAAGGGCTACAAGGAAGTTATCCAAAAATTATTTGCTCCGGATTCCCCACCTGACCGAAGTTTTTCTCCCGTTTACATCCTTTCCACTTTTAGCAAAAATTGTCTGATTGTTTTAGAGGCCCAAAAAATAGAGGAAATAAAGTACCTAGCCGCTCAATGAATTCTCACCCGCTCGCCCCAAAAAGAGGTCAACTACGAAAATATTTTTCTCGGGTTTAATTTTTTTCTCCTGTCCCCCTCCCAATCTATTCCGTCCCAGATTATTTCCCGTCTACTTCCTTTCTTTGCCGTGAAATGCCTATCTCCTGAAGAAGTTAAATTGTTAGGATTATGAAAAAAGACTAATTTCCAGCGCTATTTTTTTCTGAATGACACCAGCGGCGAATTTACTCCTTACTTAAATACGGCCGACTATTTTTCTCGTTGCACGGACGACTCAACTTTTTATCAATTACTGCTTATTCAATGACAAACTTTTCTCACCAAAATTAAACTCAATCCCTCTTTCCGGAGCGAAAAATTGAGCGAAGCCAAGAAAGAAAGTGCGCTTCTCCTCCTCAAAAGTAAATGTTGGCAAAAATTAATTGCTCTCAAAAAAGAAAAAGAGACTCAATATCAACAAACTCTGACAGAAGAATTGAAGGTTATCGCTCAACTCAATTATGCTGATTACTTTTTAATTTTCAGTGATGTCGCCCAGCATTTAAGGGCTGAAAATATTATTGTGGGACCTGGACGCGGCAGTGCCGTGGCTTCTTTGGTTGCCTATTTATTAGGGATAACTCAAATTGACCCCTTGGAACATAAATTATTTTTTGCTCGCTTTCTCAATGAAAAAAGAAAATCCTTGCCGGATATCGATTTAGATGTAGAAAATCAAGACGAAGTTTTTAATTACTTACAAAAAAAATATTCAAAAAAACAGGTAGCCCGCATTATTACTCGCAAAAAAACCGGTTGGAAAGTCGCTTTGCGGGAAATAGCCAAGTTATACCGAATAGACGAGATTAAATTAAAGGAAATTACTTCTTTGACTGGTGAAAACCCCGATTTCAGTAAATTGAAATTACAAAAATGACAGACCGCTTATCCTGCTCTTTTCAAATTGGCTGAAAAAATCCAAAACCTATATTATGATACTGGTATCCACCCAGCCGGAGTTGTCATTAGCACCGGTTCGTTGGTAGGATTAGTCCCTTTGAAAGCCGAAAAAGATTATTTGCTGACTCTCTTTGAAGAAAACAAATTAGCCGAATTGGGACTCAAAAAATATGACTTTTTAAGTTTACGAGAGACGCTTGGTTTTATTCGAGAGGCTAGGTCAATTTTGTCAACCTCTTTGCCAGACTACCAAAAAATAAGTTTGACAGATCAAAAAACTTGGGACAATCTGAAAAATTTTCTCTTAACTGGGATTTTTCAACTAGACACCCCCTCTGCCCGGACTCTTTTTAATAGATTTCGTCCGCAAAGTTTTGCCGATCTTGTAATCTTTCTTTCTCTCAACCGACCCGGCACCAGAAAAAAGGCTGAAGAATTATCCCAAAACAAAAACAATAACGCTAAAATTGGTTTCACTTCCCCAGCAATTAGGGAAATATTAACTGAGACTTACGGTCATATCATCTTTGAAGAACAAATTAGCCAAATTTTGGTTCTGGTTTATGACTGCTCGTTCGCCGAAGCCGAAGTAAAAAGGCGAGAATTACCAGAAAAAGGACTGCCGAAAGACTTTCTCACCCAAGCCCAAAGGAAAATGACTTTGACTGAAAGCAAATTAATTTATCAACAAATCAATTCCTCATTGGGCTACACTTTCAATAAGGCTCACGCTGTCGCTTACAGTTATTTAACTTATTATATTGCTTATTTAAAAGCCAATTTTCTCCCCAAGTTAATTACCTATTTCCTTAATAAAAGAAAAGAAAAAGAATTATTCTACTTACAAGAGGCGTTCTTTTGCGGATTTCAAATTAAAGGACCTGACATTAACCACTCAGAATTAGAATGAATTAAAAAGGACAGTGAATTATTAATGGGATTTAGTAATTTAAAAGGATATCAACCTGAGTTTTTCCAAGCCCTAATTACGGAGAGAAAAAAAGGAGGAATTTACAAGAATTGGGAAGATTTAATTGCCCGGACCCTAAATTATTGAGAAAAAGTTGAAGCTGGAGTTTTTGAAATATGAGTAAAAAGTGGCTTATTTAACAGTTTAGGATTGGAGATTGATAATTTATTAAGTAATCAAGCCGCAATTTTTCGTTATCTTTCGATCCGAAAGAGACTGGTTGTGGTTAATAATAGTTTGCCTTTTTTACATTTGGCAACCGAAAAATCGATCGTCAATAAAGCCTTAATTAATCAAAGAGAGTTTGAAAGTTTGGGATTGTATGTTAGTTATTTCTCTCGTTGAAATGAAGTTTCTAAAGGACCAAACGGAGTAGTTGTCGGAGACCCAAACGAAAGTTGTCGTAGGCCAAAAGAACTAGCCACCCAAGATTATAAAATTTACTCTCTGTCTGCGGTTTTACAGAAAATTGAAGAATACGATAACAAAGAGACCTCCCTCAATATATATGCGATTATTTGCGGTCTGGAAAAAAAAAGTGAGAGTAATTATATCCTTTCATTACAAGATATCAGAAATGCTTTTCAATTAAATATAAGTTCCAATTTTTATCAAAAAAATAAAGAAAATCTGGTAATTCATAGTGAGTTATTATTTACTTTGAAAATAGGAGTAAAAAGAGGAAAAATTAATTCTTTGGTTTGTGAAAGTATAAGAACATTTTAAACTCTATCTGTATCAATAAAAAAAAACCACCCTGTCAAAGTTAGTTAACAAACAAAAAAAGAAAAGCAACTATATCAAATAAAATAAATTCCTAAAATGAAACATATATAGAAGATACAATTCCTATAAATAAGGAATTAGGATTTTATATATATAGAGTAAAGTAAGTTAATTAACTCAAAAGAGTTTGATTACACCTAAAAAGTAGAATTAAATTCAAAAGTTTATAAATTGAAAAATCCGTTGATAATAAATTCTATAAAAATAAACAGTTTTAATACGAATACAACATATAAGAAAATTAAATAGAAATATGACTAAAACTCTACAATCATACATAGAAGGTTTATTTAAGAATAAAAAGGTAACTCACATCAATGTTGGCTCTACTACGGCTGAAGGAGCAGCTGACCTTAAGGAATATACTGAATTAGGTAGATTGACTTTGAATGGAGCACATTTAGACAATGAGCGTTATTTAAAAACTATCCAAAGTATACACAAAAAAGATAATATAACTTACCTTATATTTGACCACAATAATATAACTGATCTCAATTGCGATTATTTGGGGGATAATTTTCCTAATTTAATGTGGTTAAAACTTATAGACAACCCCATCAATCCTAATATGTCGGTTAAAGGATTAAGCAAATGCAAGAAATTGACCCACTTATGATTAGGCGAAGAGAAAAAAAGAACTTCTTATAAAGATATGGGATATTTGCCGGATTCTCTGAGATATTATAATCAACTTCCTTTTGAGAGGAACAATTTGGATCCATATCACTATGTTCCGACACCAGAAGTAAAACCAGAACCGGCAAAAGTAGTTCCAAATCCAGCGGAAACAGTAAAACCGGAGCAATCGGTAAACACAATCAAACCAGAACCAACAGTGGTAGAAACAAAGCCAGCAAAGCCTAGTTCAGAGGAAAAACCAAATCAAGACCAACAACCGCAACAAAGTTCAGGTCAAGTTCAACAACTACCCAAACCAGAATCGAAAGAAAGAGAAGTTGATGAAATTCGGCTTCCGCTCAAAGATATACCTAGTTGATATTGAAATTATATAAAGGTAGATAAAGACTGAAAGAAATATAAAATAAAAGAATTGCCTGCCGGAGTATTCGCCAAGGATGACTATGGCCAAACTACTAGCCAAAAAGCCTTTGAATCTTTGCAATCTACAATTGAATCACTAGAAAGCATGGATGCGGTTGTTAAATGAAAGGATTTGAAACAGTGGCTAGAAAAACGAAAGGAATTGGAAGATCAAAACCAGCAATTATCCCAGAGACCGACCTCCGAACAGTTTGAACAATTACAAGAAGAAATTAAAGGACTAAACGAGGAAAATGGTAATCTAAAAAGAGATAAAAGCGATTTTGAAGCACGAGTAAAATCCCAACAGGATACTATTTCCCAACGAGATAAAATTATCAGTAATCAAGAAAAAAAAATGGGAGATAAAGACAAATTTATCACCGGATTAAATGCTGCTATTAAAAATCTAAAAGAAAAAAATAAGCAATTAGAAGAGGCATATAAAAAATATCAAGAGGAGCATCCTCAATTACAGGCTATCCAAGAAGTGGGAAAATAGATCAGAAAGTTTTTGGTGAAACTGATAAACTAAAAATAAAACCCTAAAATGCAATATATATAGAATTAAAATTCCTATAACAAGGAATTAAGGTTATATATATAAATATATAAAGTAAGAGTAATAAATTATTAAGTAATTAGAATAATAATGATTACAATAAGCGAACATCAAATATACACAAATTAATATAATATTAAAAGACATAAAAATAATTAAAATATGGCAACAAAAGCAGAATTGAAAAAAGTAAGGCAAGAGTTAGCCGATAAAACACCCATACTTTATCAAGCATCCTTTTTTAATAATTTTCAATGAGTAAAAGATTACGAACAATTTTTAATAAAACCTAATAATTTATCCGATTTCAAAATCTCTTTAATTAAAGAAGCAATAAATATTTGAGAAAACAAAACTTATAACCTAGAAAACTTAAAAAAAGTAGTTAACAATATAGGAGGGTGGGAAGCCATACTTAAATCATTGGTAGAAATAAGTAAGGAAAAAACAAAAAAATATCCGAGTGATGTGATTAAATATTTTATTGAGGACAAAAACACAGCCCAACCTTATATTTACGACGATTATAACGAAGCATTGACCGAGTTAAAGCAAGAAAAAGCAACAGCCGAAACCGACCTAGACACAGCAAAAATCGATTTAACCAATGCCAATAATAAGATAAAAAACTTGGAGACTGATAAAACCAACCTTAACAGCCAATTAGAAACCACTAATAACACAATAATTTCTTTAAATGATACCATAACTACTTTAACTACTCAATTGGGAGAAAGAAACGACACCATTGCTAATCGTGATAGTACTATTCTTGATTTAACTAACGAGAATACGCAATTAGAAACCGAAAAAGCCAGTTTAGAAACTCAACTCCAAGAATTACAGAAAAATAAAGGATTAGATGAGGAAGTAAAAAAATTAAAAACCCAAGTTTCCCAATTGGAGACTTACAAGCAGGAACTTTTGGAAATAAAACGAGTACAAATCAACCAAGAATTGACCCTGTTTTTCCAAGCAATGGAAATCTCCAGCAGTCTCATTGGTAAAAGATTTAAAAGTGATGAAGTTTGGAAAAAAACATATGGAACCAATTTTGACTATGAAGATATTGTTGATGAAAAATTAACCTTAGAAAATAGAGAAAGTATGAAAATGGCCTTTAAAGTGGTGGCCTGTATTTGTGCTACCGAAAAAGCTGAAGAATTAAAAGCACAATTAAAAAAAATTGACGCTAAATTAAAAAAGAGGATTGACAACATTAATGAGAATTGAAAAGTAGTAGAAAACTACACTCAAATAGATGCTAAAGATAATCCTTTCTATCTAAATGTTATTAACGAACGACAAAAATATAAAACCAAAGCAGAAAACTTAATGAATGAAGCCCTACAAGTCCAACCTGATAAATAATAAATAACGGGATAATCAAAATGATGAAAATTTTTAGCAATTAGAACCTAGACTATAAGACTATAAAAATAATATGAAAAGAACATTAACAGTTTCCATAAAATTTCAGGATTTAGCCAGCGAAAGAACCCTTTTTCAAGTTTTAAGCAAAGAAGGAGGCGGGACTAAAATAAAGATAGAAAAATACTTAGATTGGTTAAAAGAGGAATACCCCAACGCTATAAACGATATAGAAGCGAAATAATTTACGCACCAAAAAAAAGTCTCGGACAAAATTTCCTGTTTGACAAAAATCATCTTCATAAAATAGTTGCCTGTTGTCCTGTCGACGATAAAATAATAATAATCGAAATTGGCAGTGGTTATGGCAATTTAACTAATCTGTTAGCCAAAACTGACTGCCAAAAAGTAATAGGTATTGAAAAAGATTCTCAATTATTTCAGTGGTTAATAGAAAATAACAAAAACGAGAAAATTATCTATCACCATCAGGATGCCTTAAAGATTAATTGACCCGAGTTTTGTTCTCAATTTAAAAATAATTCCTTAATAGTGGTTGGCAATTTGCCGTATTACATTACTAATTCTCTAATAATTAATTTGTTACTCGATTATCAGTTATTTAAATCTTTAATCTTTTTAGTCCAAAAAGAGGTAGGACAAAAATGAGTATCCGGTTCAAACAAATATCCCTCCGAGTATTCGGCTTTGTCGGTTTTTATTAATTATCTGACAGAAACGAAAATCGTTGCAAAAATTCCGGCTGCTGTTTTCACTCCTGCCCCGTCCGTTGATGGGGTGTTGGTATCGATTGAACCTCATCAAAACGTCAACACTTCAAAAGAGCAATTAATTTCTTTTTTGCGTTTTTTGAAAAATTGCTTTCGCTTCCGCCGCAAAACCCTCCTAAATAACCTTTTAAGTTGAGCGAGAAATTACGAAAAAGAATGAAAAAAATACTTACAAGAGAAAGGTTATGAAGAGAAAATTCGCCCCCAAAACCTAAACCCTTCTGAATATTGGCAATTATTTGTTTTTTGACGAGGGCTTGCGTAATTTTTTTATTTTTTTGATTACTACCAGACTAACCACACTTACCACCCCAATCACTCCAACAATAGCAAAGATTTGAATAGGACTAATAGAATAAGGCTCATTTGCTGTTGTTGGTTCATTATTATTATTTTGTTTCTGTTCCAAACTAGATAATTCATTAATAGCCTGTTCTATCCTTTCTTTTAAGAGTTGATAAGTTTCTGTGTTTTGTTCTTTTTCTTTAAGTAGTTTAGATAAAGTTTCAGAGTTAAATTGTTTATCCTTAATTAAGAATTCTGCTTCAATGACTAATTTTAATAATGCTTCGGATTGTTCTTTTTGTTCTGGGGTGGTTGAATTAGGATTATTTTCAATGGTGGATTTGTCTTTGTCGTTATTGTAGTTTTCTTGGATAGTTTCAGGAGAAGGGAGGCGGTTATTGGTTGGTTGTTCCTGGGGTTCTTGATTAGGAGATTGATTGGGTTGGTCTGGGGTGTTGTTGTCAGTGGGAGTGGAGTTGGGGTTTTGATTTTGACTTTCTTGTTCGGCTTGTTTTTTAGTTTTTTTGGATTCTTGGTTTTCTGTTTCTTGTGATGTTTCTACTTTGGGATTGGTTGGGGGTGGGGAGTGGGGAGAACTAGGTTTGGTTTTTTTTCTATTTTCCCAGCCCTGTTTTATGAAAATCCTATCTCTATCATAATCGTCCCAAATCAACACTCCTATCTCGTTTCTCTTACCATTGTGCCACCCCCGGTAGCCAAGTTCTCCAATTAAATATTTACTAACTTCTCCAAATCAACTAGTCGATAATTCTAGGCCCGTTTTTTTGTTTTTAAAATATTTTGGAAAAGGTTCGTCAGTTTCAGAAAAAATTAATTCTCAATCCTCTTTTTCCCTTTCAGTGATTTTTTTTGCCATTTCTCATAATATATCCTTGTAATCCGTAACCTGGTATTTACCAATTCAAAAATAATCTTCTCCGTAAGTATCAGAATCAGTATTAACAAAATCACCCTTAGAATCCGGTCAATAGTTATCCAAATTATCAAGGATATATTGTTGATTTCTTTCTTTTTGTTCTGGGGTTAGATTTGGTTTTTCTTGGTTCATGATTATTGATTCTGGTTTTTATAGTATTTGTAAAGAGCATAAATGGCGGCTCGCCCCAGTCTTAAATATGTTGCGTGTTCAAAAACATCAGGATTGGTATAACCTGTTGGAGAGAAACTTTCCGTCAAAAAATATTGTCGCTGAGGAATTCATTGCTGTCCTGGTAAATCTTGGTCTCTTTCTCCCTGCGTTCTTATAGTTAATCCATATTTAATAGTTCAAGAAGCAAAAGGTTTTTGAAAGTATTCCTGCACCACCGAGGTAATGGCTACTTCTTGGGCTAGTGGACTTCTAAACCATTTATTTCACCAACCTAATTCTCTGTCTAAATCCTCCTTAAGTTTAACTTTTTCCTGTTCAAGTTCCTCATTTTTTCTTGTTAAATCATTTTTTTCAGTAGTTAATTGCTCAATTTGCTCGTTTTGTTGTTCTAATTCTCGCTGTTTGGTATTTTTTTCCTCGTTTAAACCACTAATGATTAGTAATTTACTTTCTAAATCATTTCGGAGTTCTGAGATTAGTTGTAAATAACTCTGACTTATTTGTTCTTTCAATTCCAGTTCCTCAATGGAATTATCTCATTTGGTTTGATAATCATCTCGTTCATTGGTTAAATTACTGTTTCTTCCTTTTTCTTTTAATCATTTGTCCTTTCAAACCCTTTTCATTTTTTCCACCTCGGTTAATCTTTCCTCTAATTCCGCTATTTCTCCTTGGAGATTGATAATAGTTTGTTGGTTTAAATTATCCTCTTGTTGTAATTGGTTAATTTGGTTTAATATTTGTTGACTGGTTAAATCAGTTTGGGTTTCTTGGTCTTTACTAAAAGGCTTATCAATAATTATTTCTTTCTTGTTCTCAATAGTTAGACCACCACAAATGGGTTGTCTTTCTAATATTTGGGGGGAAATATAAACCGAATGGGGAATGTTCTCTTCCAGGGGTAAATCAAGTTCTTTCATTAAAGTGTGGGGGATATCTAATTGAATCCATTCTTCCTCATAAGTAAAAACAAATCTTTCACAAATCGGCTCTTTTCAGCCTTGGGTGGAGCACATATAATTGCGTTCATTACTGGCTAATTTAAGAAAATTGTCTGGAATAGGAGTTTTAGTTTTTAAAATATCCTTACTTTTTAAATCAGTTTGGATTAGTTTTTGTTCTGCGTAGACTGGGATGTTGTTTTTGTTGATGTGGGTGTGTGTCATAGTTTTGTTGTTCTTTATATATTATTGATTACGTATAAGTAGATATAGAGTTTACTCTATATTATAATTTTATAAGTTTGTTTTTGAAAAAACGCAATTTTTTTTTCTTTTTCTAATTCTCGTTCCGCTTTTTTTGTAAGTTTAAAGTTGGGGTTATCGCAATTTTATTATCAATATGAAATTTATTTTTACTGTGGAGGCGGAATGTCAGCAATAATTTTTTCTAGCAACAAGTCAACATTTTTTCCCGTTTTGGCCGAAATTAGACAAATATCATTCTCTTGACAGTTCAGAAGTTCAATAAGTTGATTTTTAGTAGTTTCTAATTGAGCGTGGGGCAAATCAATTTTATTAATTGTTGGCAGAATTTTTAAATTAAGTTTTTTCGCAATTTCATAATAAGCCAGTGTCTGGGCTTGAATGCCTTTGGTAGCGTCTACTAATAAAATCACTCCCTCGCAAGCCGCCAACGAGCGAGATACTTCATACATAAAATCCACATGTCCCGGCGTGTCAATCAAGTTAAAAACATAAGGTTCGGGGCTTTCTGGTGGATAATATAGTTGGACTGCATTTAATTTAATAGTAATCCCTTTTTCCTGCTCCAATGAAAGGCTGTCGAGTACTCTTTCCAAAGACTTATTGCTACCTTTTAAATTAGTCTTTTCGAGCAAACGGTCAGCCAAAGTAGATTTGCCATGGTCGATATGAGCGATAATTGAAAAATTACGGATTTTTTTCTTCTTAATCAGCATATATAATGGTTTTTGGTTCAGTGAACTACCCACCACTTATAGAAGTGGGGGCTTCTAAAAAGAATTATCAGATTTTACCCTGATTGACGAAGTTGGTTCCCAACTCCGTTATTTGGGCTTGGTATAAGATATTTTTAGCAGCATTGATATCTCTATCCTCTTGACGCTGACACCAAGCACAAACAAAAACCCTATCACTTAATTCTAACTTTCGACTGGCTAATTGTTGACAATTACTACATCTCTGGCTAGTATAAGCCGGATTGACTTTTACTAATCTCCCGCCAGTTTCTTCCACTCTGTGGGAGAGGGCTAACAAAAAGAAACTCAAACTAGCATCATGGAGACTTTTGGCTGAATACCAAGGATTTTGCTCTTGGTTTCTTTCCATGATTTTTCTGGTTCTTAATTTCTCTACGGCTAGCAAATCATAATTATCTCTTAATTTCTTAACTGCTTTGAAAACAAAATCTTTTCTCTGATTGCTAACTTTCTCATGTTTCTTACTTAATTCCAATTTTGCTTTTTCTCTCCGCTGACTTCCTTTTTCTTTATTACTGACTTTTCTTTGTAATTCTCCTAATTCTTTTTCAGCCGTTCGATAGAATTGAGGATTGGTTTGTTTTTCTCTATTAGAAAGAGCAAAAAAGTTATCTTTACCTATTCCAACATCAATTCCTATTTGTCTTTCTTTTGGTATTGAACTAACTTCTATTTTTGGTTGGGCTTCAATTTCACAAGAGAAAACAGCGTAATATTTTTGGTTTTTAACCAACAAGGAGCAAGTTTTTATTTCTCCTATTGGTTCTCGGTGCTTTCTGATATTCATTCAGCCTAGTTTGGATAATCATAATTGACTGCGTTTTAACTGAAAGGCTGGGTTTTGAGTATAAGAAAAACTTTCATATTTCTCTAATCATTTTCTCCTAGGTAAACCAACCTTCTCTTTTCTGACTTCAACATAGAACTTTTTTCAACTATAATCTAGTCTCCTCACGACATCTTGGAGAGTTTGGGAGTGAACCAGTTTTAGGTCGGGGTAAGTTTCTTTTAATTGAGGTAAAATATTCTGTTGTTGAGAATAAGTGATAATGGTCTTATTCTCTTTTCAAGCCTTAATTCTCTCTTTTCCCAAGAAGTTATATAACCAAAGGCAAATTTCCCTAATTTGGTTGATTTGATACTGTTTTTCTTGACTAGAATAAAGCCGAAGTTTGATAGCCTTGGTGATTAGCATGCTAAAAGTATCTTATATACTCTATTTTATACCAATTCATCCCCCAGTTATAGAACAAGGGGACTTCTTGCTAGGTTAGGTTAAATACAAAATAAAAGACGTAAGCGATAATTTGCTAAAATAAATTATTATGGATATCATTAGATTTGAACTGAAAGGTAAACAATATCTCTATCTGCCAAAAAAGAAAGAGCAAACTTTTCGCATCGATTACCAGAAAAATGCTAAAAGTGGTGGCAAAATAATTTTTGATAAAATTTTGCAAAAAGATGATGAATTCGGTCAACCCTACTTGCCCATTAAACTGGTTGGAGAAGTAATCAAGCACGGACAAAATAAAAAAATAGTGGGTATGAAATACAAGCCAAAAAAAAGGAATGAAAGAAAGTGAGGATTTCGGGCTCAATACACCGAAGTGAAAATATTAGGAGTGGAAAAATAGATATGATATTTTGTCTGACAAGGTCAAAAATAAACAGGGATAATTTGTCGTAGGTCAAACATGAAATGTTACTACAAGGTAAAAAAAAGTGTTGTCGGAGACCAAATGGGAAGTATTGCTGGAGGACAAAGTAATTAATACTTAAAACTCCCGTGTGGAGTAGTTCACTACTCTCTTCCGAATAAGAACAAACAAAAGCAATTTTTTACTCGGGGGAGGTTTTTTAGGTTTGGGTTATTTTTGTATTTTTTGTTCCCTTCTCCCTTGTTGTTTCCTCCCCCAACTTATAAGCAAATTATCAAAAATAATGGAGTGGAGAAATTACGTTAATGAAAAATTAGCCGGCAAATTCTTTACTCGCTATGCTATTCTTTGCCTTTTGATAACTTTTTGGGTATTTCAACAAGAAGGAAAAAAAATTTGGTATTCACTTCGACAAGAAAAAAAGAAAATATTTTGACAAACCATTAAATTACTTTTCTTTTTTACTCTTATCCATTTTGCTCTCAAATTAGTTTTGGGATGAGTAGCACCTCCTTCTTGGCCTAACCTTAAATCGGAAAAAATTAACACTCACATAAGCGTCATAACTAGTAACAAAAATAATTGAGGGTATTTGGCTCAAATTTTTTTTGGCATGTGCGTGCTGGCTCCTATTGTTGAAGAGTGTATTTTTCGTTATTTCATTTTTCGCATTTTTGGTCGCAAAAATCCCTTTTCTTATCTCCTTTCTTTTTTAACTTTTATTGGGGCTCATTATCATCGCGGAGAAAATCTTTTTCTCCTTTTCTTTCAATATTCAGTAGCCACTTGGGGTTTCATTTATGTCTACAAAAAAAGTGGTTGAAAATTATTGTCCCCCATTTTACTTCATTCATTGACTAATTTACTGTTTATTGTCATAGTACTTATTAACCCCTCTTGCTCCTTGATTTAAAATTAATGATGAGGTTTTTTATTATCTTTGCCTGTTTTAATCAATAAGTTAAAATAATATTTATATATGAACGAAATTGGTATATTAGGCAATAAATGTCGAATGACACAAATACTTTCGGAGGAGGGGTTATTAATACCAGTTACTCCTATTTGGATTGGCGATAATGTGATTTCTCAAGTAAAAACTGAATCCAAAGAAGGATATAATGCTTGTCAAATTGCGTTTGGTGATTGCACGGAAAAAAATCTTAATAAGCCTAAATTGGGGCATTTAAAAAAAAATAATGTTCCGCTAAAAAGGCATTTGCTAGAAATAAGAGATATGATGGGGTTTCCAGTTGGTTCTCCAGTTGATTTATCCCATTTTGAAGTAGGAGATGAGGTTGACGTCATAGGTAATTCACACGGAAAAGGAACCGCCGGAGTCCATAAAAGATTTGGGAACAAACTAGGACCGATGTCCCATGGAGCAGGCTGACCTCACCGTTTAATCGGATCTGGGGGTGGTGGACGAGGTACTAATCAAGGCATGCCTAAAAACAAAAAAATGCCCGGTCGTATGGGAAACAAAAGAGTTACACAAAAATCAAGAATAGAAAAAAAGGATCCGGAAAAACGCATTATTTTCCTTCGCGGAGCGGTCCCTGGTCCTGTCAAGGGGTTAGTGGTTTTGAGAAAAAAAGATACATTATCTAGAAAAAAGACAAAAAAATAATAATCATGCCAATATTCCAGTTAGATTTACAATTTTTCGCCCAAAAAAAAGGGGGAGGTTCGGCGGCTACTAATTGTAGCCACAAATCCTACAACCCCAACAACCTGGGAGTAAAAATATTCGGCGGCCAGTCGGTGAAAAAAGGCAGTATAATTATTCGCCAGCGTGGAACCAAATATAAAGAAGGCCAAGGAGTATTTTTTGGTCGGGATTATACCATTCACGCCCAATATGATGGAGTCGTAAAATTTTATCAAAAAAATATCAGAAGACAGAAAAGAACCTTTGTGTCAGTTTTGCCACTAATTAAGGGGGAGTAATGGGGGTGCGAGAAAAAGTTATATTTTCTTCTGTTTTTATTCTCGTTCCAGTCATTTGCTATTATTGATTAAAAAAATCCGACCAATGAAATTATAGCAGCAAAGATATAATTTGAATAGCCGTTTTTTCCTATTTTTGAAGTTTTTTCAATATTTTTGTTCATGAGTGCGGTCATGCCTTAACGGCTCGTGGTTTCGGCATTATAGCCGACAAAGTGAGTGTAGGAATTGGTTGAAAATTATTTAGTTTCGGCGGAGAAAAATATACCAAAATGACTTTTCGGGCTTTTCCAGTTTATGGCTATACGCGGGTGGAAATGGAAACCCCCCCCCCCCCCCCTCCAAAGAATAATTATTTTGGCTATGGGTGTCATTACTCAGTTTATTTTTTTGGGTCTGGTTTATTGATTGCTAAAAAGGAATAAAAAATGACAAAAAAATATAATCGGTCATTTTTGCTATCATTATGCTATTAAAATTGCTTTTTGATTAACCCTTGTTCTTAATTTTCCTTTTGTTTTGCCTAATTCTGATTGAACCAGAATTACCAAAATATTACTCGGAATTTAATTTCTTCGTTCTAATCAAAATATCAGTTTAGCAAAGAATACCATAAAAAATAAGGCGAAAATATAGAAAAGAACTAGGAATATTAGTCATTTTTTATCTCTTTTATCTCGTTCTTTGTAGCAAGATTTACAAAGGTCATAATAATCCCTTCCATATTTTCAAGAGCGTTCAGAATAAGTTTTGACTTCATGCGGTTCTAATTCTTTGTCACAATCATAACATTTAGTTTTTTTGTCGTTCATGTTTAATATTTTAAAGCCTGTGAAAACAAGATTTTAATTTGTCTTTTTTTACCTCATTTAAGACCAAAATTAAAAAAGATTTATTTGCTATTAAATTTACCCATCATTTTTTCAAAATTGTCCTCTTTTATTCATTCTTGTAAACCAGTCAATAAATCCGGGATAATTTTCTTTATTTCTTCTTTTTCTGCGGATTGAAAATTTTGTAAAACTCAATTTCTAATCAGGAAATTTTTGTCATAGCCAATTCCTATTCTCAATCTTTTGAAATTTTTACTTCCCAACAACCCAATAATATTTTTCACTCCATTGTGTCCGCCAGCTGAACCTTGGCTACGATAACGAAACTTTCCTAATGGCAAGGCAATATCGTCGTAAATTATCAGCAAATTAACTATTGGAATCCGAAAATAATTTAAAAAAGCCCTAATACATTCTCCTGAACTATTCATATAAGTTTGAGGTTGGAGGAGAATATATTCGCTGGTTTGGCAATATAAGCCGTTAAACTTTTTTTTGGTTAATTCAGTATTCAATTTTCGGGCTAAGTGGTTGATAATTATAAAGCCTAAATTATGCCGAGTATTTTCATATTCTTTACCCGGATTACCAAGACCAACAATTAATTTCATTATACAAAATATTTTTTAATTCTTTTTTTTACTTTGAACTCTCCTCATGCATTTTTTGGCCTATGGCAAAATATCCACGCTTATTTTTAGTCTTAAAAAACAAATGTTTTATCTATTTTAACCTCTGGTAAAATATCCATGTCTATTTTTTTCTTTTTTCTAGTCTGTTTTTTTTTTTTTTTTTTTTTGCTTTCTTCCTTCTACTAGTAACCAAATCAGGAAAACCACCAGTAATAAAATTACTAAGAAAATGAATCTCTCTCAACCTGAAGAGGGCGAGGGATTGCCTCCACCTGGATAACGAAACCGGGCAGCAGAGATATTGCCCCTTGCCGAAAAATTATTATTTGGCCATGTCATATCTAATAAGACGATTATACTTTAATTATTTTTGCAAAATAATAATATAGAATCATGAGTTTGCCAATTAATCAACAAAAACAGTTAATCAAAAAATATTACGATTTACTGGTTGAGAAGTTTATCCAAGACCCACTCCACAAAAAAGATATTAGTATAGTTTTTAAAAATCATTTAGGGAGTTCGGAAAACTCTCGAACTTTGGGTCGCACTGAGAGAGAAGGAGGGGGCAGCCAGGACCACACTAACACCACCTGACAAGAAATAAACGGAGTAAAAGTTCCTGGTTCCGAAAAAACCACTACTACCACTACCTACTTTCCCTATAAATACACCATTTCTTTTTTGAATAATTACCAAAACGAGGAGCAATTGCGGGGTGCTGTGGTTCACGAGTTTACTCACCATTATCTCTACTCGACGATAGGAAAGCATAATCATGATGACAACTTTTACTCTACCATGGAGCGTCTGGAAAGTTGGTTGGATAAAAATCAGGGACTCAATCCCCGAACCGACAAGAGCCACGACCGCGACCAGTATGAAAATGATAATAGTAGCAATATTAATGATAAAGAAAATATTTGTCCGGAATGTTTTTCGGTCATCCCGCACCATGCTCCTCAATGTTCTCAAAATCAAAATATACCGCAACAAAAACCAACCCTTGACCCTCAACAAGCAGGCGAGTTTAACCGAATGAGAGAATTATTACAAAATGCCTCTGATTTGGCAACGCTAGAGGCCGCTTATCAAAATGCGAAATCTAAACCTCTTTATCAAGTTAACCACGACAACCGGCGGGAATTTGACAATTTATATCAAAAGAAAAAGCAATCTTTACAAAACCGGCAACACTCTTCACACGATTCTAATAAAGGAGATGGGTCAGAAAAAGGGAATATTTTTTTGATTATGCTGACCGTGTTTGTAGGAATTATCTTTCTCATAATGATTGGTTATCTAGTGTTTAGCAAGAAGAAAAAAAGACCCATGAGGAGAAAAAGATTTTAATGAGTTTGTAAAAATAAATAAAATAATAGTATATATGACGATATCCAACGAGAAAAAAACCCGTCGCAAGATTCGTAAAAGAAGAAGCACCTTAATTAAAGGCTCTGTGGCAAGCCCCCGAGTAGTCTTAAGTGAATCAAACCGCTACTTGCGAGTACAAGCCATTGACGATGCGGCTGGCCATACTCTCCTGGCCTCTTCCACCCAGGATTTCGTGGAAAAAGATAATAATTTTTCCCGCAAGAATAAAGATTATGCCAAAAAACTGGGCGAAGTGTTTGCCGAAAAGTTAAAAAAATCCGGTCAAAAAAAAATCGTTTTTGACCGCAATGGTCGTCCTTATCATGGCAAGATAGAAGCATTTTGCCAAACCCTGCGGGAATCAGGAATTAATTTTTAATTTACATGGAAGTCGAGAAAAGTCACAATAGTTTGGAAAAAGAAAAGGTGGTTGAACTAGTCGAAGGTCAATTAATCGGCACGGAAGAAATTAAGGAAAAGCCGGTTCCAGAAATAACAAATAAATCAGAATCTACCAATGGCGAAAATAATACTGACTTGCCAACAAATCGGAAAAGCAGAGCATTTTCGGATTTCAGAGGCAGAGAAAGAGAAAAAAGAGAATATTTTCGGTCCCATATTCAAAAAACTATCCTGAAAACTTGGCGACCGGTGAAAGTAACCAAAGGGGGTCGTCGCTTTAGTTTCACCTCTTTGACTTTAATCAAGGATGAGGAAAAAAAAAGTGTCGCTTACGCTCATATGGGTGGCAAAGAACCTATGAAAGCCTCCGCTAAAGCTTTTCGCAAAGCCCAAAAAAAATTACTTAATTATTTTTCTACAGCACCCCGCACTATCCCTCGTGACATAACAGTTCACTATAATGCGACTAAATTAATTTTAAAACCTACTCCGCCCGGCAGCGGCATTAAGGCTAGTGAAATGCTCGCTACGTTATGTAAATATTTAGAAATTAAGGATGTCAGCATTAAAATAATCGGTTCGCGTAATAAATTAAATGTTATGCGAGCGGCATTTTTAGCCTTTGATGAACTTACAGGAAAAAAATATGAATATTAGCAATTATTTAACTACTATTGTCAAAAAAAGAAAAACGGTTGGTCGTGGAGACAAGACTGCAGGCCGAGGACAAAAAGGCCAAAAATCCCGCAAAAGTGGTCATGTTCGTTCGGGTTTTGAAGGCGGACAAACCGAAGTAGCACGGCGTTTTCCCAAGCGGGGCGGCGGATTCAGACCCGATCGAATTGTTTATCAAGTAATTAATTTAGCCCAATTAGAGGCAGATGAGAAAATAACCAACGGCCAGACAGTCGACTTCACGCAAGAAAAATCTCCTATAAAAATATTAGGAACCGGAAGTTTCACTAAAAATTTAACCATTCAAGCCGCTGCTTTCTCCCAGCAGGCCCAAACAAAAATCACCCAAGCGGGAGGCAATTTTAAAATAATAGCGAAAAAAAAGTAATATGGCCAGTAATGTCAAAAAAAAAAGAGTTAGCCGCCAATACCAGGTCTTTTTTTGGGCTTGTTTGGCTAGTTTGCTGGGGCTACTGGTTTACATCCTAGGAGCCAAAAAAATTCATTTTCCCAACCAATGAATGCCGAAGGGAGGGGAAGGCAAAGACCCAGTCAAAAGTTTTCTTTTTTTTTCTGGCATTAGCGTCCATTTACAGGTCAATTTTGTTATAAGCATGTTTTACATGTTCCTCAACCCGGACAAAATGGATCAAGTCAAACTTCAAAAATGAAAATTGTGGATTAACCGCACACTCGTTTTTATCTTTTCACTAGGTGCCGGTTTCCTAAAATACTGAGATAATGTCAGCGGAAGTTTGGGTCACATTTTCCTCTTGTGTTTAATTATTACCGTAATTAATTGTTGCTTGCTGGAATTACTTATTCAGTTAATGAACCAGTATGGCATTTGTAATGCTTTTTACTTGATACTTTTTACGGAATTTTTGCCCTATGAATGAATTTCGAACCACTGAAATGAATTAGAGCCAATGCTCTATCTGATATTAATTACTATTGCCTTTATTTGGATAACCAATTTGAAATGAGAGTCCCCGGTGGAAACTAATACTCTTTATAGCCAACACGGAAAACTACTAAAAAAACGCAAATCAAAATTAGGATTTCGTTTTAGTATTGGTTTTATGCCTTTAATTCAACTGTCCCAATTTGTTGGTTTTATATATAATATTGTCTTAATGCGACGAGCCGGAGTGAATTGGGGTAGTTTTAAAAATATACAAAATGAATGAGGGGAAGCAAACAAGACAAGAGCAGGAAGTATGAATAGTTTAGGTGCAAACCTGAATAATCCCCCAGCCGGGGGAAAATTTTGGGGTCCTTTTTTTTTACTTTGTGATACTCGTTATTTATTTGATATCGAAAATCTGAAAGACTGATTTTTGAATAAAAAATGGTGAATAGTGGGGGCATTATTTTTCTTGCTCTTTCTCCGCTATTTAGCCGTATGAATACAAATGCGAAAAGTTGGCATTTGAAAGACCAAAGAAATGAGTAAGGATTTACGAAGTAGAGGCATTTATATAAATTACCTAGCCCCCGGGCACATGACTCGTAATTTATTGCGGAAAATAATCAATAAGATAATATTTTTTTGGTATTTTATCATTTTAATTTTCAATATCATTTTTGACAACCTATTCAAGAGTTCCGGTACTTTGCCTTTTTTCAATTGGTTTGGTAGTGTTAATATTGGGGTGGACCTCGTTCGCCAAATAAGAACTAAATATAAGTATATAAAGACTAATAAATAGCATAAATTTTATATGGAAATAAAAAATAACTCACAAAAAATCATTCTCTTATTGTTTCCGCTTATTGTCAATAAATTTTATTTTTCAACGGAAGAAAAAGGGCGCTTTTTCGAGGTGGGGAAGATTAGAAAAAGAGAATTAAAGGAAAAATTAAATCTGAGTTTTAATTTTGTCGGAGACCAAAAAAATATTGCTTCCTTAACCGAGAAGGAAATAATGGAATTAGCCATCAACGATTATACTCGGGAAGTTAAAGCATTTATTCAGGATAACCCCCACTCAAAACTAACATTAGTTAATTATCCCCACAATGAGCAACAATTGGTCTCATTAAGTGCTGAATTAGCCAAAATCGGCAAGAAAATAAATAATATTATCCTGATAAATACTGCCAATTATGAGTTACTATTGGATTTAAAGAACAAATATTTAATTTGCCCTATTTGCGAAAAAATATATCACCACCAAGAAGTAGTAAAAGA
This sequence comes from endosymbiont DhMRE of Dentiscutata heterogama, assembly GCF_002888635.2. Classification (NCBI taxonomy): domain Bacteria; kingdom Bacillati; phylum Mycoplasmatota; class Mollicutes; order Mycoplasmatales; species endosymbiont DhMRE of Dentiscutata heterogama. Next base: position 81,560 of record NZ_LN828718.1, read on the forward strand.
AAATGAGAAATTCATTTGTCCGCAAGATGCTGAATACCATTTTGCTTTATCTACTATCAAAAAATATAACGAGTATATTATTGATTATCATTTGAAAAATACAGAGTCAGTAATTAAAAGATTACTTACGGCAAATAAACTTACACCTTCCTCAATCATTCAATTAACGGTCCAAAAAGAAGAAGAAATTTTGGCAGGTGAGATCCAGAAAAATCTGCTGAAAGTAATAGACAGTTTGTAAAAGCCCCGACCATAGAGCCTTTTGTATAAAATAAAACACTAAATAAGCCTCTAATTGGTGAATACTAATTCTTTATTCTTTTATCCCGACTAACTTTATACTCCAAATTTTTTGTCCGATAGGGTTATTTTGGCAACATTTCTTGGTTTGCCCTCTCTTATTTATCTTTTTTACCTAACGTTTTGCCTCCTTTTACTTTCATGATTACAAAAGTAGTTATCAAGAGATTACCAACGAACAATAACCATAAAGCAATATTTCAATTTCTCATCTGATCTTTTTCTCCTTTGACTTTACCAATTTCATTTTTGGCTGCTTGTTGATAAAAATCGGTTAATTCCGAGAGAGAAGTAATTTTGTCAATTTGGGTCTGATAAGAATTTTTTAGACCTAATTCTTTCAGTACTTTTTCTGCTTGCTGCTTAAATTCCGGAGCTGGAATATTTTCCTTATTTTGTTCTCTCAATTTTTTAATTTCTTTCTCCTGCTCGGTTATTTTCTGACGGAGATTAGCCAGAGTGGTTTCTTGGTTAGTATCAGGATTGACAATTAATTTCTGAATCTCGGCTAATACTTGTTGTCGTTCATATTTATCACCAGTTAAATTCAAGTTTAACTGTTCCACCATGAATTTCAATAAATCCTGCTCTTTTTGCTCGATTTGGGTTTGTAATGCTTCTTTTTCTTTTCGACAATTTTCTTGTTGCTGGCTTAATTTGTTTTGGAAATCGCTCTTTTCAGTTTTTAAACTATTTAAGTCTGCCAGCATGACATTAAAATCGCTATAACCCGCTTGGGTTAGTGGTTTTTTATTCATTAACTCATTTTCTCAAGAGTCGCCCGGTTTTTCCTGACCGACCGCAATTCCTAAACCTTGTAATTTATTTTTATACTTCAATACATCTGCCGCGCTTGCATTGGCTGGAGTAGACAATATGGTCTCAATCGCGTCTAAACGGGCAGTATCAAGTTCATTTTTATTATTCGCATTTAACTTAATTAAAGTTTTTAGATTAGTCTTGGTCTTAATTTTCGCAATTATATCATTATTAATGCGAGTTAATTCGGCTTCATTATCTTTTATTTGGTTCACCCGTACCGCATCAATGGAATTATCGTTTTTAATTACTCCTAAATCGTTTTTCAGAGTGGTGATTTTGGCTTTCTCCGTATCTAAATCGTTCTTTTTAACTAAATCATTCTCTCAATTATTTGGGAGAGTTCCGGTGGGGTTGCCGTTAATTTTAGTTCTCAATTTATCGTAATCATCCTTAACATTATTTTGTCAGCCGTTCGGGATAGCATTATTATAAATAGCATGCTTAATCTCATTTTCCCGAGTTGTTAAATTAGTTTTTGCGGTCTTATAATCGGCCAAATCCGCGACCGTCAATTTATTATTCACCACATCGGCCACGTCTGCTCCTATACTTAATTCACTCCGCACCAATTTTACTTGGTCCTCCAGGTTATTTCTTTCTCCTTTCACTTGATTTAATTCAGTTGTCGTGTCTGCTCCTTTCGATGCCGTAATGCCTCGGGTGAGTAGGGTGATGTATTCGGTTAGTGCTTTTGCGTCGGTTAAAGTGGTGTCATTTTCTTTTAATTTATCGCGCCAGTTAGTATTACCAGCAGGAATACCAGACGAAAATTCCACGATTTTAGCATTGATTTGGTCGTCGGTCAAGCCGCTCGTTTGGATTAAATTTTGTAAAGCGACACGGGTTTGGACTTTGGCTTGCTTTAAGTCGTGGTTCGTGTTGAGTTTACTAATAGCCCGAGTAATAATTTTGACATAGTGGCTTAATTGTTCAGCATTGATAATTATAGCGTTATTGGCTTGTAATTTTTGGGTCCAGACCGCTCCGCTGGTGATATTCGGTTCGATTTCCTCGGCCATGGCCGTAATGTCATTGTCGTTTAATGTTCCTTTAAAAATGTCTAAACGATCCGCAGCGTGTTTTTTGGCATTTTTTATATCAGTCGCCCCTTTCACCTTACTAATAGCATCCGTAATGACATGAACGTATCGAGTTAACTCCTCTGTGCTCTTAATTTCTTTGTTGGTGTCTTTTAATTTGGTTTTTCAATCCCCACTGGTTGGAATAATGTTTTCTTGTAATTTCTCGGCCGCGTCGTTAATATCGCCATCACTCACGTTTTCTTTTAACGCCATTAAATCAATCAAGGCTTGGGCTTTAGCGGCTTTTAAATCTTGATTAATTTTTAATTGGTTGATAACGTGGATAAACCCATTAGAGAAATCAGTTAAACCTTTGAGGTTATTTATTCTGTCGTCCGTATCTTTAAAGAAATTTTTCCAATCGTCGTTTCCTGTAATGTTTAATAACTTATTGATGTCCGTGTCCGTAATGGCTGAACCTTGAAGTAAATTGTTCCTGATTTCAATCAAGATATCACTTTTAACTTCGTTTAATTCCTTTTTTTCTTTCTGCTTTTTTAAAGTTCCAATGGCTTCGCTGACCGCTAGCACATAAGCACTTAATTCTTGGGCGGTGGTGAAGGTGGGGTCGTTGGGTTGTAATTTGTCCGACCAATCGGCTTGCCCGGCTCAATTATTAGTGCTTTTGGTTGTATCGTCGGCTTGGATTTGGTCGTTGATATCGTTGTCGTTTAAATCACCTTTTTGGATTTGTAAAGCCGCCAGGGCATCGGCTTTGGCTGTGGTTAAAGCGTCTTGGTGGGTTTTTATTTTTTGGCGAGTGTTCTTGCTTGCTTCCTTGGCTAACCTTACCCGTTCTTTTCAAATATCACGCTCAACTTCTAGTTTTCCGAGTTCTTCATTCTTATTATTAACCGCATTTTTCCTAATTAAGTCGTTTTCTCAACCCGAATCAGCCGCCACACTGTCCGGACTTTTTCCCTTCTCATCCGCCAAAAGCACTTTTAATTTGTTTTCGTATTTTTCTGCGGCGGCTTTTTTATCTACATAATCTTTTACTTTGTTTTTGTCAACACCGTTTATTAGGTCGAGTTCATTTCTCTCTCAAATATCAAGTTCAGTATTATTTTTAGATAATTCGTCAAAGTTTTTCCGACCTCAAATTAATCTCCGCAAAAAACTAGTACTATTTTTGAGGCTATCCGGTCTAGCCGGTAAATGGTCTAAATCATCCTCACCCAGATAAATTTCAACATCATTAACCACTTTAATTAATCCGGCCAGCGTTCGTTGTAAATTACTTTTATCTTTCGCATCGGCAAAAGTGAAAAGATTATCGGTCTCATGCTCCATCAATAATTCCTTTTCCTCTTTTTCTCCCAATGAACCTGCTATTTGCTTTTTTCAAACAGGAGAGTAAACTTCGGTGTCAAATTCGCTTGTTTTAACCCCAAAAATCTTTTCTAATCATTCCTTAACCTCCAACAAATTATTCATTTGGGCGACTCAATTTTCATCTTGGTAAATGTCAATAGAGAAATCGTTTTTTAATTTTTCTGTCAGTTCGGCCAAAATAGCGGCTCGTTTTTTGTATTCAGCGACGGCTTTCTCCTCTTTTTTTTCTTCGTCTTTCCCATCATCAAAATTAGGAAAATTATCACCAAATTTAGTTAGTTCTAAAATTTCTGTCAATACTTTATTTTCCTTATCCTTTCTTTTAAGTTCTTCTGCGTCACTAATTAAACCTGCAAGAGGATCTAAAAGTTCAATAACTTCAATTTGGTTCATTCGGGTTTTATAGCCCTGTTTTAGTCCTATTACACTATTCAAATTAATTTCCGCTTTTGCTAAATAAATTTTTACTGCTCGTTTTTTTCTTCTCTAGAAATAACATCTTCTATTTCTCTAATTCGCTTATCTAATTTCTTCATTCGAAAAAATTTTACTATCACAATAATTATTAAGATAGGTCAGAGGAGAATTCAAAGTCAGAACCAGCCTTTTCATAATCCATTTCTTTCCTTTTTCAAATTTCAAAGCAATTTGTGCCAGTAACAGATGCGATGGTAATAGCCACCTCCTATAAAACTACCTTCGCCACCTCCAGTTCCTTCGTAAAGAGAAATATAAGAATAACCTCTATCTTGCTCTTTTAGTTCTTCCCCTGCTGGAATTACTTTATGACACCAATTGCACAACATGATTGTTTAGTATTACGATTGATGCCAAACCAACAAGCGGTTTCTTAGTGCTGGGTTCTTTTTGAAATTTATCTCTCTCTCTCTCTCTCTCTCTCTCTCTCTGCTCTTAATGCTATTATTACTATTGCCTACCTGATTATTTTTTTCTACCACTTTCATATAAGTATATTTTTAACTTTTGCAAGTTTTTTCGCGACAATTATTTTTTTAATAGAAAAAGGTTTGGAAATTATTTTATAACCTTTGCTTAGTCGTTAATAAAAAATACTAAAATAAGTAGATATAGGGATTGATGACAAAAAGAGCCATTAGAAGACATGAGATTAAATTCTTTTGGTTTAAAATAATAAATATAGGTGATAAAGTAAAAAAGTTTACACGGTTCCAAAAGTGTAAAATACAATTATAAAGAAAGATGAGTTAATGATAAGCAAAATAACGATAAAAAGTGACAGAGATTAATGTGCTTAGCGTTAGTTAGGTGATTATTTACTGCATACTCTGAACATTAGATATACCTATAACCCAGCTTAGTAAGGATTTTGGAATCTTCCGCATGAGAGACTGGGTTGGGTTATTTTTTAATGTTTGGGGTATGGAGTAAATAATTACTCAATCATGCTAAAGATTCCGTTCACTGCTAGTTATTATCGTTTAAAAAATCTAGAAACGATACAAAAGATAAAAAAAGAGGGGATTATTGTAGCATTTTTTTATTAAAATCCTTGCTCTAATTCTCGTTAAAAATTAGGCTCTAAGTGAGGCTAGCGAAGTTATGAGACTAGTTAAAATTGTCTACCGTTGTGCGGCTAGTTTCTAACTTCCTGGTTTTCAACAATACTAGCCTCACTGAGAGTCTAATTCATTTATTTTCACAAAATATCATTGTTAATTAACTCTTTCATGGGGGGGCTAGTTTATTTAAAAATAGATACTCACCGCTGAGTAACCCCCCCAACAAGGAATTAATTTTCAGTAAAATTCGAAAAATTAATTTCACACTTTCACATAATCAATATAATAATATTTTAAGGGTATAGGGAAGGGGAGATTTTCATTATTTATAGGCACGTATCCCCACAATCATACTTACATAAAATAATAATACTACTTTTTTAATAATTAATTTCCGTTTTTCAAATAAAATCAAAATCTAAACAATTCTTAAAATGCTTTCTCAAATCCTCTTTTTGTAATATACTTATTTTATAGGCAACAACTTTCCTCAACTCCTCTTCTGTTCTTGGTTCTTCACTTTTAACATACTGCTTAATGACATTAAAAACTTCCTCCACTGGATTTAAATAAGGATTGGAAGCAACGATGTATCGTGGTTCGATGTTCTTACTAGTCAACAACTCTTTAACCTTAGCTGATTTATGAAATCGAATATTATCCAGCAAAAGATAATATTTTTCCTCATTAGGAAGTTTAATATTATTAAGAAAATTAGCAAAAACCTCGGCATTTACCGTGTCTTTAACTAATTCTCAATGAATAATGCCACCCTTTTCTATGTTTTGAATAACCAAGATTAAAGAATAGTTGGCACCATAACTGGGTTTAAAGTCAGCAATTTTTGTCCCTTCAAACCCCAACCTCGTCGTGAAGCTAGATTTAAAGGATGCCCACTTTCATCGGTGGATAAAATCTGTCTTGGAGGTAATTTGTTAACTCTTTCCATAAACTCAATAACTTCTGGCAAATTCTGTTTTTGTTGAGGATGACGATAGGGAACTACTTGGTAAGAATATTTAATCTTTTTTAATACTAAGTAAATAGTAGCAACACAAAATCTCTTATCTGTTTTATCAAAAACATAATCTGACATTTCCCTTAATGTTTTTGCCTTTTTGGTGTGAATAGAAGAAAGTAAGTAATGGAGGCATTTTCTATCAAATCTTCTTTTTGCTCCGACCTTTTGAAGAGGCTTGACAATTGGCTTTCTCCAATATCTCAACATTCTATCACTTCTTTTTAATCCAGTAGCAATTTCCTTGTAAGGAACTCCTGATTTCTTTAACCCTTCTACAAATTCAACTAAATCTTGGTGCTTAAATTTGATTGGTCTCCTAGCAAGTTTATCATCTATTTTTTTAGTTCCTTTGCCTAATTCCTCTTCTAACCAGTCTATTCCCTCTTCCTCCTCAAATTCTTCATCTTGCTTGAAATCTTGGTAGAGTTTGTAATTACCATTTTTATCTCATTCAAGTTTTAATTTACCACTTAAACTAGGGATATAACCTATTCGATAATTATTTAAAAACCAATCTTCTTTACCAGTTTGAATATCGATAAAAGTATATTTCCAAAATTGTTTGTTTTTGTTTCTTTCTCCTTTGATAATTTTGGCAAGAAATTCCATGGGGACTATATATATATTTTATATATATAAATCTCTAATTTGTTTAATTTATGTAGTCTTACTAAAAGCCTCTACGGTAGTTTTCTTGTATTCGTCCATGCTTTGTTTGGCTAGTTCATTGTATAAGTGTCCTTGCAAAAGGTAATTCACTCTTTTTTTCTTTTCGGGTGGAAAGTCCCCAACTTCCAAATTTTTTACCAAATTAAACAAAGCAATCTTCCTCTCATAAGGACTTTGATGACTTTGGAGAATTTTCTCTATCTTTTCAGCAATTTGATTTTTATCTAGTTTTTTTACCATGATAGTTTTTGCCTGTTTTATATTTATAATTTTATTCGTATTCAAAATTTTTTTATCCATTTAGGCTTTTAGTATTAGTCTAAAAGAGTAGTTTAAAAAAATTTTAATGCTACCTTGTTGTGTGTTCAAAAATGTAAAAATATAACTATATGTCAGACCTAAATAACAACGAAGAAAAAATTACAGAAGAAAAAGTTCTAGATGGAAAAGGTGGGGGTAAACTTATCTATACTATAAAATGTCGAGAATGTGAAGAAGTCTTTACCAAGGAACAAAGTTGAAACCAAGGAAGTTGCAGTCAACTTTGACCATCAGCAGGTTTTCATCGTGAATTAAGAGCAGAATTACATGACCATAAAAGTAAAGTCCACAAAGTTGGAGCAAATTGCAGTAAATGCCAAGCTCAACTCTATGACAATAGTGGTAAACAATTTACTTGGTTTACTAATGAAAAGCATGGTGATGTTTGCAAAAACTGTTTAGATGAATTAGATAGACAAGGAGAATTATGAGATAATTTTTTTAGAATAGCACATTATACTTATTCTTCAAGTAGTTCTGACCCAGGAATGGAAGGTGGTTTAATTTGTGGTTTTTGTTGTAAACAGATGCTTGACAGACAATTACATCAAAAGGAAAACGGCAAATGGGTTCCCAAACATAATTGCCCAGAGTGAAAAGCAAAATATGGTAAAGGAGGCAATAATCCACAAGAGAGAGAGAGAGAGAGCAATTACAGAGCAGAATTGCTGAGTTAGAGGCAATTACTAACCGAACTCCCCAGCAAGAACAAGAATTGCAAGATAAAAAAGCAGAATTAGCCAAGTTAGAAGCACAAAATACTAACGAGAATAAACCTACCAACTGAACTCCTTGGATAATTGGAGGAGGTATAGCATTATTGGTGATAGGAATAATTGCCTACTTCCTATCTAGAAAGAAAAAAGAATAATATGGTGAAAACTACCTATGTAATTCGAGATGGTAAAAAATACCCTCTTTATGACCAAAGTATTTGAGATAAAAAACCATTAGTTGTTCCTACTATTCCAAATGTTTCAAAATACATTGCTCGAATAAATCAATTAAAAGCAGAGTTAGCAGCAGAAAAGGTCAGTAGAGACAACTGGAAAGATAAATTTGAAAATGCTGAAATAAAACCAGTTGACCTTCCTGCTAATTGGAGAACTGAATTAGCTCGTATCACTGAGTTGGAAAAAAGACCTGATATTCCTATTTCTAAAAGTGATTGGGAGAACGATTGAAGTAAACGACCGACTTTAACTGATTATAACAATTTATTGGCTAATCAAAAACCCAATGACTTGCCAGACAATTGAAAAGAATTAAGCAATAAAATAACTAAACTTCAAGGAGAAAAACAACAAATCATCAAAGAAAGAGATAATCTCAAACTCCAACTCACCCAAAAAGAAAATCAACTAGAAAAAACTATCCAAGCCTTTACGGAAAAAGAACAGACTAAACACCAAGAATACTTAAATATTCTAACTAAAAAAGACCAAGATTGAGAAACTAAATTAGAACAGGCTCTAAAAAAGCCTCCTACTGCTACTATTGGAACTCAAACCGATATCACCATCCCCCCAACTGACCAATGGGAGACTGATTTAGAAAAATATAAGCAAGATATCCAAAAAAAACAACAAAAAGTCTCTAAATTACAAACTAAACTAGCAAATTTACGACAAGAAATCAAAGATTTACAAGAGCAAGCAAAAGAAGGGGATTTGAATGAGGTAGAAAAGGAATTATTAGAAACAGCAGAAATGCCCATTGGAACTGACCGTTCTTTTTTTGGTGATAGTAAAAAAATGATTGAACCAAAAGAATTAAAAAAAATGCTTCAAGGTGATAAATGAAATCAATTGCGAGCAGATTATCAAGCCATCAAAAAAAGATTAATTGATTTAGCCGACAAAGAATTAGAAGTCCAACAAAATCAGCAAACTATAACTGAACTAACCCAAAAAAAAGACCAATTACAAAAAGATTTAGACTTAGCCACAAAAACCAAGGAAGAATTGGCTGAAGAATTACAGAAAGAAAAAGGTTGGTGGGATAAGTGGAAGGGGTTGTATCATCTATCAATAGTAAATGGAGATTTAAAAAATATTGTTAAAATAGCAAATGAAAAATTAGTTTCTCCACATAATTTACTTAATCTTGATAAAATTGTTAAAAAAGAAATTCTTGAAGAAAAAATTAAGTTTTTTTAATTTATGATAAAGAGTTGGGTTTTATTCCTTCTAACAAATTCATCAAAATAATCTACGAATATTATAAAAATCAGTAAAATTAAATATTATGGTAAATGCCCAAGAGTGGTTAGAAAAATATTATCCTGATAAGAAAACAAAGAATATATACCTCAACCAACAATTAGAGGGAGTTTTAGATTGTAGTGAGTATAAAAACTTATACACAATATTCATTTCTACCTCAGTAGATAGGAGTAAGTTAGAGATAAAAGGAGGTTCTTATTATGGAAGAGAAACCAAAATAATCCCCTGTATTCTTGCCCAAGAATATATAAACCAAGAATATCCCAAAAATGGAACTTGTGTGAGAAAAAATGAAAGTTATGATACTGACAACTTTGGTAAAACTAGGAAAGAAATAACAAAGTTATGAATAAGTGAAAAAGCCTTAGAAGGAGAATTAGACCTGGCTGATTTTAAGAATTTAGAGGTATTATGATGCTCTGATAATTGCCTCACTAATCTAAATGTAAATGATTGTAAGAAATTAGGGAGAATTGAATGCTTTAATAACCAACTTACTACTCTCAATCTGAGTAATTTAAAAGAGTTAGAGAAACTTAAATGTTTTAATAATTACCTTACTCAGATACCTTATCTTCCTTATCCTGAAAAAATAACTAGTTTAAATATAAGCAACAACAATATAAATCCCTCTGACCTTTCTATTTTTAATCAGTTGAGGAATTTAAGAAGTTTAGTTATTGGTAATCATAATAAAAACAAAATTAACCAAGGAATATATAATCATTTTCAAGGAGGTTTAAAACCTGTGCAGGATTTGAATAATTTAAAGAAATTAAATATTTCTAATACCGATATAGATAGTGGTTGAGAATATTTACCTGATAGTTTAGAAAGAATTGATTATGACACAGAACTAAGACCTAACTGTAAATTATCCTTAGTAAAAGCAGAGTTAGAAAAAGAGTTGTGAATGGATATTCATAAGGATTTTGTTCCTAAATATAAAAAAGCCTGATTAGAAGCAGGATATAGTAAAGAACAAACAAAAGAATGAATAGTAGCAGGAGCCAAACCAGACAGCCTTAAATTCCTCAACTGATTTCTGAACTTCAAAAAACTAGACCTAACCTGAGCCTTAGAAAATGAGGAAGAGTTTAAAGAGTGAAGAGGTTATTATAGTTCTTTTGGAACCTGTTATGAATGTCAACAGCCTAATACCAGCCAAGACTGATGCCAATCTTGTAATGCTAAACATTTTGAAGATGAATTTGATACCTGGACTAGTGATAATAAACAAATAGATGCTTTTATCCAAAAATGCCAATCAGAAGCAACTAGCAATTGAAATGTCTTGGAATGAATTCCTTATGAGAAGTTTAAGAATATAGAACACATTGCTGATGGGGGATTTGGTAAGATATATAAAGCAGAGTGAGAAGGGGGTTCTATTGAAAAATGGATTGGAAAATGGAATAATTGGAAGGGAGAATGAGAAAGAAGGGGAGATAATTATAAAACTAACTATAAAACAGTTGCCCTAAAAACCCTCTCCAATTCCCAAAATCTAAAAGAAGACTTCCTCCAAGAACTAACTCTTTATAAAATGTTTAGAAGTTCAGTTAGTCAGATGGTGCCTTGTTATGGGATTTCCAGAGACAAGGAGGGCAATTATATTATGGTTATGGAGTATATGAAAGAAGGAAATTTAAGAGAGTATTTAAAGAAGAATAGGAAATTAGGTTTAGCAAGCAAACTTAATTTCCTAATACAAATCATTCAAGGTCTAAAAGATATTCACCGTAAGCATTTAGTTCACCGAGATTTCCATAGTGGGAATATTATTGTTGAGGATGAATATAGTTGTCGTATCACCGATTTAGGTTTATCTAAACCAGTTAATGAAACCGATAACAATCAAATTTATGGAATAATGCCTTATGTAGCACCCGAAGTCTTACAAGGAGAAACTTATACCCAAAAATTAGATATCTATTCCCTGGGTATGGTTATGTATGAAATAATTACTGGAATACCTCCTTTTGCTGAACAGGCTCGTAATACTAAATTAGCCTTAAAAATCTGTCGTGGAGAAAGACCTGAATTTCCTGCTCAGATTAAATATCCCCAATTGCTGATAGATTTAATTAAACAATGCTGAGACCAGGAACCCAACAATAGACCTAGTGCTAGGGAAGTAAGTGGAATAGTGGGAGAGTGGTTTGATGCAGACACCCAATTCTACCACCAATATGAAGAAGCCGAAGAATATAATCAAACTTTACCAGATGAAATCAAATATCCTACTTACCATTCCCAAGAAGTATGGCATAGTAAACCCATAAATACTAAACAAATCACCCAATTATTACAAGTTTCTCAGGGAATGCCCACAATAGATATCCCCACTGAAACAACAGAAATCTCAGCACTAGGAGAACAATTACAAGAGACTAATTTAGAGGAAAAAGGAGAAACTTCTCTCCAAGCCCAAATAGAAATCCCTCCTAAAAATAACTAAAACAATAAACATAGTAAAGCCAGTTGTTGATAAATTTATTAAGTTATATGCCAACAGAAGTAATAAAATGTTTTGGTTGTGGAAGAAGAAAGACATCAGAAAATAAATTTGGTTTCGTGAAATGAAGAAACAGAGATTTCTGTGCTTCTTGCTACTTGGATGTTAAAATCTTTTAAAAGAAGTTGTTTTATAATGAGAAGAAAATAAATAACAAAAGGAAATTAATTATTAAAAAAGTAGTATATATGCTAAAATCACGATTAAAAGAAAATAAAAAAACTAATTGCTTCCAATGCCAAGGAGAAATAATAGTCAAATATAATTATCCTCGCAAGGATTATTCTCTGATTAACAATTGATGATATTGAACCGAGCAAGAAGAGAACAAAGATAAATACATTTGCAACTCATGCTTAAAAAAACTCTACTATGAAAACAAAAAAGAATACTGAAAAACCATTACTAGCCCAGCCAAAAGAATGCGAATGAGAAATCACATTTACTCATTGACCAAATAACTATCTAAATATACTTACATAAATATAAATACATATGAGATTAATACAGCAAACCACTAAAATAAAAAAACCTACTCAAAAACAAACTGCTATTTCCTTTGGAGTAAGTGAAAGAACAATAAGAAATTGAGATAAACGAAGAAGAACACGTATATTCAATAAAGGATTAGGTAGAAAACCAAAAACCCAAGACCCAGTCTTAGCACGTCTCTTAAGACATTACACTTTTCAACTTAAAAAAGGAGATATTTCAAATCAACAAGAAGTAGCAAATCTTATCTTTCAAGAAACAGGGCAAAAAATTAGTCAACCTACTATCTCTCGATTTTTGAAAAGAAAAAAAGTTACTCATAAGAAAATCAATTACCATTATACTGAACAGTTAGACCATCCTGAGAAAATTGCAAAGTTTGTTGAGCAAATTCCAACCTTGTCTAAATCTCCTGTCTTAGCAATAGATGAATGTAGTTTTCATCTCAATGAGGTTCCTAGATATTCCTATGCTGAAAGAGGCAAACGGGCTAATCGTCGAAGACCAGGTAAAAAAGGAGACAACCACACTTTGATTCTTTGTGTTCAAAATATAAAAGGAAGAGGAGTAGTTAAATGGAAACTAATCCCAAAAGGGATGAAGAGTAAAGATTTTCACGAATTTATTTCTAATCTTAATCTTCCAACCGACCAAACGATTTATCTCTTGTTAGATAATCTCAAAGTTCACCATGCCACTAAATCTTGTCAGAAGTTAGGGTTAACAACTATTAAAGAGTTATTAGTGAGCAAGAATATTATCCCTGTTTATTTACCTCCTTACACTCCAGAATTAAATCCAGTGGAGTTATGCTTTAACTTTTTAAGGCAGAATACTGAGAAAAAGAAACCAAGAACTTTTGAAGAGTTAAAAGCCTCTATTAATAAAGCAACAAAAGTATTAGAACAACAGGATTTAGTTAAATACTTTCAGCATTGTTGAGAATATTTTGGAAGGAATAAAGAAGAAGAGATTGATTTTAATAAAAGAACTAAAAAGGCTAATCATAACAACTGGATTTATAAGCAATGGTCTAAACTACATATACCATGATGAGACCAGCCAGTGGCACCCAGTAGAAAGTGGAAGAAATTGGGAGATAATCCAACCCCTCAAGAAATGTTGTCATCTTGAAAAAGAATAAAAAGGTGTGCCATGAGAAGTTTGGAGTTGGCTAACCCTAAAATTAAGTTATAAAAAAGCGGAAATTAATTTGAATAGTGTAATAATACTGTTTCACTGGTATTAACATCCCAATAATCAATCATGTAGTCCTCTCATTTTCTTTTTAAATCGTCTCAATTAAGAGTATCCAAAATGTCGGCTAAGATTTCTCAATCCTTTTCTCACGAGAATTTGATTTCGCCTGTTTCGGATTCTTTTTCTAAAATCTTGGGATTTTCTAAATCTATATCCAGCAATCTCAAATTATTAATGGCTTTTCGTAAACTAGTTGCTGTTTCTATAAATTCATTTACTTTATTGCCTTCGCTATCTTTGACGCCACTAGCACCATTTCCTATCACTTTTTCGAGAAAATCATTTTTTCAAATGCTATCATTGACTCCCCCGCTTCCTCCACCGTTTGCACTTTCAATTTGGACTGGTAATGGCAAATTTACACCTTCCTCTCCCCCCTCGCCGTTATAAAGAAACAAGTTGGGTAATTTTTCTAAGCCGCGAATTTTGGTTTGACGGTTATTATTACCAACCACAAGTGATTGGAGAGCGACATTCTTACTTACATCAACTTCCTCAATTTCGTTAGCACAAATATTCAGCATTTTTAATTTCGGGCAATTTTCCAGACCAACTATTTGTTTGATTTTATTACCGGCCACATTTAGCGTTTCTAAATTAGGGCAATTTGCAATAGTTAATTTAGTTATTCCCCCCGTTCTGAATAAACTAATTGTTTTCAAATTAGGATAATTCTCTATTTTTAATTCCCCTTCTAAAGTATAATCACCGGTAATTGTGGGTTCTCGGCCCGGAAATACCGGAGTAATGGGAGTGAAAGGTTCAAGTGTTCCCTTTTCTATATCCAGAGTGGCTGTGATTTCTGTTTTTTTCTCTCTATGTTTTTTATCTTTTTTGTTATAATCATTTACACCTTTTCTTTTTCCTTTATTGTAACTATAATTACTTTGAAGTCATTCTTGTGCGTTTACCATTTTTATTTTTATATTGATTTGTTAATTATTTTGTAGTAGTAGCATTTCTTATATCATTATCATCCATTTAAATAATCAGAGAGAGAGAGAGAGAGAGAGAGAGAATTTTTAGCCTGCGACAATGCTGGCAGCATTTCTAATTCTTGCCCGAAAGGACAGAAAAAGGAAAACCCTCTCTCAAAACACAATCTATTACATTTATGATTCAAACTCTTTCTCCAATATATATAATTTTACTTTTTTGTATAAAAAAGGGTGGTTAATTTTGTCTCAATTTCCTCCTTATGCTCTTCCAAGTGGGCTATTTTTTTCAATCTTTTTTCTAAATTGCTGTTTTTTTCTTCAAACTGCCGACATTTACTTTCTTTTTCTTCCAATTCTTTTTTTAAATTTTCAATCTCCTTAACGAGAAAACTTTCTTGCACTGGGGTTTTTGTAATCCCTGATTGATTGGCTTGTTGGGCTAATTGTTGCTGAAAGTTTTGGATTATTCTAGTCACTAATTTGGACTGGTCTGAAAATTGATATTCTTTTAGTTTCTCTAAATATTTTAATTGACTAATCGGATCCAGAATAACCAAAGCGGCGGCTCTCCCAATTTCCTTGCCAGCAGGACCATTAAGAAGTGGCAAGATATCAGTAATTAGAGATTTTTTTTCTTGAATAACCTCTTCATTCTCTTTGGTTTTTAATCTCTTGATTAATTCCTCGTCGGACAAATCTTCCAATTTCTCCTCTTGGTTTTTTGCTTCTTCTTGTAAACTTTTTATTTCCTTTTCGCTTATTTCAACAGAAAGAGAAAGCGTTCGCTGTGGAGTAATTTTACCTTTTCGTTTCTGCTGATTTTCTATTTGTTTTAGCCGAGCCACTTCATCCTCCCATTGTTTTGCTATATCAATTAAATCCTGTAAATCTTTCACTCCGGATATTTCTCTAATATCTTTGAGAGTAGTAGCCTCACCGGTATTCTTTTTTCCCAATAGTTCTGTCAAAAATCCTGCAACATCTTCACCCATTTCCTCCTCCGAGAATCCCAAACTAATTAATATTGTTTGATATTTTTGTTGGATTTGGTTTCAACTGGCAATTAATTGCTCCGTTTGGGCGTTCATCATTTCTCTTTGTTTTTCTAATTCGTTATTAAGATTATTCAGAGCCTCTTGGGCGGCTTTCATTTGTTCCAGAACTCGCCTTTTTTCTGCTTCGGCCCGTTCTTTTAACCTTTCGGCTTCTGCTAATTGATTAGTCAAGTCCTCAATTTGCTTCTCTAATTCCTTATTTTCTTTCTTGTTTTGGTTTAATTCCCCAATTCTTTTTCGTAATTTTTCAATTTTCTCGTTTTTTTCGGTTATTTCTCCCTCCAATCTTTCTCGGTCAGTTTGCAGACTGGCAATTTCTTTTTCTTTCGCCGCTGCCTCTTTTCGTAAACCAGTCATTTTTTCTTTATTTTCCGCTAATTGTGATAAGGCTTCGGTGGTTCTCTGGTTGGCCTCCTTAAGATTTTTTTCATGGTCTTTTTCTCATTTAGAAAGTTGTCTTTCTTGCCGTTTAGCATCCCTTTCTATTCCTGCTTCCGCTTTTCTCAATGATTCTTTTAATCATGAATTTTCTCCTTCCAATATTTCTAGCCTATTTTGTTTGTCCTGTAGGTTTTCAAGTTGAGAACGCAAATTATCGTTTTCCTCTCAGAGTTTTTCTACTTCTTCAGCATCGATGTCGGTGGAGGAATCGGTCTTGTTTTCTCTCGACTGTTTAACTAATTTCATTATTCTCTCACGAGAACCTTTGTTTGATATATTCAATATTATGAGTTCGTCCTCTAATTGTTGGATAGAGTTATCAATTGTTGCTGATTTTTCTTGGTAAACCTCCCTTATTACCTCAACTAAATCACTATCGCTTTCTTTTTTGGGAGCCGAATGAAATTCTTTTAATTTTTGATGATTGTCTAATAGTGTCTTAATAACAGCAATTTTTTTGTCATTTTCGTTTGCAAAAAAACTACCAATACCACTCATTTCTGGAGAAAATTAATCATAATTTAAACTACTAACCTTTTGACAATAATTAGCAATGATTTCTTTCATTAAATAACGTTTCGCGTCTTGCGCACTCTCTCCTTTTCAATTTTTAATTATTTCTCCATCGTTTCTTTCGTCCTGCAACTCCTCCTTTAACTGTTCTATTTCTTTCATTATCTCCTCTTGTTGTTCGGTATACTTACTATATTTTTCAAATACTATTTTTTTTACCATATTTACTAATTTGCTTATATCATATATTAGTTTTAAATCTTAAACTACACATTTGTTTTTAATCTCACCTTCTTTAATTTATTTTATATATTTTTGTATATTATTAATTGTATAGTGCTTATGTGAACGATATTCTTTAAAACACAACCTTGCAATCAGCATTGTTTTATCAAGTAGTCTTATTTTTCTTATCTATGGATGGAGTTGGAACTGTGGGCTTCTCATCTCTGCTGGCAAAGAATTGTTTTATTATGGTTTTTGTTGGTAATTTGTAAATAAGGGTCAAATTAAGGCCGGCATGAACACAAATAACTTAATTTAACATTCTAACCTAACTTTCCATTGTGAATACCTACAAAAATTATGACGGGCTAGTACCACAAAATTAATTATAGCCAAAAATGAATTCCACCCACACTATTAAATCCACCATCACTAACCGCAAAGAATTATTGGATAAAAACCGAAATAATTATCTCATTTTAGAATTAGAAAATGGAGAATCTATTCTGGTTTTTCCTGGGAAAGTTAACTCAGAAAAATGACCGTGATTACAAGCAGGAAGAGAAATTAACTTCACCGTAGAGGAAGGCAAACAAGGAGTTAATTTATTGGTGGATTTTGTGATAGAGACTTAATTAGCAAAGTAATTTGTATAATAAATAATATATAAGGCGTACAAAACGCCTATATTAAGCATAAAGTACAATTAAAGACGAAAGAAGTATAAAACAAAAAAACCATGACAAACAAACACATTCATTCACTAAAAATAGTAATCGCCTCCATTTGAAAAGAGGATTATATAACGCCATTATGGCGCTTAAAATAGTAAAGAGTTAGGCTAAAAAAATAATAATTAAAAAGAACGACGACTAGTACCGTTAGAATTAAAATTAGTAAGACGTAAAAACATCAAATAATTTAAAAGTAATATGCCAAAATGGATAACAGTTTAATAATTACTGTAATAGTCGCGATTGTTTTCCCCCTTGCTCTTTTTATCATAATTTACACTTATTATGGCATGTATAAAATATTGACTGATAGGTGTCGTTTTTGTGGTAGTAAGGAAGTAGAGAATAAGTTTCGAAAAGCAATAATATTTGGGTTTACTCCGTGAAGGAGACCAAAGTTAGTTTGTCAAGATTGTCAAAAAAAAAAAAAAAAAACATTAGTAAGCCCCAATTACAATATTTCATTTTAATAAATGAATCTGCTCTAAACTACAAAAAAGCCTCCCCTTGTGGCTGTTAGTTTGATAAAAATAATCTATGATTACCTGTCGCCAATTCATAAGAGGTGGGGCAACCATTAAGAGCCAAGATTTAAGTTTCCTGGTCGGTTCTTTTTTACTCTTTTTGGCTCTCCATTTTTTTCAATTCGGCTTCTAATCGGGCTTTTTCTTGTCGGGTTTGGACTAATTTTTTTTCTAGCGCTGGTAATTTTTCACCGTCAATCCATTCCCTAAACCACTTTTCTTCATTAAAACCAGAATTGAGTTTTTTGCGTAATTTCAAGTGCTCTCGGTAAAATATTTCGGCGGTTTGCTGGGACAAAGTATTAATCGTACCAATCCGATAAACTGATTTTTCTCCAAGCAATTGCCGCACATAATTATGTGCAATTTTTTGATATTCACCAGAAAAATTAAGGTCAATATCAGGAGTTTTTTCTCCTTCCCAGCCAAAAAAGGTTTCAAACGGTAAATTATGGCCCTCTATGGTTAACAAGGAGGAACAAGTGGGACAATTTTCCTTTTCCTGGTAATCATAGCACGAATAGACCCGACTTTTGGTTTCATAAAGTTTGGCATAACGGCAGTTTCAACAAAACTTATAAAAAGGCAACGGATTTAAGTCGGTAATCCTGCATAAGTAGGCAATGAAAGAGGAACCAATTGAGCCACGAGAACCAACCAAAGACCCATCCTGATGAGTCTTGTGGACCACCTTGTAAGCCAACCAGTAAATAAAAACGTAGCGCCCCTGTATAATTCGCCATTCGCGGGTTATTCTTTCCTTAACAAAATCCGGTAAATAAGAACCGAAGATTTCATTAGCCCGTTGAGTATAGGCCGTAACTAAGTCATTTTCTTCTTGGCCGCTGCTAGAAGCAGAGTAGTTAAGAGGCGGTTGCTTTATATTAACCTCTCCGATCTGGCTGGCTACTTCTTGCGGACACTTAAAAATAAGTTTTTCGATTAATTGTTTGTCATTTAATCAGAGTCAGTTGTCAATCATCTCTTGTAAGTTAAGCAAATGTTGTGGGGGGAGATAGGCAAAGCGGTCTTCCTTGTCCTCTAAAGTGGCTTGGTTATAGAGATAATGTCGGCTACCATTCATTCCTTTGTTGGCGACAACAATTTCTTTGAGTAATCGTTCTTTGTTCTGGCAGTAGTAGACATGGTGGGAAGCCACCACTGGAATTTTTAATTCTTCGGCGGCACTAATGATCTTTTTTGTCATTTCTTTTAATTCAACTTCGCTGATTTGCCCGTTCAACCATAAATAACGAAAAGTTTGGAGGCTATTTACTTCCACATAATCATAAAAAAGCAATTTTTCTCGTTTTTTGGCGGCAAAATTGAAAGAACTAAACAAGGCAAAAGTCTCCCCTTCCCGACCGCCAGCAGCACCAACTAAAAGCCCCGTGCGATATTTTGCTAAATCGGAGCGGAAAACACAAGGTTTTTTGAATAATCTTTCGGTGTGAGAAAGGGTTACTAGACGATAGAGGTTGTGTAATCCTTCTTGGCTGGCAGCCAAAACTTTCACTTTGCAGCCCCGATTAGGAAAAAAGTCGTCCTTAATTAATTCTTGAACTTGTCCTCATTGATTAATTTTATTTTCTTTGAGAGTTTTCAGTAATTTTTCTAGCAACTCAGTCAACAATTTACTATCGTCAAGAGCCCGGTGGGTTTGGATCACTTTGGCTCGACCGGGTACGTGGCTCAATCTTTCTAGGCTGTACGATTTTCGATCCGGAAATAATATTCAAGACAAAGGCAGAGTATCCAGTACCGGATAGGGCAGTTCGTTCCCCAAATGTTCTTTTCAGACTTTGTTGAGAAAACCATAGTCGAACTTTCCGGCATTATGGGCCACTAAAACGCAACCTTCTCATTCGCGGCTCAGAGTTGGCAAAATCTCTTGGATGAGAGGGGCTTTTTTTAATTCTTGGGGGTCAATGCTCGTATATCAGGCCGCCAAAACTTCAGCCGGAATTTCTTTTTTGGGGCGGATTAAATATTCTTTTTCTCGAATAATTTCTCCTTGATGATAAATAACGTAACCTATTTCAATAATCTCATTGTATTCCGAAAAAAATCCAGTGGTTTCTAAATCGAAAACGCAATAAGTCAAATTATTTATTTTTTGGTCTAAAATTGCTGTTGAATGGTTAAAAAGATAAGGTGGCAATTTGTCCTCCAACATTTCCATTTCGCAACCGTAAATGATTTTCAAATCTGGGCTTTGATGCTGGCTGAACTCCGGAAAGGCTTGAACATTGTAATGGTCGGTTACTGCCAAAGCCGCATAATTTTTTTGTCGTGCGCTGGCTGCGTAATCGGCTGGACTGCTTATTCCATCCAGAGTACTAAATTTGGTATGGACTCCTAATTCCCATAATTTTCGCTCTTTTCATTCCTGTAATAAAGCGGATTTATTTATTTTTTTGTTCTGGCTTATAGTTGGACCATTCGGTAAGTTAAAATTATTTCTTTTTTCTTTTTTGTCTACGACAAAATGTCTAGTTCGTTTTTCACTATTTCCCTGACTCGCGCCATCATTATTTTTAATCGTGTTTTCTTTTGGTTGAGAAGCAAAACGGAGGTCAGACAGACCTAATTTTTTCAATATTTCTTTCAGGTTAATTAATCTCGGTTTCCATTCGGCAAGCGTTTTTGGGTTCGAAAAAGGTAGATAAACCACACTTCGCCGCCAGGAAAAATTTGTTAAAAGTTCTTTTTGTTCGCAAAAGAAAATTAGGTCTTTTTTGTCTTTTCAAAGAAAAGGGGCAGAACAAAGGAAAACAAAATACTCTTTAAGTTCATTTTTATCAATGGCTGCACCCTCCCGAATTGCCACCTGAAAATCCAGATAATCAAAGAGATAATTCAATTTATTATATATTAAATATAATAATTGGCTAATTTTTGTGGCAGAAAGTAAATGCGGAGTAACAATTTCTAAACGACCAGGTGCTGAGAAATTAATTTCCAACCCGGACCAGTCATTAGTAGCGATTTCTTTTTCTATTCCGAGTTTTTTGAAAAATTCAAGGGACATTAGGGGGGAATTGGCAGGTGTAATATTATAGAATTTTTACAATTTTCTCACCCTCAATGAAGTCTCGATTTTGTCGCCGGATATCCATAGAAAACTCGTTTTTTGTCTGACAATAACAAAGTCAAAATTGGTGTGTTATCCTTTCTTTTGGGTCTTGGGGTATTTTCTCTTAATAAAAATTATATATTATTAATTACTAACACTAACAATTATTAATGGCAAGTGGGTACGCTTTTGGTCGTCATATCAGAGAAGAACATTGAAAAGAAAAAAAGAAATGAACAAGTTGCTGAAAATGCTGGTCAATGTATTCTTTATGCGTTTCCTTTAGCGCCTTAACTCATTGAGCGTTAAAGGTAAAAAAAAATAAATTATTAAGCCCTATGAACGAAGTAGTTGTGTGAATTTTAGTCATCGTTGGAATATCAATTCCCCCGGTAGTTGCGGTTCTCCTCGAACACTATTTTAACAGAAAAAAAAGAGCGGCTGAAACCGAAAAAATTAGACTCCAAAACAAAATCACCAAAGAAATAACCTACGACCAATTAAAAACTGAAAGTAAACAAAAAGATATTAAAGGCAAAATTGATATTTTTCAACGTTTAATCAAGTTAGAGGAAGAAATAAAAAGTAAAAAAACTATAACCGCTGGCGACCAAAAAAAGTTGGAATCTTTGGAAATGATTAAAAAGGAATTTAAACAATCTTTCGGAACAGAGGAAAATCCGAAATTAGTTGAGGTAGAAAAGAAATTGGAAGCCAAGAAAGAAAATAATAAAGAAATTAAGAACAAAACTTTAAATAAAAAAGTTGAATCTGCTAAAACTAATTTCCGGAGCAAAAACCAGAAAAAAAGAAAATCGAAGTAAAGTTGCCATACTATTTTTATTGGCGATTCGGACTTCAAAATGTTCTGTTCATTTGTTCCTGTTGATGGCGTTTTTGTTAATAGTCTCTAAAAAGTAATTTATTTTGCCTAATGGCAATAAAACAATTAAAAATTGTCTATTTCTTTCGCTTAAAATGTGGATAACGGCCTTTTTTGCTTTTTTTAACTGTTAAATAAGTCGCAATTACCCCCACAACAATTACTCCACCAATAGTTCCTGATACTATGAGGGGAGCTGGGGCAGTTTTTTTGGTTGGGGCAGCAGTTTTATTCGGTTCACCTGGTGGTGGGAGGTTCCGCGGGCTCGCGTCCTTGTTGCTCTCTCTCTCTCTCTCTCTCCTCTGTATTGTCATTATTGTCATCAGTTGGCGAAAAAAAATTATCTTTTTTATCAGAACTTTCTGGTGAATTATTTTCATTGTTTGAGGAGGGGGATTTATTACTGTCATTAACCGGTGACTGGTAATCGCTATTATTGTCTTTTTGTTGTTTTTGTCTCACACACTCTTTACACCAACCCTCACAGCCAATCGGTCAAGTTGAAGGTTGCTCTCGTCGTAATTGGCATTTTTTACATTCGGGGATGTTTTCTTGCTGAGCCTGTTCTTCTTTTGCCTGGTATTTTTTAGCCAAGGAAACTAAGAAATTTCTCTCCTTTTGACAAATATTAATCAAATCTTTTCAGGAGTAGACTTCTCCATATATTTGCTCCCATTGCTCTTTTTCAACCGATTCTAGTAAACTGTGGGCCTCAATGGCCGAACCACATTTAGCCCGAAATTGAAAAGGTTGTATCTGCTCTCTCAATAATTCTTTCCGCAATTCATTCATTCTAACTTCCTTAATGACCTCATAAAAAGGAGCAAAAATGTTTTTGATTTGCTTAATTGTCTCATCATCAAATTCGTTCATGTTTTCCATCACTTTTTTCTTGGCTTCGGTTTCTGATTTGGCTCCTTTTTTTCATTTCTCTTTCTCGGCTTCATTTTTACATTCAAGCGAACAAACTTCTTCTCCAAAATTAGTTTTGAAATTCTTTGGGGGGTCTTGATATTGGCCTTTTAGTTGAGAATATTCGCAAACTCGACAACCGTGCTCCGGACAATATTCGCTGTAAAATTGTTTGCCGTTTTTTAGAGTGATAGAATTTTTTATTTCCTTTTGGCAAACTTTATTTCAAATTAGACCTTTTTTGATAATAAAGGGGCACGTTCTAGCCATAATGTTAATTTTATTGTAATTTGGTGGATCCTGAAGGACTTGAACCTCCAACCACCCGGTTATGAGCCGGGCGCTCTAACCAGTTGAGCTAAGGATCCCTCTAACGACGTTTTTTTAATTTAACTGACCAGCATTTCGCAATTCACCAACCAGTTTTTTGTTGTTCGAAAATAAACTATAATAATTCTCTTTTACAAAGGGCTATTTCATTTAAAAATGAAAGTTGGCTTAGAACCTCCAGAAATTAACTTTTGCAATTCTTTGCTTAGTTCCTCAGAAATTATGCGACATTTTCTTCTTTTGTCATTTATTTCTACTAGTTCTAAATCGCCAAACGAGAAAGCAAATGTACTGCCTTCTTGATTGTTTTTTTTCAATTGGTCCTGAAATTCTTTTTTAAACCCTTTAAACATATCATATAAATTAATTAAGTCAATAATACTATATTATAATTTTAAATCTGCTCGGCTAACCTTCCGCAATTCACCAGCCGGTATTTTACTCATTATTAAATTGCCGATACTTCATAATTTTTGACAAAAACGCCAACTACCAATAATTTTACTTTCTTCGTAAATTAGATCAGAGCCCCAAATATTATTTTCCAGCAAAAAAAGTCTCAAACTATCACAACCATATTTTTCAATAAGTTCGTCGGGTTCGACTCCATTTCCCAACGATTTTGACATTTTTTTTCCGTATTTGTCTCTAATTAGACCATGTAATAATACCTGTTTAAAAGGCACTCGGCCGGTGAAATAAGTTCCCAGCAGTATCATTTTTAACACTCAAAAAAAAAGAATGTCATAGCCGGTTATGAGGGTGGTTATAGGATAGCAATTTGGTGGTGGAGAAGGAAATTTTTTTCCCTCTTTGGCAAGGGCAATTAACGGCCATAAACCACTGGAAAACCAAGTATCTAAAACATCTTTTTCAGGTTCTCATTCTCGTAAAGCACAAAAATACTCGTGTCCGCACACAATCATAGTAGGAATAGACTCTTTTTTTCTTTCTGCACACCACGAACATTTATCAAGTTTCTCACCCACATAAATTTCCCCCGTTTTTTTATGATATCAAGCCGGAATCTGGTGTCCCCACCATAATTGTCGAGAAATACACCATTCCCTAGTTTTGTTTTTTCACTCCTCTATTTTTTTTTGAAATTGATTGGGCAAAAAGTCTATCTCTTTCAGAAAATTAGGGTTTTTTTGTTCTATTTTTTTAATTAAGTTTGGTAAATCAAGAAATCATTGGCGTGAAAGCAAAGGTTCAATGGCTACTCCTGATTTAGTAGAACAAGCGAGATTAGTTTCATATTCTTCAATTTTTACGCAAATGCCTTTTTTTTCTAATTCTTTGACAAACTCTTCGCGAATACTGTTGATTTCTTGTCCTTGCCAAGAGCCGGCTAATTCATTCAAAATGCCTTTTTCATCGCAACAACTAATTATTGACAAATGGTGTTTTTTTCCCAACTCGTAATCAGTAAAATCATGAGCGGGCGTGCATTTTAGAACACCCGTGCCAAAATCAGTTTTAATACTTTCGTCAGCCAAAATGGGGATATTTTTTTCCGTGAATGGGTGTTTTACGGACTGGTTGAGATATTTTTGATAGCGGTGGTCGTTAGGATTAACAAATAGAGCCACGTCAGCAAAAATGGTTTCGGGCCGACTGGTGGCTACTAATAAGTATTCGTCGCTTTTTTGGAGTGGATATTTTAAATAATATAATTTACTTTTGCTAGGTTTATGTTCTACTTCAATGTCGGAAATTACACTTTTTAATTTAGGGTCCCAATTCACTAGTCTTTGCCCGCGATAAATTAACCCGTCTTGATAAAGTTTGATAAAGGCTTCTCGTGCCTGTTTTTGGATAACTGGGTCAAGAGTGAAGCTGGCTCTTTCGGAATAGATTAATAAACCCATTTTTTCTCATTGTTGATAGAAATTTTGGCGAGTTTGGGGATATCAAGTTTGAAAAGTATATTCTCTTTTTTTTTGGTCAGTATCAAGTTCTGGAAGTTGTAATTTTTCAATCTTGCTCTGGGTCGAGATTCCGGCATGGTCTATGCCAGCAATTCAATAAATTGGTTGCTGGTTAAGGTAAGACCAACGCACCAAAAAATCTTGAATAGCCAACTCAAATGCGTGTCCTAAATGCAAATTACCAGTAATGTTTGGGGGCGGAAGCAGCAAAGTGCCAGCAAAATTATTGGTAGTATTGGTGGCTACTTGCTTTCAATAATTCGCTTTTGGGTTTTTTTTTTCGGTTAAATTAAAATCGTATTTAGGGGCAAAAGACATGTTGTTACATTTTTTCTGTACTTTTACTTCGTTGAAACTTTTCCCGCTCTTTAAATCCTGTCCCTACAGGGGCTAATTGACCCGCAATTAAATTTTCTTTACATCCTTTCAATTCATCAACCGGCTGATATAATGAATAATTAACTAAACTCTTTAAAGCATTTTGGAAAGAAATCCCGGCCAAGAAAGAATCGGGATGAGAAGCTAAATCTTTCAAACTTAAAATGATATTTTTATAGGTGGCAGGTTTTTTTTGTTGGACTAATAATTCCCGATTAATTTTTTCTAATTTCTGATAATTTACTAAGTCCCCCACCAGATAATCACTGTCCCCACTGTTAATTATTTCGACCTTGGAGAGCATTTGCCGAGCGAATATTTCAATGTGTTTTTCATTGATGTCTATTCCCTGGTTATCATAGACTTTTCGCACGCCTTCTCTAATGTAATCTTGACATTTTTCTCGACCCATAATTTCTAAATATTCTTCTAAATCTATCTTTCCGCCGGTCAATCTTTCTCCTTTTTTTACCAAATCCCCAAGGCTGACTCGGGCAACTATTTTCTTTCCTAGAGAATAAGGTTTAACTTCCCCACTTTCCGCATTTTTTTGTTTGATTTTTTTGTCCTCCACGCTTACTATTTCTCCGGAAAACTGTGCTAAAATGGCTTTCTCGTCTTTTTCTGGTTTAATGTTATCAAATATTTGTTTGACCTTTGGCAAACCTTGAGTAATATCTTCGTCACCAGCTATTCCCCCCCGGTGGAAAGTCCGCATAGTCAATTGAGTTCCGGGTTCTCCTAATGATTGGGCCGCAATTATTCCGACGGCTGTCCCCAGAGCCACTGGCTCACCAGGTCGGCTCAAGTCCAGACCATAGCACTTTTGACAAATGCCGTCTACTGATTGACAAGTCAGAGGAGAAAAAACTCCCACTTCCATAACTTTATGGATTTGAAGCGTCTTGATTTCTTTTTCTAGTAAAAGAGTATTGCGCATTAAAATAACCTTCCCTTTTTTGTCCGAAACATCTTGGGCTAAATAGCGGCCATAAATCCTTTTTTCAAGGGACAGATCGTTTTCAGTCAAGAACATAACGGAATTGGTTCCACAATCGGGAGAAAGAATAATCAAACTTTGGGCTGATTCTACCAAGCGGCGGGTTAAATAGCCTGCTTCGGCCGTTTTTAAGGCAATATCAATCATTCCTTTGGTTGCTCCAAGAGTTGAAATTTGGAACTCGAACGGGTTCAATCCTTCTCATAAGGAAGAAACGATTGACGTTTCAATAATCCGTCCTGAATAATCGGTAATATTACCTCGCATGCCGAAAATTTGGGTGATACTTTCATCACTAGCCCGAGCTCCTGAATCCCAAATGTGGTAAAAAGAAGTCTGTTTTTTTTTGGCTAAATTAATTATTAATTGCTCTTTCAAGCTCTCCTTACACTCTTCTCAAACGGTAATCATTCTTTGTTTTCTTTCTTCTTCACTATAGAAACCCTGGGCAAAATGGTCGTTAATTTGGGTCGCTTTTTTTTCAGTTGCTGCTAAAATTTTTTCTTTGTTGGGAACAATTTTCTCTACTTCAAAGGGGGAAATACTAATTCCCGAGCAGGTGGCATAATCAAAACCAATTTTTTTTAGTTGGTCGAGAAATTCCACCATTTCCGAGCGTGGCGTTATTCGGGACAATTTATTCAGAAAAGCAGTCAGATCCTTTTTTTTTCAGCCTCCAAGCGGTTGATATTCTTCTCATTTTTTGGCAATTTGGTCTACTTCAACTAGACTAGTTTCTTGGTTACTTTCCTCATTATAAACTTTTAATTCATTAATGTAGTAGGGGAAACTAGACGGCAAAATTCGGTTGAAAATAATTTTTCCCAAAGTGGTAAAGAGGAACTGGTTCTGTGCTGTGGCTAAGTGACGGCCAGCAAGAGGAGCGGGGATGGCAACTAAATCGTGAAGGCTTATTTTTCCTTTTTCTTGACTTTTGTAAATGTTGCCTATTTCGTTGAAAAAAATTACTTTTGGCTTTTTTTCCTCTTTGGTTAAATAATGAACACCCAAAATCATGTCTTGGCTGGGTGTTGCTAGCAATTGACCGTTCTTTCGGTCAATAATGAGATGAGAAGAAAGAAAAAGTTCCTCAGCCTCTTTGCGTGCTTTTTCGGTTAGAATCATATAAATAGCCACTTGGTCGCCGTCAAAGTCGGCATTTAGGGCCGTAGTTATTAGTGGGTGAAGTTCGATTGAATGTCCTAAAGTCAACACTATACGGACGGCTTGGAGACTTGGTCCATGCAGGCTGGGCGCGCGGTTAACTATAACCAGACGCTCCTGGACGATCTCGGCTAGCAAAGGAAAAATACGCGGGTCCTCCTGCTGCAACATTTGTTCGGCTTCCTTAATAGTAAAAGCGACTTTTTCTTTTAATACCCGGCGGATAACGAAAGGTTTGCAAAGAGTCAGAGCCATTTTGACCGGCAATCCTATTTGATCCAGGAACAAACTAGGATTAGGGACAATTACCGAACGAGCCGAGTAATCCACTCTTTTTCCCAATGAGTAACGACGAAGTATGCCCTCTTTGCCACTTAAACCTTGCAGCAGACTTTTAACATCGCTTTGCTTATAAGTTGAGCCGTATATTATTTGATCGATTGCTTTTTGCAATCCTCTTTTTTCGTTGTGGACAATATCACGAAAGAGAATGCCGGAAATTTTATTTAGTCCTAAATAATAGCTTAACCTTTCACACCGCAAAATTATGCGATATAGCAGGTTGTTGTGTTGATTGGTAGCAATAATATCTTCTTCTTTTAATTTAGTTATTGGCCGCAGACCACAAGGGATAACCAGCAAATTATTCATAATCATTCACTCTAATTTTGTTCCCGATTTTTGTAAACCTTGTAGGAATTTTATTTTCTCCTGATTAACTTTTTGAGGTGTTTCTTTTGCGATTTTCTTGACCTTGGCTAATTCTGCTTCTACATCAATTCCCGCCAATAATTCTTGAAAAGCCTCCGTGCCGGTGCTAATTTTTACTCCGCAGTATTTTTCTAAGAAATCCAAATAATCCTCAAAAAAAACGGTATAGGTAGCTTTCTCCTCTTTTTTGTTTTTCTTGGTGGTGATTTTTTCTTTTAATTCTCTGGCTTTAGCAAGAATATCTTCTGCTAACTTTTGCTCCTGGATAATCTCCTGAAAAATATTGCTAGTTTTGAGTTCGTCGATTTTTTTTTCTAAAATTTCTCCTTTTTTTAGTGAACTGATTGAACCATTATCAATAACCACATAGGCGTGAAAATAAATGATATCTTCTAATTTTTTGGCAGGAATGCCTAATAATTTACTCAAATTAGTGGCCAGCATTTTAAAAATGGCAATATTGGTTACTGGCACCGGCAATTCAATGTGTCCGGGTCGTCATCTTTGGAGATTTTTTTCGCCGATTAAGACCTCACAACGTTCACATTTTTGCCCTCTGTTTTCTTTTCCTTTATACTTACCACAATAACATTCATAGTTCAAAAAAGGACCGAAAATTCGGGGGTCGAGAGGACCACCTGGCTCTGGTTTGAGAGTGCGATTATTAATTACTTTGTGACTAGTAATTTTTCCGAAAGAAAGTTTGATAATTCTTGAGGGTTTAAGTAAACTGATTTTTAATGATTTTATTAAGGACATAAGGGAAATTATTTTTTGGAGGATTTGCGGCTGAACGCTTCGTAAAAGTCAATTTCGCGACCTTGATAATCAAAGGCTTGTATGTCAAAACCGGAGCCCCGTAAACCTTGGAGAGAAAGGTTGAAGGACTCGTAATTATTGCTGCGCAAGTCAATTTGACGGTCGTCAAATAGTAGAGAGGTTTGAAGTAAATTTCGCTTGGCAATATCGTCTGATTTGGCACCACTCGATTCGCTAATATTAAAGGCCGCTCCGTGGGATAATAAGCAATCAAATTCCATTCCTCCTAATCTTTGACCGCCATTTTGGGACCGCCCCTTGACGGGTTGCTGATAGATGAGTGAATAAGGACCCACATTCCGAGCGTGGAATTTATCAGCAACCATGTGATTTAATTTAATAGTATATATGTAGCCGTTGTAAATGTTTTTTTCAAAAGGTAAGCCGTTTTGGCCGTTAAATAATTTTGTGGCTCCATAATTTTCCAAGCCGGCTTCTTGGATGATTTCTTTGATGGCAGACAGAGAAGGAGAATTGAAAGGTCGGCAAAGTAATTTACTGTTAAGTTTATGGGCTGCTGCGGCTAAAATAGTTTCTAATAATTGACCGATATTCATACGAGTGGGAATGCCGAGGGGATTGAAAATTATGTCGATAGGTTTTCCTTGCTCGTCAAAAGGCATGTCGGCTTCCGACACAATTTTAGCTACTACTCCTTTGTTACCAAAACGAGTGGTCAACTTATCACCCACTTCGATTTTCCTTTTTTGGGCGACATAAACTTCGACTAATTCTAAATCCCTTCTATTAGTTTTGGGAAATTTTTTTCTTTTGATATCATAAACTATACCGGCTTCTTCGGCTGGCAAACGGAGAGAGGAATCGACAAAACGCTGGGCTTTTTCCCCGAAAATACTCATTAGCAACGATTCCTCTTCGGACTCCTTATGAGGGCTAGGTTCAGGAGTTATTTTTCCTACTAAGACCTCATTACCTTTTACTCGGCTGCCAATTTTTACCATGCCATTTTTTCCTAAGTGAGGATATTGTTTTTTCCCAGCGCGAGGGACCGTAAATATTTCTGGACCATATTTGGTGTTGTGAAGTGTAATAGTATGTACTTTGACAAAAAAGGAAGTTAAAATATCCTCTTTGACTAATCTTTCGCTCAAGATAATGGCATCCTCATAATTATAACCATTTCAGCACAAATAAGCCACTCGCAAATTATATCCCAAAGATAATTCGCCATTATTAGCCTGATTTCCGCAAGCCAGCATTTGCCCCTTGGAGACCGATTCACCTTTTTTTACTAGCGGTAAAGAAAATCCCAAAGTATTTTTGCTGGAAACTACTAATTGTTCTAAAGGATAAATTTTTTTTTTCTTGTTTTTTTCTTTAAGAATAATTTGCTGACTATCCACATATTCTACCGTTCCTTTTTCCTCAGCCTTGACTGTCAAGGGGGAATTTTCTAACAGGTTAGCCTCGATTCCGCTAGCAATTAATGGCTCTTGACTTTTCAAGCAAGTTATGGCTTGCCGCTGCATATTGGTTGCCATAAGCATACGAGTAGCGTCGTTGTGGTTAAAAAAAGGAATAGTGGCACCAGTTACGGAGTTTAAGTGATAAAAAGAACTGTAAATGAGATTTATTTTCTCTTTAGGTACGCGGACGAAATTCTCTTGGTGAATAGCCATTACCGTTTCTTCAACAATCCTATTTTTTTCGTCAATTTTAGTATTAAAATGGGCGATATATTTGTCTTTTTCTTCTTCGCTGG
Source organism: endosymbiont DhMRE of Dentiscutata heterogama (assembly GCF_002888635.2). Classification (NCBI taxonomy): domain Bacteria; kingdom Bacillati; phylum Mycoplasmatota; class Mollicutes; order Mycoplasmatales; species endosymbiont DhMRE of Dentiscutata heterogama. Next base: position 112,503 of record NZ_LN828718.1, read on the forward strand.
TTAAGTGAACTGGTTTAGGAATAATTACACCGTTCTGGACAGGAAAATAAGGAGTTGTTAATTGCCCGTCCTCATTTATTTCGGCACCGATAGTTATACGACGTACCAAGCCCGTATTGCGACCTTCAGGGGTTTCATTCGGGTCATAACGACCGATAAAAGAGGCGTCTACATTACGAGCAGACAAGGTGGCATTAACCGCATTACGACCTCCTAATCCCATTACGCTGGAAACTAGCCCATCGGAAATAACCGACAAGAAATTGCTTTGATTTTGTAATCGAACCAAAGACGAAGTGTTGAAAAAGTGTCTGACAAGAGCATCAAAATCTTTTAAATTAGGTATTTTCGCGAAGTCAACCTTTTTTAATTGAGAAAGATAATTGGTTAAGTATTTGTCACCAATTTCTTGTAAAAACCCCCCCAATTTATTATCAAAAATGTTGTAAACTAGGTCACCGACCCGCCGAATAACCTGATTTTCTAGTTTGTCCTCATCCTCTTTTTTTTCGGTTTTGCCTAAACCATGATGCAAATTGACGTAATAAGAAACGGCACAAATCAGATCAGCCAAGTCAAAATAGGTTTTTGCCTCCGACAATTTTTCGCCAATTCCTACCACTGGGATAATTTTTTCCGGTTGACGTGGCGATTTTACTTTAACGACATATAAGTCATTGGTCGAACGTGGAACAGAAAAACTATTAATTTTTTTCTTTTGGAGAGCACTCGCTAATTTTGCTAGATTTTTTTCGTTGAAAACAGCATTTTTTTTCAGGATTACTTGACCGCTTTTATCCAGTAGGTCCTCGGCTAATTTTTGGTCCCTTAATTGCTGAAAAAGGTCTATTTTTTGGTTGTATCTTCGTCGTCCTAATTTTCCAATATTAAAATAAGAAGTGCCTTTGCTTTCAGTAAATAAAAAATTTGGTAGACTGGCTCGACCTGCTCCAGTTTCTAATGCTTGGACTTCAGAATAATTGGCTATGTTTAGATCCTCCTCATTAAATAAGGCCTGAAGAAGTTCAGAAGAGACTGCAAAAGTTTTTAAAACAGCCAACCAGTCGACCACAAGACCCGAGTTAAGAAATTTTAATTCAATGGAGTGAGGCTTTTTAGCACTGTAAGAAACATTAATTCAAGGTCCTTTGAAAGGAATAATTTCTCCCCAGAACTTTTCTTCTTCCTCTTCCCTAAAATAGTAAACTGAGGGGGCGCGGACAGACTGAAAAACCACCACTTTGTCGTGGCCGTTAATAATGAAATTTCCTCGCGGATTCATTTTTGGCAAGTGGCAAAAATCAATTTTTTGCTCATGTTCGCAGTGAAAACTGATGGCTATCTGTTCTGCTTCCAATTCCAAGATTTCTAACCACAATTTTAATTTTTTTTCGACTTTTTTGGTCTTGTTTTCTTTTATTTCCCAGACCTGATATTGGTTCTCCGACAACATTTTTATTTTTTTGGTTAGGTGCCAAATAATGGTTTCGGAGGCTTTGGTTGGCTCCTGTTTTTCTAATTCTTGTAATTTTTTTTGGGTTTGAACTAACAGAGATTTTAACTCTTTAGCAGAAAAAGATTTTTTTTCACAAGAGAATTTTCCGATTTTGAAACTCTCTCCGATCCACTGGATAATGCTTTTTTTTAAATCATTTTCGAGTAAAGGAACCTGTTTTTTATGAAAATCTCAAGTGACTTTTCAGTCCGCAGAAACCAAGTAATTTCAAGTTTTGTCCTCGGCCCGGGCCATTTCCTCGGTCTCGGGAATTACTTTACCATTTTTTTTAATTTCTGGTTCTTGAAAGACCAAATTTTCCACACTTATTTTGAGGCTATTATTATAGTCGCTGAGTTCAGCCGGAAAATAAAAAGTTAATAATTTTGGCAATCTCTCATGCCGAAAATTATCATAAGATTTTTTTTGTTCTTGGGCGTAATCCCTTTCTGGCAAGCCTTGAAAAAGGGGCGAACGATTGACAGTTAAATATTCCCGACGCGTATTTTTTCCCGAATTAATTAGGCGATATGACATTAATTAAAATTATTTAATTTCAACTACAGCCCCTTTTTCTTTCATTTTCTTTTGAAATTCCTCAGCTTTGTCCCGCGGAATATCCGCTAGAATAATTTGTTCTCCCCCTTCGGCGAGTTTTTTGGCTTGAAGTTTAGTAATTTCTTCCCCTTTTAATTCCTTAACGGCTGCGACGATATCTCCTAGAACTGGCACTATGCTGGCCCCTTCTTTTTCCATTTTTACTCATTTAACAGCCACTTTACCACTTTTTTCCTCAACTTTTTCGGTGGATTGGGTTCCGGCTGTTGGTTGAATTACGGCTGTCTCTTGGATATTATAATCCTCTTTTAAACTTTCGACCAACTCGCTAACTTGACCAATATTTAAACTTTTTATTTTTTCTTTGATTTCGTTTACTTCTGAACTAATTTTTATTTCTGACATATTATTTATTTTCGGTTTGGGATGGTTGAATTTTTTCTAAAATATTAACAAGTCTTCGGGTCTGATAATTGAGATAATAACATAAAGTATTTATTAATATTTCTTTGCTAGGTAAATTGGCTCATTTTTCAAGAAGTGTATGAGCGACTAATTTTTGTTCGTAAATGCCGCCTTGAAAACGTTTGATACCGGAATGACGCTTAGCGAACTGATTAAGAATGTTTAAGGGTTCATATTCGTCCCCTTGGCAAAAAATGAACGCATTAGCCTGCTTTAATTCCAAAGAATAATCGGAAAGGGCTTTTTCTACTAAACTATTTTTATAAACTTTTCAATAGCCACCCACCTTTTTTAATTCTTTTTTTAATTTGAAGAGTTCGCGGTTTTCGGCGTGGTGAAAATTGTAGAAAATTACAGCCCGGGCTTGTTGAAAATTATTTTTAATGTCTTGGACGATGGCTTGTTTCTGACTGGTGGCAGACATATATATTATATTTTACAGTTTATGGTCTTACGAAATTGCTTTACTTTATTTGGGTTTTTCGTTTTTTTCACTCGGTTAAAAACAAATCCTTATTCTTTTTTACAATTCTTTCAGTTTCGTTTTGCTCCTGCTCCGAGACTCGTCCTTTAATTTTTTTTATCCTTATTTCGTCCTTTGATTTAGTGTCAGTTGGTTCCAATCAAAACTCTATTTCGCCGCACGCAACTTCTATATGAATGTGAGCAGGCTTATTTTTAGTTAAATCATTAACTTTAAAATAACATCAATAACCCTTTATCTTTCAACTTGGCATAAATTATTCACACGGAGCATCAAAACCATGGATAAAAACTTCCATCCCCAGCACTTCATCTATGTCCGGAAAATAAATGTTTTTTCCTCTTTTTATCTCGTAATTTTTCAATTTATTCGCGTTAATTCCTTTTACTCCCCACTTAGCAAACCAATCAATAGGAATACTCAATTCTCGTCCATCGCTTAACTGAGCCGTCAATTTTTCTAAATGAACCGCTAAATTAATTATTTTTGGTTCTTCTTGTTTGGTTTTGACACGAAAAGTAATTAGTGGTTGCTTAATTTCTCTTTTACTTACAGTAATATTTCTTGCCTCTTGAGTTCTGGTTCGCATATTATTATTTTCTCCTCATTTAACTTCTCCAGCCTTACTATTTCTGATTGCTGTTTCAAAAGCAAGAAAAAGATTTTTTTATTCTACTGCTTTTCTCTTTCGTGAACGAACAATTAATATTGCTCCTGCCACTATACCCACTACTGCCACTCCTGAAACTCACATTAGCGGATTATTAGGACGGAAAAACCCTTCATTATTTTGACTATTTTGAGTAGAATAATTTTTGGCTTGGTCTAATAATCGCTGAACTTCATCTCCTTTCTTTTCATAAGCCGATTTTTTGTAATCAACTTGACTATTCACAAACTCTTGTAATTTTTTACTTTGGCTTTCAACCTCATTTTTATTTTTGTTTTTAATCGCTTGTTCGAGAGTAGCGATTAATTTTTCGAGAGCCTTTTCTCCCATATCATTAAAAATCTCGGTTCGTATGGTTTGGGCTTGGCTCGTTTCGATATTATTATTATTATTATTATTCAATTCGTCGTATTTTTGTTTGACCTCCGTGCTTAAATCCTCTGGTTTTATTCCGTTTTCGTCTAAAACACCATTTACCTCATCTCGAATAATTTCTTGGACTTTTTGTTTATTTCTTTTTCCTAATTCTATTTCTTTTTCCTCTTTTTGTCTTTTTAATTCCTCGTCTGAACTATTATTGGCGATGTCACGAGTTTTTTTCAAAGCCTCTGCCAATTCTTCTTCACTTTTAGCATTTTTCAACTTTTCTGCAGCCTCGTCAATTTGCTCCTTAGTTGGTCCCTTGGGAGTTTGGTTCTGCTGGTCGTCTTGACCTTTTTTATTTTTGGCAATTCAGTCGTCAATGGCTTCTATTCTTTCGGTTTTGAAACCCTCAATTTCCTCCTCTTTTGAACCTGTTGCTCCCATCGCTTTATAAGTATTTTCTCAAACATTACCCAAGATTTCTATTTCCTGTTCGGTGGTAATTCCAGCCGCTTGTAATTTGGCCTTGATTTCTTTAATGTATTTATCAATGAGGGCCTGTTTGTCGGTATCACCGCTTTTTTTCTTAGTTTGGTCGCCTGATTGATTTTGGTCTTTCCCTATATTATTCTGATTATCGTTTTGCTGCTCTCCTTTAACAGTCAGAGTAATTAAATTAAGTTCTCATATTCTTAATTCCTTTTTATCAGCACTTAATAAATGCATTTTTTTCTTTTCCGGGCCGTGTTTATTTGGACCGGAATCAGACGACATGCTCGCCATCATTTCAGGTCCTTCCTCTACTTCTAAATCCTCGTCGTCATACGCTAACTCGAATTCTTTATTTTCGGTCCCGTCGGACTTTTTACTTTCCAAAATATTTTTTAGGTCTCCTCTTTCAGAGGGAGGAATAGCAAAAAAAATCTTTTCTACTGCCTTTTTGCCTTCTTTTGTTTCGAGTTCGGCACTCTCAATGGTTAATATTAATGGTCCTGATTCGTCTATACTTTTTACTGTAAATGTAATTTTTTTAGTTGACATATTATTATTTTATAATTTTTTGTATGATTTGTATAATTCCTTTTTTACTTGATTTCTAAACTGCTGCTCTTTAATTATATTTATTATGTATACATGGTAGCAGCGAGAGGATTTGAACCTCCGACCTAACGAATATGAGTCGTTTGCTCTAACCACTGAGCTACGCTGCCCCTTTGAAAATTATAATAAGATTTTAAAGAAAAGATGTTTACTCGCTGGCATTCGCTTCGCTAGAATAAGGTTTTCCAATTTGTTTTAAATAAGGGGCAAGGAGATAATAATTTCATTTGCTTAAATGACAACTGATTACATGAATAACTTCCTCTTGGAGGCCTTTTCGATGATAAACGGTGTAGTAAACCGGAGAAAATTTTTTCAACAATTTCAAACCTTTGTTGCGATTTTCTTCGGTTAGGGAATGGAGACGTAAGAGGATAATTTGGTCTCGGGGGAAGATTTGGCTAATCAAAAACGAGGAAAGAAAAATGTAGACCATGGTCGCTCATAGCCGCTCATTATTGGTAATATAACTTAAATACTTATGAACTACGCTTCTTTCTTTTTCTTTGTCTAATTCTTTAATTCGGTTTTCTAAATCATTTTTTCTCCGTAATTTCCGGACTAGCTTTTCACCGCTCACACTATTTATTTTTCTCTCAATTTTGTCCCTTTCGGCTTGTAATTTTTCTTTTTTTTCGTCGGGACAGGCTAAATAATATCGGATTTCTTGGGGATAATTTTCTAACTTTTGAAAGCCGGTTTTATTTTTAAGAAGGGAGGTAAGAGAACGATTTTTTTCTCTGAGAGCGAAAATTTTTTTCAGGTCTGGATTTTCGTTTTTTTCTAATCGCTTGGCCTTTTTTATGTCCTCTTCTCAACTTTTCAGGATAGCGTCTGTTTCTCGACCCGTGATTTTTAGCCCATTTTCCTCAAATTTTTCCTTCTGTTCTTCGATTTCTTTTTGAAGTAGACTTTTTCTCATTTGAGAGTCGTCCTCAATCACGGCGAAATTAATCAGAGTAACTAAAAAAATAATACCCAGCCCAAAAATCTTCATCAAAGTGCTAATCGAGACTTTTTTTTTGCCTTTTTGGGAAGAAAAATGAGAAGTAAAAATCTCCAGGCCGCCGGGGGTTGCTTGGGCCCGAAAAATTAGGCTGTATCCATAGGTATGAATAATCGCTGCCACAATGGCGATAACTATGTAATAAGGAAGGGTAAAAGATAATTGACTATTAGCACTTAATCCTTGCCAACTGCTGGGATTAAAGCGATTGAAAACGTATTCTCGCAGTTTAAAGGCTCCAAATATTTGGGTTCAAATAATCTGGGATAAAACATAAAAAATTGAGGTGCTGATTATTTCCAATTTTGCTTTGAAGAGTGCCCGCAAAATCAAAATAAAAAGTAAATTAGTAACAAATCCTAAGCCATAATAAATGAAGTAATAACTGCCTCAACCGATATTGCTGCGACCAACTATTAATTTAGAAACGGCTTGGAGCAGACCGTTTAACCCGCTATTGTAGAGACCATTCGGATCAATTAAAAAATAAAAGGTTAGGGTGGTAAATAAAGCCCCAAAAAAGACAATGGCTAATTTGCTCAAATATTTGAGAGTTAACTGTTTGCCAGTAGGTCGTTTGAGCGGTCTTTCTAAGTAAAGACGACGAATAAAATCATTGTACTTATGTCAAACGTTATACGTGCCTTGGTCGGGCGAATTATTATCTACAGGAAGTTTTTTTGATTTTTTTTTGATTTTATCCGACTTTTTCATCATAATTGTTAATTTAGTAAAGGTGTATAAGGGGAAATTTGGTTGATGAAGATGTAATTAATATCTTCTTTTTGGAGAGAATTTTTGGCTAAAAGTGCGGCTGCCAGCAAGTGTAATGCTCTTTTTTTTTGGCGTAATATTGCCTTGACTTTTTTTCAACATTGATTCATTATTTTTTCTCGCTCCTGCTCGATTCTTTGCTTGGCAACTTCGGGCAATTCTGGCGGTATCTCTTCACTAGAAAAAAAAGTTTCTTGGGTCGGAACAATCCCCAAATCCGACATTCCATAACGCAGAATTAGGTCTCGAATAATGCTGGTGGCTTGCTTAAAATCGCTATAAGCACCAATCGTGATATATTCCAAACCGAAAATTAATTCCTCACTGGCCCGTCCACCTAAAAAAGACATCACTTGGGCTAGCATCTGACTTTTGTTGATAAGATAATCATCACCTTTCTCCCCATACAAATCAATCCAAGTATAACCACCGGCTGACAAGCGTGGAATAATAGTAATTTTTTTGACCGTTGTTTCTGGTAAACTCAGGCCAATAACCGCATGACCGGCTTCATGATAAGCCACTATTTTCTTTTTGGCTAGAGTTAGAGTTTGACTGGTCCAAGAAGGCCCCATTAATACTCGGTCATAGGCTTCAAAAATCATTTCGTAGTCAATGTACTTTTTGCCGCTGCGGACACTTAAAATATAGGCCTCATTAAACATACTAGTAATTTGAGCACCACTTAGGCCTTTGGTTAGAGCCGCAATCTCCTCTAAGTCAACGTCAGGTTTGAGTGGCAGTTTGCGGACACAAAGTTTAATGATCTCACGCCGACTTTTTAAATTAGGAGAAGGGACATAAATCTTGCGGTCAAACCGACCGGGCCGCAATAGGGCATTATCTAGTACATGTAGGGAATTAGTGGCTGCTAGGACAATAACGTTATCACGAGGATGAAATCCATCCAACTCAGTTAGTAATTGATTAAGGGTCTGTTCGGCGTGTCCGGGATGGGCCGAATATCTTTTACGACCAATTGAGTCAATCTCATCAATGAAAACAAAACAAAATCCATATACTTTGGCTAGTTCACGGGCCCGGCGAAAAAGTTCCCGCATCCGTCGGGCTCCCAACCCCACTACTGACTCCTCAAATTCGGAACCTGAGCGAAAGATAAAAGGCTTCTGACACTCGCCGGCAGTAGCCCTAACTACCAAAGTCTTGCCATTGCCAGGCGGCCCATATAATATCGTGCTAGTAGGAACCTTGATTCCTCTTTGTCAAAAGGGTCTGGGATTCTTAACGTATTCGGCTATTTCGTTCAATTCCTCTTTTACTTCATCGTAACCTCCCACGTCTTTGTAGCCAATTTTCGGAACATCTACTTCTCCGGCTCTCCTTCCCCAATTGCGAAAAGGATAAGCAATTGTCCCGAGAATATTGGTGCCAAAAAACGTATCAAAAATGAAAAACGCTACTAAAAGAGAAGCAAAAGTAATTACTCATTTACTTATATTCTCAAAAGTAAACCACGAAGTTTCTTCTTTAAAAAAATCAAATTTACTGCGAGACTCAACAGTGGCAATTTTGAACTTTTTGGAGTTGGTAAAACCGACAAAATCGATTTCTTTGTCTCTTACTTCGTGTGGTTTGAGTTCACAAAGAGCATTGTAAATAGTAGGCTTGCCGACCAACCTTTTGAAGAAATTTTTTGCTTCTCCGTAAAGACGATAGTGGCCGTTTTTCCCCCAGGGATGGGCGGCATATTCAGCCTTTTGTCAATTTATTTTATCCACTTCGGCTTGGGTCAATCCAGCAATTTCCAAGGTCCCGTCCTCTTTCTTATGCAATTCAAAAGTTTGTTGGTCGGGTTTGGAAAAACGCACTATAAGAAAGCCGACCCCAATGACAAGAAGAAGTAAGATTATTAATGGACCGAGCCATTTTCATGAGTTTGCGGACTTTTTATTTTTTTTTGCTAGCGCTTGGTCTTTCATTATTTAATATTAATTAATTTTAATAGCCACAATACGGACTTGACCAGCGTTTTTTACTATCTGAAAATCATTTCCTAGTTCGATAATTAAATTGGCTTTGGGACTGATAAACAATTGTTTGTAAACCTCACACAGAAGTTTTTTTTTTCGTTGGTGGAGAATTCCGTCCGTGGCTCGGTTAATTCAAAAATAAAGTAAACGCAAATATATTTCAGGTTCGTATTCATTTTTTTTAGTAAGTTTGAGAGTCGAATGTGAAATGCCAGGCATTCCCGGAGAGCAAATGATTAATCGTTTAGCAGCAGTTTGCACGACCTTTTTGATTTCTTTTAATTCACAGTTTTTTTTTTCAATTTCTCGGTCCAATTGGGCTTTTTGTTCGGGGTTTAAATGGGCTAACTGCTGGCGAATAATATTGCGCTGATAAATCAGCAGTTGGTTAGTAGTGTCGGTTGCGTAATCTATTTTGTTTTCAATTAAATATTGATAAATCTGCTGCTTGTCAAGAGACAAAAGGGGACGGAGTATTCAGCATTTGCCGTATTTGGTGCGAGCGGGCAAACCCCAATATTCTACTAATGATTTTTTTTGCTTTTGGAGCAAGTAAGTTTCGCGGTGGTCGTCGCGGTGGTGGGCAGCAACGATATATTTAGTTTGGTATTTGGCGGCTAGTTCCTGAAAAAAATTGTAGCGAATTTGGCGGGCTCGGTCTTGAAAATTACTGATTGAATTGTATTCTGAATTTTGAACTTGGTAGATTTCACAGGGCAAAGAATATTTTTGACAATAATTTTTCACTATTTTTTCATCGTAATCGCTGTTTTCTCGCTTATGGTAGTTGATATGAGCGACCACCAAATTGTATCCTGCGAGACGCATTTTTTCGAGCAAAAAAAGGCTATCTGGACCACCCGAAACAGCTAGGATATACAATTTATTTTTGGCAAGTATTTTACTATCAATTAGCACTAGGGTTTGTTGCGTTTTTTACGTGCTTTCAAGAGAATAAGAGACTTTCGTTTTTATACTTCGATTATGAGGTCAAATTTAATCAATTAACAAACTATTACCTTTTTTATCTTTGAATTGGCGAGCAATTCGTTTTTTTTGACCGTCCTTTGCTTGAAAACTAATTCTGGTAGTTTGTTTTTTATCCTCTAATCAATAAGCAACATTCGAAATATGAACGGGGGTCATGATTTCTTTTTTTTCTTTATTTTTCTTGCTTTCGGGGGTTGATTTATCATATTTTTTGCGGCTGACTTTTTTCAAATAGACTACTTGATTTTTTGGGTCCAGACGAGAAATGAAATCGACTGTTCCTCGGTATTTTCCAGTAATAACTTTTACTTTATCACCACTTTTTAATTTAATTCTAAGACTTGACATGAGATTTATATTTAATATTTTTTAACTTTTTTTCTATTTGCCATCAATGAACTAAATGATACTACCTACTCTTTTCTTGACAATTTTGTATATAAAAAAGTTGAAATAACAACAACAATTCCAACCACTAGAAACCAAAATGTTTTACTTTGATAAAATGGCTGCTTTTGTGGAAGTGAAGGGTTAGTTGGGGGATTATCTTGGGGAGGATTATCTTGTGGTTTATCTTTTTTTTCACCTTTTAAAACACTTAAAACCTCATCTCATTCCTCTCGTAAATCCCCAAAACCTCATATCCCATGTTTGGGAGTATAATGCTTTCTACCTGATTTATGTTCGATTAGATAACAATCAAAATAAGGGTCTGAATTGGGTGCTTCTTTAAGTTGTCAGTCTTGGGGATTTTGCTTAATTTCTTTAAAAAAACCTTTTGCTATTTCCTCATATTTTTCTCATTTTTCCTCTGGTTCTATCACTTTGTTATTGTTTTCTCCCTCTCCTCAAAAAACTAAATTAAAATGCCCTTCTTTTCCTTTAATACTTCCATTATAACTTCATTTAGATAGGTCTTTTAGAACTTCACTACTTTTAACCATAATTGATTTTGTAGACTTTTGCTCGTAATAACAGTTTTTATTTATGAATTATTTTTGGCCTACGGCAAAATATTCTTATCTATTTTTCAGCCATGATATCTTTTTTTACTTTTCAAAAAGCCACAATTTTATCTCCTTCTTTAAAATTATCAAATCCTTTGAGGACAATTCCGCACTCCTGACCACTGCTGATTTCGTTTTTTTCTACTTTATTGCTCTCTAAACTTTTAATTTCACCGGTGAAAATTTTCTGGGCTTCTTTACCACGCAACACATAAACCCGTTTATTACGGCTAATTTTTCCCTCAGTCACTTGACAACCCGCAATATTGCCTTTGGAAAATTCAAAAACTACTTTCACGACCGCTGTTCCCACGATTTCCTCAACTTCTTCTATTTCTTGTTGGCTATCAATAATTTGGTCCAATTTTTCCCCAATTTCATAGATAATTTTGCTGCTAAAAAAAGAAATATTATTTTCTTTTAATGTTTTTATTTGAGATTGAGGAGGTTGATAGCCAAAAATTAAAACCTGGCTATTAGTAATTTTTGTTAAATCCAAGGCAAAACTGTTTAAATTTCCCACCGCTTTGTAGACTGCTGAAAGGTCACAATGAAGAGCATTTTTTTTTTTCACTAATTCAGTGAGGGCTTCCAGGCTATTTTGGCTATCGGCAACCAGGACTAAATTAACATTTTTTTTCTTGCTGGAGGGGGGCGTTGGAGTAATTTTTTTCTTTTTTTCTCAATAATGGGCTAATTCTTGTTCTACTTTGGCTGCGACTTTTTCGTCATTTAGCGCCAAAAATCGGTCGCCTAATTCGGCGGGAATATTAATGCCTGATACTTTAACTATATCGCTCGGTTGGGCAGTGGTGACTCTCTGGCCTCGAATATCAGACATTATTTTGGCCGAACCAAACTTGCCATTGAGGAAAATGCTATCCTTAATCTTTAGGGTTCCGTCTTGAATCAATAATTCATTTATTTGAGAGCCGGTTTGTGGGTGAAGAAAACTATCAATTACTACTCCGTGAGCCGGACTTTGAGGATGAGATTTAAAATCGGCAAAGAGTAGAATATTTTCGAGAAGATGATTAACGCTGTCTTTTTCTTTGGCGCTGCCAGAAACCACAATTATTTCTCCGCCTCATTCGAGAGGAGTTAATTCTTTTTCCTGTAATTGGGTTCGTATCCGATTTAAATTAGTTTCATTGTCTGTTTCACTAGGTTTTTTGTGATTAATGAAAACCAGCGTAGGCAACTGATAATTATGAAGATAATCAATAATTTCAGCAGTTTGAGACATTATTCCGTCTTTGGCGTCAATTACCAATACCACTAGGTCCGTCAGAGAAACCCCTCGCTGGCGCATTTTAATAAAATCACTGTGTCCAGGAGTATCCAAAAAAGTGATTTTTTGACCCTGAAATTCCGCTTGGGAAGCACTAACCTTTTGGGTTATGCCTCCAGCCTCTTTTTTTTGGACTTGGGTTTGACGAATAGTGTCTAATAAAGTTGTTTTCCCGTGGTCGATATGGCCCATGATGCTAACAATAGGTGGACGGTTAACCAAGAGTCCTTGGAGTTGGCTTTTTTGCGAATATTCTTGAATAATCTGGCGAAAATCTAATTCACCTTTTTTTTTTACTCTGATATTAACGCTACGGCAATAATCGCTTAATAAATCGTCAGTTAATGCTTGATTACGGCTGACACTTTGCCCTCGGTTTCAAAAAAAAGCAATAATTTCACTGATTGGACGACCAATGGTTTCTCCTAACTCTGCGGCAGTTACGCTTTCGTTCGCCAAATAAAGAGTGTTATTTTTTAACTCATTGTCCGTATTTAGAGTATGACGACGAATTATTTCCACCAACAAATCACTATTCGTGTTTGTTTGCTTATTAAGAGGATTTTTGATGTCTGACAAGATTACTTTGCTAATAATATATATTTTTGTCTAATGTTTGATATAAATAACTATTTTGTTTTTAACCAACCCCCCAATTATTTTTTTGAATCTTTCTTGATGGTCTTGATCCAACCCATTATCAGCCTCATCGAAGAGGAAGATTTGGGAGTGGGATTTGCGTTGGAGAGTATGGTTAATATTGGTTCATTGTTTTTGACCGGTAGAACCTTCTTCTAGGAGAGTTTCATGAGAGCAATAGGCTATATTATTTTTTCTCCAAGATTGGAGATTAATATCAGTAAGCAAATTATAATTATTACCTTGGTTGTCAGTAATAATTATTTTGCCTTTGTTGGGGGTTAAGAGACCTAAGAGGAGATAGAGGAGAGTACTTTTACCGGAGCCATTTTTACCGGTTAGGTGATTGAGAGTGCCAGGGGTAAAAGTACGACTGTAATTTTTTAAGAGTCATTCTTTTTGTCCGGGATATCTAAAAGAGATATTTTGGCAATCTATAGTTATTATTTTTAAGTTAGTGGGGAATTTTAATTGGGCTAAATTGTCGTTTTTTTGGGGGAGGGAGAGGAAGGTGTTGATGCGGGTGAGGGAGGAGGAGAAGTCAGCGTAGTCTCAAAAGCACTCAAAAATATCCCCAAAGTTTTGAAAAATAAATCAGATTCCCATTAAGTTCCCCTGTGCCACACCAAAATTGATGCTTACCAGAATTAAAAGGTAGGGGAACATTTGTGCCAAGAAGTAATTAGGAACTGTTTTGTTAAGTGCTTTGATCGGATTAAAAGAAAAAAGCAAATTTTCATTTTTTTTACTTATTTTTAATTGCTTGGTGCGATAATGAGATGTCAGGCCCATGCTGTCGATCAAAATAGAATGACTGGTTTCCTTTTCGCGCGCTGCCCATTCTTTCGTCAACTCTTTTTTGTATTTTTTATCATTCCTCAAAACTAATTTAGTAAAAAAATAACTAACAAAATTAAGTAAAATTAATCAAACAAAAGCAAAAGCGGCTTCTTTGACTCCCATTTGACTAAAATCTTCTCATTTTATTCATAATAAAAGAACAATAGTGAGAGCACTATGGTAAATATGATTAGGCAAATGTTCTCAATAACGACCAAATTGTCCCGAATCTAATTCGACCAGAGTGCTAATTTCTTTTTGTCGTGCCTTTCTTTCGGTCAAAGGCAATTGGCGAAATTTTTCCAAGAGTGTATTTTTGACATAATGTCCTCCTTTAATTCTTAATTCTTCCTCCCAGAGACTAGAAAAATAAGAAGTAAACGCAAAGAGGCCAACCAATACTAATCCCCAAAAAACAAGTTGCTTTAAGGTTAAATTAGGAAATAATCCTTGTAATTTTTCTGGTAATAGGAGGGAAAAATTATCACCAGCAAATTTTTTTTCAATAATGTTATTGATGAGAGCAAAGACTATAGTATAAAGTATCGTCCAAACGGTGATAAGTAGAAAATGTCTAAATACTTCTCATTTAAATTTCTTAACTAGGGTTCAAAAACCGATTTTTTTAGGTGGAGATTGGCAAACAGATGGATAATTTGGTGATTTTCTCGGCATAAAGATGTATTAATTATTTTTTTAGCCTATTTGCTTATATCTTTCTACTGTACCATTCCACTACTAATGAAGTATCAATGTCTCTATTTAACTCTTCAGGTTGAGGAACACGTAAATAATTAATAGCCAATTTTTGTTTGTCAAAATTTAGATAGGAGGGAAATTTAATATTCTGTTCTAAATTACTTTTAACCAGTTTATTTTCAGCCATTTTTTCTTTTTTTAGGCTAATAACCTGACCGGGTTCTACTTTAAAAGAGGGGATATTGACTGTTTTTCCGTCAACTAAAAAGTGCCTATGGTTAACTCATTGACGAGCACAACGAAGGGTGCTGGCTAATCCCGAACGAAAAATTATGTTATCCAAGCGTGACTCAGAACTGGTTAACAAATTAACACCAGTATCACCTGCCTTGGACTTAGCCTTTATGTACTCATTTTTTAATTGTTTATTGCGCCAGCCAAAGCCATGCATGAGCCTCTGTTTGGCTTGTAATCGCAACCCATAAGAGGACAATCTTCTCTTTCTTTTCCCACCGTGCATGCCGGGAGAAGTAATTCTCTTTTTGCCCCGACTAAATTCTTTTTTATTTCCTAGTAGGGAAAAATGCAAAGCGCGTGATTTTTTTCACAAGGGACCGAGTAATTTGGACATATATAATATTATTTTTACATTTATACTGTTTATTGTAGGTTTAACATTTTTGTTCCGTGCAGTCTGGCAGCATCAAAGCAAAAAAACTCTAAAATTAAAAAATAAGGAGGTGTGGCCGAGTGGTTTAAGGCGGTAGTCTTGAAAACTATTAATATGTGAGTATTCAAGGGTTCGAATCCCTTCGCCTCCTCCATTTTGGACTTAAAAAAGTAAAGATTAGAGAATATTTTCAATTAGAGGAGACATGAAAAATGTATTTAATTTTAGGGACCATTGGCAGAAACTATCCCCAATCGCATGAGTATCTTTGCTAAGAACTTTGATAAAATAATTGTATATGTCTTGAAAGTGAATTTTTATTACTTTAATTATAGCCATAGTTGCTGTTGTTATTACTTCTCTTTTTTCCTACTATCTTTCAAAATGATTAGCCAAATGAGCGAAAAACGTCAAAAGAATTGATGACCGTAGAGATTTGAATCCCAAACTAAAAGAAATAGTGAGAATAGTGCGGGAAATATCCCGCATTTATAAAATGAAAATGCCCGAAGTGGGTGTTTATCCCTCCCAAGAAATTAATGCGTTTGCTACTGGTCCGGCTGGCAATACTTTGATTGCCTTTTCCAGTAATTTAATTAATACCATGAGCCTCTCCGAAATTAGAGGGGTGGTCGGTCATGAGTTATCTCACCTTATCCATTATGATATTGCTCGGATTTTGGTAGTGCAAGGAATATTTGATGTTCTTCATTTTGTACTTTGCGTTTTAATTGCTTCCTGACTATTTCGACCCAGTGAGGAGGAGAAAAAAACCGGCGAACTTAATATCGTCAAATTTATTTTGAAATGGATATTTTTTGAAATACTTTCTGCTATTATGCGGTTGGGTGGGATTTTGCTGGTTCTGTGATATAACCGCAAACGAGAATTAGCCGCCGACAAAAGAGGGGCTGAAATAGTAGGAATAGACGATATGCTAGCGGCTTTACGGAAACTTTTGGAATTAGAAAATAGGTCTTGAATAGTGGACGGAATTGACTTAACCGAGGACGAAAATACCAAAGCGACCGGTGAGCCAAATTCAGTGTCCTTATTGAAATTCAACCCGGAAAAGAAAAAAAGGGGGCTACTTGAGTTATTCCGAACGCACCCTCGCTTGGAAGAAAGAATTGAGAGATTGGAAAAATTAAAAAAACAGCGAAAACTAATTGGTATTATTTAGAAAAATAGATAACGATATTTTGCCACGGGCTAAAAACAAACACAGATATTTTACACAAAGAGGATATTTTTCAACTGGACGGAGATATGAGAAAAGAAACAGAAGCAAAAACTAAAACACAAGGTTTCCAACAAGAACCTAAAAAAGAAGAAGTGGATATTTACCTCGAAGGAGAAAAACTTCCTTTGGCTAATCTCCACCCGTTAACGCAAATTACTCAAAAAATCTACGACATTTTTTGACGTTTAGGTTATCAAATTGTTGAAAGCCCCGAAATTGAAACAGAGGAAAATAATTTTACTTTGTTAAACATGCCGCCCGGCCATCCTGCTCGGGCCATGCAAGATACTTTCTACCTTAACCACAATTTGCTTTTACGAACACACACCACAACTATTCAGCCTTGAGTAATGAAAAATATACTCAATATTTTGCCTGACAAGGCCAAAAATAGACCTGATATTTTGTCTGAAAAACAGAGTTTTACCATGGGTCAAAAACAAAGTGTTGTCGAAGACCATAAGCCCAAAAATAAACACGGATATTTTCGAATAAGTGATAATATGAAAAAAATTAATGCTGAATTAAAAATCGTCAGTATTGGCAAAGTTTACCGCCGCGACGAGGATGATGCTACCCATACTCATCAATTTACGCAAGTAGACTGTTTTACGGTTGGCAAAAATTTTTCTTTTTCTCATTTAAAGGGAACTTTAGAATTAGTGGTCCAAGAATTACTGGGTAGAGAACAAGCCATTCGCCTTCGTCCTTCTTATTTTCCCTTTACCGAACCGAGCGTGGAAATAGATGCCTGCTGTTTGCTATGCCAGGGTCAAGGCTGCGAAATATGTAAAAAAACCGGTTGGGTAGAAATTGCGGGGGCTGGATTAATTCACCCACAAGTCTTAAAAAATTGCGGTTTTGACCCCCAAAAATTCACTGGATTTGCCTTTGCTTTCGGTTTAGAGCGATTATTAATGCTAAAATACGGCATTGAGGATATTCGTCATTTTTATCTGAATGACATCCGTTTTTTAAGGCAGTTCAGAGGTATAAATTGTCTTTAAAAGAGGATTGAATTTGAAAAAATATCCTGCTATTATTCGTAGTTTAACTAACAATAATCACCATTTCGAAATTTTAATTAAATAATGAGTCACTGCTAAATTGAAAACCACCAAAAAATTAAAATTAATGTCCGAGCAAAACAATCCCTTCCCTACTCGGGAATATGAAAATTGAATTACTTTTTATCTCAATTACTTAAGTCCTTATTTGGCTGAGGATAATTTCCCCCTTTTTCAAAAAAAATGACAATCCTACTGAAAACTTTTTCAATTGTGAAAAGAAAAAAGATTAGAAAATGAGGAAATAAAATCAATAGTTAAAGGGTTGGTAGAAACAAAAAAACCCTTGCCTTGGCTAGTAAAAAAATATGAAAAAAAAGGCACTATTAACGAAAATTTAATAGAAAAAGAATTAAAAAATCTGTGAAATGACGAATTGACTCAAATGGTTAGCACTAACCAACAAAAAGTTCACAATTATCTTTTAGGTCAAATAAGAAAAAAATTTCCGGACTACCCGCCTAAAGAAGTAATTTTAGTTATTGCTAGTTTTTTGAAAGAAAAGAGGGGTTAAAAGAATAAAATTACAATAATGGAGATATACCCAAGTGGCTGAAGGGGGCAGTTTCGAAAACTGTTAGGGAGTAAAAATCCGCGGGGGTTCAAATCCCTCTATCTCCGCCAGAAGTTAAAATAAAAATATATCAGCACGGAATGTGGCCTAGTGGCTAAGGCACCTGGTTTGGGACCAGGGGATCGCGAGTTCAAATCTCGCCGTTCCGACCATTTTGATTTTATAATAATAAATTGTATATATAGTCATATGACAGTAATTTCACAAAAAAAAAAAAAAAAAAACAGTTAGGCATAAAGCAGAAAAATCTTTTCTGACAATCCAGGACTAGTTTGTTAACAAAATTATAATGCCATGGTAAATTGAAAAAATTTTAAAAACTGACTAGAAAAGGAAGTGGTAATTTCCGACGGCTTAAAAGTTAAAATTAGACCGGAAAAACAAGTAATATACGGCGAATTGTCAGAAATTGTTTTGACTAATTTTTGCGATAGTTTGGAGGCTACTTTGGACCAAAATGGGAGTTATCATTTATTTCCTGATTTTGCTAACAAAAAATTTGGAGAATTGTTTGTGCGGCAAAATTGTTGCTTTGGCAAGAGGACTAATCAAAACAAAATAGACAATAACGACTGAGAATTGCTGGAAAAATTATTTGATGATTGAAAGAGAAGCCAAAATAGAACCGAATTGGCATGGTGATATGAAAGAGAATACAAACTAGTTGACGAGTTTCTTGGAAACAGAGGGACTTATTATGTAGATGCCGATGGATATATTTACAATGATTTAGATATAACATTTAGAATAAAACAAAAGGAGGTCGAAGTTAATTGACTAAAAGAAAAACTAAAAAATATTCTCGGCGAGGAGCAATATCAGGCTCGAATTGAGACTAATTACCCAACAAAATTTTTACAAAATCATGACACAAGGAATTAATGGACATTTAAGGTTACATATTTACAAAGTTTTTCGTCTTCCCAACAATGCTTCTAAAGCAGATGTCAAAAAAAGGTACAATAAATTATCCTTGCGGTTTCACCCCGATAAAATCAGTCAGGGAAAGGGTCGAGCGCCTACTCGGGATGAGAAAAATGCTTGAGATGACATCGCAAAGGCCTTTGCGATTTTTAATGATGTAGAGCAAAAAAGAGATTGAGACCAATACGATAACATTATGGATGCAGGTCGCACAGTTTTTCAATGTTTGTGTGATAATTGCATGCGAGTGGTTAGATGTATTGACCGCCATACTGGTTTTGAGTCCAACATCAGTTTACGTTGGTTCTGTACCCAAGCCGGAGCACAGCAGTGAGAAGCCCTTAATGGCTACACGACCGAAACTCATGGCTATGCCGAAGCCGGCGGAGCACCACCACCGCCTCCGCCACCACCACCGCTAGTCACGAGAAATTGTCCGCAGTGCGGTTATGATAAACCCTTTCAGGAGAACGGAAAATGGTGGGTTAATTTAAATAATGGAGACGAACTATTTTGCTCGCACGATTGTTTATACACTTATTGTCGCTCCCATGGAATTAATGCTAAAAAGTGCGCTTATTGTGGCATTGTTAAAACTTGGCGTAATAGTGCCTTGGCATGAGTAAGAGAGAAAGGAGAGATATATTGTGGTGATGAGCATAAAAGAAAAGGACCAATCAGTTCTGGTCTAGGTGGAGGTAGTGGAGGCACAGACCCATATCAAGCCGACCGAGACGCAGCCATCGCGGACATTGACAATGCCCTCAACCAAAATCCCACTATCAATACTAATGAATTAGAAACCACTAACCAAAATTGACGTCACGATATTCAAAATGCGAACGATTTGCCTACTATTACGGCGATTAAAAATCGAGTGTTGGCTGATATTCAAAATAAGAGGCATACTAAACAAGGAGGGGGTGGCGACCCTTTACTCGGTCTCAAAAACACCGCCATCGCTGAAATTGATGGGGAAATGCTAAAAGACCCGGAAATCCAACTTTCTGAATTAGAGGCTGCCAATCAGAATTATGGAGCTGACATTCTGGCCGTCAACAACCCCAACGGTGAAAACCAAATCAACCAAATCAAAGATAGAGTTCTAGCAGATATAAGAACGAAAAGACAAACCAAAACCGGAGGCGGTGGAGGAGGAAACAAAAATCTCGATACTCTCCGGCAGGAAGCCATCAACCAAATTCGGACCGAGTTAAGCCAACAGCCGGCCATTGACGAAAGCCAATTAGCCAATCAGAATTGAGAAGCCGAAATTAACCGAGCGTCTAGCGAAAATGCAATTAACGAAATCCGCGACCAAACTTTAGCCAATATTAGAAGCAAAAGAGCCGCATTAGCAGAAAAAAACCGCTTAAACGACCTCTTGATCCAAGCCCGCCAAGAAGAAAATTGAAATAATTATCAAAATCTGGCTAACATTCTCTCCCAAATCAAAGAATTGCGGTCTTCTAATGGTTATGAGGAAAAAGAATCCGAAATCCAAGCCATTGAAAATAGATTACGGGAACTAAATCCTGATGAATACAAGCAAACGCAAATAAAATTATTAGACCAACAGATAGAAAATAATAATTTAACCGACAGCAATATGGATGAGGAGACGAAGGCCGCTGTTGCGGAGGCCAAGGCCGACCCCACACCGGAAAAAATGGCCTATGCAGAAGAAAAAGTCGCCCAAAATGGAGTCAATAATTCTCTAACTAACCTTTTAACCCAAATCAGGGCGAAAATTAAAAATCTTTCACCGCAAGAAAAACAGGAAGCCATAACCAAGATTCTAGAATTTATTATTTCTGAAAATAAGTATCAAAAACAGGCTTATCAAAAAGAAAAACCACAAGTGGATGCTCTATTAGCTGAATTACGGGGTCAAAAATCCCAAGACAGTACTAATCCTGGGTTGACAAAAGTTCTGGTTCCGATTTTAATAATTGGTTTTCTGGGAATAGTGATAACGGGAGTTCTAATTTGACGAAAAAAGCGACAGCAAAAAAAGTTGCGGCGGCACAATTAGACTATAGTTGCGTGCGGGTATCGGAAGCAAATCTAAATAAAGTGACTTTTGTCGGTCAAAATTAGGTTAATTTAATTAATGGAAAGTGATACTGCTAACGCAAAAAATTTTTTTGTTCTGAAATTATTCAATAGTCGCAAAAAAAAGAGTACTGAATTAATTCTCCAATCCGGTCAAACTCTCAACATATACCTGTGCGGTCCAACCGTTTACGATCACATTCATATTGGCAATTTGCGCCCAGTCATCATTTTTGACATTCTTCACCGCCTTTTGCTACACTTAAATATTAGGGTTAATTATATTCAAAATATTACCGACATTGACGACAAAATAATCATCAAGGCCCAAAAAGAGAAAAAAACCGAGTCTGAAATCAGCCGGCATTATGCAAAATCCTACTGAACTAATTTAATTCGTTATAACATTTTATTTGCTACACGCTGGCCGCGAGTAAGTAATTATATCTCCCAAATCCAAGATTTTATTGGTTTATTAATCAAAAATGGTGCGGCCTACCAGCGAGTTGGTGAAGTATTTTTTCGTATAGAGAAAAATCCCGAGTATGGCAAACTCTCCGGCCAAGTTCTCACTAAATTAAAGGAAGGAACACGTGAAATTACTTCAGCAAATAAGGAAAGCAATCATGATTTCGTACTCTGAAAAAAGACCACAGTCGGAAAAAATTGACCCTCGCCCTGGGGAGCCGGAAGACCTGGTTGACATACCGAATGTGCCGCTTTTATTAATAAACTGTTGCATGGTCAAACACTTGACATTCATGGTGGTGGCAATGATTTATTGTTCCCCCATCACGAAAATGAAAGGATTCAGTATTTAGTTGCCAATGGCCGCGAGTTAAGCCAAACTTGGCTCCATATCGCTCATATCAATTGAGGTCAAGAAAAAATGTCAAAATCGTTGGGTAATGTTATTTCGGCTAAACAATTTTGCCAAAAATATGGGGCTAATGTTCTGAGATATTTAATTTTAAATGCTCAATATAATCAAGTAATTAATTTAAGCGAAGAATTAATTCAACAAGCCACAGATTACATACAAAAAATTAAAAATCTTCTCAAAAAATTGAGGTTTTTTTTGTACATGAATAAGACAAAAATTGTCGTCCAGAATACCACACCCTTACAGCAAGAAATAGTTGCTAATTTACTGAATAATCTCAATACAGTTAAGGTTCTTTTTTTTCTCGAACAAATAATCAATTTTCTTAATAGATTTATCGACCGGAGAGAGAATGACAAGAAAAACTTTTCCGAGACAATTAATAATTTTTACTTCATTCTCGACTTATTAGGGTTTAAATTTACTTTGCCAACTTATAATCTGGAAATTAAACTACTCATTAAGAAATGGCAGGATTGGCGAAACAAGGGTGATTATATTCAGGCTGATAAGGCCAGAAAGCGGTTGCAAGAATTAGATATTATATAAAATAATAATTTTTGCTGATAAATGCAAAGTGGAAACAATTAATTTTTCTCTTTCAAAATTTTAATTTCTTCCACAAAATCTTCGCGGCGGCGGGGTGTTTCTAATATTTTGGGTATTCCATTTAATTTAGGATGTCAAACTATTTTTTTTAAGGCTTTTAAACCAATATTGCCATAACCGATATTTTCGTGGCGGTCAACTTTGGCTCCTAATTCCTGAGCACTGTCGTTAATATGGATAACTCACAACTTTTCCAAACCGATTTTCTGGTCGAATTCCTTAATTACTGCCTCTAGATTATCCTTAATGTCATAACCGGCCGTATACAAATGACAGGTATCTCAACAAATACCCACCCGTCCTTTTTGTTCAACTCGGTCAATAATATATTTCAACTGTTCAAAATTTACTCCGACTTCGCTGCCCCGACCGCACATAGTTTCCAAAACGACACGAACTTGGGAACTTGATTGGAGAACCAAATTGATTCCTTTGGCTACCTGGGATAGAGCTTCATTAATGGGAGCATCGACCGCACTGCCGGGATGAAGAATAAGAGTTTTTAAACCAATTGCTTCCATGCGAGCAACTTCTTTTTTTAGAAATTCCGTCGATCAGTGAAAAATTTCTGCACGCGCAGGATTAGCTAGATTTACCACATATGGTCCATGCACTATCACATTATCAATATCAATGTTATTTTCTGCTAGAATTTGACGAAACTCCGGTATTTTTAACTCAGTTAGGGGCCGACGACGAGTGTTTTGAGGCGCTCCTAAATAAATCATTACGGCATTAGAACCATAACTTAATGCTTCCTTGACTGCCCCTAACAGGTAATTAGGGGCTTTGAAGGGGCAGTGGCGTCCAATTATCAATTTGTAATTATCATTATTTTTACTTGTGGTCATATATTAATATGATGTCTAACGTTTTTTTTTTTTTTTTTTTTTTGCCCTAATTTTAGTAAAAATTATTAAGAACAATATCGCTATAACTGTTCCCCCTAATATTCACGGTCAATATTTAGTTTTATTTTGGTTGGAAATGGAGATTTTCTGTGTCAGACATTTTTCCAGAAATTCGACTATGTCTTCGTCTTTTCAGCCGTGTCCCAAACCCGGTCTAGTTTTGAACTCAACATTATAATCTTTATTTTTCAAAATCTCGTAAGTTTTTTGACCGGTTCACAGGGGAACTCAGCGGTCATGCGAATTATTAATAATAAGTATCGGAGTGTTCTTATTTTTGTCTTGGGCTATTTTTAGTAATTTATCTGGTCGTGGTAAAAGACCACAAAGAGAAATAAATCCACCTAATTTATGCTGGGAAGTAAGGGCCATTGCCAAAGTTAATAAGCCGCCTTGGGAATAACCAGAAATAAAAATTTTTTCTGGTGGGATGCCGCTGGCAATTTCTCTTTCAATAATCTCATTAACATAAGCCATTGCCCGCCTCAATTGCGGATAATCTAAATGGATTGACTGGTCCACTTTCTCGTAATCTACTTGGGAGGGATTGTTTGGGACAACATCATTTTCCATAATTTCCCAAGCATCACCAGTAATATTGATTCAGCCTTTTTCTTGGCCACCTGGGGCTCTTGATGAACCATGTCACATATCGTATTGGAGAGTTGGTGAATGAGGATGAATAATTTTTAGACCCGGAATTTTTTCTACTAATTGGTTCAGAGAACCGGCTCCATAAGTGCCATGGAGAAAAATTAATGTTGAGGCATGCTTTCCTTTTGGCTTGCATTCTCTTGGTTCTCTGATTATGACCGAGTCGCCATTATATAGATAATCTCAATTTGTCCTTAAATCATCAATTATTCCATTAATTTGGGGATTAAAATAAATTATTTGTCCGGTTTCTTCATTGACTAATGTTTCTTTTTTAATTCTCCATTTTTGCCTCGAACCTTTAACATAATTAAAAACAGCATTTATATCTCGTTGGTATTCAACCTCGTCAATTTCATACTCTCAACCAGAAAAAATCATTTTTCTTGGTATAATTTCAATTCTCTCCTTATTTTTCTCGTCATAAATCCAGTCATGAAACTTCTCATAATCAAAATCAACTTCTTCTAAAACTTTATCGTATCTTTCTTTGACAATTTGTTCGGAGGTTTTTTCATGAAAACGAACCAACCCCCGATATGGTTTTTTTAAATGCTCGCGGATTTTGGTTAAATTTTCCTCAATTGCTGTTTCGCTATCTTTAATTCGCACAAAATCTCCACGGCGGGTAATAATTCATTCTCCTGGATTGGCGGTTATTCTCTGTTTTGTCATTTTTCTACTGGTAAGCAATATCTCCCAACCTACTGCTTAATTGTCTAAATCCTTGCTGGAAAGAATTAATGGTCTCTCAAAAAAAGGCTTCTTGGGGTTCTTGGGGCAGATAAGCCCTGACATTAACTAAAGTGCGGATTTTATTTAAAGATTCCAAATATTCCGACCAAAAATTGTCAATTTCTTTCACCAAACGGGCCTTTAAATATTCTTGTTCGATAGACACAATTTCTCCTTTTTTAGCCGAGGACTTTTTTTTGATTATTTTAGTTAGGTCATCTGTCTTTAATAATTTATCACGGTAATTATAAATGAATTGTCTTTGCCGATTAATAAGCAAGTCATAATTAAGGTGATATTGGCGGTTGGAAGCGTGAACATTTCGTAAAGTTTCTTGGGGTTCAGAAATGAGATAATTGAATATTTTGCCACTTAACGGCTTGTGAAAAAGTTCTTTTAATTGTTTTTGGTTGAAAAATTTGCCTACTTGTTCTTTAACCCCAAAATTTTTTAACATTTCATCCTCCAAAGAGACAAAAAATTGACTTTCGCCTGAGTCTCCTTGGCGTCCAGCCCGACCCCGCAACTGGTTATCAGCCCGCCGAGTAGTATTTCTTTCTATTCCTAATACTCCTAGACCTTTTACAAACTTATCAATTACTACTTGAACTTTTTTTGTATATTTTTTGCCTCGCAAATCTCTCAAAAATTCATTAATTTTTTCTCTAACTTTTTTCGTTTCCTCTTTATGCTCTGAACACCATTTTAAAAATTCATTAATTTTTTCTCTAACTTTTTTGGCCTCATCGGTATCGATATCACGAAGTTTTTCAGCCACAAATTTCAAGTTAAATAGGAGAAATTCCAGATCAAGAATGATATCAGTCCCCCGTCCGGCCATATTAGTAGAAATGGTAATGGTGCCAATTTGCCCGGCTTTGGCAATTATTTCGGCTTCTTGCTTATGATTGACTGCGTTAAGTAAATTATGAGGAATATTTTCTTTTTTCAATAGCGAGGATAAATGTTCGGAAACTTCCACGCTTGGAGAACCAATCAAAATGGGTTGACGAACAGTTTTCTGATTTTTTTTGATTAATTTGATGATATAATCATATTTGCTCTTTTTGTCCCAGAAAACTAAATCGTTGCGATCCTGACGGATTAATTTTCGATAAGGAGGGATGGCAATCACTTCCATGCCGTAAACTTGACGAAACTCATCCGCTTCGCTCGCAGCGGTCCCGGTCATGCCGGACAATTTATCAAAGAGGCGGAAAAAATTTTGGTAGGTGATAGTTGCAATGGTTTTGCTTTTGATGCTGACTGGCAAATTCTCTTTGCTCTCAATAGCTTGGTGAATACCAGAACTGTAAACTCGATTTGGCACCAAACGACCAGTCAAGGCGTCAATCAACACTAATTTTTGTTCCTCTCTATCAGCAATATAATCAATGCCCTTGAAGTAAAAATGTTTGACTTTCAGGGCATTATGAAGCAGAAAATTATAACGATGGTTTTTGAAAGCAAAAAGATTATCTATTTGTCAAAATTTATCACATTTTTTGATCCCTTTTTGCGTTAACCAAACCTCTCTTTCTTTTTGGTCGACTTTGTAATCTTTTTTTTCTACTAAAGCATTAGCCAATTTGGTAGCCAATTGGTATTCGGCTGGACTAATGACATTTTCTCCTTGAACCCTTTGGGAAATGATGAGGGGATTAGTACATTCGTCAATAAAAAGCGAATCGATTTCATCAGCGATCGCGTAATAATAGTCCTGTTTTTTTTTGTCCTCAATATTAGTCACTAAATTATTCCGTAAATAATCGAATCCTAATTCGCTGCCGGTAGTATAAATGACCGTGCAATCATTATATAGTCGTTTTTTCTCCTCAGTCGAAATATTAGTCAAATTAACTCCAGAACTAATTTGGAAAAAATCGAGAATAGGTTTAGCAAGACTTCAATCCCTTTGGGCTAAATATTCATTGACTGTAATAACGAAAACCGTTCGTCCCAAGAGAGCATTGAGGCAAATTGGCAAAAAAGCAGTCAAGGTTTTGCCCTCTCCCGTATTCATTTGAGCGATATTACCATAATGAAGTACTATTCCTCCAAATATTTGAGTAGGGAACAGAAAAAGCCCCGTTTTGCGCTTAATAACCTCACGCACCAGAGCAAAAACTGGAACCAGATATTTATCCAAGGACTTTTCACGGCCTTTTTTAGGCATCCGGCGAACTCTTTGCCGATAATAAGCAAACTTTTTCTGTAATTGTTCTTCAGTCAGTAGTTTAGTCTTTTTTCGCAAAGCGATTATCTTATCGCGTAGAGTCGAAAATTTTTTTAAAGTATTTTTTTTTCACAGGTAATAGAACATGTTCTAATATTATATTTTTTAAGGTTTTGAGTATAGCATCATTAATTTAAAAGTGTAGCAAGGATGTCAAAGTGCGTAAAAACAAATATATAGATCAATGAAATTCCTATTAGTAATAAGGAATTAATAATTCTATGTATATTGTGTAATTAATATCAATTGCTTATGGTCGGGACGATATGAGATAGCAAATTAGAATAACCTCGAAATCAATCACTCCTAATTTGCTATAATTTGACGTAATTGCTACAGTAGTGATTGTAAGAAATAATTTTTAAACATATTCAATAATTAAAATAAAACGAGTAAGAATAGCATTATGCCAAAGACGGAAATTGAAACAAGAATAGAAGAACTTTGAAAATTAATTAAAGAACAAGGTTCAGAATCCATAATAGTAGATGGAAAGACATTGACTGAAATGATAGATGGTTTAGTAAGTGAAAATGCCGATTTGAAAAAAAAGATTGAAAAATTGGAAACCGAATCCGAGGGGCAAGCAGCAGCGAGCGAAGTGGTTCCCCCAGCTACTGATGCGGTGACAAAAGAGGAATATGAGTTGCTAAAACAACAAATGGCAGATTTAGAAGATAAAATTGCTAATTTGAAAGTGGGTGGTAATGACATCGATTTGACCAAAGAATTTTCGCCAGAATTATTATCATTAAATCAAACTGACTTAGAACTAGATGAAATAAAACCAGCCATTAGCCCAGAAGCTCTGAATAAAGCCTTAAAACTAGATCCCAAAGGCAAAGGAGTAGCAGAGGATTTTCCTTTTCCTAGTGGTCGAGTAATTCCTAACCAGTATCCACCGCTAACCATGAGAGATTGAATAAATCCTAGTTCTAGCACTTCCAAGTTTAAGGTTAGTGGGACTACTGTAGATAACTCTTTTGATACCGCTAGCCCCGTGCAGGATGAAAGAATTGAAAAAGGAGCAGCCGTAAAATCAGCTCCCACCGGAGGAGGAAAGTCGACTACTCTTTTAAGATGTGGGGCTTTTCGAGGACTGAGTAATGAAGAAGTGGATGCTTTATCCGAAGCCGATCGAGCCAAATTAGGAGTTAGTTTAGTAGTTCCTGAAAAATCCTTGGTGGGTTCGGTTTTAAGCGGTCACAACGACTGGCTATCAGACGAAGCAGCGGCTCTAGACATTATTAAAAAAATGGAGCAGAAAATTGCTAATCAAGAACGGAAAGCAAATGGTGAACTTTATACCGAAGACGACATTGATTATCGAGTAATTAAGTGTCCAATCTGCTATAAAAAACATACTGCTGTTGGTGGCAAACCTTATGAAACGGTCCATAACGGAGCCAGCAATATGATTAATGTCTTCTTCTGAACCGAATTTTTAGATGCTTATGTTAATAATCCGAGCATTATTAAACCATGAGTATATTTTGATGAAGCTCATTTAAAAATACCGGTCATTTATCGGACTTTAATTACCTGTTTGATAGGAGGGCTGGTAGACGGAAAAGAAAAGGAACTACATCGTAATGTCCGAAAAGATCAATTTAGCGTGCTGCTTTTATCAGCCACTTATCCCAAATTACCTACTTCCATACAACTGTCGAGCAAGTATGTCAAGGATTATTACTTAAATGATTTTACTAAAATGGCTGGCCTCAAAGACGAAAAGGACCCATCAAAACCAAGACATCCTAATCTTTTTAAACGAAAATTATTAATCTTTGCTGATAAGCCAGAAAAGGATGAAAAAGGTGTCTCGATTGTCTGAAAGAAGCCAAATAAAGGAGAGAAAAAATTTGACAAAATAGATGTGGAACTATTAGAAAAAGATACGAAAGTCATAATTGCTAATAATGCCTTACGGCCCTATATCACTGATATCATTAAGACCTTGGAGCCTCCATTAATTTTTGTTCTTTCCAGTGCTTATGAGATGGGATTTAGTCTTGGTGATGTTGACTGCGTTACCACGGGGTATATAGTTATAACTATCGTAGTTGAGGAAAATGGCAAATGAGTAGAAAAAGAAATAGAGGTTCCGGCGGAATTTTATAATTGATTACAACAGAGGGGTCGTGTAGGCCGGGATGGAATATATATTGAACCAGTTTGAATGTCAACAACTAAGAAAGCTGAAGTTTATCCTCCTAAAGAATTAAGCAAGGATGTTCCCTCAAAACTGTTAGTAGCGGAGTTTGAAAAAAAGGGCGGTGTGGCAGCCATTGATAAAAATGTGATTAAAAAAATAGTTGACTTTTACAACCAAGACAAGCCTGTTCCTGAGTTGAGCCAAGATGAAGGCGGCAGATACCTTCACATTATGCTAATTAAAGATTTAAAAAGTAAATTAAGCCCCACTAAACTTTTTAATGTAACCAAAGAGGAAAAAGAGAAAGTGGCAGAAAAAAAGAAGTCTTTGCTGGCCAAGGCTGCAAAAACCAAAGATCCTGAAACGAAAAAGAAAATTACTGCTGCCGCCAATGCTCTAAAAGCTAGGGAGGCGGGAGAATATATTTTTGAAAGTGAAATGCTGAAGTATTTTCAAGAGGATAAATTGGAAAAAGTCTTAAAAGAAGCAACTAATGACAAATTAAAAAAGTGAAGACAAAACGAGAAAGATGAATATATATTTGACGCTACTGAGGATGCTGATGCAGCGATGTGCGGGTTTTTGTTAGGTTGTCGAGATAAAACTAAATATGAAGTCAAAGTAACGCAAAATTCCAAAGGAGAAAATGTCAAGTTATCAATTAAATTCAAACCTTACAAAAAAATCAAAGAAGGAACCCAAGCACAATTGCGGACATTAGAAGTGCCCAATGAAGTGGTTTACGAAAAAGAAACAGAAGAAGTTTATCGCGAAGCCTTGTTTGAAATTCCTCCAAAAGGTTCTGATGGTTGATGATAAAAGTTCAATTAACAAAAAAACGAGAGGGGATGGTTTCCCCTCTGTTTGATAAGATTCGAAAAAAAAGTTGATGATAAAGAAACAAAGGTCAAAGGTGAGGTAAGAGTTGAAAAATTAACCAGTTTAGAAAATAGAGTTGAATTAAAAACATAATTTTAATAAGTAAATGACAGAATCCGGGAAAAAACCAGGATCATCATTAGCAAAATGATAACTGATAAACAAAAAAATAAAATAAATCCTAAAATGAAACATATATAGAAGATACAATTCCTATAAATAAGGAATTAGGATTTTATATATATAGAGTAAAGTAAGTTAATTAACTCAAAAGAGTTTGATTACACCTAAAAAGTAGAATTAAATTTTAAGTCTAAACATATATTAAAGACATAAATATAAATAAAAGAATATGGTAACAAAAACAGAATTGCATCAAGCAAGAAAAAATTTATTAGATGCGGGGGCTTCCCTTGTTTTTCAAGGCGAGGGAGTGCTACATGTTGATTATCTTGGTAGCAAAAGCCCATATGACAACACAGACACCGAACTAGCACTATTAAAAAAAATATTGAGTATTTGAAAGAATAATACTTACAATGTTGACAATATTAAAAAAGTAAAAATTAGAAACTATGACAATTAACTGAAAAATAAAATTAACCAATAATAAATCCTCTTATTATGGTAGAACGGATGGGACAATAGTAGACGATTTGGATGTTATTTCTCAAAAGCTAGGAGTTAGTAAAGATAAATGTGCTGATACAATTACTAATATTAGAGTAGTAAAAGTAGTTGTTGATGGAGCAGGAGCAATCGACAGAGTTAAGTTTACTTATTTAGTTGAGACCAAAGATAAATCGCTTGAAATTGAAGGAAATCAACATGGAAATCCAAATGGAGGGGGAACAACCTACGAGTTTAAAAATGATTTATGACTTTTAAATGTTAAAGGAACTTGGGGAAATAATAGTTCAGGGCAGACATTATTTAACCGATTAGATTTTTGGGGTTGAAATGTTAAAAATAATACTCTTTGAACGGATGGTGCTGGAAACAAAGAGAGCAAAGGTAGCACTTGTGAACTTTTTTCCCCTGCTTGTTTTTTTTCAAGGACAGCAGGCCCAGAGACTAACACATGAAAGGTCACCTTATTAGGCGCTATTGGGTGCTATTGAGGAGAAATATCTGATGGTAATGTTCCAAAATTACAGGCTGAAAAAGCAACATCAGAACAAAAATGAACAGAATGAGCAAATTGGGGTAATAGTTTAACTAATGTTTGAATTAAGTATGATACTTTGAAAAAGTTTGGAGACGATATAACTGTCGCCAGACTAACCCAAGTCGCCGATGCTTTAACCCAATTAGAAAAAGATAAAACCAACCTTAATTCCCAAATAACCACCTTAACAACAGATAAACAAAAACTACAAACTGATTTAACTAATTCCCAGACTAATAATACCAAATTAACTGCTGATAATCAAGCCAAGGATACCACTATTTCAGACCTTAATCATACCATTAAGGACTTACAGAAAATAGTTGATGATAATAAAGATTTGCCCGACAAAATAAAAGACTTAAATAAACAATTATCCGATAAGGATACTGAACTTGGTAAAAGGAATGATACAATAAATACTCTAACTAATGAAAAAACCAAGGCAGAACAAGAACGAGATACTACCAAAGGGGAATTAAAAAAATATACTGATGTTTTTCCTAATAAAACCCCCGAACAACTAAAAGCCGATATTGAAACATTAAATAAACGACCAAATATTACCCAAGAGGAATATAATAAGATACTTAATAACCAAGAAAAACACACACCTGACCAATTGGAGAAGCACACCGAGACAGATTTAAAGCCCGCAGACTATGAGACAATTAAAACCGATTTGAATAAATGACTTGGGGCTTTTCCGGCAAATAAATACTCAGAGGGAGCGGAAGATGTAAGTCAAGCATTAACCGCAGCTGAGGCCAAAGTAACGAAATTAAAGTCTGATAAGGAAGAACTTATGAAAATTGTGCGACAAAATATTCGCAAAGAATTGACCCTGTTTTTCCAAGCAATGGAAATCTCCAGCAGTCTCATTGGTAAAAGATTTAAAAGTGATGAAGTTTGGAAAAAAACATATGGAACCAATTTTGACTATGAAGATATTGTTGATGAAAAATTAACCTTAGAAAATAGAGAAAGTATGAAAATGGCCTTTAAAGTGGTGGCCTGTATTTGTGCTACCGAAAAAGCTGAAGAATTAAAAGCACAATTAAAAAAAATTGACGCTAAATTAAAAAAGAGGATTGACAACATTAATGAGAATTGAAAAGTAGTAGAAAACTACACTCAAATAGATGCTAAAGATAATCCTTTCTATCTAAATGTTATTAACGAACGACAAAAATATAAAACCAAAGCAGAAAACTTAATGAATGAAGCCCTACAAGTCCAACCTGATAAATAATAAATAACGGGATAATCAAAATGATGAAAATTTTTAGCAATTAGAACCTAGACTATAAGACTATAAAAATAATATGAAAAGAACATTAACAGTTTCCATAAAATTTCAGGATTTAGCCAGCGAAAGAACCCTTTTTCAAGTTTTAAGCAAAGAAGGAGGCGGGACTAAAATAAAGATAGAAAAATACTTAGATTGGTTAAAAGAGGAATACCCCAACGCTATAAACGATATAGAAGCGAAATGAAATCACGACAGAACTAAGAAAGAATGAAATGAGTATTCAGATGCAACTGAGAAAAAAGATTTATTAAGTTTTATTCAACGGTTTACTGAGGACGACGATATAGTTGAAAAAATTAAAGAAGAAGCAAAGACAAAATTAGAAAATTTATTTTCCATTAACGAGTTAGATGATGATGTTGTTGTCAAAAATCTAAAGACCCAGAATAAAGACGATTTATTAAATGCGTTTTTAACTTACACGGGGGATGATGTGGCTTATACCACAGAACTTTATAAAAAATTCTATTTAGAATGACTACCTGCATATATTAAAAAAGGGCTAACTGATAAAAACTTAACTTTAGACGATTTGGAAAAGGAGAGTTGAGAACAATTTAGGCAAAAATTGTTTACTGATTTATATGAATCTTGAAGCAATACCAATGAAGAAGGAGAAATCGACAAATTACAAAAAAAGTTAGGGACAGATGTACTGGAATTGGATGGGTTAATCGATACGGCTACGGCTTTAAAAACGGCCAAAGAAAAGTACAAAAAAGAGCGTCTGGATGGTAAATCTTGAAGTCTAACGGAAGCAGAAAAATCTCAACTTGAAAAAGCAACTAATAAACAGGATTTAGAAGATACTGTCAAAACATTAATGGACAAAAAGGATGAAGCAGAACAAAAAATTAAGGATTGAATTGAGAAAAATATTTCCGGCAAGACCAAGAAAGAAGATTTACCCAGTGATGCTGACATTGATAATGACTCCGAACTGCCCGCTAATTTCAAGGAGGAAGCAAAATTGATTAGGGAAGAAAAAGCAATTGAACTTACTCCCACACCAACCACAACTATGGGAGAAATTAAAAAGCATTTAACTGAGACTCTGTTTAAATGAAAAAGATGAAAATTTTTAGTTGAAAATAACAAAAAGGATGATAAAAGTTATATCGTGGCCTTGATGTATAGCCAAAATTTTGGCAAAACGGTAGCGGAGGAAATGAAACCCAAAATTGAAAATGCGATAAAAACCGACACTTTGGATGGTTATAGAGAATTAGATAAGGAATGGGGACAGAATAAAGTGGACTCAGAGGGACAAGTAGAATACAATGCCGACCGGGAATATATGGCCGCCTGAGAAACCTTACGCGAATTGCTGAAAAAGACTGCTGTTTCTAAATACGACCAAATTAAAGAATACTTGATTACTAATTATTTTGGCGAACAAAGATGAAAAGAAATAGAAATCCAGGCTCAAATAGAAGTAAGTAATCCAAACTAATCATGGTTAACAAGCATCTTGCAGCAGCATGAATAAAAGGAGATAGATGAAAAGAAAAAAACGCGGGGAGTTAATAAATACTCCCCAACAAAATTAAATAATTACAAAGTAAAAATAAATCTAAAAATAATATGGTAAACACTCAAACATGGCTAACAGATAGTTACGAAAATAAGAAAAACGAAACAACCGCAATAAGAATTAGTAAAGGCACAGAATTAGAAGGAGTATTAGAAATTAAGGATTATCCCCAACTAAAAGAAATTTTTTTGGGTGGAGCCAAGGGAATAACCGAATTAAAAATCATTAATTGTCCAACTGTTGAAACACTTTTTGTATCCGACAATCAGATTACTAAAATAGAGGGATTGACTGACTTATCTAAACTGAAAAAATTGAGTTTTGGAGGTAATAAGTTAGAGGAAATTGACATTAGCAAAAATACTGAATTAGAAATGCTTTATTTTCGCGACAATCCAGCCACTCTCAAATTTGCTAATGGCATAAAAAATCTCTCTAAATTAATCAGTTGAGATAGTTATCAAACTTTTCCTCTGACGAAAATATTGGATCAGGCTAATGAAGAAGAATTAAAAGAAATAGCAAAAGAATTGGGATTAGACGGAGAAGGAAAAAGTTTAGATGAAATCAAACAGGCGATTAAAGACGAATTAGACAAAAATAAGGAAAATAAGGAAAAATTAGAGCAAGAATTACCGGGTCTATTTGGCACCGATGGTAAAGTGGATGAAAGTAAGTTGGGAGAAATAAAAGATAAGGCGGAAAAAGGCAATAACTATGACGATTTAGTAGAAAAAAATCCCGACCTGATTGTGGATGGCAAAATCGATCAAAGTAAACTTAATGATCTGAATGATAAAGGGAAAAAATTTGATGATTTGAAAAACACTATGGACGCAATTGGAATAGATCCTAATAATGCAGCCGAAGCCAAGCAAAAAATGGCAAAATTAAATAATTTAGAATTACGGATAAAAGAACTTTATGGTGAGAATTATGAGGAACGATTGGATATTCAATATCAGGCTAATATAGAAATAAATACAATTAAAAATTAGTATGACAAAAACAGCACAAAATTGGTTAGATACCAAATATTCTGACAAGACTGTTAGCAAAATAAAATTACACGACCAGGAAAACCCAGTGGAAGAGTTGAGTGGTGAATTAGTAATTAAGGACTATGCAAAGGTGGAAGTAATTGATTTTACTAGGCAAGATAAAAAAAATGTTAAGGATAAAATAACTAAAATAACTATTGACAACTGTCCGCAAGTAAAAAAGATTAGATTTAATGATAATGGAATTGCCGAGATTATTTTCCAAGGTGTTTTTTCTAATGTAGAATGACTGGAATTACTCGGCAATAATTTGACTAAAATTGACCTTAGTAAATTTCCTAATCTCGCCTGATTGGGTGTGGTCCGCAATCCTAATCTTACAGAAATAGAGGGTTGGGAAAATTTGACTAAATTGCAATCGGTTAATTTATTTGACACGCCCGGACTTAATGGCAAAAAGTTTAAGGAATGAAAAGAAGCCATTAATTCCGCATTGGGTTCGACTTCTGATGACCCTTTGCCGAACGATTGAAAAAATAAATTAGATGACTTAAAAAACCGACCGACCCAAGAGGATTTAAACAAAGCAGCAAAAGACGCAGAAGACAAAGCGGTAAAAAATACAGAGGACAAGTTCAAAGATTACATTAATCCGAACGACCCCGCTCAGAAAGACAAATTGGAAGCAGCAGCCAAAAATCAAGGTATGGTTCCTAAAAATGAATTTGATGGAGTGAAAAATGAGTTGGGTCAGTGAAAGGATAAATTTCCTAATAAAACACCAGACCAAGCGGCCAAAGAAACAGGGGGGGCAGGAACGGGTGCCACTCTCACGGCCGAACAACAACAAAAATTAAATGATTACGACAAAGTGGTAGCCGAAAGAGATGCCAGAGCCAATATTTCAGCAGCCGATTATGCTAAAATAGTAGAATGATTTTTAGAAAATGAGGGAAGTGGTTGACAAGCGCAAATACTACAAGGATAATAAGTAGAATATGGTAAACATTAAAAATGACATTTTTCCTTACGCAGAAGAAAAAATTATTAAAAATGAAAAATCCACCCAAACGGATTTAAAAACCCCAACTCCCATTCCAGATAATTTTCTGACCTTAACTACCGAAGTCGGCAATTATTGCGGTTCTACTAATCCAAAGTGGAAAGACAAGCTCCTGTGCGAAAGATATGGTTTTGCGGTTGACGGACAGTGAATCCAATTAGATATCCCACATGATCTAATGAAAGAACTTGATTTACCCCTAGGCGAGGATATTCCTCATACCGTTTATATCTCTCCACAAGTATTAGAAAAAAGCCCCACTTTTGGCGGAATTACTATTAATAGTAAGGAGGAGATATTTATTGCTGAACCTTTTCATAAAGAGCAAGAGACTCAAACAGAGTTGACCGGAGAAAAATTATTAGCACAAATTAAAGAAGTTCAACAAGAGAGTAACTTAAGTCAACAAACTATTGTTAACTTTCAAAAGGAAGTAGCGGAATTAGAAAAAAAATTATCCGACTTGGAAAAACTAAAAGAGGTTTGGAGAAATAAATGATTAAAGGAAAAAGAAGAAAATGATAATTTGACTAAGGAGAAAAAAGATTATCAAATCAAGCAGAAAAAAGTTGAAGAAGAGTTAAGGCAGAAAACGGAACTAATTGATAATTATTTAAAAAAAATAAGGGAATTAGGAAGAGAAAAAAAACAATTGAATGATGATTTACGAGATAAACAAAATGAGGTAGATGAGAAAGACGAGAAAATTAATCAATTAAACCTACGAGTTAAGGTGCTGGAAACAAGTTTGAAAGATTACTTTGGTGACAAGTATGAAGAACATTTAAGGATTGACAAGTACAAAAAATATTTGGAGATAGAATTAAAAAAATAATTTAATATGGCAGATAAAGACATTCAACAATATTTAAAAGACAACTACGACCCTAGCGGGGGAAATAAAATAATAAAAATAGATGATTCGAAAAAAACAGCACCAACAGATAAATTAACCGGCAAAGGAGTTATTGAAGGCTATCCAGATTTGGAAACAATTGATCTTAAAGGTAACAATGAAATAGAAGAATTAATTATCCGCAATTGTCCAAAACTTAAAAAAATAGATGTCAATGAGAATAAAAAGTTAAAAACATTAAAATTTGATGATATGGTGCTGAACGGTGATAATCAACTAGAAACTTTACTTTGTATAAATTGTGAGGAAATTGAAGAACTCTCGCTTAAAACTTGCAAGCATCTGAAAACGTTAAACATCAACAATTGCAAAAAGTTGAATAAGATTAAAGGAATTGAAGATGTTGATTCTATTGATGAACTTAAAGCACGCGGAGTTCCTAAAATTAGATTTATTCACTCGGACAAATTAGATGGATTTATAGAAGCCAAGGATGCTTTGAAAGAATTGCTAGGTCTGAGTCCAAACGACAAGTTGCCAGATTCAGTAAGAAATAACGGTAAAATAGATAAAGATAAGTTAAAAAATGAGTTAACAAGTAAAGTGGCCGGCAGTGCTAATAGTGAAAAAGACCAAGCCAAGCAAGAAGCCCAAACTGCCAAAGCAGAATTGACTACTGCAAAAGCTGAAAAAACTAATTTAGAAAGTCAATTAAACGCTATAAAAACCGAATTAGGAGTGGGGAATAATGCTAATCAACAGCAAATTATTGCTAAAATTAAAGAATTAATGGGTCGACCAGCAAGCACCGATTACAACACCATTAAGGCCGAAAGAGATAATTTAAAAACTGAAAAGGATACATTAAAAACTGAAAATACTCGATTAAAAAATGATAACAAAGAGAATGTTAACCCTAATACTTTAAGAAACAATACTAAAACTAACTTGGAAAAATGAGGAATTAAAATGTCCGAAGAACAGAAAAAAACTCTACAAAATGCCACTTCCTCTCAAAAAGTTGAGGAAGTTAGAAATAGCATAATTAGTGGTGAAATAAATAAATTAAGAAGTGAAAATTCTAGTTCTACAAAATTAAGTATCGGTCTTGGAGTTGTAACCATTTGTAGCCTGCTCCTTTTGGGTTGAGTGCTAATGCGACAAGCTGATTTGCCGGAAGAAGGACCGAAGAAAGAGGAAAAATAGATGTGGATATTTTACCGGAGGTTAAAAATAGATAAAATATTTTGGGGGGTGGTTTTATCCCCCCTACAAATTATAAATTATGATTACCGAAAATTATCCTTTAATTCACCCGAGTGAAATTCTCGAAGCAATTATTAAAACCATATAAAATTTAACGCCGAGCAATTGCACTAGAGTTAAGTAGAACCACAAGTAATTCAGGATTAATAAATGAGTGGGAGTGTTGTCCGCTGATTTAACTATAGCATTATGCAAATTAAATGTCAGTTCTAAAACAACTCTTAAAATATTTAGTTAAATCATGCTTCTGTAACTCCTTTATCGCTTCCTCAATAACTTTTATTAACTCTTTTTCGCTCCTAGGCCTTTGTTGTCTATAATAACTTTTTATTACGCTAAAACAATTCTCGACTGGATTTAACTTGGGTGCATAACCAGGTAAATATTTGAGTTCAATATTCTTTTTCTTAGCTAACTCAGCAATAGTTGATAATTTAACTTTCTTACAAGAATCAGTCGCATGATGAATGCGAGCATTATCCAGTAACAAGTATTTTTTTTCATCAGCAGGAAATTCAACACTACTAAGGAAGTGGTGAAAATCTGCTGACTTGGCTCCGCCTTTAATCATTTTCCAACTTATCGCTGCATTACTATTTACATTCCTAACACACAAAAGTAGTGTGTAATTTTCACCTCTCTTACCAGGTCTTTTAACTACTGCTCGCTGATTCTTGGGAGCGTAAGCATAACCAGGCACTGCTCCCAAGTTAAAACCACTTTCATCTAGAGCATAAAAAGAAGATGAAGATAGTAAACAAAAGTTATCAATAACAAATTGTCTGACTTTCTCCTTATCTTGCTCCGAATATTGCTTTTCAGCTTTTTTATAAGTGATATTGTGCTTTTTTAAAGTTCGAGAAATAGTTGATTGATTTACTTTTAGACCTGTTTCTTGAAATAGGTAATCAAGCATATCATGCTGAGTTTTAGTATTGTGTTTTTCTATATAATCATGCAAGAGTGGCAAAACAATTTCATTGATTTTTGGCTTACATCCTACTTTTGACTCAGTTAGTTTGATTGATTCGCCTAATTTATTCCAGCGATAAGCAGTTCTTTCACTAACTTGATAAAAGTCAGCAATTCATTTTCAAGAAGCTTTCTTCTCTCGCAATTTAGTTATTTGTTCAGTTCTAAGGTTATATTCTTGTATCATTTTGTAGGTATTTATATGTATATGTAATAAAAAGTAAAAAAATTAAGAAATAGTGCCATCATAAACATAAGTTCGCATTTGTTGTCTCTTTCTTAAATTAGTTACTAGTTTTCAGTATTCTTTTTTATGGTTATAATATAAATCCAGCAAGCAATCATTACAAATATACTTTCCTTTGTTTTCCTCTTTTTCGGTTCAATAGTCTCAATTGTTTTTAGAGCTGTAATCTCATTTAGGAACCACAAAAGTAAGAGAAAAAGTTTTTTGGCACTGAAAGCATTGAACTTCTTTAGGGGAGTTAAGTGGTGAGATTGGTTTTTTCTTTTTAGTTTTCATATATATAATTTTATAGGTGTTTATATGTTTATGTAATTGTTTTGAAATATTAAACTGTTTCTAATATCAACTTAACACATTCTTCCATATCTATTGCTTCACTAACTGGAACTGGTTGATTATTTTCATTTACTTGGTAAACTTGGTATTTATCTTTCTTGTTAGTAGTGGTTATTACTCCTACTACCACTTTGCTAGGTGGAATTATTGCTGACTTTGCTTTGGCTTTCTCTCTATCAAAACTTTCAATTTTAAACAATTTCCTATCAATTTTATCTTGTAATAAACTCTTGCCTGTAGTCTCAATAGCCACTACCAAATCATCATTCAACCAAACTAAGAAGTCGGGATAGAACTTTTTAGTAGTTCCTTTACTCAATAGAGGGATTCCATAACCGCTAAAAACTGGGTTACGAGTTCAATCAAGACCTAAACCATCAATTACTTTAGCGGCTTCTTCTTCTAATGGATTTAGATTACTATAATACTGATGAACACTATTGTCAAATTCATAGATATCTTTTTTCTTATTTATGCTAATACTAGGAATTGGTTTGCAATTATCATAAGCAGTAATTAACTTAATAGTGTTCATAAAAGTATTGACAATTTCCCGAGCAATGATTTTTAATTCATTATCAGCATCTGAGTTAACTCCAATTGGAAACTTCAGTTTTTCCCTATATATCTTATGGTTAAAATCAGTTAAATCTAAAGCTCGCGGGTTAATTCTAATAATATTCCTTCTTAAGACATCTTTAACACTTACTTTGTTATAACTAGCAAGTTTTTCTCACTTACTAATAGCAGGAGATTTTTTGCCTATCTCAATGTCTGTAATAGTTCTTCCTCCATATGGTTCAACGAAAGAAGGAGAAACTTTAGAATAGTCTTTAACCTTATTTTCTAAAATGTATTGAATATTTAATTTGGCTAAGTCTTCATTGATAGTTCCTATCTTAGGAAAATATCTTGTTTTTCTGGTAGGGCAAATGGTTAGTTTATCTTTTTCAGAGGCTAAAATTATTTCATTTTTAATCTCGGGAACAGTATTTTCTAACTCTTTATTAATCTTTTTCACTATTTCCTTAAATTCTTCGTTACTGTTAGCCTTAATATGAAAGTAAGCAGTATTAAGGTCTTCAAAATCTTGTTCGTAATGGTGTCGCTCTGGCATTCTTAATACTCTGCCAATTAACTGTTCGGCTTGGATATCACCTCCAATATTGCGGTCAATGTAAGCCATGTAAACGAGAGGGTCATCTCAACCTTCTAACAATCCTTTGTTAAAAATTATGTGTTCATATTTACCTTTTAAAAAAGTTTGATAATCACTATTTTTAGTGCTACTGTCAAAAAGGTTAAATCTTTTGTCAGGAGGATTATCTTTATTAAAGTCTACCCTAGCACAAACAGCAATTTTACGAGGGTCTATTTTACACTTATCTACTAAATGTCATCAGATTAGAATAGGAGGTGACTTTCTTTGCTCAAAGGGCAAATCTAGATTATCCTTTTGCCTAGTTTCGGTTTCTAATAGATTAGTTTTACAGACATAAATGGCTTTTAAGTTTGATAAACCTTTCTTTTTGGCTAATTTATTCAACTTATTTAAGTCTTCTATTAAACTATTGATTATTTCTCCCATTGATGATGATTCATCGTAACCAATAGACCGCAATTTAGTTTTAATTAACCCTTCGCCAACTACATCTGAAGTAGGAACTGCTACAATTAAATCTTCCATTTTTTGCCCTGATTCTTTAATCAAGCCTCCTAATCTTCCAGCATAAGTTGGAGTTCCTGAGGCTAGAATTATCCCTTCTGGCTCTAATTCTAATAACATGTCTACTTGCTGAGAAGTAAAGTGGTGACCTTCATCGTAAATAATGAATAGTTTTCGCTTTTCTCCAGCAAAAGTTCTCTGTTTTAATAACTCTCAACCCGAAATACCTCCTTCATCTTCTCCTTTATCATAAATTAAGCGATAATCCTCCTTATTCTTAACATTGATATTAAAAGTGCTAGTAGTGGCTAAATAAATAACATGACCAGCAGTAGTTGGCAAAGTAGAACGTAATTGAGAAAGAGGATAAACTTCTACTTTAGGAATCAAAGGGTTAAGCTTACTAGGAAGATTCTTTAAAGTCTGTTCGACCACTACTTTGCTATAACTTAGTCAAAGAACTATTGTATTCTTACTTTTTTTAAGTAATCGGTTAGCAGTAGCAGTTAGCATGGCAGTTTTGCCGCTTCCTGTAATTGACTTTAAGAAACAGACAAAAGGGAGTTCATTAGGTATTTCTTGTTTAAAAACCTTTTCTAAATATTGGTCGAACTTTTCTTCTATTTTGTTGACTACTTCTTCTTGATAAGGATATAACTTTATGTTCATAATACTTTATTTGGCTCCTAGGTCTTGCAATATTTTTTCAGGTATTTGTTCAAATTCGATGCTAGAAGTAGAGAAACTACATAAGCGGGCATAAACATGATATTTATTAGTTGATAAGTTGGCTTGTTGTGCTTCTCGAGTGATTTGATAATAAATGTCTTGGGTTAATTGGGAATTGCTGTTTCCGTTTCAAATGAGGAAAATCCCCTCTTCCTGCTTATTTTTGGCAATTAAATACTTAAAATTAGAATTTTCAGGAATAAGTAAAAGGGAAGTTATTTGACTAGCAAAAATAGCCTCGATGATTTCTTTCCTTTCCATCTTCAGCAAAGTTTGTTCATCAATAGCTTTGTCTAGAGATAAGAATTTAAATCCTCCTCCTAGTGGTTCATGTTCTTTTTGGTCGGCTCACTGACCACTAATGACTGCCTTTAAGCGTTTTTGAAGTAAGGTTCGGCAGTAATTGTCATCATTTTCGGGTCTTCCTTGCTCAATCAAAATGAATTTTCGTCTCTCTCTCTCTCTCTCTCTCTCTCTCTCTCTCTCTCTCTCTT
Organism: endosymbiont DhMRE of Dentiscutata heterogama; assembly: GCF_002888635.2. Classification (NCBI taxonomy): domain Bacteria; kingdom Bacillati; phylum Mycoplasmatota; class Mollicutes; order Mycoplasmatales; species endosymbiont DhMRE of Dentiscutata heterogama. Next base: position 155,115 of record NZ_LN828718.1, read on the forward strand.
ATGTCATCATTCTTATTTGACATTAAGATTACTTCCCCTGTTGTTCCAGAACCAGCAAAAGGGTCTAATACTAATCCGTTAGGAGGGCATCAGAGTTGAATGATTTTTTTGAAAAGTTTAAGAGGTTTTACGCCCTCAAGCCATTGTTCTTTTCCAACTCTGTTACAAAGTTCTTTAACTGCCCCTTGATTATGACCTGATTGCTGATGCTCTCAAGAAACTGAAGTTAATTCTGCTACTTTTTCATAATTCTCATTTGCTCAGTATGTAGTGGCTACCACTCCTTCTTGCAAGTCAGATAAATAACGCTTTATAGTAGGATTACTTGTTCCATCTTTACCAAAAAGCAATTTTGGTCAGGGTTTTTTAGAGTGTATTTTCTGTGCTTTATCTCTTGAATTTAAAAATATAGGGTCTTTCTCGGGATTTCCTAAGTTTTCCATTTTAAACTTTTTTAAAAGTAACCCTTTAACATTGCCATCATTTAATTCTTTTTCCTCGTATTCTGAACCTCACTCTTCCAATAAAGACTTTAAAGTAGTTTTTTTTACTACTCAGTGTCTGTTTGCTGGTGGATAAATAAGTTTACCAGTGAAAGGATTTTGGATAGCATAAACCATAGAAGGAGTAGGAGTTTTGGCATTAGCGCTGTGAGCCTGTCACGAGCCATTTGGGTCATTATCAGGATTTTGATATCGTTTTATTTGTTCTTCACTACGCAACAATTTCCCAGTCTCTGCTTTTTCTTCATTTTTAGAATAGACCAATACATACTCCGTTTGATTAGATAAGTGTTTACTATCGTTTTTTAAAGCAAAAGTTTTTTGTCAATTAATAATTCCTAATCTATTCTTTTCACCAAATATTTCATCCAGCAAGCAAATTAACCTAGACAATTCACGATAATCAATACAAATTGCTAAAACTCCACCAGGTTTTAACATTTTCCACATCATTTGTATTCTGGGTAACATAAACTTCATTCATTTGGTATGTCGGCTCGAATCATCTGCCTTAACTAAGTCTCCAATTCCTTCATCGTTAGGTTCCTCATCTCATCTATCATTATAACGAAAATCTTTACCAGTATTATAAGGAGGGTCAGTAATAATTAAGTCAATTTTGCCGTGATATTGGTAGAGAGTAACCATCGACATTAAGTTATCCCCTTCAATTACTAAATTCTTGCTTTTTTCTTCTTCACTACCAATACTTAATTCAGAAACTTCCTTTAAGGTTCTTGGTTTGACTTTTCTGGCTACTTGTTGGGCATTAGCTTTACCAGAAAAGAGAATTTTGATACCTCCTACTGTGAATTCTTCTCGTTCGCTTTCTAACTCTTTTATTCTCTGTTGGAGAGAAGCAATTAATTCCTGTTCTTTACTCACCTTGATTGTAGACCCCAACCATTATTGCTTTCTTGCTTTTTACTTTATGCCCGACTATTTTTTTTGCTAACATATGTTCATTTTCGTTTTTCTTTATATGATTAATTTTATAAAAAATATCTGTTTAAAATCAGAAAATAATGTAAAATCAATTAATATGAGCAAACTAAGAATGCCCTTTCGAATCACAAGAACCAGTATTTACCAAGACTATCTTACTTTCTGATTAGATGCTAACTTAGATTATAAAGATAAAAGTGCTAACTGCATTACAGTTTACAATAAACCTCCTTTTAATAGTTTTAAAGTAGGTGATGATATTACTATTGATACTGAGATAACATCTAACCATCCCCAAAGTGCCACTTTTGGTGAAAGTGTGATTAGTAAAAGAGGATTTTAGAAAGATTGAAAGTGGAAATTAGTTTTTTGTAGAGTAATAAGTCAAAATCTTGCTGGTTCTTGGTTTGGTGATGAGAGTAAGGTGGTTAGTAAAGTTGGGTAACAAAACTAAAAAACAAACAGGATTTTGCAATTTGTAATAAATGAATGAGTAAAAAAAAAGCATCTACAACAATAACTAAAGAATCTGACATCCAAAAAAAGTATGTTAGTTGTTGTGAAATACTATTCTTGCTTAGTGCTTATAGTGAAGTAATAAAAAAAAGAACTGAGATTGAACAAATCTCATTCGCTACATTCACTTATAGTTTTCTAATGGCTTTGCGACAAGATGATAGTTTATGTGCGAGGTGCACCAAGTTTTATCTCACTTTAAAAGAAAAAGTTAATAATTTAGGAAAAAAAAGAAAGACAAAAAAAGAATCCTAGAATAGGTTACTGACATTTAATTTGCATAATGCTATATTTAACTCTCTACTTCCAAATCGGGCCGAATTTTGAGTGAACCCGTCTCGAAGGATACGAAAAAAAATGAGATGCATTTAACCTCCTCATCTTTTTAAGAAACCGCAACAAATGATAACCCACCAAAAGAACATTTTAAGGAAATTCCCGAATTGATAGGCTTCCGTCGTTGTTCCTGAATAATAAGCGACTATTTTGGGTTCCGTCAAAATAAACTCCATATTTAGCATTAACTATTTGCATAGCCGGTATTAATTGATGGCGAATGGCTGAATTTTTATTTTCTTTGGAGTAATTTTTTTTCACTTCGGCGACACAGATAAATTTCTTTTGTTCTTTGATTACTAAATCAACTCGCAGCGTATTGTGTCCTTTGTGTCCGATTGGTATTGCGTATTCAACAAGAAACTGATGTTTAGGATAACCTTTTTGTAAAAGATATTTAATCAATCTAATTCTTTGGTATTCTTCTGTGTAATTTCCCCTTCTGTCATATTTTCGGACTCGTAGAGGGCCACGAATGGGACAGATTAAGAAACTTTCTGATTGCTCTTTTTTCTCAACTTCTTCTCAATTTACAAAAAAAACGAGAAGTAAAAAAAATAATATTATTAATACAACAATTAACAGTCAATTTTCTCGAAAAATACCTTTTCAATCCATATTAAGTGTTTTTAACTGGCTAGCATAAACTCGTTTTCTAATTAGTGAAACCTTAATTTTCCGTTTTATTTAATTTCCATGATGTTTTTGCTGACTTAATTCTGCTATTCTATTTTTTTTGCGCCTTTTTGGTTATTCGGTCAATTTTTCGATCCTGACGATATTGATAGAGAAGAAATAAAATTGCTGATACTGCTATAACTATTAAAGAGATTATTAAAATCGTGCTAACTTGCTGTCAATTTTTATCTCTTTGGGTTTTAATTTCCTCTTTTTGCTGCTGAAAACACTGTGGGCAAAGATAATAGATAAACCAATTTCTTGGTCCATAGGAATAACGATAACCACGATAATTACTGCCTTCCTCAATGAGATTTTTACACTTTTGACAATAATGCTTTTGCGTCATATTATAGTATTTTTACCAAGTAAGCAAAAAAATTTCACCTTTTCCTACCCCAATTTATATTATAACTTCTTAAGAAAAAACTTTATTTAAAAAACATGCTGTCGCGACAAAAAACTTACAAAATACATAGATAAAAATATAAAACTTTTGCCGTAAGGCTTAAAAAATAATTCAACTATTCAAAATTTTTACTGTATACTCAAAAGACGAAAAATAACAAAAGAATAGAAATAAACAATAAAAGAAAGGATAGTCAGCGACGAGAAAGCAACCGAGGCTTTTTTAATGAAAGGTAAAGAAAGTAAACAGAAAATACCAAAAGAGACAATATTATTAGTGAATAATCAAAAAAGAAGTTAATTCAATAACGATCTGACATTAATAAATTTAGGCAACTATATATAATTTTACACCAAAATCAAAAACAGGAGTTTTATAAAGAACTTTTATATTTTATAAATAAAATATAATATATGTCATTGAACCTTAAAAGCCTATTTGATTTCCTAAAATCTAATCCCTCCGAGCAAGATTGTATTGGTTATTTTGAAAAACGGAGATGAAAAGACAAAGTAATCTCCCCTTTTGACCCCAATTCCAAAGTCTATAAATGTGCTAATAATCGCTATAAGTGTAAGAATACAGGCAAATATTTCACTGTTAAAACTGGTTCAATATTTAGAAACTCCAATATATCTTTACAGAAATGATTTTTAGCCTTGTATTTGCTCTCTACTGATAAAAAAGGTATTTCATCTTGCGAATTAGCAAAAAAGTTAAATATTACTCAAAAATCAGCATGGTTCGTATTACATCGTCTACGCTATATCTCTAACTTACCTGAATTTAAAGTTATGTTAGGAAACAGTGTAGAAATAGACGAAACCTTTATAGGAGGGAAAAACAAAAATAGGCACAGAGATAAAAAGGCTCCTCATTGCCAAGGTCGCAATTGAAAAGATAAGATACCAGTATTAGGAATTATTGAGAGAGATGGCAATTTAATCACTCAAACTATCCCTAACACTAAACAAGAAACAGTTAACCCCATAATTAGAGCTAATGTTAAAGAGGGTTCTAATGTTTATACGGATGAATGATATAGGCATGGTGATTTATACAAAAATTTCAATCATCAAATAGTAAATCACAGCATTAAGCAATATGTCAATGGTAATGCTTCTACTAATGCTATTGAGAATGCATGGTCTCATTTAAAAAGAACCATCATTGGCACTTATCACCAAGTAAGCAAAAAACACTTACAAAGATATCTTAACGAGTTTACTTTAAGGTTTAATACAAGAAAGCACAGCGAACAAGAAAGGTTTGATTTAGTGCTTTTATCAAGTGTAGGTAAAAGTTTAAGTTATAAAGAATTGTGTAAAATAAGTATATAGTTGTCTATTTTCCTACCCTACCTATTTAGACCCAGTTTAGTCAGGGATTTGGAATCTTCCTCATAGTTGGCTGGGCTGGATAGTCTGGGTAGCAAAGTAGATAACTATGAAACAGGTTCCCATAATTACTGCTAGTCTAAAAATTTTAAGAAAAAGAGGGGGATTTTTTTCGCTTATTTTTATGGAATTAACTTTTGAGCGAGGGTAGCCACTGGTGGATTTAGTTTAAGAACCGACCCAAATGTTTTTTTGTGATTGCCCTCGCTGAAAAATTAACCCCTTATAGAAGTTTTAATATCAATTTCAAATTGCTATTTTTGCTCTCTCTCTCTCTCTCTCTCTCTCTCTCTGTATCACCCTTATCACTACTAATAAACATGCTTGCTATACAAGCGAAAAAGAAAGATATTAATAAACCAACTCCTAATATAGCTCACATTCCACCTTTGCTTTTATTTTTACTTAATCTAACCACACTATATATCCAATAACCAAAAATAAGAATTCAAAAAGCATAAAACACTCAAACAGCAACACCACCAGGAAACATCCCTGATATAAATAATGAGGCAAACAAATCTATTATCATAATATATTATATTTTAGCATTTTTTACAATTTTAATACTATTTACTAGGTGATTTTATAGATAAATAATTTACAATTATTGATTATAATGAAATCTAATCAGTAAATGATTAATCTTAAAATTGTAAGTAATCCATAAAACTATTTATATGACAAAGAAATTAATTCACTGTCCGAAATGTGGTAAAGGTTCTTTTATTAGTCTAAACGAAAAAGAGGAAAAAAGAAAAGTCAGAAAAAAAGACTTTGATAAAATGGTAGAGGCTATGTTTAAAATTCCTCCACCTAAAAATTGAAAAGAAAGAGAGAAAAGATAATTAGTGTAAAATTCTATATAATTACCTAATTTTTTATATCTCCGTCTAACCTAAATGCTTTATTTCGTCCATTTTTAGTCTACGACAAAATATTTTCATCTATTTTTCACAAAATTATTTTCTCGGCTTTTACTTCTGCTAATTTTAGAGCCTGGTTAATATGAAAATTACCGGAACTAATTCTCCTCAATTGGCTTACAGTGGCAATGGTTCCCAATTTTTCGGCTATATCCTTGACTAAACTACGAATATAAGTGCCTTTGCTACATTTGACTACTAATTTTATTTTTTCTTCAACTGGTGAATAATTTAGCAATTTTATTTTTTTGATTTTTACTAGACGAAGAGGGATTTCAACAGGGATATTTTGGCGGGCATATTGATATAATTTTTTGCCTCTGATTTTAATAGCCGAATAGCGTGGGGGCTGTTGGTGGTATTCATAATTGTTGAAGTGGTTAAGGGTATGCTGTATTTGCTTGACAAAAAACAGACGAGGTTTTTCCCGGTTGACGATTTTGCCCGTTATATCACCAGTATCAGTCTCACAAAACAATTTCATTTCTACTTCGTAGGTTTTGGATTGGCTAATTAATTGATTGCTTAATTTGGTGGATTTACCAAGCATAATTATTAGCAGACCAGTTGCCAAAGGGTCTAGAGTTCCCGCATGCCCCACTTTTTTAATGTTTAATTTCTTGCGAATGATTTCAATAACCTTATGGGAGGTGATTCCGGAGGGTTTGTCAATCAAAAGAAAGCCGTCCATATTGAAATTTATTTAAATAAAAATCGCATAAAATTAATTAATCAAAAGCATGGTCTACAGACAAAAAGGTAAGAAGGGATGAACCAGCAAACTCATTTTGGCTTCCTTGTTAATGATAAACATTTTTTTGCTGGCTTCGCTGGTTTTACACTGGTACACTGCTCGGGGAATGAAAGATAATTTCAATGATTTTTCCCAGCAAATAAAAAAAGAATTAAAAAATTTTTCTCAAATAGTTAACCAAGCCGAAGAAGAATTACAAAATATCCAAAAAGAAATCAAAGGATTAACCAAAACTATTGAGGAATTAAACGCGATTGAAAGGGAATTAAAAAATATCGCCACTAGTTTGGCCAAATTGAACAAAACTGGGGAGGAGTTAAAAGAGACCGGAGAAAATATTAAGGGGAGTTTAGACGATTTGGGAGAAATAAAAGAAAAGATTGCTGAATTGGCTAAATTAGAAATTCCTTTATCAGAATTAGAAAAGACTGTCGGCCAAGAAGGGGGAAAGATTGCTAAAGAATTAAAAGAAAAAATTGGTGGTCTTATTTACAACCTTAACGAACTCAAAAAAATTATCTGCCCCACCTGTTTTAATTGAAATTTTAAAATTAATTCCTTTACGTTAAGCAATAACATTATCGAAGAAAGAAAATGAAAAAGAATCTTTGCTGACGAAAAGTTGGTTATTTCCGGAAAAATAGTCACGGTTAAGTATTCGCAACCACAATCATGATCATTATTTGGAAATGGCACATTTGATAGAGAAGAAAAGGATCCTAAAAAAGATGTTACTTTTAACAAAAAGGAGGAAATAGGAAATTGAAAAGACAAAGAAGAACCCAAAAGTGATGGTGAAGAAAGAGAAGAATTTATTTTACAAGCGACTTACTGCAAAGATTGTGAACGAAAATTAGACTTAAACAATTTTAGTATTAAAGAATTAAGAACGATTTGAGAGGATTAAGAAATCGCTAATTAATTGACTTTTTATTTATTTTTTTATTAAAGGCTGAAAATGGCCGCCGCTGTTATAAACAACTCATTCTTCGGAATATTTATCAGGTAGCGAATCAAAATACGAACTAGGAAGGAATTCGCCGCCAAAACCAGTACTAAAGTTAGGGAACCAATAATAATACATTTCGGTTCAGGTTTGTTTGTCTTTTCCTTCACCTTTCTCGCGACCCATTCTGGATACCGCCATTAATGGTCTTTTTAAAATCGGGGCTAAAAATTTGATAGTATCGCTGTTTAGTCAGGCCCCATTTTTAAGAATTAATTCATCTTTTATTATCCTTTTTGCTTCGGCTATTTGTTTTTCTTCGGTGTCGTCATGTTGGCTTTGGAAATATATGTCAGCATGCTCCAACATTTCTAAACATATCGCCACTCTTAAACGTAAAGTTAAATCCACACTACTTTCACCCGTCAAAAGTACTGAAAAAGAGTGCAAAAAACAATTGCCGTCTCCGGCTGCTGGTATTTGAACGTAATCTTTATATTTGACGGCTAAGTTTTTTTGATCCGCCGAGGTCAGGCTCTCCAAATCTGATACCTTACCGTAATCGGATTTGTCTCTTAAATCTACTCCGGCCAGATTTATGCCTTTTAACGGATCATAATTTTTGTCTTGTATTCATTTTTTCACTTCTTGTAAAGTTTTTGGATTACTATTAAGAAAGTTTTGGATTTCTCCTAATTTTATTTCTCATTCTGACCTTGGAGTCGGTGTTGGAGTCCTTGAAGGTCCTGGTGTTTGTCCTGGTGTTTGTCCTGGTGTTTGTCCTGGTGTTTGTCCTGGTGTTTGTCCTGGTGTTTGTCCTGGTGTTTGTCCTGGTGTTTGTCCTGGTGTTTGTCCTGGTGTTTGTCCTGGTGACTCTTTCAATTTACTAATAACTACTTTCACATTTCCCTCTCGTATTTGTAATTCCTCGGAAGTAGTGGCCTCATTAATATAATCCTTTCAATCGGTTTTGTCAGCCGTGAGATAATTGCTGTTTTTTAATTCTGTTAATAAATCTTCCTCTCTAATACTATCTGCACTCAATGCCAATTTAAAAAAATTAATCTTTTGGGCTTTGGTTTGGAGTAAATTGGAATTATCGGCGGGAGAATCATTTTTCTCCGGAATTCGCCCCGAGGAATTTTTTTGATTTTTATTTGCTAGCAAAACAGCGGATAATATTGCGGCAAGTACTAAAAAAAATGAGATGATGGAGGCTAAAAGTATTTTTTTTTGGCGACGGGCTAATTTCATAAATGTTATTGGGATTTACGTAGTTAATTACACTAACTAAAATTATTTTGGGGTTGGGGCCTTTTTCTTATTAGCCACAGTCCTTCTTTCATGCCCTTTAGCCGTACGAGAGTTACTTCTAGTGCGCTGACCATGGACTGGCAAAGGATTAGGTTTGCGAGAACGTCTTAATCCTTGATAAGTACCCAGACTAATTTGTTCGCTAATATTTTTTTGAACTTGTTCCTTTAATTCTCCCTCAGTAGGGATTTCTTTTACTTTCTGACTAATTTGGTTAACTTGTTCAGGAGTTAAATCCCTAACCTTAACTAACGGATTAATATTTAACTCGGTCAAAATTCGTCGAGAAGGGGAAGTTGGACCAAATTTTTTCCCGAAGCCGTGAATATGACTCAAGGCCACCCAAACATTTTTATTTTCTGGCAATTCTTTATTTGCAATACGTACCATATATTAATTATAGTTTTTATTAACCTTGTCTTTGATTATGTTTACGATCCTTTTTGCAGTAAATATAACGGCGCCCCCCTCTTATGATTACTTGACAACCTCCTTTGCCTTCACACATTTTTTTGATGGAACTACGGACTTTCATAATATATTATTTTTAAATTAAATTTTTAGACATGACGAGACGAGACAGGTTATATATTGCTATTTGTTTTTAAAGAAAATTTTACAACTTGCTCAATTTTAAATGTTTTTGAACTATCATCTGAACTCTCCTTTTTATTAAACTTTCTAAATGTAAAACAAAAACCAACTTCTCCTCAATTTCGTTCATTTCTTTTTCGTTAATTGTCCTAATTTCTTTACAAATCGTTCAATAGTAATTGCTCGCACTTGCTCGCATTTGGCTTTGCCTGGAATTCCGCGGAAAAAAGTAGCCACTTGAAAGGGATAAATTTTTTTACCTTGCTAGATAATGACACAATAACTATCACATTCTTTTTGGCGTTTTGCTGATTATTAGAAACCACTACGGCCAAACGCATGTTATCCTCGTTTCCTTTTTGTTCGTAGCCTTGGGCGTCGTCTATTTCTACCCGATAAACTTCACCTCGGCAGGGATTTATTTCAGCAATTCTACCGGCTAACTGCTTTTTTGAAATATCCATCTTACTTATCTCAATTGTCCTTTTCTACTTCTTTTCAGGCCTTTATTTCTGCCTGCTCCTCAGGGTCATTGGCCCATTCCTCATAAGCAGCGGCTAATTGTTGCTCGCTTTGAGCGAAAACTAATTCAGTTAAAATTTTGGCCAATTGGCTTTCTTTGATTTTGTTTTCCCGCAAGCGATTTTGTAATTCAGAGAGGAATATTTTGTTAGGAACTTCTTTTATTTGAATATTGGGGCTTTTCATAATATGTTATTTTACAAAATTTTAATAATAAAGTCAACTTTTCCCTCCTAGTCAATTTAAAATTCGATGGCATAAAAAAGCCTGTTGACCGCAAATTCATAATCTATTTGCTTAAATTTAATGTCTGCGATCTTCTCTAATTCCTTGTTTTTTACCTCCCCGGAGTATCTATTGACCTTGACAAGATAACCTATGCAACTCTGATTTTTTCCAGAAAAAACTTTTTCGGCCACTATTTCTAAATCCTCAATTACTAAATTAGTTTCCTCAAATGCCTCTCTTTTAGCAGCCTCTAAAGGTGCTTCATTCGGTTCTATTTTCCCACCCGGAAAAACCCAACAATTCCATTTTTTTTCAAAAATTACCAACAACTCCCCTTTTTCATTTTGAATAATTACCCGCACGAAATTTTTAACAGACATTTTTAATATAATTTTGTTTGTTGTTCTATAACTATACCATTTACCAGAGCAGCATATTTGCTAACATAAATATATTTTCGTGGAGGAGATATATTATATCTACTTTTTAATTCTTTAATGCCGATTGGTTTATTAAATTTATATAAATGTTTAATCTTATAGGCAAATTTGCTTTGATTTATGCCTTGGCCTTGATTAAATTCTTTGTTACCAATACCATCTTTGGGTATTTGGTTAGGATACTCTACGGCCGGATCAATTTCAGCGATGTAAAGTAATTGAGAAACGGGCTGATTAACATAAAATCACATTCTTTTGGTTTCTGGGTGAAGTTTGTATCTTCTAAAATCATAGGTTTTTTCTTTACTTACCACGGGCAAAACTCATTTTTCATCAAAACTAAGGATAATGTCAGATTTACCACTTACTACATATTCAACTCCTCGATTTTCAGTATTTAACCTTTCCATTTTTTTGTTCGTTGATTTTACCACAAAAATCAATACTTTTTTAGCAAATTATTCTTTTGTAATTATTATTGTTATAACTTTTTTCTTTTTTTGGGTTCTATCTCTGGTAATTTATGCAGCACCTTTTGTAAAGATTTATGGTGAACCTTGATTTTGCTAATTTCTAACGAATTATCGGTTATCTCTTTCACTTTTCAAAATATCATTTGGATAGAGCCAGCAATTAGACCAACGTCCACAAATTCGGTCGTTTCTCAATTGGTCCCTCGGATGGCTACAAAAATAAAACAAAAAAGAACACTGAGTCCCGGAATAATTAAATTAGGCAAATAAGAAAGAGTTTTTTTTTTTAGAGAAAAGCGGCTTTTTTGCAAATTAGAATCAATTAATTTTTCGACTTTTTGTGGCTCAGAGGGATTTTCTAAATATTTTTCTGCGGCTTGGTTTTCTTGTTGGCGAAAATTATCCTGCTGCCGGTTAATTTTTTTTTGAATTTGATAAACAAAAAAACTCAAAAAGGCCAAAATTAACGACACAATTATAACAAAGGAGACAGCAAAGTCGCTGTCTCTGAAACTGGCTAAAAAAATGAGAATTAAACTAGTATTGACAATTGCCGAGTATATTCTGTGAGGGACAAGGACAAAAAGGGGAGCAAACAATTCGGTTTCCCCTCAAAAATTACTCAATATTTCTTGATGGTTGAGGTGGGCTTTTGACGGGTTTTTAGCACTGCGCCTAATTAGCAACTTTCGCAAATGAGCCCGACATAATTCGAGAGTGTAATTTTTTAAATAATCACAAATCAGATTAGTCAACAAGCTGCCGATAAAAAAACAGAAAAGAGCATAGAAAAGCAAACCACTTCGGGTCCTAATAGCAACAGTTTTGAAAAAAAAAGAGATAGGAAATTTTGTGCTTTCATGACCCCATCTTTTCAGGCTAAAAACCGATTGATAATAAAAAAAGGAAGAAACAAAAGTAAAAAAATATCAGATAATTAATTCCGACCGGAGTTTTTTTAGTAATCAGGAGTAGAGGGAAAATCTTTTCTGAAGAGAGACGGGCATAAAATTATTTTAAAGAAATGGATTAACTTTTCAGTGCCGGACTTCCAGGCAGACTAGCCTATGCTGCCACCAGGCTGATCCGCCATTCAAAAATTAATTTTTCGCACTTCTTCGGGTCTAAAAACAATTCTAGTCATACTACTATATAACATAATTACTAATCTGCACTAAATATCAATTCCTCTATTAATCATGAATTTTTTAACTTTTGGTTTCCATTGATAATTGAGTCAATGGCTTTTCTTATTTCTCAATAACAATAAAAGAATAAAACATAATAAATAAAAACTAGCAGCAATTCCCAAGACAATGATTCAATTTAATTTGCTATTATTTTTTTCAGTATTAGTTAGTCGTTTTGGTTTTTGTTTTCGTAATTTGGCTAATTCTTTTTCTTTTTCTAATTACTACCAAAGCAATTATTATCAACATTACTGCTAACAACGAAACAGGAACAACCACTTTTCAAGGAAATTTTTCCAGTGAATTATTTTTCTGCTGTTTATAGTTATCTAATTTAGATAATAAGGACCGAACCTCACTTTTTTTGCTTTCATAGAATACATTATCAGCATTAATAAATTCTATCATTTGCATTTTAAGTTTTTCTATCCTTTCTTTTTTACCTGATTTTAAGGCTATTTCTACTTCATTTCTAAAAAAATTAACTTTTTTCTCGGCTCCTTGCCGACTAATGGATTGTTTAATTTTAATTTCTTTTTCCACTATCTCTTCACCTTGAATTTCTCCATTTTTTAATTTTTCTCAATCTCTTTTTGTCTCATCATCTAACTCGTCTTCTCTAATATCGTTTTTTGCCATTGTCTCCTTAATTCCTGGAATAGCAACATTCCGACGATATTTGTTAGGGTCTTCCAAAGCAGACCGTTTTTTTTGAGTTTGAATTTCCTCTTTCTTTTCTTCGTAAGCTCTGGTATCGGATGCTTCATCATTTTCTTTTATTTTCTCATTTAACTCCTCGCCAGTTTTATTTTTCATATCATTTACATTCTCATTTACTTTTTGACTAGTCTGTTTTTCTCTTCGTTTACTTCCAATGGCCGATAACATTTTTTTTACCAAATCATTAATAATTTCCTCCTTATCCAAATTATTTATTTTTTCATTTCAGCCTTGAAATTCAGAACTTAACTCGCTTTCTTTTACGGCAGGTTCTAGGTTTAGAGCAGCAGTGATGGTTTGAATAGCATTTTTTTTAGTCTGAGCAAGCCCATCTTCACTAGGAGGAGAACCGTCACTTTGAGAGCTTTTTTTTTGAGGATAAATTTCTTCAAGTTTGTTTTTAAGAAATTCATATTTAATGAATTTCCGTTGGCTGTCTATGTGGTCTTCATTTACAAGCCCACTTTTTATTAACGACAAGAAAAGCATCTTTTTTTCATCTTTACTGCTGCCAGGAATATACTGGTTAACTAATGTTCACAAATCTTGGTCTTCGTCTGCCAACTTTGCTTCGAAATAATCATAAACGCTAATAGGTTTAGGTGTGTGTGTGTGTGTTTTGTTCTGGCATTTGTCCTGAATTCCCAGTTGTTTCCGTTTGTGGTGTATCTCCGGTCTCTCCCGTTTCCGTTGCGTGTGTTTCTGTGGTTGGCTCTGGTTTTTTTGGAGGCGGTGTTGTTTCTTCTTCCTCCGTAAATGCTTCTCCTATTTTACCAAATTCTCTTATTCCCAAACCTTTGGAACTCATTCAGACTTTTTCCCAATCAACTCCTTCAACAACGCAATGTGTTTTATTATTAAACTCTTGGTATTTTTTATCTCTTTCTTCACGATTTGGAAATAAAATTGTAATTTCATTAATAGTAGGAAAAACCCACTCTTCTCCTGTTGTTTCTATTGCCATTCCCGCCGTTCATCCTTCAAAAGTAAGATAATTATCAAGAGAAGAAGGATATTTACATGATTTATAAGAAAAAGATATGTCTTTCTTTCCTTTTAATTCATCAATAGAAACATCATCTCCGAATGAAAGGGCATTATAAACTTTTCCGGATTGAGTTCATTCTTCGATTTCTATTTGTTCTTCCGGAATAGAAAAAATGTAAATGTTTGAACCACGTAAATTTTTGATTTCTTGCTCCTTATTTTTTCCAATTTTTATATATTTAGAACTTTTAAGTTCATTCTTCTTATATAAAAATTTATTATTAACTTGGTAAACATTTTTTTGAGCATCTTTTTCGGGATGTCTCCACGCGTGGCTCTGAAAAATAAAGTATTTTTTTGACATAATTAGTTTAAATATTTTTTTAACTCCTCATTAATATTAACCATGGCTAATCGGTAAATTTCCTCTTTAAATTTTTTTATTTTATTGGCTTTGTCAATAATCGCATTAACTGCACTTTCTTGGTTTTCTAATTGTTTTTGTAGGTCAATTATATATTTAGGCAACTTACTGTTGGCCCACTCCTCAATTTTTTTCAATTTTTGTTCTTGGTCGGTTGAATTATCATTTCTTGTGAGGTTATATTTGGTAATTAATAATTCCCGGATGGCCTTTATTACTGAGGATAGATTAACATTGTCGCCGCTGATGTAAATTTTTTTGTGGGGGTCGATAGTTTTGGCTGACCGAATGATTTTGTCCCCTTCACAGGTAGCCACAATGAAACCATAATCGGCCTGATGAGATACCATGTCCCTCTCCAATTTGTCAACTCAACCATTGTCCCATTTTTCAGCGTTTTTGGTTTCGTAAACAATCCGACCAACCACCTTTTTTGGTTCACTGGCGGTTAAGACCTCTTGGAGAAAATCGGCTCTTTTGCCAGCACCAATCTGCCCTTTACTTATATCGGTAATTCTATCCTGACCGTCAAAAACTTTCAATAATTCCTCATAGAACCATTTTTCCAGGTCTTGTCCTTTGCCTTGTCCTTTTTGTCTTAATACTAAATTTTGAATTTGTTCTTTTTTTTCGGTCAACTGTTTTTGTAATTCTTGGTTTTGATTTTGTAAACTTTCAATAGTTTTTCAGTGCTTATCCGCAATTTCTTTTTTTTCTTCCTCCAACTTCTTAACTCGAATGGAATTTTCTATATGGGCGGGAGATTGAAGATAAATTATTTCTTTTTGGTTGTGTTCAATGGTCTCTCTTAATTTTTTGACTTCTGGAAAATTTTCATAAATTTTTTGTTCTTCTAGTTCTTTAGTTATTGCTGCTCGGTGACGATATCATTGAGGAATAATTTGTTCTTCCAAGACTTTTCGCACCATTTCATTAATGTAATGAAAAGCCTGTTGTTCTTTGCCAAAATCCTCGTCCTTGATATGTTTCTGACAATGCGGGCAGGGAAAAGTGAACCGACTTAATTTTTCTCTTATTGCTCGCCTAATTTCCTCTTGGAGAAGTTCATTAGTTTTTTGTTGTATTATTTCCATAATTATATTTTTTAATTAATTTGTAGGCTCGGATGCGAAATTTGATTTGCCTGTCGCTATTCTTTAAACATAGTAATTTTCAAACTTCTGTATGTAATCTTATCTATTTTTCTTTCTCGCTTTTCTATTTCTAACCACTACTAACGCCGCCCCAACTAAAACTACTAGCAAAAAAATTGGAACCACCACTTTCCAAGGAAAATCCTGTTTGGACGGTGAACCCGCATTTTGACTAGAATAATTTTCTAAATCTTTAATCATTTTTTCGATATCAGATTCTCTGGCCGAAACAACATTTTTTTCATAAACATTCGTACTTTTCAAAAAATCCAATAAATCATTTTTGGCTTTATCTATTTCGGTTTTTTGACCTGATTTTAAGGCTACTTGAGCCTGGTTTAATAATTTAGTCAAACTTTTTTCGGCTCCGGTTGAACCAACAAATTGCGTTAATTTTTGGTTAATTTCGTCAACTTGCGTAGTGTTTATATTTTCCCCACTTTTTAACTTATTTCATTCCTCTTTTAACTCAACGCTCAATTCACTTTCGTCAATTTCTCATTTTTCCATTTTCCTGGTTAGAACATTAATTACTTTTTGGCGATATAATTCGGGGTTTTCTTGGGCCAATTTTTCGTTCAATTTTTTTATTTCCTCCTCTTTCTTTTTGTAGGCCTCGCTGCCTTCATTTTCCTCCATTTTTTCTAATTCTTTTTCCAAATCTTCGCCGCTTTTGTTTTGAGCATTTTTAATTTCTTCATTTAATTTACTTTCTTTTTCTTTGTTTTGCCTTTTACTCCTAATATTGGCTAAAACCTTATCTCGGAAATTATTAATCTCGTCTATTTTTGAAAAAGAGTTTATTTTTGCTTCTCAATTGGCGTAATCAGAGCCTAATTCGCTACTTAATATTTTCGGTTCTTGGTTTAGAGTCTCGTTTATTTTCTGAATGGCATCAGTTTTAGTCTGTTCGTGATTGTCAGGAGTATTATTTTGTTTTGGTTCTTGTTGTTCTGGCTCGACCACTCTATCCCCAAAAGCAATTTTGAAAAATCCTTCCAGAGCCGTTAAGTCAATTTGGCGGTCAGAAGTTAGATAACTTTCGTTAGCAACATTCAAAAATTCGGTTTCCATAACCTTGTATTTGTTAATTAAACTTTTTAACTGGCTATTTCCATCTTTTCCATTCCAAGCCTTCTGAAAAATTTCGGTCGGAGTAGGGGGCAGATTGTTATTGTTGTTTGAATTAGAATCATTATTATTGTTATGAGACGAAGTATTATTATTTGTTTCGTTTGTTTCCTCCTCGCCTAAAATAGCCTTATCAAAAGCATTATCGTCCAAATACAGGTAGGCATTAGAATAATTTGCTTTAAAAACGGCTCTTGCTGCGATAATTCCTTGTAAAGTAATTTTCTTTTCTTGATTATTCTTTCATTGTTTTATCAATTCTCACACTTCACGAGCCTTTTCCCCCTCAATCACCAAAGTTTTTCCACCTTGATAATCAGTAAAAGTAAAATTGGCCTGGGTTTTGATTTTTAACTTTAATTCTTTTTTGTATTCATCTCATTCTCCTAAAGTGTTTTCTCTGCTATTAAAATCTCATTTTTTTTCAATTTCATCAATGACTAATGTTGATTGTTGAAAAGTAATTGGTTTAAAATAACTATCATGTTTTCGTGTTTTGTCAAAATTAATTTCTACTACATTAAACATTCCTAACTCCTTTTTCGTTTGGGAAATGTCACTATCATCCATTTCAAAACAATATTTTTTGCGAGTATTAAAATATTGTTGAAAAAAAAGAATATCATCATGATGAGCAATAATCCTAATACGATTTATTTTATCGACATTTTGTTTATTTTCATCTATTTCGCGGACATTCATAGTTAACTCGTATTCGCTACCATACACTATACTGGGAGCACCACCCACAATCGAGTCATAAGAAAATTGTAATTTAGCCATGTGAATATTTATTGACGTCTCGTATATTGTAATTTAACACTTCCCGCACCATTCGACTAACTAATAAAAAAAATAATCTTGCCTCCCTGATTTTTGGCTAGGGCTTCGCGGTGGGTTAAGAGACCAAACGGAGTAGAAATAAAATAAAAACCCCGACCGCGGCAATTTTTTTTTAATTCTGCCACTTGCCAATGGATATGTTGAGAAGGCTTGGAAATCTTTTTTATCTGGTGGATACGGCTATTTTGATTAGCATATTTAATATCTACTTTGATATTTCGGTTTTTATCGTCGTATCAGCACTGTGAAAGAAAATTATTTCCTACCAACTTTTTACATATTTGTCATTTAAAAACGGAATAAGGAAAAATAACTGTTTTATAACCCCGCATGTTTGCGTTACGAATGGAGGTTAGCATATTAGCCACTGGGTCGGATAAATTCATATTGTTTTCTATAAATTAATTTTATATATCATATACATTATGCAAAATTTTAAACTGAAACTGGATTTTTATCTTTTTTTAAAACTTCATTATAATTTTCTATGTTCCGTCTTACCACTAATTTTCAACCCTGCGGAGACCAACCGGAAGCGATTAAGAAAATCGTTGCTGGCATTAACCAAGGACAAAAAGAACAAGTATTATTAGGAGCCACCGGCACCGGCAAGACTTTCACCATGGCAAATATTATCCAACAAACCCAAAAATCCACCCTAATTTTGGCCCATAACAAAACCCTCGCCATGCAAATTTATCAAGAAATGCAAGGATTTTTTCCCCACAACAAGGTCGAATATTATGTTTCTTACTTCGATTATTACCAACCCGAAGCCTACAAGCCAGCAAGTGATATTTATATTGGCAAAAAGGTTCAGCGTAATGCCAGTATTGCCAAGATGAGAATGAAAACCCTAAATGCTTTAATTACTGACAAGCAGGTAATTGTGGTAGCGTCCGTAGCCGCCATTTATGGTTGTTTTAATCCTACTTCTTATCGAAAAGTTGTCGTTCATTTAGAAAAAGGACAGCCAATAAAAATTAATTGAATTAGAGAAAAATTGCTCCATTTAGGATACAAGGAGGAGAAAAAGATTAATCCTGGCCATTGTCAAATAGAAACCGAGAAAATTACTTTTATGTTGAGTTGGGAAGAAAATCATTATTTTCAGATAGAAATCAGGGAGGGAAAAATCCAAAACTTTAACAAAAGAAATAAGACCACTGGTGAAAAAATGGACGAATTGGCAGAAATATCCATTCCTCCCAGTCAGGATTATGTGGGTGAGGAAGGTGAAGAACTGACCGAAATTTTGGCAGAAATTGAGAAAGAATTGACCACTCAAAAAGAGCATTTTTACCAAGAAGGAAAATTTTTACCAGCCGAAAGGTTGGAAAAAAGAGTTCAGGAGGACCTACTTAATTTGCGGGAGATGGGATTTTGCCCCGGCATTGAAAATTATGCGCGTTATTTTGACGGCCGAAAAGAAGGTGAAACCCCCTTTGTTCTATTAGATTATTTTCCGGACGATTTTTTGACTATTATTGACGAATCTCATATCACTATTCCTCAAGTCAAGGCTATGTATAATACGGACCGATGCCGCAAAGAGACCTTAGTAAAATATGGTTTTCGTTTGCCTTCGGCTCTGGATAATCGTCCTTTGAACCAAGAGGAATTTTTTGCCAAAATTAATTATGTTCTTTATGTTTCGGCCACTCCTGGCAATTTCGAATTAGCCAAAGTAAATTATCAACCAGTCGAACAAATTATCCGTCCGACCGGCTTGCTGGACCCCCAGATAGAAGTAAGAACCACTCGCAATCAAATTGCTGATATCATGGAAGAAATCCAAACCAAAAGCCGTTGTGGCGAAAAAGTTCTTATTTACGCCTTAACCATTGCCATGTCCGAAGATATTGCTAATTACTTACAAGAAAGAGAAATTCGGGTGGTATATTTACACAGCAGATTAGAAATTTTTGAGCGTTATCAAACTATTACTAGTTTACGACGGGGAGTTTATGACGTAATTGTAGGGATTAATCTCCTCAAAGAAGGAATAGATTTGCCGGAAGTTTCCTTGGTCTGTATTTTGGACGCTGATAAACCTGGGTTTTTACGAGATACTCGCTCGCTGATTCAAATAATTGGTCGGGCTTCCCGCAATAGTAATGGCAGAGTGATTTTATATGCTGATAAAATTACGGAAAATATGCTTGGTGCCATTGAGGAAACTAATCGCCGACGGCAAATCCAACAGGCATATAACCTATGGAACAATATCACCCCCCAAACAGTAGAAAAACCGGTTAAAGATATTGTTCTGGACCCGTTAATAGCCCTTTTAGTAGAAAAAGCCCAAAGAGGAGAAATGAAGACTAAAGAGTTAACCAAATTAGTGAAAGACCTCCGGCGGCAAATGAAAAAATTCACTCGAGAGTTCAAATTCGACCAGGCGATTGCCTTTCGCAACGCTCTTTTAGATTTAGAAAAATATGATAAAAATGTTTTTGAATAGACAAAAATATTAAAAATTAGATAGCGACAATTTTGCTGGAGGCTAAAAAATTGAGTCGATTGCTACATAAAACACTGAAAAAGTTTGAAAAAAATAATTATAGCACTTTGCGCTCGTGGCTCAGCGGATAGAGTATCTGACTTCGGATCAGAGGGTCGGGGGTTCAAATCCTCCCGAGCGCGCCAAAATAAACTGTTTTTTAAGTAAAAAAGGATATGAAAAATTAAATCTCTGATTTGATTTTCTTGGAAAAGGAAAATTAAATTAACAAGCCCACGTAGCTCAGTGGATTAGAGCAAACGCCTTCTAAGCGTTTGGTCAGGAGTTCGATTCTCTTCGTGGGCGCCAGTAGTTATCAAAATTATTTTATATGAAAAAAACCATACTTCCAGAGTTCGATATTATAGTAATAGGGGGAGGGCATGCTGGCATTGAGGCCTCCTTAATCAGTGCCCGATTAGGACACAAAGTTACTTTAATTACCTTAGCAAAAAACCAAATTGGAGTCATGCCTTGTAATCCTTCGGTGGGGGGAGTAGCGAAAGGAATAGTAGTGCGGGAAATTGATGCTTTGGGAGGAAAAATGGGTCAAGCGGCGGACGCGACGGCTCTCCAATTTAAATTACTAAACACTTCTAATGGTCCAGCAGTTCAGGCCCTTCGAGTGCAATCGGACAAAATTGCTTATGGTCGTTATATGCAAGCCACGGTCAGCCAACAAAAAAACCTCACTATTATCGAAGGGGCTGTGAAAAATTTATTAATAGATAAAGGCAAGATTAAGGGAGTAGAATTAAATAATGGGGAAATCATCTTGGCTAAAATAGTAATCTTAACTACTGGCACTTATTTACAACCGATCACATATCGAGGAAAAGAAAGCCGCGTGGAAGGACCGGGTGGAGAAAAAAGAGTAGCAAATAATATTTCTCAACAATTGCAAGAGTTAGGATTTAAATTAAAACGCTTTAAAACCGGAACTTCCCCACGCATTTTAACTAATACTATTGATTTTTCGGGTTTAAAAGTTGAACCGGGCACCAATTTGCCCTTGCGCTTTTCTTCCCACAGCGATTATACGAAATTATTATCATGAGAAAAACAATTGCCGTGTTATCTACTCCATACCAGTGAAAAAACGCACCAAATTATTCGGGAAAACTCGCACCTGTCTCCAATATTTTACAAGCCGGATATTGGCACCGGGCCACGCTACTGTCCCAGTATTGAGGATAAGGTTTACCGGTTTGCCGACAAGGAAAAACACCAAATATTTTTGGAACCAGAGTCTCGAGAATTAGACACTACCTATATCCAGGGTCTATCCACTTCTTTACCGGCCGAAATCCAGGCTGAAATTTTGAAAACTTTGCCGGGACTAGAAAAATCCCAAGTAAAAAATTGAGGCTATGCTATTGAATATGATGTGATTGATTCAACACAATTAAAACCTAGTCTAGAAAGTAAATTAGTTGACGGCCTATTTACAGCCGGCCAAATTAACGGCACTACTGGCTATGAGGAAGCCGCCGCCCAAGGGTTAATGGCCGGCATAAATGCCAGTCGTAAAATAAAAAAACAGGAGCCATTAATTCTCCGCCGCGACCAAGCCTATATCGGGGTATTAATTGATGACTTGGTTAACAAGGAAATCACTGACCCTTATCGACTTTTGACTTCTCGGGCTGAATATCGTTTATTGTTGAGGCATGATAACGTTTGTACTCGTCTTTGACCGATTACTTGCCAATTGGGTTTGTTAACGGACGAGGAATGAGAAAAATTCCAGACCCAACAAAAAATACAAAAAGAAATTAACCAAGAATTACAAAATTTAATCTTTAAGGCTGACGATAATTTGACCAAAAATTTCCCCTCTTTAGATATTAGCCAATGAAAAACCATCAAGACAATAAGTGGTTATGATTTGTTGAAAAATAATAAAATTTCCTTAAAAGAATTTCAGACCTGGATACCAAAAATAAAAAACTTAAATTGAGAAGAACAACGGGAATTGGAGGTTAATATTAAGTACGAAAAACAAATTGTTAACCAACTACAAGAGATAAAAGAATTAAGCAAATACGAAGCCCGAAAAATTCCGGTTCATATTGATTATTACCAAATCGACAATTTAGCCAAAGAGGCCCGTGAAAAATTAACCAAAATCAAGCCGATTTCTCTGGGGCAGGCCCTACGAATAGGAGGGGTTAATCCGACCGATATTCAAATGTTAAATTGCTATTTGAATAAAAATTACCCACGAAATTAATGTATAAGTGATAATAAATAATTAATATGATGGTAGAAATTAAAATACCTTTTGTTAAAACTAAATTGGAAGAATTTCCTCACGTGCCTTCCCCTGATAATCCACTGGAATTTTTTAGATCACTGCATCTCCAAGTAAGCACTTGTTTCCCTGTCAGTTCGCTTGGTTTTGATTCGGCTCAATTACGTAAATTAGGAGCCGATCCAGATAGTAATTTGAACGAAATACATTTTTATTTTAAAGAGGAAACACCACCCACCTTTTTTAATGATTTGCTAGATAACAAAAAGACCAATTTTGAATTAGTTTTTGACACCAAAGAAGTTAATCTAACCTTTATTATTGGTTTTAATTCTTCTTATGAGACTGACAGCAATGGTCCAATAATTAATTTGCGTTGTCCGCGTTCATCTAAAAAACAGATATTAGAAACTTTTATTGAACCCAAAAAGACTGGTATAATTAAAGTGCTCTCCCAAAATTCAAATATGCCTAATAGCGGACCGACCAACCAGCAGAGAATCCAACAATTAGAGGACAAAAGTAAAGACGATTTTTTCTACAAATCAATCAGCGGAGGGATACTGATAATTTTTTTCCTAATCATTATTCTGGTCCTATGGACCAGAAATCGACGTCGTGCTAACTAGAACATGGTCAGTCGGTTAATCTCCCAAGCCAAAAAAAATCTCCGCGATTATAAAATTATTGACCGCTGGATGGCCGGTTTAGAATTGACCGGCAACGAAATAAAGTCGATTCGTAATAATCGAGTAGCAATCGACGAGGCTTACGCTTTGCCCCAACAAAAAGAATTGTATGTTTTTAATATGAATATCGCGGCTTATCAATATTCTCATGCCCGCAACCTAGCCCAGGCTCGTGATACTCGGAGAAAGAGAAAATTACTCCTCACCAGACGCGAGATAAATAAAATAATTGGGGTTATGAAAGCCAAAAATTATGTTCTCGTTCCGCTACAACTTTTTATTAACAACAAGGGTTGGGCGAAATTGGAAATTGCCCTAGCTCAACGTTTACGAAAATATCAAATAAAAGAAAAAATTAAGGAAAAAGAAATGAAAAGAAAACTCCGCGAGGGGGATTTTTAGTAAAAATACTTAAAAAAGTGGACAACGGGCTGTTGTTATAAGCCATGTCCTCAACTCCATTTATTTATTTTACGAAATATCAAGGTAAATAAGATAGTAAAAAAGTAATTACAAAAAGAATAATAAGAGCAACTAAACCTCATTTAACCAATTCTAATTGATTATTATTTTGCTTATTTTTAGGCATCTTTCTTTTAGAAAAAAGATAGAATAAAACTAAAAGTCCTCAACTAAAACCAAGAAATACTACCACCGCAATTGATAAAGGCCTTGACACAACACTACATTATCCGACAATATTAATAATATTATTTTGTCGCTCGATAAGCACTCGTGCGTTTAATACAACTTAAATTTTATCTAATCCGAAATTTGAAACTCTTTTCCATTTAAATAAGCAAGCGGTGCTGGCAAATTGACAAATAATATTTTGTAGGCTAACAAGTAAATTTTATCTTTTAAATCTATTTTACTGCCGTATTTTTTATCACCGACAATTGGCAAGCCAAAATAGGACAAAATACTGCGAATTTGGTGTTTTCTCCCTGTGTGTAAAGTAATTTCTAAGGTTTGATAATTGTTCTTAGTGTCAACTTTTCTCACCTCCAAAGCACAAAATTTGGCTTGGGAATTGGTTGGCTCCCGAGAAAATTCCATTTTCTGTTCTTGATTGTTTTTGCTTAAATAACCGCTAATATAACTAGGCAATATTTTTTTAGGTCTTTTTTCACATACCGCTAAATACTTTTTGGTTATCTTATTCTTGTCAGCAATTACCTGATATAATACCCTCTTTGTGGAGGGATTTTTCGGATAAATGACTATCCCTTTAGTTAGTTTATCCAGCCGGTGTGCGGCCGTCAAAACGAAAAAATTCGCTATTTGCCTCTGATATTCGGCCGGATTTTTTTCGGCTAGGTAATTTCGGACAGCATTGTCTAGACTAGGCATGGTTATTCCGTGCTCTTTGAGAGCCAACAGAATATTCTGGTCCTCATAAATAATTTCAAAATATGTTTTGGACTGGGAAAGTGGATAAATGGTTAAACTAGACTTTTGTAAATAGTTATCATATATTTCAACCTTTTCGCCCTCTTTTAAGCGATGATGATAATAACGAATATTTGTTCCATCAATTTTTATTTTTTTGGTGCGAAATAATTTGTAAATTAGGCTCAGGGGGGTAGTTTTAAACCTTTTTTTGAGAAAACTAATTATAGTTTGGTCGCCTTCTTCTTTTTGAATAACAAATTCAATCATTTAGATAAAATAAATTCAGCATTACTCTAATTTCTGACACCGCGGACAAAAAAATGTGCTTCGTTCTTTTGGTTTTTTTTCAGCGGCTTTTTCTTGGTTAATTTCCAGTTTTGCAATTGCACTTCCACAATTGTTATGACAAGGTTTTCCTTTTCGATTATAGACTTTTAATTTATTTTGAAAAGAACCCTCTTTACTTAAAGGATTAACAAAATCAAATTCTGAAGTTCCTCCTCATTTCAAAGCCTCTCTTAAAATGCTTTGAGCCGAACAAATTATATTTTTTACTTCCGATTCAGTAAGTTGATTTGTTTTTTTTAGAGGGTGTATTTTAGTGCCAAAAAGTATTTCTGAAGCGTAAATATTGCCAATTCCGCTAATTATTTTTTGTTCTAATAAAGCATTTTTAATGGGAATTTTACGTTTTTGATAATGCTGAAATAGCGATTCAGCGTCCACTTTTTCATAAAGCAAATCAGTTCCAATATTTTTGTAAGGTTCCATTTTTTTATAGTCCTCAAAAGTTTGTAGGCGAAAACCCCCAAATCGGCGAGCATCCCGATAAGTTAATGTTGCTGATTTTTGCCCGTTTTCTAAATAAAAAGTTAAACCTTTTGCACTTTCATTATTGTGTTTCTCAAACATTTTTTTTTGTTCCGGAGTAAGTAACCTTTCCTCTATGAAATATTTTCCGGTCATTCCCAAATGACTAATTAAAACATGGGTTTTGTTTTTTTCTTGGTCGGTAAGAATAAAAAACAATCATTTTCCTTTTCTTTCTATTTCATGGATAATTTTGCCTGCTAGTAAACTAACAAATTCTTCCTCACTGATGTTTTTAATTAAACTCACTCGTTTATTTGTTTCGTCTTTTGGCTTGTAAATTTCTACTTTTCGAAATTTTTTTCCAATTATCTCGGCTCTTAATATTTGACGAACAGTTTCAACTTCGGGTAATTCTGGCATTTTTAATTAAATTTTTTTAATTCCTCAATAATTTTGTGGTCCACTTCACAGATTTTTCGTTGGTAGCGAGGAAGTTTGTAACAGCAATCAAAAACATTTCGCACAAGAGTGAACCACCACAAAAACAGACTAATTACCAGAATTATGATTCGAACTGCCAGACACCAGCCCGCTTCGGTGAAAAAAATAGTCCCTCTTTGGAAAAACACCCAAATATAAACCATCAAAAAAAGAAAAACGACAGCATTTTGCTGATAATTCCACACTATTCGGTTATACAAATTATCTCTTTTGTGTTCTCAAAAATGCTTTCTTTGAAATAATTCTGCTAATTTTGCGTTCATTTTTAACGACTAACCACTTTTTTTAATCTTTTTCAATCGCTACTATTTAATAAAGAACTCTTTCGTAAATGCCTTTTTTGTTTAGTTGATTTACTATAAGCTAGATGGGAAGTATAAGCCCGTCAATGTTTTAATTTGCCTTTGGAGAGGGTTTTAAAACGTTTAGTAATAGAACCTTTGGAGTGAAGTTTGACAGTTGACATATATATTAATTATTTATTTGTGTAAGATTAGTTATAAAATAAATTATAGCAATTTGGAAATTGAAATCCTTTAAAAGGGTTTAAGACAAGTCAAGTTGCATAAAATTAGCAGGAATTATTTTCATAAATAAATCGCGGGGTAGAGTAGCTGGTCTAACTCGTTGGGCTCATAATCCAAAGATCGGAGGTTCAAATCCTCCCCCCGCTACCAAAATAAATATATATGAATAGTAGTGAATTTTTAAACGACTTCGATGGAAATCGACACACACACACACACACACACACACACCAAAAAATCATTATATAGATGAATTGGGCTGGTAATTGGCCTGATTTTGGGAATAATTTTTGGCTTTGTCTATTATAGTTGATGAAAAAAACAAGTAGGTATACATTTCCAAGAAAGTATCGGAGAAAGAAAATTCATTGCAGAATATCAAAAATGAGCCACGAAAAACCCTTTACAAGCCCGAGAGATGGCAATAATACTGTGAAAAGAAATGGGTCTTTACGAGGAACTAAAAAATGAAACTAATCAAGAAATAATTCAACGAAAAGTGATGAAATGAATAGAAGAAGCGACTGATGAGGAAAAAAAGCGATTTACGGAAAAATCAATAGAAGTTTATAAAAGCCACGCTCCTTCATTTTTAAAAATAATAGAGGAAAAATTCCCTTGACATTTACGCTATTGGTGAGTTATTTGTTTGGTAATTGTGACGGGAATGATAGGAAGTGGTTTTCTAGTTGGTTATCTGGTTGAGCCGAAAAAGGTGGTCGAATATTAAAAAAAGCCCACATCGCGCAATTGGTAGACGCCGCGGATTCAAGACCCGTCCAGTGTGGGTTCGACTCCCACTGTGGGCACCAATAAAATAAGATAGTTAGTTATTGTCTGTTTTTTACTATAATTTATGAAGTGAATAATTTGGTGGTGTGCTTTAATGGTTATTTTGCCGTTTCTTTATCTTTTTTGGTGAAAAAAAAGATGACGAGTACTGTGGGGAGTTATTATTCTAGCGGTTTTAGTAGTTGGTTATATTTTGCCGGGTGAATATGCTCGTTCAATATTAGCCACTAAAATTGGAAAAGAAAAGCCAGCCCAACAACTAGAAGAGGTTTTTCAAACTATTCCGAATGCCGAGCCCAATCCGAATGATCCGGAAAAACTTAAATTAGAAAAATCAATTCTTAAATTACAACGAGAAATTCAAAAAGATTTAGAAAAATTTCCGAGAGAGGCAGAGCAGGAAAAACAAAAAGAGGAGTGGTTAAAAATATTAGAAAAGAAGTCACATGAACGTAGGTTAATAAATAATTGAGTCGAAAAATGAGGCCAAAAAGAAAACAGTCGTGCCCTCTTATTCTGTGGTGAGGAATTTAATGAACAATTAGCGACAAATAGAGACAAGTTGTGAACCGCAAAAGAATATAATATCATCGATTTTGGATCGACCGAAAGTAGCAGTCCTGAATTTCTCCAAAAAAAAGTCGCAGAAATCTGTAAACAAGAAAAAAATTACGAGGAAAAACTAGAAGGCCATTCACCGACTATTTGGTTAAAAAATATTGATAAAATCACTAATCCGGAATTAGAAAATGAATTGGTGAAAATAATTGACCCAAAACAAAATACTAATTTGGGAAAACAACAAGTAGAAAGAAGTTTTTATTTTCTTGGAAAGAAAATCAGAATAAACAAAGTAGAAGAAATTATCGACCTATCCCAATTTACTCTGGTTGCCACCACCTCCGTTTCTAATCCAAAATTATCGAACAAAATTAAGGCGGAGTTAAAACCTATTGAACCATTTTTTGATAAATATCGTTGAATTATTTTTGGCGTCTCAACCACAATGGAAATTATTGTTTTGCTATGGCTGACACGAAGCCGAAAAAAAGAGAAAAAAGTAATTAGCAAAAATTAAAGAATTAAAAAACTAATGTATGAAAGGAATTAAGAGAAAAGGAGCGCTAAAAGACATTAATTTAAAGGAATTAGGTCTAGAAAAAAATCCGCTATTATTAAATGATTATCAAAAAACGTTAAAGTCAAAATGAAGCAGAGGCATGACAGCAAAAGAAATGGAGAGTAAAAATGAGGAAATTTTTTTTGCTGAAAAAATGTATTCTCCAACTTTTGAGAAAAGACAAATTAACAAAAATTATATAATGACGCCTCCTAATAAAAGCAAATTTTTGTCTCATTTAAATTTTGTAACAAAAATCGAGAATGACACCGGTATTTTTATAGATAAAGAAATTGACTATGAAAAAAAGCATTATGAGAAAGAATTTGTTCCTCCTCTACAAGAACCAAAAAAAGTATTAATTCCTTGTACTTTTAAAAAATTTTTCTCTAAAACTGTCAAAGAGGATATTTTAAAAATGGCTGTGGAAAATCCCAAAAAGTTATCTGAATTAGTGGAAAATTCTCGAAAAGAAATTACCAACGAGGCTCTTTATTTTCTAAATAGTCAGGTTGACTACCAAATTAGGGAAATGATTTGTCAACCTAATAATTATAGCAAATCAGCCAAAATCTACAAAAAGGAAAAAGATTTCCAAAAAATCCCCGAAGTGTTGAAATGAATAATTGATAAATCTTGCGAAATACAATATCCTTCAACCAAATGGAATCAGGTCGGTCAAAAGACTTTTACGCAAGAAAAAGAGGCGATTTTGATAATTGATACTACTCTCGATAGAAAAATTGAGATTGAAGAAGAAAAAATAAAAGAAAGCAAAGACGGCAAAAATCCTCGTTTTTTCCCCCTGCCACTTTATAAAATATGAGGATACTTTTCAGCAGTAATTAGTTATCCCTTAAAAAATGACTTTCAATTTATTATTACCGACCAAAAAACTCTGCTTGGCTGGGAGAAAAGTGGGGAAATGAAAATTAAATATGATGAAACTAATAAACTTACTTATTTCTTAAAAGAGGTGAGTGGGGGTTTTGAATTCTTGGATTATTCTAATTCAGTTGCTTTTATTAAAAAAAATTAATGTCCCACAAAATCGGTCTGATCGGTTTACCAAATGTCGGTAAATCCACTTTATTTAATTTTTTAACCAAAAAAGATATTTTGATCGCTAATTATCCATTCGCAACTATTACTCCTAATGTGGGGATAATGCTACTTGCTGATTCTCGTTTGGAAAAATTAAGCAAATATTGGCAAAGCAAAAAAACGACTCCGAGCGTTATTGAAATCGTTGATATTGCCGGTTTAGTGAAAGGGGCCGCCCAAGGTTCCGGATTAGGCAATGAGTTCTTATCTCATATTCGGGAGGTAGATTTAATTTGTCAGGTTCTTCGTTGTTTTCCGGACCAAGATATAGTCCATGTAGAAAAGTCGGTGAATCCAATTCGGGATTGAGAAATAATTCAATTAGAGTTAATTGAAGCAGATTTACAACAAATAGAAAGAAAGTTAACCAAACTAAAAATTCGGGATGAAAAAGCCCAGCGAGAAAAAAATATTTTACAATCAATTCAGGAGAAATTAACCCAAGAAATACCAGTAAGTCAACTAGATTTATCCACTTCTGAAAAAGAGCTAATCAAAGGTTATAATTTTTTGACTAATAAACCTATTCTTTTATTGGCTAATTATAGCGGGGAAGAAAAAGAGGTCCACAAATTAAGAGAATACGCCAAAAAGAAAGGGTTGTTTTTCTTTCCTTTGGCCGTTAAATTAGAGGGAGAAATGACTGAATTATCGGCAGCAGAAAAAAAAGAACTCGGTTGACAAGACACTGACCTCTCCTTACTAACAGAAAAAATTAAAGAATTGCTGAACCTGAAAGTTTTTTTCACTGCTGGTGCAGAAGAAACTAAAAGTTGATTAGCCAAAAAAGAAATGACGGCCCGAGAATGTGCGGGGCTAATTCATACCGATATCCAAAAGAATTTCATTCGGTTAGAAGTATACAATTATATTGACTGATTAACTAATTCGAATGAAATCCAATTAAGAAAACTGGGCAAAATTAGAAGGGAAGGTTCGCAATACATCGTTAAAGAAGGAGATATTTGCCATTTTCTATTTGGTAAAGGTTAACAGGATTTAGCAATAGCCATTAATTCAAACCTTTTAAGTCTCAATTATTAGAATAGCCAGCCGCAAAAGGAGGATTTTTGCGGCTTGTAAGGTTTTTAACTGTGTTAACTTTTGCCTAAAAGCAGATTCATTTTTTAAATCAAGATATTATTACTTGGGCTGTTTTAATACCACAACAATTAAAAGTCCGGTTAGTAGGCCAAAAATAACCACAACATGAAACAAAAAAAATTCTCTTCAAAATTGCTTTCTCCGCTTTCTTTCTTTTTTGGCACAAGGGGGGCAAAATATTCCTTTGCCCCCTAATCTATTTCCTCTCCACCCAACCCAAGCAAATCATCTGCTGTTGCTGCCTATTTCAACGAATTTTTCTTTTGTTCTTAATTGTTTATTACACCTAGTACAACACAACACTTATCGAATTATTGAATAACGCAATCGTCAAAATCAACTGATATTCCTCCAAACGGAGTACTTATCCCCGTTTTTTTACCAAGACTAAAACCAACACCGGCTACTTTAGCCTCTATACCGTCAACTCCTGCTGTCACTCCGCTACCAACATCAATGCCAATGTTCGCCCTAACTGCACCTACTCGGGCATTAGCCACATCCACATTTGCCGAATATCTAGCGGTATAGCCACCTACACCCATTCCAGCTTCGCCTCCAACCGAAACACTACCAATTCTAATATCTGAACTATCGTTATCACTAATCCTAAACGCTGAATAACCAATATCTCCGCTAGCTATCATTCCACCAAGCCCCACACTTCTTTTTGCTGAAGTTGTAAAATTATGAACCTTCAAATCCTCATTTTGGCAAACCGACTCATCCTCGTCTCATCAATCGTGTTTGTTAAAAGTTTTAACTCCATTTAAAGTATTAATCAAATGCTCTTCACCAATCTCAACCTTCCTTTTATTCTTACTTTCACCCGCACAATGAACATTAGAAAGAAAAGTTTTTGCTAATCAATTACTTTGATAATTATCTTGCTCTTTTAATTCATAAACTATCTCAATCGACTTTTTATTTACCTCTATGGGTATTCCATTATTGTTATTTACCATATAATTTTAATATTTATTGATTTTCTTTATTTTTGCTAATTTTAACCGCATTAGCGGCTGTTCTTTTTAATTCTTATTCCATTTTTAAAAATAATTTCTCCTATTCCTTACGCCATTATGGCGTTATATAGTCCTCTTTTCAAATGGAGGCAATTATATTTTTGAGAGAATTGATATGTTTGTTTGTCATGGTTTTTTTGTTTTGTATGTCTTTAATTTAATTTTTTTAAAAGACAACTCGCCCTCAAATATATTTTAGCAACTTTAGTAGTCAAGAACCTCAATTGTGATTTTAATTGTTTTATTACTTGCTTTGTTTTTCTTTGCTATATCTTATAATAAATTATAATTTTTAATCAACTAAGTTATCAAAAAGTGCAATTTTCTTTCTTTAGCCAGTTTTTGGAGTTCCTGGAAAGTTTTCGATCTTAATTGGCGGGTCGTATTCTCTGACTTGCCGAGAATTCTACTTATTTCGATAAATTTGTAATTTTTGGTGAATAACGACAAATATTTTTTCACTACTGGCAAATTGCGGATTGTTGACCCTTCTAAGGGGCGTTTTTTTAATTGTTCCAAATTAAACTTTTTACTCAATTTCAGATTTTCTTGTAGTTCCTTTTTTTCTTTTTCGTCAGCCAGGTAATAAATATCCACTAAACTAGAAGGCTTAATCTTATAGAGAAGACGATTTAACAAAATTGCTTCCCGATTGCCTAAGGTATTAATTAGATTGTTGGTCTGAATTAGCACATCCTGGCGCCGCAATTCTTCAGCCGTTAATTCGTTATTTTGCTCGTCATGTAAAGTTTCTTGCAAAGAATAAGATTTACTTTCTTGGTCATCATTTTGATAACCGCTGTCGTAATAAACTACATTTTTTTTGTCTTTAACTCCTCCTTGATTAATAAATTGTTCTTTGTTGATACAACTTTGAATATATTGTCTAACCCAACAGCCGGCATAAGTGGCAAAACGAAATTTAGTGTTAAGATCAAATTTTTCCATGGCCTTGAGAAGAGAAAGGACTCCTTCCGAGTTCAACTCCTCAGAACCCACTCAACCCTTTAATGAAGAATAACCCCTTGCTATGTATTTGACTATATTTTGATTACGGTCGAGGAGAGAACGAATAGCGTTTATGCCTTTCTGGAGTTTTTCCTGGTCTATTTCGGCTAATTCTTGGTTTTTTTTTTCTAATTCGGATTTTAATTTTTTCAATTCATCTTGGTCTTTTTCTGACTTAACTTTTCTCACTTTTTCCTTTTCGGCAATTTTTTTTTCTAGGCTAATGATAGCTAAAATAATTTTAACTACTGGTTGGGCGTCTCGTAATAATTCTTTTTCTTCGTTGGCTTCGAGAGGGTGAAATTTATTCATAATTTAATAGAAATTGTTTGGCGTTATCTAGTTCTTGAAGTGCTATATTAACAATTTTTGACTTTTGGTCGGGAGGGAAAAAAGCGGTTGAATTAGAGCCGCGGTAGCCAGAAAATTCGGGGACAGGATAATTTTTTGAGTAAGAGTCATGAAAGGGGGAGGATATATAATAATTATAAAGGTCATAATATCAGGCACGATGACTTTGAGTGGAAAAAAAGGGGATTTTTTCTTGGGTTAATAGTCAAAAATCTCGTTCTTGAGTACAAAGACTGATTATTTTTTTTTCCTTTCCAACAATTAATTCTTGACCATAAATAATTTGATAATGGCGAGTATTGAAAGACGGCAAATTTCATTTGATAAAATGGGGTTCGATTTCAGTTTTTTTTCAGCCGGTTAAGGAGGATATTTTGCCGATTAAAAAATCGTAAATATTTGGTTTAAATTTTTGGAAAACATTGGCTACTTGGTTAATAAAACGGACAGTTCTTTGGGGATTATCTCGGACTGCTAGTTTGAAAAAGTAATATTTTAGGATAAATGAGTAGGGATTTTCACGACTATGGAGTAGGATTTGAATGCTTTCTTGGCTTTGTTGACGACAAATTTCGTCGGGATCACCTGGATAGTCATTTTTCACTACTTCACAATCAATTTCCCGTTCTAGCAATTTTATGGCTACATTAACTGTGGCTTCCTGTCCGGCTTTATCGTTATCTAAAAAGAGGATAATTCGTTTTTTTAACCCGAGCAAAAGTTTAATTTGTTCTTCTGATAAATTGGTTCCCAACAGAGCCAGGCAGTTTTTAATTTCCAATTTACTCAAACTGATGACATCAAAAAATCCCTCGACCAAATAACATTCTTCGGCTCGGTTTTTTTTAACGATTGAATAATTATATAACAAGGCCGATTTTTGATAATATTGATAACTAGGCAAATATTTGTATTTTCCTTCGTCGGCGGATATTTCTCCGACTTTTCGTGCCGCAAAAGCCACGACTTTCCCCTCCGTATTGGCTAAAGGTATAATTAGATGGTGGGCGGGGAAAAAATCACAAGTTTGATTCTGGTCCGTTATCCAAACCAGATTAGTGGCTAATAAATCCTCGGAGGAAAAATCAGCATTTTTTTGATCCAAAAGTAGGCGGCTTAATTGGCGATTATTGATGCTACATCCTAAACCGAAGCGATTAATTGTTGTCTTGTCTAAATGCCGTTCTTGACGGAGATAATTTAATACTTCCTGGCCGACCAGGGTCAGCAAATTATGTTGATAAATGTCGGCTATGAGTGAAAGCAAATAAAAAATTTGATTTTTTTCTTTTTGCTCTCGTTTTTTTTCTTCTTGTAAGATTGCCAAATCAAAATAGCCCATTTTGCCGATTTCTACAATGGCCTCTTCCTGGTCGATTTTTTGATACTGGGCTCAAAAATTAAAGATATCGCTAGCCTTAAAGCCACAAGTAAAACAAGTAAATATTTTGCGATTGGGCTCGAAACTACAACTGGGATTTTTATCACTGTGAAAAGGACAAAGAAAGAAAACACTGCGCCCTTTTTGTTTCAAATTAAGGTTTAACTTGCTAGTTAATAAATTAAGAATATCATTGGTATTTAACAAATCTTTGTGTCTCATTATAGTAAATTTTAAGGTTCTTTTGCTCCAATTTCAGAAAAAAAACTTCTATCAGGCTTGACCTATAAATAATTTTAGCCGAGTTTATTTTTTTGCCATAGACCCTATTTACTTAAATTTATAATAATTTTCAACTCTAGTGTTAATTATATATATAAAATTATAAATATATAAAATTAGATTTACAAGGATTTATGACCGCACCAAAAATAGTTAACCACAAGAAATATCGTAAAGTTAAAGAAAAAAAACAAAAATTAGAAACAACCAGCTGCGAGGCCAGCCAGGCAACAAATGCTTTGATTAATGAAAATGCGGACCTAAAAAAACGAACAGCCGCTCAAAAAGAAGAAATTGACCAAAAAGCCGCTGAAATCAACCGGTTAACAGCCGAAAATAAGAAGTTACAAAATAGAAGAAAAGATTCTGGTTATGAAGAAGACGAAGAAGAAACAATTAACAGGATTATTGCTGAAAAGGCCGAAAAAGAAGCCCAAATTAAGGAATTAGAAAAACGACCAACGGTCGAACAACTGGCCGAAGCCGAGAAAAAAATGCTTGATGCTAATGAGGTCAACACCGAACTCCAAAATCAAATTGCCAGCCTAAAAAAAGATTACAAGCAAGCCCAGAAAAGTTTTGATAATAAATTAAAATCCCAAGAGGAGTCATTTGAAAAACAGAAAGGGGAAATTACTGCTAATTTAATTAAACAGACAGAGGAAACGTGACGGAGAGAGAGAGAGAGAGAGAGAGAGAGAGAGAGAGCAAAATGGAAATTAGAAAAGGAAAATGAGGTCAAAAAATACAAAGAGGGTTATGATAATTTGATCGCTCAAATAAAGAGTGATTTTCAATTAATTGAAGAAGAAAAAAAAATAATTGACGAGAAAGAAGAGGAGATAGAAACAAAAGCACACGATTTATTTTTGCGAGAGGGGGAAGTTAATGCCATAGAAAACGCTTTGAAAAATGTCTTGGAAATTGAAGTAAAAGGCGATTTCAAAGAAAAATTAATAGCAATTCAGCAGGAGTTAGAAAAATGAAAAAATCATACATGCTCCGTCGGGGAAAACAATGAGGATATTAAAGAAAAATTGACTGCTCGGGATAAGGAAATTGAAAAAATACGGCAGGAAAAGGCAGGTTTAGAAACAAAATTGACCGAAAAAAATGCTGAAATTACTGACTTGACCGAAAAAATAACGGCCAAAGAGGCTGAATTTACCCAAAAAAGCGAAGA
Organism: endosymbiont DhMRE of Dentiscutata heterogama; assembly: GCF_002888635.2. Classification (NCBI taxonomy): domain Bacteria; kingdom Bacillati; phylum Mycoplasmatota; class Mollicutes; order Mycoplasmatales; species endosymbiont DhMRE of Dentiscutata heterogama. The sequence goes on from NZ_LN828718.1 coordinate 190,577, forward strand.
ATTGAATGAGGCTAATGCGGCGAAAAATGATGTGGAAAGGGCTCATGATGAGGCCAAGAGAAAAATATCTACTGCCGAAAAGGAATGCGAGGCATTTAAAGACGAATTAACCCGCGAACAGAGCGTCCATAAGAGTACCCGAAAGGCCCTTGAAACTTGAACTGCTACCTTTTTCAGCCGAAATGCCGCCCAAGTAAGTAAAGACTTCCAAGATGCGAAAGCTGCCAAAACCCAGGCCGAATCCGAACGGAATGCCTACCGAGAATCCCAAAACACTATCCAGCAAGAAAAAGATAAAGTTCTTGCTAACCTAAACAAGGAGCAAAAACAACACCAAAACACAAAAGACCAGTTGGCTATTGTTAGCCAAGCCAAAGAAAAAGTTGAAAAGACCCTGGTCGCCGAAAAAGCCGCCCATGCTATTACCGCCGCTGCTAAAAATGAAGTAGAAAGCAAATTAAATAATAAAGTTGATGACCTAGAAAAAACGGACGAGCAGTTAAGAAAGGAGCAAAAGAAAGTCCAAGCCCTCCAAGCCAAATGTCGCAAATTACGGCAAGTAAAATCAATCCAACAGGAGCAGGAAAATGAAATATTAATCCGCCTAAACACTGATTTACACCACCAATTAGAAACGGCTTTAAAAAATTATCAGCAAACCAAAAATGACCTCCAAACCGAGCAAACTGCTAACCAAAAATTAAGCCAGAATTTAGAGAAGTTGCAAGCGGATGTTGACAATTATCTTGCTCGAATTGCGGAATTAACCCAACAAAAAGAGGAATTATCCTCGACCAAGGAGCAAAAAGAACGAGAGTTGAACGATTTGCGGACCCAAAATAGGGAATTGTTTAATCAAAAACGACAAGCCGAAACACTAAAAAATAATACTCTGCGAAACCTGGCTGATTTACAAAATGAAAATCAACAATTTCGCCAAACTATCGACCAAAAAACGGCCGAATGCGATACTACTCAACAGGAACGAGATAGAGAAATAAGAAAAACGAGTTTACTAAAAAAAGCCACTAAATCGCTCCGGGATAAATTGAATCAACAAACTAATAATTTAACTGGACTGTTGTCAGCAGCCAATAATGCTATAAGAACCTACGAAAAATACTTGAAAGAAGAATTAAAAATAAGTGATTTAAATAATTTACCATCAGTGCCGGCTCCTTTGGCAACTCTGATTAATTTTTTCAATAACCCCCCGAACTGTTTAAATCCCCAGCATAGTGATTACGATAGTCTAAAAAGTCGTCTACTACAAGCCGAAACCGAGTGCGATCGATTGGCAACTGAGAACCAAAAACTTAAAAACCAAAACGATCCGGCTAGAAACGATAACCCTCAAAAAAGATCCGGCTCGCAACCAACCAAAAATAAATCTCCTGCTGATTCTCAACTAGTAAATGAATTGCGGAACCAGATAATGACCCTGAACCAAAAAATTAGGCAAGGTGAGAGTATCAATGAAAAAGAATTATTGAGCCGAATTAATTCTGATTTGTCCTTGGATTTAATCCCGCCCATCAACTATGACCAGGTAATTACGGCTATTCAACAATTAATCAAAAATAAGCCCACTGAAAGTTATAATCAAGAACTTGCATCCGGCTCAGATAAGGTCAATAAAAATTTGATTCCCTGATGATTTTGGTTATTTTTGCTAATTTTAAATGCTACATTTTTAACCTGTTGACTGGTGAAAATTAGGAAAAAAAGAAAGCATTAATATAACCGCTAATCTGAGATTTTTTAAAAAGTAGGGAAGTTCAATGCTTCCCTAATAAAATATTATATATATATACTTATCGCTGAAAAAAGTTCAGTAGGTGCATTGGTTATTGGAAAGTATAGTTCGTTAATCTGCCTAGTAGCCTATCAGGACTGCTTTGAACGAATGAATTATGAAAGAACGGGTTGGGTGCCTCCTCTGTCTGATTTATTGCCTTGATCTAACCCTAAAACTAATTATTCTTCAAATTGCTTACTTTATCCATCAATCTTGCCTTTACTGTTTATTTAATAAGAATTATGCCAAATTTTCAAGAACAAGAAACAAAAAAAGAATTTCTGGATTTTATTTATCCTTTATATCCCGCGGACATTCCGGAGTCAATTTCCTATTCTGATTTGCAAACGATAAAAGGAATAGATAAATTTATTGCTAGTCTTGAACAGGAGCCTGAGAGTCTCAGAATCCTCAATTTGATTTTAAGATTGAAAATTCGCAAGCATAAATTATTCTATGGTAGTGAATCAGGTAAAGCAAAAAGAACAGAAAGGAGAAGAGAATGGAAAAATATCTATCCTTTTGAAGTTTTTGAAGGAATGGAAAGTTTATCAGTGGCAGATATAGAAGAGGCAATAGAAAATGAAATGATAAGAAGAGGGATAGAGTTTGATGAATTTCTTGAAGCTGACCGGAAATATAGAGAAGGAAAAAGTGTTGGTGCTCTATTTAATGTTTTTGCTACTGGTGAGACTGTTGAATTTAGAAAAACCACGGCGGCCATGAGAGAAAATTATCAAAAATTGGAAGATTGTTTGGAAGAAGTTAGGGACTGAAACCTTGGGAGTTCAGATACAAAAATTTGTATTGAAGATGCACTTTTTTTGAGAGAAAAATCAAAATACGAGCAATCAAGATACCTTTTTGATCTAATAAAAGAAATTTTTTTTGAAAGGAAGTTAAACGTGATGCTTTTTTTAAAATCTTCGCCAGCCTTACCAAATGAAACTTCAGATGCAATTATAGACATTGTGCTAAACTGTTCTGAAATTGAAACAGAGGAACTTATTAGTTGCATTTGATTTGCACATGTAATGATAAAAACCGAGGCGGAAAGAAAACTTAAACTTAAAGAAAGTTTTCGGAAGTTAAGTTCAAAAAAATTGCTAGAAATTAAAAATGAAAATGAATCAGAAAAGAGCAAGAAAGTTTTGTCGATGTATTTGATAATAAGAAAAATAATATTAGAGAGTTTTGAGGAAGAAAAGAGACTGCAAGCCGCCTCTACTATTGCTAATATTTGAAAGGCTCGTAAAATTTATCGGCAATTAAAAGTAGAAAGGCAAAACCGCGAAAAAGCCCAAGCCCTCCTAAAAAATCATATTAAAAATTGAAAAGCCAAAAAAGAACGAGAACGCCAACAATCAGAATATAGTCAACAACAGTGGCAAAATCATCACCAATTGGAACAAGATCAACAACAAACTTATGAACAAACTTGAACTCAGGAAAGTGAACGATTAAATCAAGAATATATTCAAAAAGAATATCTTCACCAAGAACACCAATCCGAACAATCCTACTACCATGCTTGAGAACAAGAAGCAGAAAGACTAACTCAAGAGAGAGAGAGAGATAAAAATCGAACAAGCTGCTCGTAAACTCACTAAATGGTGAAAGAAAATCCTTAATAAGCGAAAAAAAACTTCCTCTCCAACTGATGAAGAACACAATCCTAATCAGGAAGAAGAAACAAAAAAACCCCAACCGGAAGATGAAGGTTATTATTCTGGGGATGAGCAAGAACCATCAACTAACCCTCTAAACCAAGAAAAAGAAAATAATGATGAAGAGAAAAAACAAGATCAAGGGTCAGATAAAGATATTAGTGAAGCAAAAAATAATGCTAAACAGCAAATTATTCAACTCTTAAACTCTCATAATTTAACCTCTTCTGATTTGCCTCCCCAATATCAAAATTGGGAGGAGCAATTGCTTAAATTAACTAGTGAAAAGGAGATTAATGATTTTAGGATTGCTCTTGAAAGAGAAATTGAACAACAAGCTAGACTAGCAATCGCACTCTCCAACGAGAGTAAAAATAATAAACAAAATGGTGGGTGGATTTGGTTAATATTAGTGATAATAACTACTTTGAGTATTGTCAACTTGGTATTGGCAATTAGAAGAAAAACCAGAAGAAAAATAATAAGTGGTTAGGTTTGGTTTTTAAGTGTATCACTTGAGAAAGTGTCGCTTAACCTAAAAGCGAGAAGAATAAAAATTTATGGTTTTTGCGGAGAAATATTTGGAGATTTATTTGATTTAAACTTTATAATTAAACAAGGGAGTATGTATTGTAATTGCGTTTTTAGAGATTAATTTTGTATATTATCCCGACTCTCAACATCAAAACACGAAAGTATAAATTAGGTCGAGGGTAATTCACGAATCAATTTCATTTCTTCCAACAAAGACAAATTTTTGGGTTCTGACAAATATTTTTTTAATTCTTTTTGGGTCTCTTCTCCCAAAATCTCCCTAAATTTTTCTCATTCTTCATTTTTTACCGCTGTAAGAAGACTGGATAAATCCGGATAAAATTTGGTTAATTTTTGGGTTTTGACTGAACTAAGAAGGGGGATTCCCAGTGCCGTTAGTAAATTAGCCAGAGGCCTTTTTTTGGAATTCTCTATTGAGTGTAACATATTGCCAACGCTCTTTTTCCGAAATCCCTCTAATTTTAACAATTGTCGCTCTTTTTGATAAAGATGATAAAAGTCAGCCGGCTGGTTCAATAAATTATTCTCATAAAGTTTTTGAATATTTTTCGTGCTGATACCCTTAATATCCAAGCCTCTTTTAGAGGCAAAATGAACTAAGTAATTAACAACTTTTTGCGGACACTTTTTGTTTTTGCATAATTGATAAATATTGGTGGAATTTCATTTTAAATTAGAGTTACAAGAAGGACAATTAGTCGGTGGCTGTCAACTAGCACTACCATTTAATTTAATTACTTTGGTTATTTGGGGAATAACATCCCCAGCTTTCTTGATTACTATTTCATCACCGATGTTTAGTCCTAAATTGGCGATAAAAGCGTAATTGTGAAGCGTTACTTTGCTAATTTTACTGCCTTGTAAAATCACCGGAGTTATCTCTGCTACATAAGTTATGCGACCATTGCGACTCACTTCCACGTAAATATTTTGGACTTTACTAACCGCCAGCGAAGCCGGAAATTTATAGGCTATGGCTCAACGAGGAAAACGGCTGGTCTGGCCTAATTTTTCATAATGTTTGTAGTCATTAACTTTAACAACCACCCCATCACTTTCAAAATCCAAACTTTCCCGTTTTTTTTCTTGCTGCTGAATAAATTTTTCCACTTCCTCAATGTTTCTGAATAAACTATAATCAGGACTAACCACAAACCCCAATTTTTCTAATTCTTGGAGGCAAGACAATTGGGTCGGAAAATTACTAGTAAATAATTGATAAGCAAAAAAATGTAAATTTCTATTTTGGAGAGGAATTAGGGTGCGTAAACTGCCGGCTGCTGCATTACGAGGATTGGCTAATAATTTATGACCGGATTTTTTTAATTCTTCATTCAGACGCAAAAACTCTTCTTTTTTCATGTAAACTTCCCCGCGCACTTCACAATTAGCAACTTCTTTTAAAAAAAAAGGGACATTTTTTAATAATTCTTTGTTAAAGGTTATATCTTCCCCGATAACTCCATCGCCACGGGTGCTGATTTGACTTAAATGATGATTGCGATAAACCAGACTCACCGATAAACCATCGATTTTTCATTCACAAATATATTCAATTTCTTGGTCAGTTTTCAATATCTTTTTCACTCTTTCATCAAATTTCAATAAATTTTCATAATCATCCACACTATCCAAACTTAACATGGGATTTTGGCGGGCCACTGGACGGAATTTGGGGCTGGCAGTCTGGCCGGCTTTTTGGGTTGGAGAATTAGGCAAAATGTAATTGTATTTGGCTTCTAACTCTCGTAATTCTTGTCAATGCTTATCATAAACCGCGTCCTCGACACTGGGTTGATTAAGAATGTAATATTCGTAATTTCATTTTTCAATTAAGGAAATCAATTCCTTAATTCGGGACATTGGCACCTCAATTTTTTTATTCATTAGTGACAAGACTATTTTATAAAAAAGATTTTAAGGAGTACAATATTACAAAACTGCTAAAATTGATAATATAAATAAAGCATAAATTTAGTTAAAACTGCTCGGAAAATATCCTCTTATTAAAATTAATTTACAATAAACTAGGGAGCGGCCAATACTCTTCCTAATATCTATTCGCTTTCAATAACAAAAATATTGGATTAGATATTAGTAAAAGTGGAAAAAATTGAGTGTATAAAAAAAGCCGGGCAAGCCGTCAGTAACATTTTAAAAAGGTTAAAAAAAGAAATCAAAGTGGGTGTTTCTGGCCAAGATTTAGATAAATTGGCCCAAAAATTAATGAAAGAACAAGGAGTTCAGTCGTCCAGCCTCGGTTATAAGGGCTTTTCTGCGTCCATTTGTGTGGCTATTAACCACGAATTGACCCACGGCATACCGGATGAACGGGTTTTTCAAGAGGGTGATTTGGTCTCAATAGACGTAGCCTGTCATTATCAAGGTTATCATGCTGATGCGGCTCTGACGACCATCGTCGGAACCGGGGATGAAACCAAAAAAAATCTCCTCAATACCACTAAAAATAGTTTATATTACGTTATTCAAAATATCCAACCAGGACTTACTACTACTCAAGATATTGGTGCTATGATAGAAAAATACATCCGAACTCGTGGTTATTATCCCATTAAAGAATACGGCGGGCACGGTATTGGGGAAAAACTTCACCAGGAGCCATTTATTCCTAATTATAAAACCCCTAGCAAAGGAGAAATCATTAAAGAAGGAATGTTTATTTGTATTGAACCTCTGGTGCAGATTGGCGATGCCGAAGTAGAGGTTGCTCCAAATAAATGAACGGTTTTTTCCAAAAATGGTCATTTGAACGCTCATTTTGAGCATACTGTATACATTGGCCCCGCTGGTGCCGAGATTATAACTAATTATGAAGAATAGACGTGGATATTTTAAGTTAAACAAAGACAAAAAGCATAGAGAATTTTTTACCACTCAAGGCGAAGTAATTGAATTAATAAATAAAAAAAAATTTCGGGTTGCGTGCGTTAATGGCAAAATAATTGAAGCGGATATGCCAGCCCGCTTTCGGACTAAACAAGGACGCCGCCGGACTGCAATTGTGGTCGGGGATAGAGTGAAAGTAGAAATAATTTTGGGTGATTTAAGCAAAGGACAAATCGTTTCTTTGGTAGAGGAAGATATTAAAAAAGAATAAACGTCTATTTACCAGGACTAAAAATAAAACACGAAAACCGCTAAAATACTAATATATACAATTTAGATTTTTACAATGAACAAAAAAAATAATCAGATAAAAATTACTGTTTATGGTTACGATGTGGAAACCACGGAAGAAGCAACTCGCTTGATGACGGAAAAAATTTCGCAATTGAAATTAAATTTTAGTGGTCCGATTCCTTTCCCTCTTAAAGGCAAATGAAAGAAAATCGTTACGGTACTGATTTCCCCTCATAAGCACAAGGATGCACAGGAGCAATTTGCTAAGGAAATTCATCGTCGGATAATTTATGTCTCTGACATTTCCTCCTCTGCTTTGGAAGCCTTAGAAAAAGTTAAAATACCTAACACTGCCCATCTGAAATTAGAAACTTCGCTTTAATTTTTCGTCTTGGCCCAATAAGTGCGAATTAATTTAGTAGGAATGTAATAGGTTTTAACTCCAATTCGAAACTTTTGCCGATTAGTAGCAAATTTTCTTTTTGTGGCCCGCATAGAAAAAGAACGATTGTTCCCAGCTAACGGCTTACTTTTTTTGCTTAATAATTTCAAAAATTCTGACTTTTTCATATGAACTTTTTACAATGAATAAGAGATGGTTATGGATACTTGTTCCTTCTTTTCACTCTTTTCCTTATAATATTATTTTTAGTATTTTTTACCTACCTCAAAAGAGCCTACTGGGGTCGATTAGAAGTGGGAAAGTTACTTCGCAGCCAAAAAAAGCGGGAAGAACAACTCAAAATTAAAGAAAAAAAGTTACAAACCGCCATTAAGCAATTGCTCAGCAAACGTGAAAAATTACAACAAGAAGAAAAAAGAATAAACGAATTTACTAAGCAATTATTCCGGAAAGAGGAACTGTTTACTCAACAATTAGCATTAAGTTCTCACAAAGAAAAAACTATCCGCGAGGAAATGGAAAAGGTTAAGGAAATAAGAGAGAGAGTAATAGGACATTTAGAAAAAATAATTCCGTTAAGCAAAGAGGAAGCTAAAAAAGATCTCTTAATTGTATTAAGAGCCGAAGTGGATCGCGAATTAGAGTGATACAAGGAAGAAAAAATTAGGCAGAGCGAAAGAATAGCAAAAGAAGAGAGTGCGAAAATTATTTGTCAAGCCTTAGAAAAATGTAGTTCAGAGTTGGTTTTCACTAAAACTACTGACGCTTTACGAGTAGAAAGTCCTCAAATAATCAGCAAAATCATCGGTAAGGATGGGCGAAATATCAATGCCTTTCACCGCATTACTGGCACCGAGTTGATTATTGACAAAGAAAGTGACGAATTGACTATTCAAATTTCCTCTTTTAACTCTTTGCGCCGGGCTATCGGTTTGCAAACCCTTCGCAATTTAATTAAAGAGGTCAAATTTTCCCCTCTCCACATTGAGAAAATTTACCAAGAAGTAAGTGCCAAAACCGATGAACTCATTATCAAAACCGGAAACGAGGTTGTGGAAGAATTAGGATTAAGTGATGTTCACCCTGAAATAATTAAGCATTTAGGCAAATTAAAATATCGCACTAGTTATGGTCAGAATGTGCTGGAACATTGTCTGGAGGTAGCTAAATTAGCCGGTAGTATTGCGGCAGAATTAGATTTGGACGTTCTTTTAGCTCGACGAGCTGGACTTTTCCACGATATCGGCAAAGCAGTGGAGGACGGCGGTAATTATTCTCACGTCCGTAGCGGCATCAGTTTAGCCAAAAAATTCCAGGAACCAGAGATAGTTATTAATGCCATTGCTTCTCATCACCGAGACTTTCCCCCTACTAATCTCTATTCTTTAATCGTTTTAGCCGCAGATAAATTGTCCGCAGCCCGTCCAGGTGTTCGGGGTTATCAGTCCGAGGCTTACATCGAGCGGATGAATAGTTTAGAAAATATTGCTAATAATTTTCCAGGTATCAAAAAAAGTTATGCTTTTCAGGCCGGTCGTGAAGTATGAGTATTTGTGGATGCCGAAAAATTAAATGACCATAAAACTTGGGAAATAGCCCGTAAAATTAGAGAAAAAATCAAAAAAGATATCGTTATTCCGGGGGAAGTAACTATTCAAGTAGTGCGAGAAAAAAGATTCACGCAAAGATTACACCATCGTCCAGAACCTATCAAAATCAAATCCCGTTCAAAAAGTTAATTTCACTAGGAAAAGAAAAGTAAACTAGGGCAAATAAGGAAAATAAATGTGAATATTTCGTCTAACAAGAATAAACGTAACTATTTTGAGGTTTTTGACTACCAAATTGCTAAAATATGCTTAGAGACGGAATTGTATCCTCCCGAATGACCAGTAATGTCTATAACATAAGAATTATCTGGTAATCTCAAAAAAACGCCCTACATAAGAGCATTAACATACAACAAACACTATAAAATTAATAAATATATAACATTGTATGGCAGAAGCGAAAACAGGAAAAAAAGAAGTATACGAAAGTTCCAAACCTCATGTAAATATTGCGACTTTAGGACATGTCGATCATGGAAAAACGACTTTGACATCAGCAATTACCCATGTTCAATCCAAGAAAAATAAGGCCAAGTCTCGGAAATATGAAGAGATCGATGCGGCTCCCGAAGAAAGAGCGCGAGGAATTACTATCAAAACCGCTCACGTTGAGTATGAAACTGACACTAGACATTATGCTTTAATTGATTGTCCGGGCCACGCCGACTATATTAAAAACTTAATTACTGGTGCAGCCCAAGCCAACGGTGCAATTGTGGTAGTTGATGCCAGTCAAGGCGGTCAAGATCAAACCAAGGAACATTTGCTTTTAGCAAATCAAGTAGGAGTAAAAGATGTAGTCGTTTTTGCGAATAAGGTTGACGTGGTGGCAGATAAGGAAATGTTGGATTTAGTGAAAGAGGAAATTGAAGGATTATTAGAAAAGTACGGATTTAACAAAAATTCCCCCATTATTTTTGGTTCAGCGAAAAAGGCATTAGAAGGAGACGCCGAACAAGAGAAAAAAATTGAGGAGTTAATTGATGCGGTTGATAAACATATTCCGACACCACCGAGCGATGAGAGCAAGCCGTTCTTGATGTATATCGAGGACAATATGTCGATTACTGGTCGTGGGACAGTAGCCACCGGTAAAGTGGAAAGAGGAACGCTTAAACCGGGTGAAGAAGTGGAAATTGTGGGAATAAATGCAGAAAAATTTAAAACGAAAGCCACTAGTGCTGAAATGTTTCATAAGGAGTTAAAGGAGGCCAAGCCAAATTTTAATATTGGGGTTCTCCTACAAGGCACTACCCGAGAACAAGCGCCACGCGGAGCAGCGTTAGCCAAACCAGGCAGTATTAATGCTCACAAAAAAATTGAGGCTCAAGTTTACATTCTAACCAAGGAGGAAGGAGGTCGCCATACCCCCTTTGAGGCTGATTACAGTCCACAATTTTACTTCTATACTTCGGATATTTCCGGCACTATCAAATTGCCAAAAGGAAAAGAACTTGTCAAGCCCGGAGATGACCTTAGTCTACAAGTTCACCTTATTCATCCAGTTGCTATTGAAATTAATAGCACTTTCTCAATCCGAGAAGGAGGTAGGACTATCGGTAAAGGAGTAGTAACCAAAATTATTGAGTAAAAAATAAGTTAATTATACTTCAAAAAAATATAAATATAATTATAATAAGAGAATATTAATGATTATTAATTTACTATTCTAATGAATTACGTGCAATAATAATAATAATATGACACCAATCGCAAAAAAAAAAAAAAAAAACAATAAGTATTCTTTGTGAAAATATATAAGACGAGTTAAATCAACAAGTACCGGGCGTTTTTTTGTACTTTAAGTAGAATTTAAACAAAAGTAGAACATTAAAATTTAAATCTTAAAAAAATTAATATTAAAAAAGTATCAATAAAACGCTATGTCAAATCAATTTAATAATCAAAGGTGTAGCAAATGCTACCAAAAATATTCAGGTTTAAAAGCAACGTGTTCTGATTCTAGTTGTAATCGGGAACACTTTTTTCAAAAAAATGGACAACTTTTTTGTGTTGTGTGTTTAATGAGAGAAGGAAATATAAAATGTCGAAAATGTAGTAAATCGATAACTTGCTTAGAAGAAATGGGCAAGTGGAGGGGGAACGTGTTTTCGTCGGATGACCATGCTTATGATATCAACAATTTTGGGTGTGAATGTCGCGAGTGTAATCATAGCGAAAACGGAAAAAGAAAGTTAAAACGTTGTCAGGGAACCTTTTCCGTTGATTACAACGGAGGTCGCAAAGCCAAATACGGCTCCACGCAATATAATCAATGTGATTCAACCGTTCCGATTGACGGAGGGGATTTTTGTCAGCAATGTCAAGGTCAAACGGAAAGCTACCAACAACTAAGGGCTAGATTAGATGCCGAACACAAGCGAATGTTTGAAGAATACCGCCGAGCCCGGGAAAAAGCCCAAAATTGGTGGAATACTCTTTCGAGTTCCGAGTGAGAAAAAGAATTAGCGAGGGTGGTCGAAAATATGAAACTAGGAAAATACTGAGCGAATGAAACAAAAGAAGGTTCTGGTTCTGGGTGAGTCCCTGATGGTAGTTATTGATATATCAAGAACGGAAAATTAGTTTCCGATAGCCCGGATTTGGTTCCGCTTCAAATCTCGGATGAGTTTCTGGAAAAAGAAATTGGATTTAGGGATAATTTAGCACTAGAAATGATACATAATCAACAAATGGTAGTGAGGAAAAATAATAATGATAATAGTTCACCGTTGGCTGATAATCCTGTTTCTCCTACTCAACCACCACAATTCGGTAAAAATCAGGAAAATAACCAAAAACCATTAGTAAACAACGATAAAAATGGCGAGAAAAAAATAGAGATCACTAATCCTAATGATAATAAAAACCTGGTTATCGACTTGAAAAATGTCAAAAAAATAACCTTGCGAGGCGATGGAAATTTAGAAATTGAATTTAATAATAGTGAAAATGATGATTATTCAATAAGCCAAATTGTAACTGACGAACAAATAAGTAATAACCAAGAATTACAAAAAATTAAAAATTATTGTCAGGAGAAAGGCAAAAATAGTTTAAACCAGCAAGAATTAAATAGCCTTCTTGCTACTAAAATTACCACTCCAGAAAAGCCCCGTGATGGCGATAATTCTCTTTTAATGATAAGCATCATTGGTGGGACTTTAATAGTGGGAATGGTGATTGGATTATTTTGGAGAAAGAAAAAGAGATAACAAAAAAGGGGACGTTCTGTCCCCTAATAATTAAATTAAAAAGGTTTAAAATGAAGTTTAAAAGTAAGAATTATGTTCTTGGAGAGAAAAGTTTATAAAGAGTATCCATAGGCGATATAAAAAGCCTATATGAGTAAAATATAACAAAGTTAAAAGCCACAAAAAACCCTCCTTTTGCGGCTGGCTATTCTAATAATTGAGACTTAAAAGGTTTGAATTATTAGTAATTTTTTTCAATTGTATGACTACATTATTCATTAAAAAATCTCCCCAGTCTAAATTACTGACTCTCTGTGCCATTACTAACAAGGATAAAGCCCATCCCCTAGTTGAAAAAAAGCCTTGAAAAACCACTTTAATTTCTGAGAAAAAAACTCTCTATTTATACATTGACAAAGAAAATGAAGATTATAATTTTTTCAATCTTTACCATTTTTTTGTCAATTTTTCTGGTAATAATGAAAGAAGTTTAAATATCGATATTCAGTCTTTCATTTCGAAAAATCTGTCTGAAGAAGAAGCAATTCAAGCCATTAGCGAAGGAATATTATTTGGCTCGCATCCTAAAATAAGATTTAGTGAGAAAAAGTCATAAAGAAGAAAATTAAACAACTAAAACCAAGTTAAAAAGAAAATTTTCGACTCAAATATCTAATTTTCCTTTTCACCCTTTTTGTTGTTTTTTCGTCTTGATAATTTCGCAACACTAAATCGATTATTTTCGCAATTCGCAAAAACTCTTTTTTTCCTAATCCCCGAGTAGTCAGAGCCGGTGAACCCAGACGAATGCCACTACTAATTCGGGGCTTTTCACTATCGTAAGGTATCATTTGTTTATTGGCGACAAGACCCGCTTTTTCTAGTATGGAAGCGGCTTCCCGACCAGTTAAATTATAACTTTTTTTAGTGTCAATAACTAGCAAATGAGTCTCAGTACCGCCGCTAATCACCTTTACTCCCTTTTGGTGAAAAAAACCGGCCATAGTTTTAGCATTTTCTAATACTTTTTTTTGATACTCTTTAAATTCTGGTTGTAAAGCCTCAAAAAAACATTGGGCTTTGGCAGCAATGATCGCCAAATTTGGACCACCCTGGTTGCCGGGAAAAACAGCTTTATCTATTTTTGATCCCAATGTTTTTTTGGCTAAAATTACGGCTCCGCGCGGCCCCCGCAAGGTCTTATGAGTGGTCGAAGTAATTATATCTGCATAAGGGACCGGACTGGGAAATAAACCTGCAGCCACTAATCCGGCTACATGGGCGATATCGGCCAACAAATAAGCCCCCACTTCGTCAGCAATTTGCCGAAATTTAGCAAAATCTATTTGTAAACTATAACTACTATAGCCAGCAATTATTAACTGCGGACGTGCTTCCTGGGCTATTTTTCTAATAGCCTCGTAATCTAACTTTTGGGTGCTAGGGTCTAAATTATAATAGTGGACTTGATAGAAAATTCCGGAAAAATTAACTGATGCTCCATGTGTCAAATGTCCGCCAGATAAAAGATTCAAACTTAAAATCTTGTCTCCGGGTTTTAATAGTGCTAAATAAACTGCTTGATTAGCCTGGGCCCCCGAATGGGGCTGAACATTAGCATGTTCGGCTCCAAATAATTTTTTTGCTAAATCGATAGCCAAATTTTCTATTCGGTCAATATATTTACAGCCTTGATAATAACGATTTTCGGGATAGCCTTCGGCATATTTAGTCATTAATAAGGAGCCGCTATAAAACAAAACTTCTGGGGAGGGATAATTTTCACTGGCGATTAGGTTGAGAGTTTTTTTTTGCCGTTTTAATTCTTGTTGGTAATAATAATTAAGGGGGGATTTGCTTTTCATTTTCACCATTTATAATATTTTACGATTGTGGTTTAGTTTTAGTTATTAACGAGAAACAAAAAGCATGTTAAGTCCATCATCAAAAACGTAAAAAATAAATATAATACAAAGTTTAATATAATCAAAGAAATTGAAATCATTCTCGTATAAGTAAATAAAAGATAAAAAAGCCAATTAATATGTCTCGCATTCTCAGTAAAAAAATGAAAAAAGATGTCAGTTGAACCCAAGAGGGGAGAAATCGCAAATTAATCGGGCAAGTGAAAAGTTTAGAAGAAGAGATTGGGGAAAGAGAATAATAAAAATTGTAAGCAATTAAACATGATTGACTATTATCAAATATTAGGAATAAGCAAGGACGCAACCCCAGACCAGATAAAAACAGCCTACCGACAATTAGCCCTCAAATGGCACCCGGATAAAAATCTCAATAATCGTGCCGAAGCCGAACGAAAGTTTAAAGAAATTGTTGCGGCTTATGAAGTTTTATCTAACCCGACGGCCCGGGCTGAATACGATAAAACTGGTTCGGCACCATCGTCATCAACGGGTTTGGGAATTGGTAGTGTTCCGGCAAATTGGCGTTGAGATGCCTGGATGGCCATTAAAAATGCCCTCGACCAACATAATATTTGAAAATACCAAGATTTAGACCCTGAATATACAAGTTTATTTAATCATAGTGGAGGTTGTGGAGCAAGTGGCGAACGTAAGGATTTTTTTCTTCATATTGTAATCTGTTTGGATACTTATTCGGAAGCCGAGGACTTTAAAAATCGGGCTTTGGGTGTTATTAATAAGTATGTAACTGAATTAAATAATTTTAAGGAGGAAGTTATTCGGCGCATTGAGGCTTACTCAGAAAAACTGAATGCCGAAAGCAAAAAAATCTTTGAAAGCTCGAATTCTGACGGCTTAAATTGAAGAGAACATATTCGCAAAAGTGAATATGCTAGTAGCAAAACTTATATAATTACTTTTGAAAATACTATGAAAAACTTTATTGACGGTTTGAAAAATAATGAAACAGATGGAATGAAACGTGAAGAGGAATGACGTAAATGGCAAGAACAATTTAAGAACATAGGAAAAGGTTCTCAATATTCAGGAGACAAGTCCGGAAATGGCAATTCTAAAGACCCTCTAATCCAACTTATACATCAAGTTGAGGATGAAATAAGTGCTAAACTAAATACGGCGGGAGTAGCCGAAACCGATTTAGATTCTTCTCTCTGGTCGCCTTATAGTTTTTGGCAGAAAAAATTACATAGTTCTAACCAAACTAGCGAAGTAAATGATTTCAAAAATAAAATGTTTGCGGCCATTGACGAAGCCCAACAAAAAAAGAATAATCAGAATGGAACCGGACCCAATGGTCCAACACCAACTCCTAACGGAAACCCTAACCAAAATAACCCTAATTATAACCAAAAGAAAAATGATTTAACCACAAAAATTAGCACCTTGAAGCAAGAAATTGAACAATTAAAAAACAACTCCAATCCAACTTCCGACCAGCAAGAACAATTGACAGACAAAGAGAACGAATTACAAGATTTAGAAAAAGAATTAGAGGATGTGGAAAAATCTAATCCTACTCCACAACGGTCACAATCCGACAACAATTTCCCTACTGGTTGAGTGGTTGGTGGCGGAATTTTAGTGTTAACAGGAATAGTGGTAGCATTCATTATCAGGAAAGCAAAAAAAAAAAAAAAAAACACTAATCGAGCCACAACCTCAACTGAAAAATATTTTTCCTCATATTCCTAAAAGTCGCTAATTCAATCTGGCAAAAAAATAATTAATATAATTGCTGGAAAAGGAGCGGTAGCCTAGTGGTCGAAGGCGCTTCACTGCTAACGAAGTAATTGTTTCCAATTCGAGGGTTCGAATCCCTCCCGCTCCGCCATTTAATCGTTAAATCAAACAACAATAAAGTCCAAAATTGCGTCTCAGTCACAACAAAGTTATTGTAAAATAATAAATATAAATGATAATGAAAAAAAATTATCAACTTCACGAAAAGGATACGGGTTCAACTGCTCTCCAAATAATCTCATTAAGGAGGGGATTAAAAAGATTGGGCGGACATTTAAAAGAAAATAAAAAAGATGTTCCGGCCGCCCGAGCCTTAAAAAATAAAATAGCCAAGGAAAAAAGATTTTTCAAGTATCTAAAAAGGCGTAATCCTAATGCTTTTGAAAAATTAAAAAAAGAATTAAAATAATATTATATGCCAGAAGTCAAGGAAAAAAAACATTTCTGCCCCGCCTCTTCGGATGGAAAAAAGAATAACCAAATAATCTGTGCGGGAGCAATAAAAGGAAAAGTATTAGCAGTAGAAAGAGTTTCAAACAAACAAAACAATAAAGGTCAAAAATCTTGAAAAATAAGAATAAGCGAGTGAAAAGATTCAAAATTTGACCAAGAGTATGTGGTTTTATACAACCCTGAAGATTACAGCAAAAAGCCCTTGAGAAAATTTCCCAAAGCAGGAAAAGTTTATTGGTTTTTCTTACACAAGTTTGCGAGTGGCAGTCCTAAAAATAACCAGCGGGGTTGACAATTAGTTCACGATTGACAATTGGCCGAAGAAGATAAATCCGAGTCAGATATACTCCAAAAATCTAATCTTTGGCCTTGACTAATTGGTGGTTTGATAGCGTTGGCAGTAATTATTGGAGTGATTGTTTATTTTTGAAGGAAAAATAAATAATTATTAAGAAAAAATCTTGGAGAGATAATTGTAATAAAATAAAAATATGGGTTACTTGTTCTCCTAGAAAAAAACAATGGTTAATAATATCTTTGAAAACTAGACGGAACCAATTTGCCTGTGAGTGAATTCTTACAGTTTATTCTTTTAAGAGTTTGATCCTAGCTCAGGATTAACGTTGGTAGTATGCCTAACACATGCAAGTCGAACGGGATTGTAGCAATACAATTCAGTGGCGAACGGGTGAGTAATGCTTATCTTACTTGCCAATTAGTGGGGGATAACTCTGGTGCGCCAGAACTAATACCGCATTTGTTGCTTCGGCAATGAAAGGGAATCGCAAGATTTTCGCTAATTGATAGGGATAAGTCGTATTAGTTTGTTGGTGGGGTAATGGCCTACCAAGACGATGATGCGTAGCCGGGCTGAGAGGCTGATCGGCCACAAGGGAACTGAGACACGGTCCCTACTCCTACGGGAGGCAGCAGTGAGGAATTTTCGGCAATGGGGGAAACCCTGACCGAGCAATACTACGTGAAGGAGGAAGGTCTACGGATTGTAAACTTCTGTTAGTGCGGAAGAAGGGCTGAATGCAAGTTCAGCCTTGACGGTACGCACAGAGAAAGCCACGACTAACTACGTGCCAGCAGTCGCGGTAAGACGTAGGTGGCGAACGTTATCCGGAATTATTGGGCGTAAAGGGTGCGTAGGCGGCGGAATAAGTTAGTGGTGGAAAATCGGGGCTCAACCTCGTGGAAGTCATTAATACTGTTTTGCTAGAGGACAGGAGAGGTTAACGGAATTCCCTGTGGAGCGGTAAAATGTGTAGATATAGGGAAGAACACCAATAAGGCGAAGGCAGTTAACTATTCTGTTCCTGACGTTGAGGCACGAAAGCGTGGGGAGCAAATAGGATTAGATACCCTAGTAGTCCACGCCCTAAACGATGAGTGCTAGACATTGGAAACTTGATTTTCAGTGTCGCTAGATAACTCGGTAAGCACTCCGCCTGGGTAGTACGCTCGCAAGAGTGAAACTCAAAGGAATTGACGGGGACTCGCACAAGCACTGGAGCATGTGGTTTAATCCGATGCAACGCGTAGAACCTTACCAAGGCTTGACATGTTTGGCAAAACTGTGGAAACACAGCGGAGGTTATCCAAACACAGGTGCTGCATGGCCGTCGTCAGTTCGTGCCGTGAGGTGTATGGTTAAGTCCTATAACGAACGCAACCCTTGGGCTTAGTTGCCAGCATTCAGTTGGGGACTCTAGGCCGACTGCCTGAGTAATCAGGAGGAAGGAAAGGATGACGTCTGGTCGTCATGGCCCTTATGTCTTGGGCGACACACGTGCTACAATGGTTAATACAAAGGGACGCCAACCCGCGAGGGGGAGCAAATCTCAAAAAATTAGCCTCAGTTCGGATTGGAGGCTGCAACTCGCCTCCATGAAGCCGGAATTGCTAGTAATCGCCAATCAGCCATGTGGCGGTGAATACGTTCTCGAGTCTTGTACACACCGCCCGTCAAATCACGAAAGTCGGTAATGCCTGAAACCAGTCTGTTAACCGCAAGGATACAGCTGACAAGGGTAGGATTGGCAATTGGGGTTAAGTCGTAACAAGGTATCCGTAGGGGAATCTGCGGATGGAAATAAAATTTATTAAAAAAGGTTCTGTCTAGTTTTGAGAGTTTATAGAAAAAGCGGCAAAAAAATATCATGGCTAACGAGTTCGAACAAAAAATAGCCCAATATCAATACCGAATAGGGCAAATGGAAGTCGAGGAGATAAGAGACTTTTTTGCTGAATTAAGTCCATTTATCCAAGCCCGCACCAAGGACGACAAGGCTCAACAAGCCGAAGCAGATTTTCAAAAAGGCAAGGATAATTCGCTAACCATTAAAAGTTTGCTGGCCGCATTTAATAGATTAGTTGCTTTGAGCCAAAACGCAACCAGAGAAAAAGCCGATTTATTAATTGAATTATTAGGGAATTTTTCTGTCTCTTATCATCCTAATTCTCCAAGCGGCAAAGGAAAATGGTATGAGCCAAAAAAAATTGGAGTGGGTGGAGTAAGTGCTGCTTGGGAAAGAAATATTTTGGGAAAGATGGGGAATTATCATATAGAGTGGGTGGAGGAAAGAAAAAACTCATTAAGAGCCACCTTAAAAAAATTACAAGAAATAAAAGCAGGGACAGCCCAAACCGAGGAAAATACTGCTAACCAAGACAATAATAACCAGACAAACGAAACTAACAACAATAACGATCAGACAAACAATAATGACGCCCAATTAGCCGCTGAAAAGAAAGTAAAAGTGGTTATAAAAGCCGCTAATGCGGCATTAACCAGTAGTGATTTAGGAGTAGTCGAAAAAGCCACCGCCGAATTAACTGATTTACAGTTTAGCAATAACCAACTAGAAAGAGGAGAATTTAACAAACAAGGCGGAGAGGATTTAGTTGAAAAAATATTAAACAGACAAGAGCAATTAAAAAATTCTGGTCCCCAAGGAGAAAACAACCAAAAAGATGACCCAATTCAACCGGACCGTGCCGCGGCTATTACGGAAATCGCTAATAAACTGACCGAGACGGGAGTCAAGACCAGCGAATTAAGCAACGATTATCACGACTACCAAGCCAAAATGAAAGGCTTCACCAATCTCAACCAAATTAATAATTTCAAAAATAATATGCTAGCGGCCATTGCAGCCAAAGCCCAGGAGAAGCAGGACGCCGAACAAATGGATGATAAAGTCCGAAATAATAGTCAAAAGACCGGTGCAGAATTGAATGAGGCCTTAAAAGAAATAGCCGACGACCACGGCAAAAAAAGTTATGAAAAAAACCGAGACCAAATCGAGGCCGATAAAAGAAGGGCAGCCGTGGCTGACGCCGAAGCCTACCGCCGAGACACTGCCTTGCCATCCTTGGCAAAAATAATGACTAAAAATGAGATCACGGAAAATGAACTAGATGCTGCCACCCAAACCCAATATGAAAAATTAAAAAATGGAGAAATTACCGAACCCGACGCCATTATTGCAGCCGAAAAATTAATTACGGAAAAAATTAGCCAGCAAGGAGCCAGCAAAAAGTTAAATCATCTCCTCAGCCAAGCAAAAAAGGCCTTAAAATCCGGTCAAAAATCCCAAGTAGAAACAGCCTTAAAAGAATTAGTAGCGTTTACAATTGCGGACAACGTTTACTGACAACAAGCCTACAAAGTGCAGCCGGAGTCTAATTCCTTATTATCTCAACTCCGAAATTATTCCGGACAGAACAACACCGAAAACCCAACCCCAGGATTTTTTCGCCCTCAAGTGCTTATTCCGCTCTTTTTGGTTCTCGTTTTTTTGGGCGGAATAATTTTCTCAATCGTTCGTCGCCGGAAACGACAAAAGAAGTTAAAAAAGTAAAAGATTGCTATCTGGCATCTGTTTGGACCAAGAAAAAAATGCGGTTTCAGAACACAAAAATGTATAAAATATATTTGATGACAAAGTTAGAGAAAAAATGAATAAAGGAAAGGTCAGGAGTGGTTAGTTTGTTTCACCGGATTAACTTTTGTTAATTTCCTAATCCCAATTACTCCTAATTATTTTTGACCGAAAAAGTGAATGGGAACAGTTATCTAGTCTGCTAATACTGGGTGCCAGTTACCGCAGTTAAGGTAGCAAAAAATAAATCAAGGGAGTGGAAGAGAGAAAGAGGAAGAACCAAAATCTCTCTCTCTCTCTCTCTCTCTCTCTCTCTCTCTCTCTCTGACAATTCAATCATGATACATAGTAATAACAAGATGAGAAAACATTTTACATATGTGCTAAAATAAAAGGAGAAATATATATAATGAACGTAATAATCAATAATACTCAGCAATAACAAATAAAATAATAATAAAATTATAAATATAAGTATATGACTACAAGAATAACAATTAATGTAAGTGAAATATTAGTAGGTAATGATGCTGGTGGTAAAACAACGATAACTATTAATGCCGGTCATGGTAATAATGGCGCCGGCACTCAGAATCGATTGGAAAGTGAAGATGTTCGTAACGAGGCTGATGGTGCTGTAATGGGTAAACTAGGTAATGCCACTAGTAGTATTAGAACAAGCGCGGGGGGTACAGATGCTAATACTCTCGTAACCAGTATTACGGGAATTAAACTAACACTGCCTACGGCGACAGCCTTAAAGGTGGCTCGCTATATTCAGTGAAAAGGTGCTATAAAAGATAGTAGAGCGGCATCAACAGGTTATTGGATTACTTTTCTGAATATCAGTTATACTGACACTGGTGCTGAACGACTAACACTTAACACCAATAATCTTATTTTGGATGAGAAAAGTTTCACAGGCGGGGATGTTACCGATTGAGATCGGGCAAAAGCCGTAGTCGAAATTGATGATGTTGATATTACCAAAGCCAGTGGTGCGAACGATTTTAGGACTCATAAATATGATAGTGGTACTGCCAATGAGAAAAAAGTGTTTGAGGATTTAGAAGAATTGTTAACTAATACATCTAACAAGTATGAAGATAAAACCGTTAGCAATTTACCAGACGAGGCGGTCATTACTGCCGATTTGGCAAAATTAACTGCTTATTTGAGTGATGGAGCCGGCGCTGCCTCCCTTGCTAATTATGTCCATACTAATGCGGGTGATATCAAAGATGACAATGCTAAAAAAATACTTCGCCTCATAGATAATTTCCAAGTAGCAGGAAAAGGAACTTTTGGTGGTGCAACCAATACTGAAGCATATTACAGAAAACGAATTGACCGGCTGATTATTCTATTAAATGAATTTAAAATCTGAAAAGAGGCTGGATACAATACGATAGAAGAGATTGTTAAAGCCAATGCTAATGGTTATGTAATTTCAAATCGGGGACAAAATGTTAATCCAGGAGCAACTGGAACTCAAACTTTAATTGGTCTAGCAGGGCAGAAAGGTCAAATAGTAGAGGGCTATAAAATAGATAATGGTCCAGTATTAGATGGAGTTGGTGGATATACCACTAATGCTAATAACATAAAATATGTGAAAAAATTTCTGAGTGTAGCCAAGGCGTTCGGTGCCACTATTGGTGGCGATCAAACAACACCAGCAAATACTAATGCGCTAGATGTAAGGCTAAACGACAAAGAATTTAATGCTTCCGATCCGACAGACGCAAATGGAGTTAAATACACAATGAAGCAGATAGAGGCGTTTCTTGGTGACGATTGGTTTGGAAAAAATAATATTGATAATCATAATTACGGAGAAATGAAGGCTGATGAGTACGCCGATGTCAGAAAGACACGGGGCTTCCGACTCAAAGATTTCCTGACAGACGGGAGATACTTTACTACACACGGCATTGCTATTACTGACACTTTTGGGGCTTATGATGGAACAGCAGCCAGCGGAACCAAAGATATGCATCCTACCAAGTTATGTATAGATCTGATACCAGCACCGAGTGCGGATGCAGCGATCGATTTTGCCTTTTTCGGGAAAAGTTACTTTAAGTCAGGTAGTAAATATACCAAAAATGATGATCGATACGATGGAGAAATTTATAAACTTCACTGTAATGAAGTAGACGGGAAAGACGAAAAATGACATTTAAATCTTTATCACGGATGGCTGCTAGAAAGTGGTCATGTTGGAAAGGATGGTAGCACTTATCAAGGAGATGCGAATGACGATTTTGGTGGTGCAGCTTGGACAGGTCATGGTTTTACGGACACTACCCCAGACGGAGATACTGAGAGAGCCAACGCCAAAAAGGCTTACGATGACGTCATGAAATTTTTGGATGTATATACAGTGAATTACACAACAAGCGAAAAAGATAAGTGAGAAAAAAATAAAAAAACTTTACAAGAATATATAGCCAAAGAGACCAGCGATCCAACCAGCAATGAAGGAAAAATTGGTAAGTATTGGAAAACCAGAATAAATGAAAAAATTACTAAAAATGATGCAATATTTAATCCGCAACAAAAAAAATTCGACAGAACTGATGAACTTGATAAACTAATCAAAGCGATCAAAGATGACAACGATAATAAGAAAAAAGTTTATAATGCTTTTAAAGCCTTGCCTGACACAGATGCTAAAAAAACGAATGCCGTTTTCGATGCCTTAAAAACGCTGTTGGGTAAATTAGGCGACACTATTGATAAGCCGAGTGAATTAGAAGCACTAGCGACGGGCAGTGATAAAAAAACTGCTTGGGATATGGTTAATGATAATACCAAAGATAATAGTGGTAAAGGTTGAGCCGAACGAACACTAACCAAAGCCAAAACCGACTTAGCCACTGCGATTGCCACTACTAAAAAAGCGATGGAAAATGAAGGTGATGCAGTAACCAAAACGGATATTGACAATGTTGATAGTATTCAATTAGCCAAAGATATTAAAGTGGTATTTGAAAAGTGTAAAGAAGCCCATAAAGCCAGCGGCTTAACCACTAGCCAATGAGATACTCTCAAAAGTGAAATAACTGCCCTTAAACCCAAAACGGCTGCTTGAAATAAAGTTGAGGCTTACAAAATAAATGATAAAGGATATGCCAGCGAGGCTCTTCGTTTAGCCGAAGAAAATTCAAAATCAGGAGTGGAAAGTTTTGAAGATGCGGTGAACAATTCTACAAGTGTCGAAGAGGTGCGAACCAAGATGAAAGGCAAAGCCGATTCAGACATTAAGCGGGCTCAAATGGCTTGAAAATTAAAAAATTTAACCGGCAGCGACAAAACGACCGAGACCGACCGTTTGCTCCAAATAGTTAATAGGAAGTCTACTAGCACTTACAAAGACAATGACGAGAATGATTACAACCAGATTAATAAAGATATTGAAGAGTTAGAAAAATATATCAATGCTAGTGATTCAGATGTCAAAGGAGTTGCACGGGCAAAAATAGCAAGTTTGGATAGCGAATTTGGTGATGTTAAAAAAAATTTAAAAGCGTGACTTGCTGAATTAAAAAATCGACAAACTACTTTGAAAAGTCAACACCAAAAAAGAGAAGAAAGTAATGGAAACAAAAATCCAGAAAAACCATGATACAAAAAACCAGGCTACATAATCTTGGTTGGTGTGGTAGCGGTAGCGGTGCTTGGAGCCATTGCTTACGCCATAAAAGCCAATAGCCGAACCGAAGGTGAAGGTGATGAGTAGACATTTTGTTGAAAAATAAGGCCGCCAACGGCGGTCAGTAGTTAAAATTGCTGAAAACTAGGTTGAGGAGGACGGAAAGACAAATCGGGTGCTTTGTCCTTTTAAGATTAAATTCAATCGTCCTCCTTTTAATCTAGTTACTGGAGTCTTGTGCTCCCTAATAATTGAGACCAAAAATGTTTGAATGAATAATTGCTCGTAATTATTTATTCCTAAATATGAATAATGTAAACATTATTTCATTCTTAAATAAACAATCTACAATTGTTTTATTCTCAATTATTAGTTTCTTAAGGCAAACATTTTTTCAACTTTTGTGTAAAAATATTACATGACGTAATTAAGACAAGTCAACAATAAAAAGTTCTTACGGGAATTCAAAAACCGAGTAATAGAAAATAAAATTGTGATAAGATGAGTAAAAAAATAGTCAAAAGAGGAGAGATTTATTTATGGCCGGAAATAATCATACACAATTAGGGATGAAAAAAAATAATTGTCTGTGATATTTGTAAAGTTATGCTAATAATTTAGGGGGCTGAATTCCCCCTTATAAACTAAAAATTTAACTTCATGTTTTATAATTGTCACGCTTTTTTCTATGATTAGTCAAAAAACTATTACGGCATTAGTAACGGCACCCATTACGCAAAACATTGCTCTCATTAGAATTTCAGGTAGTAAAACCTATTCGATCATTACCAAAATTTTTGATCACCCATTACCAGAATATCCCCAAAAAAAACCGCAATTAATTTTCGGCAAAATTGTCAATTCTCAGCAAGAAATTATTGATGAAGTATTATTACTTTGCTTTTACAAGCCACATTCTTTTACAGGGGAGGATGTGGTAGAAATTAGTTGTCATGGCAATTTATTCGTGGTCCAACAAATATTACAATTGATTCTCGAAAATGGGGCAGAATTAGCCGAAAAAGGCGAATTTACCAAACAGGCCTTTTTTAATGGCAAACTGAATTTGGTCCAGGCCCAAGCCATTAATGATTTAATTCGTGCCCCTAGCCTTCAAGGAGCCAAGTTGGCCCTCCACAATTTAAGCCCCGAAAGTCAAAAAGAATTGAAAATAATTGAAAATGAATTATTAGACATTATCGCTACTATCAAAGTAAATATTGATTACCCTGAATATGACGGGGTGGAGTATTTGACCGGTCAACAAGTTTTGCCAAGGATAACTAAATTGGGCAAAAAAATACAAATTATCCAAAAAACCGGGCAAAAAACCCGGGTCTACCAGGAAGGATTAAAAGTGGCTATCGTAGGAAAGCCTAATGTGGGCAAATCCACCCTTTTGAACGCTCTACTCCAAGAGGAAAAAGCCATCGTTTCTCCGGTAGCAGGAACTACCCGAGATATAATTGAGGCTCGTTATAACCTGAATGGAATCCCTCTAATTTTACTGGATACTGCTGGCATTCGCGAAACTGCCGACCTAGTGGAAAAAATTGGAGTCGAACGCACTTGGCAAGCCCTCAGTCAAGCCGAAATCATTCTTTTTTTGGTGGATAATTCCGGCTCGTGAGGTTCAGCAGAAGAAAATATTTTTTCTCACATTAGAGACAAAAATCATTTAATTATTATTAATAAA
Source organism: endosymbiont DhMRE of Dentiscutata heterogama (assembly GCF_002888635.2). NCBI lineage: Bacteria > Bacillati > Mycoplasmatota > Mollicutes > Mycoplasmatales > endosymbiont DhMRE of Dentiscutata heterogama. The sequence goes on from NZ_LN828718.1 coordinate 216,328, forward strand.
ATAGACCAAGGAAGTAAATTACAATTGCCGGACTTTATTTTTCCGGACAAGATTTGCCGAATTAGTGCCAAAAATCAGCAATTAACCGAATTAGAAGCCAAAATCAGCCAATTATTTGCCGGCGATTTAGTAAATAGTCTCTCGCTTTATCCCTATTTAAGCCACAGTTGACAGCAAGCCAAATTAACTAGTCTCATCCAACAATTACAGTCCGTAATTAATGAATTAAAAAAAGGAACTTATTTAGACGCTTTGTGTGGAGATTTAGAAATCGGTTATAAATTAGTCCAAGAATTAAGTGGTAAAGAATATGAGGGTGAATTATTGGATATTATTTTTAGTAAATTTTGCTTGGGAAAGTAAACCAAATGTAGGTTAGAAAAGGCCATAAAGCGATTCATTTTTTAGAAAAAACTTAACCCAATTTCTCTTGTAATTATAAAGTAAAATTATCATGTATAAGACCAATAAAAATAAGTTAAAAAATGATTTGTTATCAATGTCGTAAATTTTTAAAGAAAGGTCATGGTGAAAATATTTGATATCATCCCAATCCCGGAGATATCCGTAGAGTCGGAATAAGAGGAGAATATAGATATTATTGCCATTTTTGCTTAAAAGTCAAAGATTATTGAGAAAAAATGAATGCTGCCAAATGACGTTATGCTATTGCTGATGTTAAATTTAAATCATTTTCGCTCTTAGCGCTTATCATTTTTCTCTTTTTATTTTGGTATTTTTGAAATAAATCTAAGGAAACTGTTTTTCTTTATTTTTTGATAATTTTTCCTATTTTTTTAGTTATTGATTATTGAAGCTATTCTAAAATAAAGAAAAAGAATGCTAAAATTTCTAAGAGAAGAGCTGAGCTTTGAGAACAATATGAAAAGTTTAAAAGGGAACAATGGAGACCATTAGCAATTGAACGAGAATGATTAAGAAAAGCAGAGATTTATGTCAAGAGCAAACACCGATATCCTAATGAATGGTTTTGTCATTGCGAAAGGTGCTTGGAGGCTGAATGAAAGAAGAGAAATTAAATCATTAATCCTCCTCTTTAGCAAAATTAGGCGTTCCGGTCAAAGAGCAAGTGCCGTCAATATTTTTAGGAAAAGCAATTAATTCTTTTAAATTATTAATATTTAATATTACCGCTAACAAACGGTCAATTCCTAAACCAACCCCACCATGAGGTGGAGCCGCAAATTCTAATGCTCGCAAAAAATAACCGAAATTTTTTTCTCTTTCTTCCTGCTTATAACCTAATATTTGTAATACTTTTTCTTGTAAATCTCGTTGATAAATACGGATACTACCGCTTAATAATTCCTCGCCATTACAAATTAAATCAAATGCTTCTCCAATTACTTTTTCAGGCTTAATTTTATCATTTAATAAGGGTTCGATATATTTTTTTTTCGGAATGGTGAAAGGGTGTCTAAAAGATTCATATTTTTTCACTTCTTGATTATACTCAAAAAGCGGTCAATCAGTTATTCAGCAAAATTTTAATTCTCGGTCATTTTGAGGATTTTGGCGCAAATCCGGCTTATCAGTCCCATATTTTTTCATTACTTGCCGATAAGTCAAAGTCGGAAAAGGGGTGGTTATCTGATAACCAAAAACTTTTTTCAAAACGGTTTGGAGCAATTTTTCCACCAACTTTTTGATTTCTCGTTCGGAAGTGAAACTCAATTCTATATCTAATTGAGAAAATTCGATTTGACGATTACTTCGGGCGTCCTCATTGCGAAAACTTTTGTCAATTTGATAATGCTTGTCAAAACCACTCATCATTAACAACTGCTTAAAAATCTGGGGGGATTGGGGCAAAGTATAATAACGATTGGGGAGATTAGAAGGAACCACAAAACAGCGAGCCCCTTCGGGGGAACTTTGGGCTAGGATGGGCGTTTCAATGTCAACAAACCCTCGCTTGTGAAGAAAATTTCTTATTTCATGGCATAATTTATCCTTAATAAGCAGAAATTTTTTGCTGCGGGGACGGCGCAAATCTAAATAACGATAGCGGTATTTAGTGTCCTCATTGATATTGGCATCGTCTCTAATTTCAAAAGGTCATTCTCGGCTTGTATTGATTAATCGAAACTTCGTCAACTCGATTTCTAACCTTTTTTCTGGTCCTTCTTTTTTTTTGACAACTCCTCAGATTTTTAATAAGTCCCCTTTTTTTCTTTTTTTTAACTGTGAAATCAATTCTTTGTCCTTAACTACAATTTGAATATAACCGCTACTATCTTGACCGTTAATGAATCACAAATAACTACTTAATTTTTTAATTTCGACAATTCAAATATAAAGCGTGGTAATCTTGCCTATTTTTTTGGTGGTCAATTTAGCAATTCGGGAGAAAGAAGTCATTGTTCTTATAAAGTAATTTTAAACCAATAACTTTCTTGCTCCGCTACCTATTTTCTACTCCTCATCAATGTTTTTTTGTGAACTTCGCTGAAAATAATAAATAGCCAGTCCTACTACGGCAATTATTCCCACTATAATCAGACCAATAGCCCAAATTGGAAATCCTGACGGTTTATTATCATTTTGACTGTTGTCAGAGCTATCCTGTTTCGTTTGTTGGTATCGTTGCTTTTCTTCCCTAATTTCTTTTAATACTGCGTCAATTGTGCTTTTATACTTCTGATAGACTTTGCCTTTTTCTTCATTCTCTCGTGCCGTTTGGAAGGCTTGTAATTTAGTTTCTAATTCAGTCAATTTGGTTTCGTCAGTATCATTTTTGATCGTTTCCGGAATTAGTTTGATAAGTGCTGTTTGGAGAAATGTTTTGTTTTCGTTAGAAATGCTAGCATCCTTGGCAATTTGGAAACAAACTTTTTTCCGCTCGTTCAGATTATCAATAATGGTTTTACTTTTGCCACCCTGTTGATATAATTTGCTATTTTTGGCTTGGTTATAAGCCGTTGTTAATTCATTTTCGTCTTTGGCATTTTGGATTCCTTTTACCACTTCCTCTCGGCTTTGATCGGCTTTTTGTAAATGTTTGATAGCCGCTTCGGCTTGTTTATTATGACTATTAACCGCGGTTCAGGCTTTATTTTTGTCGCCGGTGGTGGCTTTTTGATAATCTTGCAAAAGAGACAACAAGGAAGCGTCTGTGTCGTTTTTACCTTGGGCCTCCTTAACTTTACTTCATAATTTCTCTGCTTCTTCCAAAGCCGCCACTGAATCCAAAACACTATGTCCGAAAATAGCCTGGGCTTCTGGGCTATTGTTATGTTTAACCAGCAATTCATCTCTTTTCTTTGTTAGAGGGTTTTCTTGTCCGCTTTCCAAATCAGTAATTTTTCGATCCACTCATTTATTATCCACTTGGTTGACAATCGTGTAAGTCGTTTTTTTATCACCGCTGCCGTTCTGATATTCATTTTTTAATTTATTCAGCAGATCCTTGCTGGTGCCAGTGTCCATATTTTCTTCCGCCTGAACCAGCAATTTAATTAACTCCTTAATCTCGGTGAGAATAGCCTCCGTAGTAATTGACGCTTTATGGTCTGTGAAAATCTTTTTCCGTTCGTCGCTCAATTGTCCCTGGCCGTAATCCTCATTAACAGCTGCGTTTATCAATACTTGTAAGTCTGGTTTTTGACCGAGAACTGCTAAACGATTGTTAATTTCCTGTTTCTTTTGGCTAATTTCAGTCGCAAACTTCTTTTGTATTTTTTCCTGGTCGGAATCGGCAGTCGGACTTTCATAATTTTTGAGAATGTTTAAATCATTTTTGCAAGTGGCTTCATTTTCGCTCCCGTAAGAGGTCTTATCCAACACCGAAAATAGGTTCGTCAATTCTTGGTATAAATCAATCAATATTTGGTCGTTTTTAGCCGCAGAATATTCGTCCTCGATCACTTTTCGGTAAGTTTCCAAATGCTCTTGTTTGGTTTTTAGCATTTCGTTAAAAGAGACTTCGCTTTCGAGCAAGATTTTTTTCATGTCGTTAATCGTAATTGCTAAATTGCCATTTCCTCAAACAGTTAACTCATAGCCAGTTTGCGTAAGGACTTCGTCTTTCTCTAATCTTACTCCGGTATTCTTTTTATTCTTTATGTTATACCAACGATTAACCACAAAAAAACCGGTCGGATTGGTCCATTCCGCAATGTCCCCCGGACGAAAACCCCGAAAATATTTGGGGTCGTCTTTATCTAAATCGTTAGTAAAAACCTTGCGAAAGACATCAATATTTTCTTTGGTGTAGCGATTTCTTTCTCCTATCGAGACTGCCCCGCCAGAGCCGTAGGTATACCCATATTTCTCAGCTCGGCCGACCAAAAATCCTTTATACTTCCCACCTTTAATCTCGTTTTTCAAAGCCGGTTCATCATCTATATCGAAACCATTGTCCGATGCCTCACGCGAACTAAAAAAATCGACCCCTAACTGTTTCCACTCAGTAGACCATTTCTCGACACTTTCGATAACAAAGTCGATGAATTTTTTTCTAACTTCTTCGTCATCAGTAATGATATCTTTCAGGTGGTAAAACTTATTTTCGAGAGAAGTGGGGGCGGCTGTTTTATATTTTTTAAATTCAGGGAATATATTATTAACTAATTCACTTTCGCTTTTTTTGTTAAACACTTCTCCAACTTTAAAAATCAATTCGCCAAAATCACTTAAAATTTTTTTAACATTGGGTGTGCTACTACTCAATTCAATGGTCTCTATTAAATTATAATATTTATCAATACTTCTTACTTGAAAATCTTCGGCTTGTTTTAATTCGAGAACATTTAAGGGCTGACCAGAACCCGTGGCTAAAAAATTCCTAGTCCCATTTAATCCCGTTGTTTCATCATATTTAACATTTTTAATAGTTATTTCAACATCAGTATCCCCCCCCCCCCCTGTTTTCTCAAGCCCAAGAAATGGGAATGTCAAAACCATCAGAATCTACTTGGATTTCGGTCAGATCGCTTATTTGAATTTGTCCTCCGGCCGGACCTTTATTTTTAATTTGGGTCAATTTGGTTCCGTTTTGGTCGGTTATTTCCGCTTGACTCACTAATCCAATGATTCTGTGGTCTGACAAGGAAGTACAATTCGTTTTGTTAGTTCTTAATTTTATATTTAACAATTTTACCATATTTTCTTTATTATTAATTTATTACTTTTTTATTATCAGAAAGAGAGAGAGAGAGAGAGAGATTTTTGCCTCTGCCTCATTCCCTTCCTCCGTCTCCTTAATATAATTTTATTATACAAAAATCCCAACCGAAGTATAAAAAATGATTAAAATAATTTAATAATGAATCTAGAAAATATATCCTTATCAGAAAAAACCAAAAATAATTTGCGTCAGGCTGGCTATAGCCAACTGACTAACATTCAATTACAAACCATTCCTCCTGTGTTGGCGGGTCAAGATATTATCGCTCAATCCCAGACGGGAACCGGCAAAACGGCCGCCTTTCTAATTCCCATTTTGGAGAAACTAACTGTAATTCACAAACCCCAAGTACTTATTTTAGTCCCTACCCGTGAACTGGCTCTACAAGTGAGCGAAGAAGCTCGTAAATTGTCTCCTCATAACAATTTACAAGTGGCAGCCGTTTACGGCGGTGCACCAATTTATCAACAATTGCAAAGTTTTCGTCGGGGCGTTGACCTAGTGGTAGGGACTCCCGGCCGAATTATCGACCACATTTTTACGCGCCAAAGTCTCCGTCTGGACCATTTAAAATTCGTCGTTCTGGACGAAGTGGACGAAATGATTAGCAAAGGATTTTTGCCGGAAATTGAAAAAATAATGAAGAAAATCCCAACGCAACGCCAAACCTTACTTTTTTCCGCCACCGTTTCTCCGGAAGTAGAAAGGTTTGCTCGTCGCTTCGCTCACGAGCCCATTCTTATCACCAGCCCTACCAACGATTTGCCTAGCAACACCAAGCATTATTATCTAGAAACGGCTTCCTGACGGCAAAAAAACCGCGATTTAGTTAACTTTCTCTCTGCTAACAAGTCCAATTCCGTAATCGTTTTTGCCAACACCAAAAGAAAGGTTGAAGAAATTAAAAATATTTTGCTTGACAATAATTTAAGAGTTGATTATATTCACAGCGATTTATCCCAAAATCGCCGCACCCGTGTTTTTCAGAAATTTCGAGCGAAAAAGATTTCTTTGTTAATTGCTACTGACGTGGCTGCACGAGGTTTAGATATTAAGGATATTTCCTACGTGGTTAATTATGATTTTCCGCAAAATCGAGAGTTTTATATTCACCGCACAGGACGGACCGGACGGGCTGGAGCCAGCGGCAAAGCCCTAACCTTTGTTAGTTCGTCCCGGGAAAAAAGTCAACTATTAACCATTTCTCGTCAAAGAAATTTCAAGGTGGAGAGATTTAGTAATCCAACATTATAGTAAAATACAAAAATACTTAAATATTAGGTTTATTTTCTAAAACACTTTATTGATTCTTTTAATACTTATTAATTTATTATTATCATCAAATTCCCAAACAACTCCATTAAATTGTCCGTTATCTTTCTGGGGAGTCATTTTGGCAGACAAACCATATTTAGACCGCTGTCAAATCACTTCTGGTTTAGCCCCAATAACCCCGCTATAAGGACCGGTCATACCTAAATCGGTAATAAAACCAGTTCCTTTTGGTAAAATTCTCTCATCGGCTGTTTGTACATGAGTGTGGGTTCCTCACAAAGCACTAATTTTTTTACTCTCTCCGGCGACATTTTTTTCGTCAAAATATAAGGACAAGGCAATTTTTTCGGCCGTGGTCTCGGCGTGAAAATCTACCAAATGAAGGTCCCAGTCTTGTAAGTTTAGTATTTTTTCCAAAGCAAAATAGGGATTTTCAGTTGCAAGAGGCATAAAATTAGTTCCTAATAAATTAGTAATACGAATTTTTTTACCTTTTATTTTAGTTCAAATGGTTCCTGGCCCTGGATGATAAGGGTTCGAGTTAAGAGGCCTTAATAAATCTGGCACTTCGCTAATAAGTTTTCTAGTTTCTTCGTTAGCAAAGATATGATTGCCGGAAGTCATTATATCAATTCCATAACTTTTTAATTCTCAGTAATGCTTGCGGGATATTCCTTTGCCGTGAGTAGTATTTTCTACATTAGCAACAGTTAGGTCAATTTGATATTCTTTTTTTAATTGGGGGAGATAATTTTTAATGACTTGCCGGCCGGTTTCTCCAAAGATATCGCCAATGGTTAAGATTTTCATACTTATTAATTATTTATTTACGATCCAAATAAAAAAAGCGCTTTAAAATGAAAAATATTCCAAGAAAAATAAATATTAAACCACTCATTTCGACCCGAAATTTTTTGGCGGGAATTATTCAGGAGGCAGAAAGTGATTACGAAAAGGCCGGAGCTATTCAAGCTTTTGAAGTCTGCAATGGGGATTTGGTGGCGATAAATTAGTAAAAAGTCGAGAATATCTGTTTTTCAGAGTGATCGGTAGGAATGGCTTCTACCAACACCATGAGAAAAAAAGTGGTTATCAATGTGATATCAATATAATAAATCTTAATATATAATCATATGACAGAATTAACAAAAAAAAAAAAAAAACAGTAGGGAAAAAATAATACAGTCTGGCAATTTAAAACTTGCCAAATAATAATAACAAGAAAATAATAATGCCATGACTGACACAGCAAAAAATATAAATCTTAGTACTCTACTAAATAGTATACCAAAAGCCGAGAATCTTTTGCGCCAATTTGCGACGGTTTTTAATATTCCCTGAACCAATCATAAAATCGTCCGTGCTAAATTACAACAACAATATGAAAAGAGAATATTCCCACCTATAAACACTAGGGTAAAGGGAGAAGTGCGAACAAGGTTGAAAAGTAAATGACAACGAGAAGGAAAAAACCCGAGTGGAGGAGTTTTTGAAACACAAGTAGTAATTGAATTTGACGAATGAACCAAGTTAGGAAAAGACAAAGAACACCGCCGTCGTTCACAAAAGCAACAAAGAATAAATACCTGTCATGATATAATTGAGGGCAAGAGTAGCCCGGAAACTGATTTGCCGTCCGGTTTTGAAATGGATAATGATGGGAATAGCCAAACCCCGAATGCGGGTCCCAATACGGACAATGCCCCTTGTTATAAATGTAAAAAAAAACAATCAGTTGATTGAAAATACCGAAAGCCACCCAAAAACCAATGATGATGCATTAACTGCTGAAATTTGGTCCCTAATTGTGCTTATCCCGGATGCTACAAGAAAGGTTGAAAGGTATCTGCGGAAACCGGAACCAAAAGATTTTGCACGGGCGAACACCTTAAAGAATGACTGAAAAATAAAGAAAACCAGCAAAATTCTCCTCCAAGACCCAGAACAAAACAACAATATTTCCAAGAGTTAAATAATTTAATGGATTGAGAATTACTAAACTACAATGAACAAGAAAAGTTTAAAGACATGATTAGGAATAGTTCTTCGGAAACAGACTGAAAAAACGCTATTCAACAAGCCAAACAAAAAATAGCCGAACGAAGAAGAGAAAACGGCGAGGAGGACGAAGAAGAAGATAATAACAACAATACAAATCTCGCTGCTGAAATCCAAAAAGCCATTCAAGAAATTAAAACCGAATTAAATAAGGAACCAAAAATTACTCTTACTAATGATGATTGACAGACTTATATTTCTACTTCCGCTAATTTGGGAGAACTACAAAGCCGAAAACAAGAAGTGTTGGATAATGTTCGAGACCTCCGCCGACAAAATGCCTTAAATGAGGCTATTCAAAGGATTAAAAATGCTCTGAGTCAGCAACCGGTCATTAAAAATGAGGAATTAAGTAATCCGAATTGAGAAAATGAACTGAATTCTCTCAGCGAAGAAAATCAAATTATAAGTCTTCGCGACCGGATATTAGGAGAAATCAAACAAAAAAGAGCCAAAAAAGAAATTGCCAGTAAATTAGATAACCTAATTAGCCAAGCCCAGACCGCGATTGCTAACAACGATTTAATAAACTTGGAGAAATTACTCAGCCAAATTGAAACCTATCAGGGCACTTCTTCTTATGAGGAAAGAAAGTCTGACATTGAAAAATTATTCCAACAATTAGCCACCGTCAATTTACCAAAATATCGTGAATTAACTATCAATTCACTAGATGAATTTTTACAGCAAGACCCACCTCTGTCGTTGGATGAATTAGAGAAAGCGAACCAAAATTTTGCCGAACAAATCAAAAATGCGAGTAGCGCGGAGGAAATTAAAAATATTAAAAATTCGGTTTCTAATAATATCAACCAGGGACGAAGCAATAAAATAGTTGTTAACCTCATTAACCAGGCCAAGCAAGCCCGGACCGAGCAAGAAAAATCAGACGTGCGGCAAAAAATTTCCGAATTGGAAAATAGTGGTAACCGATGGATAAAGGATGCTTTGGAAGCCAAAAAAGACGAATTGCAACAAATTGTCAATTCCTGGATTCTGGGGGAAATCCCAAGTAATACTAACTCGCCTCCTTCTAACGACAAAAAGCCCAACGACAATTTACCATTAACCATTTTCTTAGTGGTGGTGATCGGAGGAATAGCAATTGTTGGAGGCTGATTGTTTACTAGACGACAAAAGAGACAAGTTTATTAGTTTGTTTTTATACACAGTAAAAGAAGGAAAGAGTTGGTTCTATTGAAACTACTTGCCTTTTGTTTCTTTTGCTCTCTTGGCTCCATAGAGAGAGCGACCTTGCTTTCTTTCTTTGACTCCCTCCGCATCGCCATAGCCTCGAATTATATGGTATTGCACCCCAGGTAAATCTTGGGCGCCACCTCCACTAATTAGCACCGAGGAATATTCTTGAAGATTGTGCTTTTCACCAGGAATATAGACAGTAATTACTTTTTTATTTTTGAGACGAACTCGAGCGAAGGGTCGATTAGCTGAATTAGGTTTCATTGGCTTTGTTACTCCTATCTTTTCGCATATTCCGGACTTTTGTGGATTATTAGCCCACGAATATTTTTTTCGGCGGGAATTTCAATTGGTTTTTAGGGCCAACAGTTTAGCCTTTTTGAGTTTAGGTACTCGGGGATTGTTAATTAATTGATTAATAGTAGGCATATTTATTTTTGTTTACTTTTCCTGGCTTTCAATTTAATAGTCTCGGCTTCTCCCAGATAATAAATGCCTTTGTTTTTCTTATAGATACTGGGAAGACGAAGGCTTCTAATGGATGCGGCTAGACTCGTAACTTTTTGCTTATTTTTACCTTTAATTATTACTTTATTTCCTTCTACCTTTGCCGTCAACTCTGGTGAAATATCCATGTAAATAAGATGCGATTTTCCCAAAGAAAATTCTAATTTTCCTCCTTGTAAAGATACTTTATATCCGACCCCTTTTACTTCCACCACTCTTTCGTGACCTTCTACTACTCCCTTTATCATGTTAGAAATTAAAGCATTGTAAGTGCCAGCCAGAGCCGAATTGTCAGACTTCGTGGTTAACTCGTTTTTTTGTTGAGTGATTTCCAGACTGGAAGGAACAATTAATTCCTCGCCTTGACCTAACGGTCCTTCGGCTGAAATGGTTCCTTTTCCGAAATTAATTTTTACTTTTTCGGGGATTAAAATAATTCGTTTAGCGATTTTGGACATGACATTATTTAGAATATTTAATTTTGAAATTTACTGCGTATTCAAATCTCTCAGTGATTAAATATTAAATAATAATATTATCATCATCCGCACTTAAGTATGTTGCTCTTCTGTAAACCCTCTCTTTCCCATCTTCTTTCGTTACTCTGCTTTCTTCGTATTCAATTTCAATGCTAATCGGAGCCGGACTTCTCGTTAAAATATCCCAGCCTGTTTCTTTTAGCATTCTTTCAAAACAAAAATACGCTTCATCTTCGTTCTCTCTATTCACAATCAAATAAAAAGTATTAAAATTCTTGTCTTTCAGTTCTTTAATTTCAAAATTAGTTAATTTAGTGATTAATTTAGTAGTTTCCATTTTCAATTCTATTATATATTATTATTTTATCACTATCTTTATATTAGCAATTATTTTATTACTTAATTTTACTTTTATTATATTTTCTCCCAATTTATTAAGAGGATGAAAGTCTAATAATTGATTCTTTTGACCGGAAAAACCAACTTTTTCTAAGGCTGTTAAAATCTCCTTAAATCCCACTGAACCAAATGGTTCGCCTTTTTCATCTTTTTTCAAAGTAAAATCAAAGGAAAGATTATTAATCTTGTCATATATTCTTTGGGTTTCGGCTTCTAATAGTGAATCGGCTTGGGTTTGTTGAACTTGCTTTTGTTCTAACCAGGCAAGACTCCTCTCGTTAGCCAAGCGGACTTCTTTGCGAGGCAACAAATAATTCACCACAAAACCCCTCCGTAATTCTTTTATTTCATATTTTTGCCCTCACTTACTTTTCTGTAAGAGGATAACTTTTTCTCGTTTTTTCATGATTTTAGGCTTTGGCTGGTCTTTATATATTAGATTATTTTTTTAATTCTTCGCTCTGGTCGACTATTTCATTAGGTATCAGAGCCATTTGCCGCAATCTTTTGATAATTTTAGCCACCCGTCGGTGATTTTTAGGGGTTAACTGACTATATTTGCGAGAAATAATCCGCCCTTGCTTATTCATAAATTTGCGGACCGTGGCAATATCTTTTCAATCAATATATCCGATGCCTTCTCGGCAAAAATAGTCCGTTTGTGGACCGATTTTTTTTTTGTAACTCTTAACTTTTTTTTCAGGATTTCCTTCTGTCATTTTCTTTATTCTACTGGTTCGTCTGCCGCGGTTTTGGTTTTGGGCTTACTAAAATCGATTTTTCTAATGCTTTTGACTACCCGGGTCAAATTATCGAGGGGTCGGAAAATATCTACTAAATCACTGTCAAGGAGAGTAAATCCAGAGCAGATAATCGAGGAAATACGGATAATTTTTTTTTCTCCTTCTTCCCCCCACACTATTTTTTGGGTTTGTAAAAACCCTTCTAAAAGAATGATATCATTTCTTTGTAATTTTTCACAAAACTCGCTCATTAATTCTTCCTCATTAATTCGGCAAAAGAAAAGAGGTGATTTAACTCCTTCGCGGGGGACTGCCAATTTAAAGGATAACACTTCCGGATTGCGTTTTTCCACGGGTTGTAAATCACTAAGCACTTTGCCAAGCAATCGAACCTGATTAGAATTTTGGATATTAATTTTCGAAAAACTTATATCGAGTTTAGTAAATTCTGTCACTCGCACTAATATTTGGCGGCTATTTTTTTCGTTTCTTAAATAACCCCGCACTTCAATCACATCTTCTTCTTCTTGAACTTCCTCATTAATTCTGGCAGCTATTTCCCCTTGAGTGATACAGCGCAAAATGGTTAGCGAACTACTAGGGACTGGGGCAAACAAGTTAAAATAAAATCAAGGTTCTCTTTTTTTTTTCGGAAACTTAGGTTCCGGTTTTTTGGCTTCTGTTGGCTCTTCTGCTGGTGATTCATCTGTCTTAGGTATTGCCTCAGGAGCAACAGCCGCAGCGTCGTCAACTTTTTTTTCGTTTAGTTTTTCAAACTCTTTACTTCGTATTTTACCAATTATTTTAACTTTGTTCAGCATCTTTATCTTTTTTATTTATTAATTTAATTTTATTCTTTTTTTCATCTTCCAAGTTTACTAAGAGATAGCGATTAAGAAAATCTTTGGGGGCAGTTTGCAAAACGTTCTTTTCCATTTCTTTTGCTTGCGGACGGGCTGAATTAAAATAAATGAGAACATATTTGCCAGTTTTTAATGTATTAATTTTATAGGCTGGTTTTCAATCTTTTTCTTCCACCTTAGTAATATTTTCTTTACCTAAAATCTCTTGTATATTCTTAATCATTTTTTCGTATTTTTCCTTATTCTTCTCCTTTTCGTTGAGAAGACAAAGCAATTCGTAGCGACAATTTACTTTCTTTTTAGTCATAGAGAATTATAATTTTAATTTTAATCTATCTGAAAGAATAATTTTGTCTCTGGTCTAAAAAAATGATAGTAAAAAACGAGAAAAGTTTTGCTAATAATTAAGCATAGAATAATCGGTGATTATTCATTTCAAGTCAAGCCCTCAATTATTAGGCTAACCAACCGCAAATGAGGATTTTTACGACTTTTGACTTTGTTAAGTTTTTTAAAAACAGATTCATTTATTAAATCGAGATATTATTTTTGTTTAATGGGAAAACGTCACCTTACCCCTACTGCTCTAACTCCTGCCGTTCGGCAAAAAGCATAAATCAAACAAAAAAACAAGGGACCTGCTAATCACAATAATGTTGCATATTCTCAAAAAAGAAAATAGTATCTTCATCTTTCCACAAAAATAATCAAAAGTACATTAATAGGCATGATTATCAAAAAAGAAGCCCAAAAATGGAATTTAAAGATTTCTTTCCGCTTTTTCCTTTTTCTAGGTTTATCGTTTTTGATTATTGGTTTTAAATTTTCGTTTACCATATTTTTATAAGATTATTTGTAAAAATTCCCAGGCACACAGAGTTTTTTTTCTATAAAAATAGATTATTAATAAATGTCAGAAAATAATTCAGTCATTCCTAAAGATTTGACCAATTACTTAAAACATTACGGATTTTTCTTTCCCAATGCTGAAATCTATGGGGGATTAGCCAAAGCCTGGGATTTAGGACCCCACGGGGTCGAATTAAAAAGAAAATTAAAAAATCTTTGGTGAAAATATTTCATTACTTCTAACCCTCATAATGTTGGTTGTGATAGTCAAATAATTACTCATCCCCAAGTTTTAGCGGCCTCGGGACATTTGAAAAATTTTCATGACTGATTGGTAGAATGCCGCCAGTGTCGCAAAAGATATCGCCTTGACAATTTAATTAGCACAGAGCAGTTTTTGGCCTTCTTGTCCCAAAAGGATAAAAATAATTATCAAGTGAAAAAAAATTGTCCTCATTGCGGCAAAAATGATTTTCACCCGCCCCGACAATTTAATTTATTGCTAACCACTAATTTAGAAATTACAGAAGCCAAAGAGAATGTGGCCTATTTGCGACCGGAAACTTGTCAAGGGATATTTACCAATTTTGCTCTTATCCAAAGAAGCACACACCGACAATTGCCATTTGGAGTCGGCCAAATTGGCAAAAGTTTTCGCAATGAAATTACGCTCCACCATGGCATTTTTCGCACCCGGGAATTCGAACAAATGGAATTAGAATTTTTTTGTGAACCAGAAGAAAGTGAAAAATGATGAAATTATTGAACCGAAAAGGCTTGAAATTTCCTCAATCAAATCATTGTTAACGACCAAAAAAAAAACAAACAGGTTGACCTATCAAAAGAGGAATTGCCTCATTACGCCAAAAAAACCCAGGACCTCTATTTCAATTATCATTTTGGGTGGGGGGAATTATGCAGCAATAGCCACCGAGGAAATTATGATTTATCCCAACACAGCCAACATTCCCAAAAAGATTTACGAGTTAACGGGATTATTCCGGAAGTGATTGAGGTCTCGTTTGGTGTAGAAAGATTAATGCTTGCCACATTACAGGATGCTTACCACGAGGAAAAGGTGGTCGGCTCTCAAACAGAACGCACAGTTTTACGGCTGCCACCTCTCCTGGCTCCGTTTTTTGTAGCGATTATTCCGTTAAGCCAACAATTAAGAAACACGGCCTATCAATTATACCTCGATTTACTGCCCGAAGTCAGTTTTTCCTTAACCTACGAGGAGGCTACTAATATTGGCAAAGCCTATCGTCGCCAAGATGCGATTGGAACCTATTATTGTCTGACAGTCGATTTTCAAACGGCTCAAGATAACACCCTAACGCTTCGCCACCGCGACAGCATGAAACAAGAGAGAATAACTATCTCCAACCTTAAAAATTACTTATATAATTTATATGAAAGACACTGGTTCGAATTCTCGCAAAAATAGCCAACAAAGCAACGATACGTTAATTTATATTCTTTTGATTTTGCTGCTGGCTCTATTAATTGGTGGCTTGGGATATTGGTGATGGCAACGCTCCCACCCAAAAAATAATTGAGTTTACGACTACGAAAGTGCACTGGGGAAGTCAACCGACACTCCCAAAGTGGAAGATCTCAAACGTTTGATACTCGGCAATCGCGAACGCTGAAAAACGGTAAACAGATTTTTAAATGACAAAATGAAGAGCCGAAAATTAACTGACAAGGAAAAAGCCGAAATCCGTGAGGAATTGAAGGGTGTTAACATGAAAGCAGATGAAATTTTAAAAGAACAAAAATTATCGGAATTAGACCCTTCAACTATTCCCCAATTCTACAAACATTTTTACGAGCAAGGCAAAATGTTGGTTAGAGCAAGGACCAAAGCGTCCGTTAATCGGACCAAGGAGGAATTGAGGCGTCAACTAGAAATTCAAGAAAAATGAAGTATTTCTGAAGCCGAGGGGAAAGAAATCAACAAGCAAATGAAAGTCTGAATAGACAAATGGTATAATCAAGCCAAAAAAGAGATAATGCCGAAGTATGAAAGTAAGGGAAAATGGCCTAGAAATCGAAACTTTCTTCCTGAAAAGATTAAAGGCAAGAAAGTATCGGGTTATCCCCCCCCAGATGCGACTTTTAATTTTTTTCTGGACGTGAATAATATGAATAGAAGTGGTGGACAAGAACTGATTGTCCTATTCCAAAAGCCTTTTCAAGTCAATTACATAGGCTATGATGGCTTCCTTACATCCGAGGATAAAGAAAACACCGAGGAAGGAGAACTTTTTGGTATAACTGATTATGGAAAATTGGAAGGAGATGAGTGGAATGATGGAACTTCATATCGAGCGTGGGGAAAAGGTGATAACATAAAACCAATACGAATTAGATTAAAAAAAGAAATATTTTTTAATCGGTTGGGCCACGAGGAATGATTAACCAAATTAGATGAAAAAGGAACGAGATTTTATGATGATATCTGTTTTGAAGCATTGGTGGATACTATTGCCCATGAATTGGCTCACGCCATAGTTGCCACATTTGAGTTTAGATATGAGGGTGAAGAAGAAGGAGGTCACGGCAAATTATTCTATGACATATGCAAAGAAATAGAAGAAATGGTTAGAGCAGACCCGAAATTTGAAGAATTTGAAAAATGATGATATTTAGCCTAATAAATAATGCCTAAAATCAATATTGCCATTGACGGACCAGTCGGCTCCGGTAAAACTACGATTGGTCGCCTGGTAGCACAAAAATTAAATTATCAATTTTTGGATAGTGGTTTGCTATTTCGCCATTTTGCCCGATTTTGCCAGGCTAAAAATGTCTCCACGCAGCCTTCGCCCGACCGAACAATTGAATTATGTTCGGAATGACAAAGCCGGTTTTTAATTGATAACCCGGAAATTGCCGTTCAATTAGAGCAACAAAGAGACATTTTGGGTTCTGAAAAAATTGGCAATTTGGCTTCGCAATTGGCAATTATCAAAGAATTGCGAACCATCATTCTCAATTGTCAACGATTATTGACCCAGAACAAAGGCTGGGTTGTAGTTGGGCGGGATATAACCTCAGAAGTCTTGCCACAAGCCGAAGTCAAGATTTTTCTGACCGCCAGTTGAGAAGTCCGTATCCGCCGTCGTTATCAACAACACCAGGGAAAAATAAACCAAGAACAAGTTGAAAAAGATTTACTGGCTCGCGATGAAAAAGATAAAAACCGCATCCTTTCTCCCTTACGAAAAACGGCCGATAGTTGAGAATTGGATACTACCCATTTATCCCCAGCAGAAAGTATTGTCAGAATACTGGACTACATTAAAGCAAAAAAATATTAATATGTCATCAAAAAAGGAACTCAAATCAGAGCAAGAAGTTAGCAATAATGTGCTAGCTGAGATAGAAGACATTGTTGAAAGTATCAAAAAAGATTTTGGAGAAGAATCAGTTATTCTACTGGGAGAAAATGAAAAAAAGCCCCGAGAGGTGATTTCTACTGGCAGTTATTTGCTAGACCAGGCCATTGGGGCAGGTGGTTATCCGTGCGGGAGAATTGTGGAGATATACGGTTTAAAATCCAGCGGCAAAAGTACTTTAGCATTACAAGCAGTTAGCGAATGTCAAAAATTAGGCAAAAAAGCGGCTTACTTTGACTTAGAAAATAGTCTAGACATTAAACACGCTAAAAGTATTGGTGTTAAAATTAAAGAATTAATCACTCCTTATCCAAGTTCAGGAGAGGAAGTTTTTGATATGATGATTAAATTAATTCATAAAAACATTGACTTAATTATCGTGGACTCCGTTTCTAATTTGGTCCCTCTCGTTCAGTT
Source organism: endosymbiont DhMRE of Dentiscutata heterogama (assembly GCF_002888635.2). Taxonomy (NCBI): domain Bacteria; kingdom Bacillati; phylum Mycoplasmatota; class Mollicutes; order Mycoplasmatales; species endosymbiont DhMRE of Dentiscutata heterogama. The sequence continues at coordinate 233,671 of NZ_LN828718.1, forward strand.
AGAAGCCAATTTGGGGAAGCAGAGAGTTGGTTCTCATGCCGCTTTAATGTCAGCCGGTTTAAGGAAACTTAAACCAGAATTAGTTAACAAAAAAACTATTGTCATTTTCATTAATCAAATACGCAAAAATATCGCTATTAACCCTTATGCTCCCTCCGAGACCAAGACGGGAGGAATGGCTCTGGATTTTGATGCTGATTTGCAGATTAAATTAAAAAAAAAAGAAGATCTCAAAAAAAATGACAAAATTATTGGTATTGAGACTGAAGCCAAAATAGTAAAAAACAAAATGGCTCCTCACGGAGAAGTGGCTAGTCTAGTAATCATTTTCCCTCATGGCGTAAAAAAAGAACGAGAAATTATCGACTTAGCCACAGAATTAAGTATTATTCACAAAAGCGGAACTTGATACTCTTATCAGGACAAAAGATTAGGTCAGGGCAAAGAAAATGCGGTGGATTATTTGTTAGAAAACCCGGAATTGTACCAGGAAGTTGAGAAAAATGTTTTAGAAAGGATTAATAATAAGGAATATTGTTAGAGCCAACAAATTTTTTTCTAGTAAGGTGAATGCCAATAATTATTCGGAGATTTACCAAACAGTTTTAGATAATTTCTACTTTTCCCTAATCATTCTTGACCAAGAAACGGATTCCGAAATTTTTATGACTTTAAATACGGCTGGGGAGGATTTAACGATTCCTGACTTGGTAAAAAGTTTGCTTACGCGACGAAATGATTACCAAGCCCGACAGTTTGTTGAAGATTGAGAGAAAGGAATAGTCAAAAAAATTTGTCCCTCGCCCAGTTCCAAAAAGACGAGAAGTGACAAGGTGAAAAGATTTTTAATTGTTTTTTGGGAGGTTCAAGAAAATAATTGCTACAAAAAGACGTTAGACGACAAAATAAAGCGCTTTTACCGGAAAAAAATTAAAGGCGAGAAACGAGATGAAGGAGGTCCGGAAGAAAATCGTAAATTTCTTGACCGATTGATGGAATATGCCGAAATCTACGTAAAAGTCTACGTAAAAATGAAAGAGAACTACCATTGATGATGAAAACAAAATTGGTCTTCTGAAATGTGAGAAATCATTTCTGGCTTGGCCTTGCTTGACCGCTGAGAATTAACTTCCTCGATTTTAGCGATATATTTTCAATTTCGTGATAAAACACTTGAAGAAAAGTTGGCGATTACTAAAGAATTGCAAAAACTAGTGCTTTATTTTTTTCGTGCTATAATTGTCAAAAAAAGTGGCGATGATGAAAGTGCTTTGCGTGCTATCCGGATTAATATCCTCGAAATGGTAAATTCTGGTCAAAATCCACCACTATTTCAACAAGAAAGATATCCCATAAACTTAATTAACAAAGAATTTCAGTCGGACTCATTCTACCAAGCACTTGCAGAATACCAGAACAAGAAAAACAAGGAGTGGGAAATCGAAAAGTTTATTTTGTTTGCTTATTACCAAAAGAAAATTAAGAATCGCGGGCTAAACATAGACTTATTTGATTACGAAATCGTTCAACTAGTATCACAAAATTCAGAAATAGAAAAAATGAAAGATATTAGCAATTCGTTGGGCAACCTAACCTTGGTAAAAAAAGATAACGATCACCCCCTTCTTCCGTGGAACGAAAAAAGAGAGATTTATAATAAATTAGGAGATAATTGTTTACTCAACCTGGAAGAAGAAAATTGAACCGAATATCAAAACATAAATGATTTAATAGAAGAAAGAAAAAAATACTTGTTGAAAGAATTTAAAGAACTAGAAATTTTTGAGTCCAATTAAAATGTTAACTGCCGAAACCCTAAAAAAATTACAAAACGAACAAAAAAAATTAGACGAATTTATTGTTCAAAAAAATAATATTGTTGATAATTTTAAAACCGGAAAAAGCTTTATCCGGACTAAAATTGCTCTCTTGGTTGAGATTGGCGAATTAGCCAATGAATTAAAAACTTTTAAACATTGAAAAAAACAGAAAGAAGTTGATTGACAAAAGGCCCAGGAAGAATTGATTGATTGTCTACACTTTTATTTGAGTTGGACCAATGCTTTTCAAATAGATTTTGCGGATTATAATTTTAAAAAATTCGCCCTTGAACCTGATTATAATGAATTATTGCTGGCTTTTTTTTCTGAAACAGAAAAATTTAGTATAAATCCCCCTTTAAATACCACAATTAGACAAAAAGAAAATGTAGTGGTAAGTAGTAATGGTCGAATAACGACTAATAAAAGAATAGCAGAACAAATTAGAGATGAAATTATAAAACGAAGTAAAAAACAGCGGTGTGCTGGTGTATACTTAAAAAGCGGTGAGTGAGTGAAATGCCATGAAAGATGGCATATAAGAACAGCAGAAAAAGTCCAAAATGAGATTAACAACCAAGACAGCCGGGGATTAATTGTCCTTTCTCGCATTGCTGTCAACATTTATCCATGACTAAGAAAAAATTTTGTAAATAAAAAAGAAGTAGATAAAATAAGTAGTAATTTTTTGGAAGAAATTAAAATAGAAAAAAATAAATCCTGTTTCTACCGCTGATTAATAATTTTCGAAGAATTGGCTCAAAAATTAGGTCTCAAAAGCGAAAAAGATATCATGGACGCCTACCTGGCGAAAAACCGGATTAATTGAGAAAGACAACAAAAAAATTACTAAAAAAATATTAATATGAAATATGGAAAATAATTGAGAAGTCATTAAACAAAAAAAAACCGAACACTTAGAAAAAGAATTAACCATTTTTGTTGGCAAATTAGAGAGAATTCGGAGTAATCAGATCTCCTTGGAACTCTTAAAAGGATTAATAATAAGTTATGGTAAAGGAAAAAAGCCTTTAAAAGAGATAGCCAGTTTGCGTATTTCCCCCAATAATGAATTAGTAGTACGAAGTTTTGAGCCAGGGATTACCTCGTTGATTAGCAAAACAATTTTAGATAAAAAGTTGGGGTATAAAGTTGAAAGAATCACCAAAGAAGAAGTTTATTTTACTCTCACCTCCATTGCTACCGAAGACAAAGAAAAATTGATTAAAGAAGTTAAATTAATTACTGAAGGAGGGAAAAAGGAATTTCGTATTATCCACCAAGAAATGAAAAATTGGTTAAAAAAAGCCTCCGGTCTCTCTCAGGACCAGAAAAAGAATTATGAAAAACAGAGTGATGAGTTGGTTAAGGATTACCAAAACAAATTATTAAAGGCCGAAGAAAAGAAAATCAAAGAATTGAATTCTTAAAAATTCTAGTCAATCTCGAAGTTCAACAAAAAAGATGAGAGTCAAAAAATCTAATTTCAAATATCCCTAAAAAGAATAATTTAATTAAGCAATTTTGCGTAAGTTGTAAGTATTTTGTATTCATTTATTTTTACCTATAGAGCAAAAGTTGATCTTCTTGAAAAATGAAAAATATACGTGATATTTCGCCTGATAAGGACAAAAAAGAACCAAAAACTTGCTTAATAACTATCGCTTATGACGGCAGTGATTTTGCTGGTTGAGCCACCCAACCGAACAAAATAACCGTCCAGGGTTGTATCGAAACAATTTTAAGTCGGGTTTTTCAAAAAAAGATTAATATTTTAGCCGCCAGTCGCACTGACAAAGGAGTTCATGCTCGCGAGCAAAAATTTACTTTACGGCTTAATTTAGATTTTTCCGCAGAAAAATTATTTAATTTATTACGAAAAACCCTCAGCAAGTATATTTTAATCAAAAGAGTGCAAAAGGTAGACAGTAATTTTCACCCCCTTTGCAATGTTGTTAGTAAAGAATATCGTTATTTTATTAATACTGGCAAGCATAACATTTGACAAAAAAAATATCGCTGGGAGTATAATTTACCAATTGATATCAAAAAGTTAAATGACATTCTCCAAATTTTCCAAGGCCGACACAATTTTTTTAATTATTCCTATTGCCGTTGACCGGAACGAAACCAAGTAAAAAATGAGCGGGCAATTACCGCCCTAAAATGTTGAAAAAAACAGAATATTATTGTTATCAGCATTAAAGCAAAAAATTTTCTCCGCTATCAGATTAGAGCGATAATTGGTGAGGTCATTGATTGTTATGAGGGAAAACAAAATATCACCAATTTACAAGAAAAATTAATTAATTTTGATAAAAAAGGTTATAAGTACAAAAATCTTGCTCCCGCCGGGGGTTTATATTTATGAAAAATTGATTATGAAAGATAATTTACAATAATTTTCCTCCTCCTTAATTTACTTTGTTTTAATCTTTTTATTTCTTATTTTTCTAATCACCACCACACTAACCATTACCATCAACCCAATCACTCCAACAATGGTTAGGATTTGGGGGGTATTATTAGTTGAGGGCTCATTTGACTCATTATTATTATTTTGTTGTTCCAAACTAGACAATTCATTAATAGCCTGTTCCATCCTTTCTTTTAGCAGTTGATAAGCCTCGGTATTTTGTTCTTTTTCTTTAAGTAGTTGGGATAGGGTGTCAGGATTGAATTGATTATCCTTAATTAAGAATTCTGCTTCAATGACTAATTTTAATAATGCTTCGGATTGTTCTTTTTGTTCGGGGGTGGTTGAATTAGAATTGTTTTCAATAGTGGATTTATCTTTGTCGTTATTGTAGTTTTCTTGAATAGTTTCAGGAGAAGGGAGAGGGTTGTTAGTTGATTGTTCTTGTTGTTCTGGTTCTTGATTAGGAGTGGGATTGGATTGGTCGGGATTGTTATTGTTTTGGTTAGGAGGAGTCGGATTTTGGGGTTCTTTGGAAGTTGGGTTTTGTGATTCTTGTTTTTTTTGTTCGGTTTCTGGGTTGGAGTATTGGTTATTATTTTGGTTAGGTAAACTTGAGTTATTTTGTTTTCACTCTTTTCATTTTTTTTCCCTTGCTTGTTTCTTTTTGTCGTAATCCTTTCAATCATATAATCTATAACCAAATTCCCCAATTAAATAGTAGTCATTATCGTATCCCAGTCGTCTCTTGTTTATTATCAGACCAGTTTCTTTGTTTTTAAAAAGTTTGGGGTAAGCAGAGGGACCGGTATCAAAAAGAACCAACTCTCAATCTTTAATATTTTTGATAATCATTTCAGTCATCTTTTTTTTAATTTCCTCAACTGCTTTTCAAGTTAAAGCATTCCTATTAATATAATCGTATTCTTCCCCCAAAATGTTGGGGTCGACGTTAAAAAAATCACCATTGACGTCAATAGTATATTTATCTAAATTGTTTAGAATATATTGTCGGTTTTTCTCTTTTTGTTCTAAAGTTATATTTTCTGCCATGATTAGTACCTATGCTAATAACTATTAGGGTTGATTTTTATAGTATTCGTAAATTAACTCTTTGATAGCTTTTTTGTGATAGTAATATTCTTTTGAAATACGGTAATTGTAGAAAGGAAGAGAAAAAATATTAACGCCAACGAGATTTTGAATATCACCATTTTTGTTCGAATAAAATCCCAGGTTTAAATTGTAATGGAAAGAAACGTCTGTTTCTTTTCCTCATATCACCTTCTCTTTATCATTCATCCACTTATCCCACCAGCCTTTTTCTCGCTCTAACTCGCCTTGTAATTTTTCTTTTTCCTCTTCCAACTTTTTTACTTGTCTTTTAAGTTCAGTTATTTCATTATCTTTTTGAGTAGTCAATTGTTCTTTTTCTCTTTCTAATTCCTCTTTTTCCTGTGCTAAATTATCTCGTTCGTTAGTTAAATTATTGATTTTTTGCTTGGCTTTTCTATTTTCGGCTAATCATTCGTTTTCTCAAAACTTTTTTAGTCCTTCAATTTCAGTTAATTTATTCTCTAATTCCGCTATTTCTCCTTGGAGATTGATAATAGTTTGCTGATTCAAATTATCCTCTTGTTGTAATTGGTTAATTTGGTTTAATATTTGTTGACTGGTTAAATCAGTTTGGGTTTCTTGGTCTTTATTGGAAAGTTTATCGATAATTATTTCTTTCTTGTTCTCAATAGTTAGACCACCACAAACGGGTTGTCTTTCTAATACTTGTGGTGAAATATAAACAGGATAAGAAATATCCTCACCTAGGGGTAAATCAAGTTCTTTCATTAAAGTGTGGGGGATATCCAAAGTTATTCATTTTTCCTCATGAGTAAAACCAAATCTTTCACATAAGGGCTTATCTTTCCATTTGGGATTAGTAGAACCGCAATAATTTCCTGTTTCGCTTTCTAATTTAAGAAAATTATCCGGAATAGGAGTTTTAGTTTTTAAAATATCCTTACTTTTTAAATCAGTTTGGATAATTTTTTGTTCTGCGTAGACTGGGATGTTGTTTTTGTTGATGTGGGTGTGTGTCATAGTGCTATTGTTTTAATTTATTATTAATGTTACTAATATAGAGATCTGCTCTATATTATAATTTTATACAAAGTTTTGAGAGAGGAAATGTTTTTTTGTCTCTATTTTAAAAAATCAGAGTAGCAAAATTACCTTAATATTCTCCATGCTTTTTAAATTGTAATTTTGAATAAGGATTACGATAGTGAACCTTATAACAAGTTTCAACTTTTTCTTCTCCCAGGAATTAATCTGGTAAATAAGAGGTTATAAGGTTTGTTAAAGATTGGACCAAAATTTATTCTTGGGTCGTAGTCAATACCTGGATATTCCGTTTACCTAGTTTTTTTAGCTAGGATATCCAAATTAAGGAACAGAGTTTCAGTGCATCTAGTCATGCTAATTAATTGGTAGACATGAACTTAAACGACGACAAGGACCTGAAATTTGACTTGAACGCCATCTGCCTTACCGATTCCGGACTTAGTTACACCTAGGTAGTGTTAAGAGGCCTGTAGCGAAGTAAAAAAAGGACGCGGGGACTAGGAAAGTTATTGGAAACACTTATTTAAACAATCCTCTTTTATTTTCTCTTTTTGAAGTTTTATTTTTTTTGTTGGATTTTTTTGTTTTTCGGTTTTTCTCTAATTGCGGAGGCTAGCGGATGCAGATCAATCAGGACATTAATAAAACCGTAGGGAGCGAGTAAAGAGAAAGGACTTGGGTCACAAGTAGTTGTCTTATTTCTACAAGTAGAAAACGACAAAAGCCCCCCAACCCCCCAAATTTTTACTATTTAATTGAGCCATGAAATGGCGAGGTAAAAAGGAGTCGGGTCGGAGTCATCAATTAATCCTTACAAGTTTCTTATTTGTTAAAACAAAACGAAACGGATTAGGACAAGTGAAATAGATGAAGAGGCTATGTTTACCAAGTTTCGAGTGAAGCGATGAGCGAGAACGAGAAACGCAGGAAAACATGTAGCGAAACACGATTTATCGTGTGTAGCGTCATTACATAAAATGACGGGCGGGCGTGTGGAAATTCTCCCCACCAATTGCAAAATTGAAAAAGATTTCAAAGAAAAATACAGAAACACAATTTCTTGTGCTCGTATTAAATGTATTTTTCAAAAACATCCCTCCCGTCGCCAATGCTAATCTGATGATAAAAACACTGATTAAAATAGATAAAAACCTTGCTAAAAAAGTTTGCTAGCCCAGTTTGAAACTGAAAAGGCACAGAGCTTAGTTGTATAGTTCCATCGTTAACTTTTTAGCAAAAAAAAAAAAAAAAAACGAGAGGTAAAGCAACAAATAAACTTAACTTGGCGTTAAGGGGTGAAGGGTCTGGTTTCGAAACCCACAGCCTTCATCTATTTTGAGGCAAGCCTTTCTTACGAAACTTACAAATTAATAACTAATAAGAATTAAATAAGAAAGTATGTCACACATAAATAAAAATAGCAAAGATGCAAAATTTTCCAACAATTATAACGAAATAATTAAGAATTTAAGCCTAATTTTAGACGAAAAAGAAACCGATGATACTAAGAAAAAAAGTAAAAAACTCGCAACTCTTTTATCAGAAACTAAACAAATAGTAACTCAAAAAGAGGAAAAAGAAAAAGAAGTCCAAGCCAAAGTTGATGAAAAAAAAGAAGCAAATAACATTGGCCCTCTGTTAACCGGAACCAAAAGAGAAAAAGCCCGATTTACAACCGCCCAAACTATTCCAACTGGAAACTGAGTAGCCAATGATAAGACTGGTTGAACTGCCACTTGAGATTCTTTTATAGGAACTTCAGGAGCAGCTGACCCTTGACGGGGTTCCGGGTGGAATGCCGCAATAACGGCTCACTACCCCTCTACTTACAAGGACAACTTGTATAAAATCCAAGGCCAAACCTTCTCAACCACTGAGGAGCAAGCACTCCAATTATTAGCCCGAGCAATTTATGAATTAGGGAAAATTGATAAAGCAGATTTAGTGGCTAAACATGGCCTATCAGGCACTGATAAAACTAACCTAGAAAATTGATACGACCATATCAAAACTCAATCAGATGCCATTGAAGCGATGAATAAAGATTTAACTATCAAAACTTGAGATTTACCGCAAACTTATAGTAAAGAACAAGCCCTAGGAGCAGCAACTGCCCACTCAACCGCTCTAGATTTTGATCAGGTTTTCAACTTCTTGGAAAAATTGGATGATACTCTAATCAACAAATTAAACCAAGACAATATTACCAAATTAGAAACTTGAAAAATTGCTAAACAAGGCCAAGCCTACACGGCTGATGAATTAGAAGCTTATGGCATTCTTTTAGCTGATAAAACCAAAACCACTCTTTACAAGTCTACTAAACAAAAAGGAGGCCGATGAGTTAAGGATGAGTATGAAGTAAAAATTAGAAATGGTTTAAAAGATTGAACTGAATTGGCTAAACTAATCTTTGCTGACAATGATAACAAAACCAAAATAAAAAACTCCTTCCATGTCTCCCCCAATCAGTATTTATTTACTGATTTAAGAAGTCAAACTAGTGTAAGTGATCCTTTCAAAAATGGCGGACATGATTACCGAATATTTGAAAGCGAAGAAGGGGTGGAAAAATTGGAAGAAGATTTAGAAACCAAAAAATTAGCCGCCTGCTTCCGGGCTGGCCAATTAGATAAAGAAATCTCTGACGGCCAAAAAGAAATAGATGCTAAGCAAAAGGAAATTAATGCCAAAGATGTTGAAATAAAGGCTTTAGTTGGGGAGATTTTAACTAAAAAACGCGAAGCACTAGCCAATTATAATATTAGCAAAGGCTTTGCTAAAACTCCCACCGAGGATAATCGCCGAGAGGTAATGGAATTGGTAAAAATTAACCAATTACTTCTAGAAATTCGCTACTTAGAAAATGACGGAGATGCCACTACTCTTAGTTCAGTAACTGAGGAAAACACCGCTCTAACCGCCATTGGTGACATTATACAAAAGGTCTTTTCTTACAGCGATGATTGTTATTTAGTCCAAGCCTTCAATCATATTGGTTGAAATAAAGATACTAAAAAAAGTGAGGCCGATTTAGCCATTAGTAGAATAAAAGTCGGCAAATATACTGAAAATGGTAAAGAAGAGGATGTTTCTATTTATGGGGGATTGGAGAATTTCAAAACTCACTTTGAAAACAAGGAAAAGTTGGTAAAGTTGAATGAATGAGAGAAAGAAGCCTTAAAAGCTATTGAATTAGCCATTAACAACCAAGACAATCAACAGGAAAATTTAACTGATTGACAAACAAAATTAAAAGCCCTAGACTCCACCCTGGATGAAACTCTTATCACCGAAACTTGAAAAACTAAATGAGGCCAAGTAAAAAAACATGGTAAACTTGCCGAAGTAGAAACTTTGCTTAAAAAAGTAATTGGTTCGGACGGCAAAGTCAAAAAGGAATTTATTACGGAGATTAAAAATTCGGATTCTTCCCTAGTAGATTTAAAATCTCTCCTCCAAAAAGAACCCAAAGACATTATTACTTATATTGCCCGTTTTACTTATAACCAATTGGATGATAGTTCCCCAGAGGAAAAAAACAAGAAAAAGACCCAAATGAAGCGTCGCATTGCTAAAAAGTTGAATAAAACTAAAGAAAGCGAACTTAAAGAGGAGGAATTGAATGACAGTCTCTACAAAATAGAAATAGGCGAAATGATTTTGGATACTAAACATTATAAAGCGGATTTAACTGAAATTACTACCTCTGATACTCCACAACAAGATGACAAACCTAAATGATATCAGTGGGGTAGTATGACTGGAAAATTATTATGAATTGGCAGTTCCTTAACCTTAGTGGGAGGTTTAGTGGTAGTTATTTTTTGAAAGCAGATTAAAAACTGATGACAAGGACCGGAGGCAGTAGAAGAAAGTTCAGCTGATACTACTGAAGTAGAAGAAGATGACAAAGAATAAAACCTGAACTCTTACTCCCACCCACTCCCTCACCCTAGCCCCGCCTAATAAGCGGGGTGAATGCCGTAAGTGCCAAATAGAAAAAGATATCTGACTAATTGCTGATACTCCCTATGAAGTTTGACACTATTGCTGATCCCACTCTTTAGACACTGTTTATAAATTAGAGCAAAGCAATTATCCGGTAAAAAACAAGAGTCAAATAGTTAAAGAGATACGAACTGCCTTGAGGACCGACAACAATTCAGAAATACGAAGTAGTGAAACTACGAGTATTGTCGGAGACTAATCTCAATTATTAGAATGTTATGAATAAAAACCTAGAAGACTATACCCAACAAGAATTATTACAAGAATTAGCCAAACGCATAGTAGTTGGTAAATTAAAATTAGTCCAACCAAGAGATTGAATGAAAGATAAAGCCCCCGAAGAAGTGGTTAAGCACTTCAATGACCCATTATGACTTTACTTTGAATTATTTCATTGTAGAGGTTAGGAAGAGAAAAATAGACACTAGATATTTTGCCGTAGGCTTAAAAACGAAGAAAATAAATCACGGGTTTTTTTGTTAATTTTGCCCCCTCCTTACGGTAAATGAGAAGTTGACTAATGATAATGAACTTATCCGAGTTTTGGCGTTAGTCGCACGCTGACCGTCCTGCGTAAAAAAGGTCTAAAAGCGACAACTCATCGCCCGCTAGTTTTTTATTAATTTTACTAGCGGGCAAAATGGGAGGATATTCCTTATAATTATTACCACGGTCTCATCATCCGTCTAATTTCTAGGTTTGACACATAGCCTAGTTTGGTAATGTTTTTATAAGTGGGTTTATCCTCCCTCCAATTTGGCCCATGACAAACACATGGGTCGCCATAGATGATCAATTCAGTTATAGTTTGTTCATATTACGAGACCTCCCTCGTTAAAAGGTATTATTTATAATTTACTCGTGGCTTAGAAGAGAGACCTGAGTCACGAGGTTTTTAAAATATGTCAAAAATCAAAATAGATTTCCATATTGGATACTGCTCTAATTGCTCCCCTAGTAGTAAAAGAAAAGTGCTTTGCTATCGTCCAGCAATTTCAGGTTTTGTTGACAAGAATGAGAAATATGTAGAAATTGGACATATTGATTTATGCTTGGCTTGTATTAAGCAGGAATTTAAAGTAATATGTTAATGTTGTTGGGTTAGTATTTTACACCAGCAGGAGATTTTTATGTTTACTCCTGTCCCTGAAAAGTTTGTTTGTCTATTCTTGCTTTTCTAAAAAATGCCATTAAGATATTAGAGAGGAACATGAAAAAAAACTCTAATAGTCGAGGGGGTAGCCAATCCCCCTAGTTCTAATATGGGTAATCTGTTCTAAATCTTTACAAGAATGACATTAATTGCGGATTACCCGCCAATATGGTGGGCTTTTTCAACTCTTTGGCCCACCACCTAATATGGCAAGGCTGAATTTTTGTTATCTTGTTCTTTTGGATAACGGCATAAATTACAGTCTTGCCTCCAATATGCTAACCCTGTTCTAATGTCGATACCTACAATTGAGATAATATGTGGGTTAGCGCCATTTATTAATAAAGAAGATGAACCAAAATAACCCCTATCGAGCCTTTTGAGAAAAATCCCAAGAGCAAAGCCTAAAACTAGCCCAATATTACACTCCGGAATGTCTAGTGGAATTATGTTTGGAACTTTTACAACCAAAAGGAGAATTATTTGACCCCTGTTGTGGTTTGGGTTCTTTTCTTTTAAAAGCCAAAAGTAAAGATGAAAACTTGAATATTAGTGGCAATGATATCGCCCAAGATTTAGGGGAATTGCCCTTTGAATTTACTCAGGGCGATTATTTGAATAGTGAACATCAGCAATCTGATTATATTATCGCTAATATCCCTTTTAACCTCAAAAAAACTCATTGCCAGTTGATAGACGAAAACTTTTGTTGAATAGAGAAAATAATCGCTAATACTAGAAAAAAAGCCCTCATAATTTTACCAAGTGGGGTAAATAGTGGACTAAATCCTACCATTACAAAAAAAAGAATAGAGATTATGAATTCGGGAGTAATAGAATTAGTTTGCCAATTACCCAGTCATTTATTCAATCAAACGGGAATTGCCCCTACTATTTGACTGATAAATAAAGAGAAAGTTGAAAAGGATATCTATTTACTCAATGCGGAAAAATATAGCGAATGGGAAAAAAAGAAAAGGATTTTAACGGCGGAAAATATTAAGCAAATTTGTCAAAAAGGGAATTGAATTAAAGCCACCCCCGAGCAAATTAAGGAAAATAATTTTTGTTTAAACCCCCTAAGATTTGAACCAATTAGCGAAAAAGATAAAGAAATGTGAGAAATTAACCAAAAGTTAATCAAATATAATTACGAATTACGCTATTCTTTACATGCTCTAATTGCTGATGCTTACCAGAAATTAATGATGTTAGAAGAACTGGATGACAGTGGCGAAATCCAACTCCAATCCTGTTTTTTAGAAGGCAAAAAAATAGTTGAATTACAGCAAAAGATTAGTAAATTATTATTAGAAAAACATTTTTAATATAATAAAGAAACAGAAAATTGAATATGAAATGACAAGTAAAAAATTGTAAAGAATGTTTTAAATATCAAAACGATGATTTTTTTAGGAAAAATTATGGCCCTTTTTGCCCTTGGCATGAAGATAAAGAATACCAACCACCAGCAATTATCAAAAAAATCAAAGAAAGAAAAAAAGAATTGCGGGTTGAGAGAATAGTTTGAGGAATTTATTTACCATTACTCACCCTCGCTTTTTGCTTTGTAATTTATAAAGTCCTTATTTTTTGAATATTTGCTTATGGCTTTCTTTGATTTTGTTGCCTATGAACGATTAAAGTATTTGAAAAAAGGGTCAAAGAAGATCTAAAAGAATTGCGAGCCAAGAAAAATGAATGAATTAGAGTCGAGAATAAAGAAAACAAGCCAAAAAACCATAAAACTATTGAAATGGAACCAAAAGCAGAAGAAAACAGGGTTAAAACTATAAAATCGGCTTTTTTTAGTATAGATTTTTGTCAAAAAGAAATAAAAGAATGAGAAGCCGAAGCTTTAAAGTGAAAAGAAAGAGTAAAAACTAGTGATTTTGAAAATTTGGATGTTGACGATAAGAAAGCAATTTTTAACCATATGATTGATATTGAGAAGCATATTGAAAAAATAAAAAAAAGATTGACCAATAGTCAATTGCTTTTTAAAGGCTTTTTACTAAATAAAGACCCGGCAGAAATTAGTAAAGAATTAAATGAGTCACAAGAAACCGATTAGCACGAGGATTAAGTATCGAATAAAAAAGGATAGAAAAAGAAAGTAATGGAATTGATATGGAAACCAAAGAATTATTATTTAACTTAATTAAGAAATTAGACAGTGGAGAAATAAGATTTTTGATTGCTGGCAAAGAATGTGTTTTAAAAGCAAGTGGTGTTAAAGCAATTAAAATTGGTGAAATTGAGGAAGTGGGAAAAGATAAAACACCATTTGCTAGGGATTATGAGGAGAATTACCAATCAAACTGAAATAAAGAATTCAAAGAAAACTTCTACAAAGAAAAAGGTTTAAATAAATGTTGAGTTAAAGAATGCCCCAATAAAATCTATCAAAAAGAAGGTGATTACAAAAAAGCAAAAGTCCCTTGCTCAGAAAGCCATACCCGAATGGTTTGTTTAAATTGTTTTAAAGGGAAAAAATAGGCAAATGAGGGATAACATTAGGCAGTATTTTAATTTGTTGGTTAAGAAATTTGTCAAATTAGGCAATCACTCTTTAAAAATTGTTTTTGAAGATGATTTAAGTAGGATTATTGTGAAAGAAAGTGAAAAATTATTATTAAAGCGCGGTGGCACTATTACTGGAAATGTTAATTACAACTCTCAACAAAAAAGAAAATCATTTTTATGGTTTTATAAATGGTGAAGCTTACCAAGGGTGAAATATACTGTTTCATTTTTAAATAGTTATCCCAATAATGATGAATTAAGACAGGTGGCGGTTCACGAATTTACTCACCTCTATTTATTTTGAAAAAAAATAACCAAGAAGTGAAATGAGAAAAAATGGAAACTATTAAAGAAGAAAGATATTGACCACGAGCATGATGATAACTTTTATGCTCAAATGGATTATTTTGAAGCCTGAATAGACCAGGAGTTAAATTTACCGGCGAGGAAAAACAAAGGTGATGATTGAATACAACACATTAATCCTTTAAGGCACCGGCAGCGCCAGGATGAATATATTACCAAGAGTGCTTTTGAATTAGCAAGAACAAGAATAAAGAAATATGTCAGAAATTAGAAGTATAACCGAAAAGAAAAAATTACAAGCAGAAAGATTAAAACTTTTAAAGTCAATTCAAAGAGTTGATAGAAAAGGGACCATTATTCGATTAACAATCATTTTTGTTTATGTGATATTAGGAACTATCTTTGCTTTTGTTGGGTATAGAAGTGCTTCGTTTGGAATGATTGTAACGATAATCCTTTCAGTAGTATTTTTATATCAGCACAAATTAGATGTTGAAAAACAAAAGGATAAGATTGAGGAGATGAAACGATTAGAAGACCGAATTATCGATGAAATAAAACAACAAGAAATTTTAGAGGCCAAAATAAATAAAAACGAGCAAATTCATCAGCAATTATTAAGTGAACTTAAAATGAATAAAGAAAATACAAGCGAACAAATAATTTCAAAGGATATCGAAACCGATGGGAAAATCAATGGCAAAACTATTGAAGAGGTTTTAGGTAAAGATTGAGAAAAAAGATTTGAAAGTTTATCAGGCCAAGACATCATTAAAGAACGAAATAGATTAAAAAGGTTAATTCAAGCAGAAAGAATTAAAGAAATTTTGAAAGAAAATGAACGAAAATAATAAAATTAAAAAGTTTAAATACCCAATTGGGAAATGTCAGGCCTTACAATGCTATTTAAAAAAAGCAGATAAAGAGGATAAAGAACTCGTAGGCTATAGTTTTCACAATACCCAAATGGTAGACACAGAAAAAAATACTGTTAGACCAACCGGAAAAAGAGAAAAGGTTCCTACTTGCTTAAAATGTTATCTCTACGAAAAACCCATGATGGAAAATAGAATGGCCGAGGAAAAGATAAGAAACCCCGGCATTATTCCTTATAAATGATTTTGATTTTATAATGAGGAAGATGAAAAAAAATACCCTGATAACTGGTGGAAAATGTATGAAAAACATTTAGCCAAAAGGGAAATATGAGCCAAGTATAAGGATAAAGATTGTAATACAATCAAGAAAGTTCCTGAATATCAGGAATGACAAAAGAAGTATAAGGATTATTTGAGTTGGGATGAAACACCGCTAACAATAAGAAAATGACAGAAAATAATATAGTATGAAAGGAATAAAATTAGGCGAAATAAAAAGACAATACAAATTTACAATCGACCAAGCAGAACAAATTAATGATGCTAAAAATTGAATGTTGACAAAATATGGAGAATGCAAAGTAAAAACAAAAATAGAAATAATTAAAGGGAAATTACAAACAATTATTATCTTATTTACTAAAAATAAAGAAAGAGAATTTAAATAAAATATGACAAAAAAAATAAATTATAATTTCCCTGCTGAGGAAATGTTAAAAACAAGGTAGACATGCATGAAAAAATAGTATTAGAAACTTGCTCTGATAAGGAATTACTTATAGAGTTAAGCAAAAGAATTAAAGAAAGGAAAATTAAGTTTGCTTTTGATGGAACTGAGCAAACCCATTCTGAATTGGGCTGTTGTTCCTATGATTTTTTATGATGAAGAGGGCTATATAGTGATGATTATGAATTAGACTTTAAAAAAATTGAACCAATCAAAGGTGATTATGACAATGCAGAATAATATGGAAAAAGATTTAAAAAGATGAGAAGAAATAATAGATAGGAAAGTTGATGAGAAGATAAAAATGATTGGGCAAGATTTGAGTTGAATTGATACTGAATGCTTAGTAAAAGAATTAAACAGAAGAAAGAAAGCGGGAGAGTTGAAAATAGTTTTAGCAGGAAATTTAGAATTTGAAGTAATCGAAACATGTCAGAAAATAAAATAACAACCTTATACAACCACTTCAAAAACACTCCCAAAAAACTCAAAATAGTTTGCGATTGGGATGAAGTAATTCAGGCTTGCAAACCTTATGCTTTGTGAAAGGCATTAAGGGGAGAAGAAAGAGAAGGAGAACCCTCGGGATTTTTTAGGGGCTTTTGGTGAAAAAACATAGTTGAATATTTTCCTTATGGTTCAAAACTAAAAGAGGGAATTTTTGAAAAGGATGATTTTGATAGACAAAAAGAAATCAAAAACTCCCCCGACTTCTACCAACAAGCCCCATTTTTAACTATTGCCGAGGATTTATTAAAATTAATCAAAGAAGATAAAGTAGAACAGTTAATCTTTTTAAGTGCTTATGATAGGAGAAAATTTCCGGAAGGGGATGAAAGAAAATCAGAGATGTTTAAGAATTCTTTTGGTAAAATTCCTTTGGATAAATATCTCCGCCAACCATTTAAAGAGCGTATTGATATTGAATTACAATTAATCCCTTTTGACAATGAAGAAAAAGGCCAAACCAAAGCCGACTGAATAAAACAAAATGCCTCTGATTTTGATATTTTTATTGATGATAATCCGAATATTTGTAGAGAAATAGAAAACTACCGAATAATCAAACCTTGCTCGGATTGTATGGATAAGTATATGAATAATGATTGTGTTAAGAGAGGTGAAACTCATTATTCTTGTGGCAATTGCCCTAGAAGAAAAATGACTTTGTTTGCCCCTTATTACCCAGCTACAGCCAATCAGCATCATAAAGAAGTGTTATTGGTTAAAAATGAGGTGAGTGAGTTGAAGAAGGAGGAATTTAAATAAGAAAAAAATACATGAACGAAACAGCAACTAATTACAACATACAAGAATTAAACGAAATCTTTAACCCATTAGACCGAAGCCAAGGACGATTTAATAAGATTTTGGAATATGTAAAGGAACACGCAAAGTTCGAATATTGAGAGCAGAGCAATGGTGAGGAAAGACATATATGGCTTAAATTAACTTTTCCCTACCACCCTAGCCCCGGCCGTAATAAATATCATAGTGAAGTTTATTTATATAAGAAAGGAGCAACCCCAATGGACGAAAGAGTCGAAAAGGATAAGGGAACAAAGAAATTAATAACACAATTAGCAGAAAGGATTTTTAACGATAATTAACTATTATGCCAAATAAAAATATCAAATAATATGAACGCGATATATACAAAATTAGCCAGAATACAAGCCAAAATTAAAGGATTAGCCCGGATTAAAGAAAACAAATTCCAAAAATATAAATATTTTAGCGAGGAGGATGCTGTTAAGAAACTTAAACCATTATTAGAGCAGGAAAAACTGGCCGTATTATTTACCGATGATAGCAACCATTTTTATTACGAAAAGCAGGACAAGGAGCATATTTTAAGATATTTAAAGAAAGTAAACATTAGCGACGGCGAAAATGAGGCATTAAATTTTGAAATATGAGCCGCAGGGCAAGATCCCGACATTAGCAAAGCCAAAGGCAAGGCCGAAACTTATGCTCTCAAATATTTTTACAGCAAGTTTTTTATGATACCGATAGTGGACACGCTAGACCCCGACCAGCAAGGCAAACCTGAAAATAAAAGAACGGAGCAGGCAGAAACGGCCGAGGAAATAGCAGCCCGACACAAAGACAAAATAACAGCCGACGAGTTTTTAAAGAAACACGGATTTAATACAGAGGAAACCAAGAAATAACCCATATGACAGAGACACAAGGACAAATTATAATAGGATTTTTAGCAGGAATTATGGGATTATTAAGTATTATTTATTTTAAATTATGTGAAATATACAATTCTCAAAGAAAAAAGACAAAAACAAAAAATAGCCATGAATAAAGACAATTGCATAATAATAGGCAAGTGCGAAAAATGTAATAAGAAAGTATTTATAAGGGATAATTGAGTGCAAAAAATAAAAAGAAAAGACACACCCGACCTATTTATACATATCATACGGAGTGCTTAAAAAAATAAGACCATGAATAGTAGAAATCAAAAAAAGAGATTAGAATTAAAATTTTTCTTCACTCTCTAATATTTTCAACTTCAAAGTCTCCAAAATTTTAAGCAATTCTTCTTTTTCAGTTTTTGTCACTTCATAATCAACCGGTAGTTCAGCAAGAGATTTATTTGGTTGACTAATTGCTGGTTTTTTCAATAATTCCGCAATTTCTATTCGTAAAAGGTTAATGGGTTCGGTTAATAATTCGCTTATTTTTTTTATTAATTTTTCCTCGACAATAGGCGGTAAATCAGTGAATTTGGTCTCCGACAAAACTTGGTTTTTTTCCTCTAAAACTCTATTTTTTTCTCTTTCATCTTGTAATTGTTGGTTTAGTTTTTGATATTCTGTTTCAGTAATACCGTTTTCTTTTGTTTTATCACTTTTATTTTGTAATTCATCGTATTTTCTTTTAATTTCCAAATAGTTCTCTTTTTGTTTTTCTAAATCGACTTTTAGATTATCATAATCTTTATATTTATCTCTTTCTTGCTGAATAACTTGCTGTAATTTCTCTTGGGTAGGTCTTTTCTCTAATTCTTCAATATATCTCTTTACATTTTCGGGTTTTTCCTCCTCTAAAATAATTGGATAAGTGGTGTAAACTCCTTTTAGTTGCCTTTCCATCTCTTCAATCTTAGCAATTAACTTATCCTTTTCGGCTAATTCTTTTTCTCAATCTTCCGGTAAATTGTCTGGCCTCAATTCTTCTAGTCGATGTTTTTCTTGATTATTTAAGAGTTCTTGATATTTATCATCAGTAATATCTGGTCTTTGCTGCAAATTCTTTAATTCTTCCTCTTTGCTTTGTAAAATTTTTTCTTGCTCTGCTAATTTAGTGGTTAATTCTTGTTTAATTTCGGTAATGGCTTTATCTTTCTCCTGAATAATTTGGTCGCGATTGGTTAAATTATTTTCTAACTCTTTATTTTGAGTGGTTAATTGGGCTTGGGATTTTTTTAACTGTTCCGCTTCTGCCGCCAGTTCTTTAATTTTGGCAATAAGATCGGTTCGGGGAATTTTGCCACTAAAACCTTTTTTCTTACTTTCTAACCATTCTTCAATATCAAAAGGTTGGTTCATATACTACTTTTTTTCTCTTGCTTGATAAAAATAATAATATATACTTGCTGTTGGCAGAAGTCAGAAAACTTCCAAAAACAAGTAAACCATTAGGAAACTCATTTGTAATGGCGTCGAAAGGCAGAATTGAGTTTCCTTTTGTCTTTCTTCGCTCTTAGAAATTTTTTTAAGAGTATGAACCAAAACCAAAACGAGAAAAATAACCAAGTTAGAAATTCCATAATAGAGGAAAATCAAAAATTTAAAGACGCTATTGCTTCACGGGATGCATTGTTAAAGGAAAAAGATAAGGTCATTGAAAGTTTGCAAAAAGATTTAGGAGACAGAGAACTTACTATTTCTTCTCTAATAAGCGAAAAAGATGTAGAAAAATCTTTGCGAATTAAAGCTGAAAGCATGGTTACTAATGAAAAGCAATTGGCTCAAACCGGGCAAGAAATTTATGGTCCTCCAAAATCCAAGGAGGAAAAATTTGCCGATGAATACAGAGAGGCTTGTCAAAAATTAAAAAATAATTAATATAGAACGTTGGTTTGGAAAGTTTAATCGCCAAACCAAGAGGGGAATTGTTTTCTATGAGTTTGAAAACGGTTCGATTCCCCTCGTCGTTTTCGGCTCTTAAAAAATATGGTATTAATAGAAAAAGAGCCGCAAAATTTAGAAAACGAATTTTTATTAGGATTACAAAACCAAACTGTAATCGCTGATGTTTTTGCCCAAATTAGAGCAAAAAGTAAATTTTTACCCAAAATCAAAACTGTTCAGGTTGATGGTGATGTATTTAAAGTTGTTGGATTGAAAAGTAATGAACCAAAACAATTTTCTTGGAATTATAAAGAACAAGAATTTGGACCTAACGAAGTTGCTTCTTATAAAGGAAGGATTGAGGATAAAGACAAGTTAATTTTTTACACTGTTTTCAGTGAGTCAATTGAACAACTTGCTCTTGGGGGCAAAGCCCCAACCTCTGTTGCTCTGCAAACTCAACAATTAAGTAGTAAAGTTGCTAGTTTTTATGACAAAGAACTTGTCCTAAATTATTTTTCAGACGACAAAAGATATCACAAAGAAGCCATTATTCAACTTACTGCTAGCCAATTGCAAGATGTTCAATTAGTAGCCAAAATTTTGATTACTGCTGGTTTTCAAATGACAACTCCTTCACGAAAGTTTAACTTGAAAGAAGATGAGTGCAATGTTGAAGATACTAAGAAAATATTTTGTTGTTTAAATTATCCGTTGTATTCAGCAATGATAACTTCTTCTCTCCACACTAGCCCTAGTCCAATTTTGGCGACTTTGAGAGAAATTTTTGATGTGATTCCAGTCAACATGGCTAATGGAATGCAAACATCTCTTATTGACAGTGATGGAATATTTTTGGCTCAGGGATTAAACAAGCGATATTTAAAATTAGATGAATATGTTGCCGCTCACAAATTATTAGACCACATTTGAAGAAAATGAGTTTTGGTTGACTTCCGACCGGCTTTTGCTATTAAATGCGATGATGCACTGGCAGATATTTCCGACCTTCTTAATAATTTAGGACCAACAAAAGATATCTTAAAAGATTACGGCGAGTTGAAAGATAAAGACGATGAAACAATGAGGGAGGAACAAGCGAACGAATGAAATGATGCTGATTTCACTTACGAACAGGTTAAAGATTGAATAGAAGTTGGGGTATTAACTTCGGAGGCCGAGTTTGCTACATGAATGAGAGATACTAAAGCCAAAGAAAATATTAAATTCAAGGATTATGGCGATCCAAAATGATGCTTGGAAAATTTAGGTAAGAATGATCATAAAGGCTTGGATGAGCTAAAAGAAGAATCAAAAGCATAACAATAAAAAAATGAACTTCAATCCCCAAGCCCTCAAGTCCCAACTTGACCTCTTCAAAAAAACCTTATTAGTTGAGCATAAAGAAGCCAATCAAGCCTTTTTTAAAAAATTAATCAAATCTGAACTTACCAAACTATCCAAAAAAGGAGTAAGCAAAGAGGAAATATTAGTAATTATTGAAGAAATTTTCAGCCCCCAAAACTTCCAAAACGGCAAATATAAAGGCGGCAAAGAAGTAGTCATCCAGACCATTCACGAATTCTTTGATAAAGAAAACTTCAAAAATGGCAAATTTACCGGCGGCTGAAACGAACAACAAGACACCCAATCTCTACAAAAAGCCCTTACTCCTTATAAAAATTGAGAAGACACCCAAAAAGCAATAAACGAACAAATTCTTAAGCCTTATAAAACTTGAGAAGAAACTAATAAGGAAAACATCAATACTATTGAACAAAAACTAGGCGGTCCTCAAAACTTCCAAGACGGAATTTACAACGCCAAACCCCAAATAGTCCAAACAGTTTTAGAAGAACTAAAAGCCAAAGGAGTAATTTTAAAAGAAATCCATAATATTTTTGGCTCTGAAGAGTTTTATCCCACTGAACCCAGCGATAGCATTCCCAAAGGTCGCGAAGGCTTTCGTAAAAATGCCAAAGAACTAGCCTTACAGCAAGCCGAAGAACAAGCCCAAATTAAAGCAATTGAAGCCTGAAGGGAATTCTACGAAGACCACGGCATTGTCGAAAGCAACGATAAACTATTCTGATCCAAAAAATACGGAAGTAATGTCAAAGCGGCAACTAGCGTCTACCAAGATGCTCTTCTAAAAGGGGAAGAAATTGTAGGCGGTGATTTCACTAAACTAGAAGAAAATCGCATTAACAAAGCCCCTACTCCGGAAAAAATTCAAGAAGTCTTAAAAGATATTCCAGTAGTTCGTCGCAAAAAAGCCTGAGAAAACTTTTTCACTAATCATGATACTTTAGGCAATATTAAAGAAGAATGAAAGGATAATTGAAGAAAAAGTAGTTTAAGTATTGAAGTAGCCAAATTAATCTACAACAACGGCTGATATAATAGTCCCAATGGTCTAATCAATAATGATAAAATTATTGAGAATTATACCACCGAGACCTTAGTAATGGGCAACCCTTATTCCCAAACGACTAAGGGAATAGAAACTTTAAAACATTTAGCCGAAGAAGTTGATAAAGTTCATGAATTTATTGTTAAAAGAATTGAAACTGAAACTAATTTAGATAAATTTCCTTCTGAGGAAGAAATAAAAACTACTTATCAAGAAAAGAAGGTTCCTGATACTAGAAGTTGAACAGAAATAGGCAAATTAAGGGATAATCGCATTAAGTCCTTATTCAAACAATACTTTCAAAGCCAAAACCCCACAAAATTATCCGACTCAGAAATAGAATTATGAAGGGTGGGCCACACCGGACTACCTAATACCGGTTCCGACCAAAGAAAAGCCTATGAAAATGGGTGGGCCACTCCTTCTGAAATTAAAGAAGGCAAAATTACTTACCAAAACATCCCCAGTATTGAAGTCTTAAAAATAAAAAGACAAGACATCGACCAAGAAATCCAAAAAGTCGACAATCTAGTTAAACAAATAAACTCTTACAAATATCGCCGCGATTTAGATGCTAATCAGGCTCAAATAGATAAACAATTTGCTGAATTAAAAACTGACTTCCTCCCACCTAACAAGGCCCAAGAAATCAAACAAGCCGAACAAAACCAAAGAAATAATCTCTGATATTCTTTAACCGATCCCAAAGATGGCGGCCTAGAAGAAGCCACTTTAAAAAAACTTTCTGCTAATCTCCAAAACACTTGAAATGTCCCAAATTATGAACCGATGACGGTGGCTAAACTTAATGCTTTCATCGCAGCTGACCCCGATGTTCAAGCT
Source organism: endosymbiont DhMRE of Dentiscutata heterogama (assembly GCF_002888635.2). Classification (NCBI taxonomy): domain Bacteria; kingdom Bacillati; phylum Mycoplasmatota; class Mollicutes; order Mycoplasmatales; species endosymbiont DhMRE of Dentiscutata heterogama. The sequence continues at coordinate 256,976 of NZ_LN828718.1, forward strand.
CTCGGACTTTTTAAAGAAGATAGCAAATGAGAAGATTTAATTCAATCGGGTTGATTGAAAGAACAAGGGGGCTACGAAATCCCCAAAGACAAAACCAAAGCGGAAGAAAAATTAGACATTTCGCAACGCGGAACCCACCTCTTAAAATTCTTTTACGATAAAAATAAAGATGGCAAAGGTTATCCTTTCAATCCCGACAAATTAACTAACCCCGAGCATTTTTGTCAAATTGGTAAAAAAGTAGTCAAAAGATTTGTCAAGGGGGGATACACGAGCAAAGACAAGTGAGTGGAAGAAGAAATTGAAGTCATTGGCGGAGATAAAGGAATGGGAGGCCACTTAGCTATTGGAACGGGAATTGGTAAATCAACCAAAGTAATTAATTGTTTAGTGAAAGGCGGTGAAAGAAATATCATTCTAGTTACTTCCAATCAAACTCTGGTAGACAGTGCTTTTAAACATCACTCCCCAGGTAATTGATTGCAACCTTTTTGAGGTTGTGTTTTTCACGGCGGAGCCAAAGGAGAAACCGAAATGGCTTATGTTCGCCGAGGCACCATGGAAAGAGCCACCGAAGAAGATATTAAAGAAAACCGACATGACCCCGAAATGAAATCTCTTTACAAATCCCACGGCCCTTATCCAGTAGCCAAAAATGACTTGGTCTACTGAAAAAATGCCAATACGGGGAAATTAGAAGGAATGGAAGAAGGCAAAAAAGGTCTATCAGTTATGTATTGAGGCCACTTATTAGGATTTGCTGGACGTAATCTGTTTGTAGAAACTGGTGGCATAAATAGTTGAAGCGATGAAAATTTAAAGCAAAAAGTCAAAGAGAAATTAATCCCCAAAGAAGAAACTATTATCGTCTTTGACGAAGCCGATTATAATGACGCTGGTTTTCAAGCCTTACAATTTGAAATGATAAAAGCGGGCTATAAATGTTTAAGAATGTCCGCTACTTTTCCGGGAGTAGACTTCTCGGCTACTTCCACTTATCCCAGGAAATTGATGTATACTGGTAAATTGGACCCGAACATGCCGGCTGGTTTAATGAGAATAAGAAACTCCGAACACGCTGAAAAGTTGGAAACAATGCGAGGTTTACAACCAGGAACTATTAAATGGCAAGATGAAAATGGCCAACCTACTTTTATTGAAGTTAATACCGAAGAAATGGTGCAAACTGGTAGAATTTGGATTTTCCTTAAAAGTTTAAAAATAACCGCCGAACAAGTTAGAATTTTGGGAAATAATGCTTCTTATATGCTTTATACTTCTGAATTTGATGAGAATTGCGAGGATATTACTTATGGCCGTCCTGGTGGCTCGGCCGATGGAGTTGATGGAAATAAAGATAGGGGAGTTAGTCCTAAAATTGATGGGGTAATTTGTGTAGGAGCTACCGAGACTACTAATTTACAAAAATATTTCACTTACTCTGAACCTACTTTGGGACTTGATTCCAAACCTTCTTCAATTCAGAAGTTTGGGCGAGTAGGTCGGCACGACCCCGGTTTAGTTGTTACTTTTACCAAAGAGTTTGGGGAAATTGATTTATCCGACAATGTTTCGGCCGCCATGGTTCGAGCCATTTTTGATGGCAACACTAAGCAAATCGAAGAAAAAGCTTATCAACAAATTTACGATATTGACATTCTACGAGGAGCCGTGGCCTATCCCGACCCCAAAACTTTCGGTAAAGCCCCCGAAGAAATATTGATAGGTTTAAGAATTACCAAAGAACAGCAAGACAAAAAAGTCAAATTGTCTAAATTGGATTGAAGAACAGAAGCTGATAAAGAGGAAGCGTTGGATAAACCTTGATTTGCCAAGGGCGTAGCTGGTAAAGTTTTCGGAAAAGATATCAATCCGAGTGAAAAATTATGAAATAGATATCTGGGCAAATCCGAAGCCATTACTATGGGTGAAGAAACTGCTAAAAATCTACTAAAAGAAATGATTTCCAATTTTATCACCCAAGACCGGAAATATCCCCAAGGATTAGATTTAAAAAATCAATCCAAATTTATTAGTTCGGTGTTTGGAGCCAAGTTGGAAGCGGGCAAAAAGGATGAAGTAGCAAAAGAAACTCGCACTGTGCTAAATGGTTTAGTAGAAGCCAAAGTAAATGAATTAGCCACTAAAGATTATGATGAGACCAACAAAAGAAGTAAAAACCCGAATACTGTCCGTAAATTAGCGGGATTATACAATTTAACTAATGCCGAAATAGATTACAGCAAAGAGAAGAATGGAGAAGGGAAATTAGTATGAACTTTAAGAATGAGAGCATAATAATATAAGAAAATATGAATCAAAATTTAACTGAAAAAGAAATTCAAAGAAGAATAAATATCGCTAAGGCCCTTTTAGCCGAAATTGGTAATTCTCAAACTTTTAGAAAAGAAATTGAATTAGCCGAAGAATTAAGCAAAAAAGAAGGGATTGAGGCCTATTGAAAATTACAGGGTAAATTAAGCCGCGGGGAACTTTCAACTAAACTAATCAGCTATAAAGGGATTGATGATGCTACTGAATTTTGTATCCATTTAGCCAATATTCTAAACGGTATAGAAACTTCCGAGGAGAAATGATACCGAATTAGAGAAAATGTTAAGGAATTTTTACAATCTGATGAAGACATTGCCAAGTCAGAAACTTTAAAAAAACTAGCAGAAGAAGCCACAATAGAAGATACTATGGATGGTTATCGTAATTTACTAAAATCCTTTAGAAAAAATTATGATGAATTGGTGAAATTAAAAGGAAATGAAGATAATGCTAACAATTTCCTAGCCCGAATGACCGGGGTAGTTCACGACAAAAAGCAATAATCATGGATATAAGTTGTGCCAAATTAGTCGGAGGAGTGGCAGTATTATTAACCGCTATGGGCTACGGTTATAAAATACACATTGACCGCAAAACCCTCAAATTAGAAAAAAATGACCTAGAACACCAACGCAAACATTTAATAAATGAGGCAAGAATTAAAGAGTTAGAGAAAAAAAACGGAAGTGAACAAAAACAGATTGACCAATTAAAAGAGCAGTTAGAAGAACAAACTAAAAAATTGGAAACTATTATTAAAAAATGTCAAAAAAAAGAAAAGAAATAATATGCCCGAAAATCAAGATCTAATTAAATTATTGCAAGAAAGTCAAAAAACTAATCGCATTGCCACCATTACTAGTGTTTGCACAGTGATTTTAGGTTCTGTTACTACTCTAATTTTGGCTTGAAAATCTTTATTTCAGAAAAAAAGACCTAGTGCCGCTTTGCGACTAATAAGAATAGAGGCGGCCATGGCTAGATTACAATTAGAAAAAGAACATCTTAAAAAAGAAATAGCTCATGAGGCCGAAAGACTGAAATTAGAAACCGGTTTGCAAGAAGATGCTACTTCCGAAGAGACTGACCTGGTTGGGCAACATCAAAAATATTTAGCTGATAAAGTGGGTTTGGCGGATAGGTTAAAACAACAAGGGGCTAATTTATTTCAAAGAGGGGTTGGCCAAGTAAAAAAGGTAGGGGATAAAGTTAATCAGTTTACTTCTTTACTTGATAAAGAGTCTGATAAAAAAGAAAAAAAGTAAAATACTCGGTAAAATGAAATGAATAATGAAGAAAAGAAATCAGTTTTACAACCTTTGCTGGCGGAATGTTCTTATTACACACTTTATAAGGCTTTTGCTCCTCATGGATTAAGTGACCCTACTAATTGCCTCCAAACTTTTGAAATTAAATATAATCGCTGTTATGGCGATTATGTCAAAAGAAATAATTGAGATTATTGGACGGAAAAGGAAAAAGACCAAGGAAAATATATTTGTAATAATTGTTTAATTACTCTTTATAAAAAAGACAAATATTTTTTTTGAGAGAGTGTTCGGAGTAAGAGAAAAAAGAGAACTTTGGGGAATTATGTTAATAGTGGTTCGTTATCTTTTAAGTTAAAATCTTAACTTATTTACCGGCTTGAGCTTGGTATTTTTTTCATTTTGCTAAAAATAGGTCTTTATTCTTAACCACTAGTTTTTTTACCTCATTCTGTTCCTCTTCAGACACTCGTCCTTTAATTTTTTTAACTTTTACTTCGTTTTTGGATTTTGCATCGGTTTTCTCTAACCAAAATTGGATTTTACCATGGGGCAAACCGCGAACATGAATATGGGCAGGCTTATGTTTTTTTAAAGGTTCTCCGGAATGAAAATAAAATCGATAACTACTTATCTTTCAAGTTGGCATAATTATTCACAATCAGCGTCAAAGCCCTTAGTAAAACTTTCAATTCCTAAAACTTCGTCAATATCGGGAAAATAAATCTCATCTCCTTCTCAAATTTCATAATTTTTCAATTTGTCGACCTTGACTCCTTTTACACCCCACTTTTTAAACCAAACTATTGGGATGCTTAATTCGCGACCATCGCTTAATTGGGCAATTAATTTATCCTTTTGGACTTCCAAATTGATTATTTTAGTATCTTCTTTTTTAACCTCTTTTTTGTTTTGGTTTGGTGTAATAACGGCTTTTTTTACTTCTTTAATGTCGTTTTTTATTTGAGAATACTCATCTTTTACAAGATTTCGTATTTCTTTTAACTCTTGAAAAAACTCAACTTTGGTGACATATTCCCCCTTGCCACTTGCCATTCTTATTTGCTTTTTTTTATCTACCATATTGCTTCACTTTTTAATTATTGATAAAATTTCCCTTAAAGTCCTATATAATATGTTTTATCGTAGTTATAATTTAACATCTTAATTAACATTTTAACTAAAATACAACTTAAAACCTTAAAAAATCCCTAATAAGTCGAAAGCGAAGGTAAAAATACTCATATGAAAAACCTTCAATCAACTCCCCAATCAACCGACATCATTAATCAACTAGAAGACAAAATGTTCGTCACTTCCCCACTTATTTTTCCCCTAGTAGCCCTAGCCTTTTTATTTTTACCTTGTTTTATTTTCTGCCTCTGCTACGCTCGAGGCTTTAAACAACTACCACCAAAAACCCCTAAAACTCCCAAACAAATCGCTTAAATATGACAAAAAAAGAATTAAATTCCCGAAAAAGAAGTAAAAGCTATACCCCAACCCCTTTGTCGCCGGGAGATATCAGAGAAATCCCCACTTCCCCTTTATCCCCTTCAAGAGACCGACCTTTACCTCCTCGCCTTTCAAAATCTCTGCCTGGCACTCCCCTTAACAATTCTTACCAATCTCACTTCTCACCAACCTCACCCATCATTAGTGAAACTAGTGAATATTCTTACGAGAGCGATAGCGAAGCCGAAGAAGTTTTTTACACTACTATCATAAATTCTTATGAAAAAGATCAAATTGAACAAAAAAAAGAAATTGCTGACTTACATAAAGAAGTAGTTCGGTTAGAAGAACGATTAACAATTCTCCAAACCGAAAGTGAAGAAAAAGATAATAAACTAAAAGTAAGTCAAGAAAAAAATCAACAAGTCATTAAGGAAAACAAATCACTAAAAACCGAAAATGAAGCGGTTCATTTAGAATTAAAACTTACTAACTCGGATTATTTAGCCAAAACTGAAGAAAACCAACGCTTAACTGAACGCTTAAATAAGGAAGTAGAAAATAGTAAATCCTTAATTGAGAAACTAGAAACTCAATGAAAGGAAAATAGTGAAATGGCGGTTAAACAGCAAAAATTATTTAACCAAATATCCCGTTTAAACAGTGATAAAAATCTCTGTGAAACTAAAAAAGCTGAGTTAGAACAAGCCATTATAGATAAAGAAAAAGAATATCGGCAACGCTGAAAAGAAAGAGAAAAAGAACATAATAAACAAATCCAAAATTATCGTTTATTTAATTCGTTAGAAGAGGATAAAAAACGCAAAAGGCAGACTGTAGATTACGGAATGTTAGCAAGAACCAATTCTGTTTATTTAGACCATGGCAGAAGCGATTCCATGAGTTCTTTAAATTCTTTATCTACTAGGGTTCAAAGTTCTACTTTGGATTTTGAATTAGCCTTAAAAACTCCACTTACGGATGAATTTGAGAACCTCCCAGCCACTCCTTCTTTAGCCGAAGAGATTAAGAAAAATGAAGAAAGCGAAAAAAGATTAAGCACCACCTTTGATAATTTGCTGGCTAATATTAATGATTATCAGCAAGAAAACAGTCAGGTGGTAGAAATTTCGGCCGAACAATTTGCTGAGTTGGAAGCGAGAATTGTTAATTTAACCCAGCATAATCAACAGCAAGAAATCACTATGCAAGAATTAGTGCAAAAGAATACTTTATTGCAGGAACAACTAACTGCGGCCGAAAGTCAAGCCCAGAGAGTTGAAGATTTAGAAAAAACCTCTTTTACTCTTCACCAAAATAATCTGGAATTGGGGGTAGAAAAAGACAATTTACAGGAACAATTACGGCAAAAAGATTATCAATTACAATCAGCTGAATTAAAACAAACCAACTATTATAATTTCATCAAAAGTTTAGCCGAGATTTTTCCTCTTTCAGAAACTCAAAAGGGTAAATTGGACAAAGCCGAAGAACCTGATATTAAACTTTTATCCCTTTTAAAAACTAATATTTTTGGGGGAGTGAATAAGTTAAAAAACAAAATTGCGGAATTAGAGGAAGAAACGAAGTTGCTGGAAGCCCAAAAAGAAAAAATGAAAAAAAGCCAAGAAGCAAATCTATTGGAAGTAGAAGATGAAGCCCGGGAATTATTAGCCCTAATCGAACAAGCAGAAACAAATATTAAAAAGTAAATATGACAGAAGAAGAAAGAATCAAACAATTAATGAATGTAATTACAGTTAGTAAAGCCAAAATGGAAAAAATTAACGAAGAGTATCAAAAAGTTAAAGTGGAATTGGAAAAAGCCCAAACTGAATTAAATCAGTTAAAACAAGGAAATACCGAAACTGCTAACAAAAACGATAAAGCCCTAACCGAGGCTGAAAAAGAGGCTGCTGAATTATTAGCCCAAATTGAAACATTAGAAAAATCAATGAATATTAAATAATTTCTCCTAAATAATTAGGCTGGTCGTATCGTAATTTGTAATAAAGAGGGGGATTTTTTTTAATTTTTAAAACATGTCTGACTGAACTAGAATAAAGAAATTGACCGAGTTAATTGTTGGATTACAAGGACGCATCAAGGAAATAACTAAATTAAGTCAGAAAAATTGACAAGAAGTTCAACAAAAAGAAAAAGAGTTGGAAGAATGACGAAAAGAATTAGAAACCTGCCGCCAAGAAAAGAAAGCGATTGAAAAGGAAATCAAAGATAAAGTTAAGGAGTTAGAAAATTCCCAAATCTCTAATACTGAAAAGCAAGAAAAAATAAATAAACTCTTAACCGAGCATAGTGAAGAATTAGAAGCAGTGGATAAACTTTTAGAAGATGAACGAACTCAATATCGTTCTTTAAGAGATCAAATAATTAGTAAATTGTGTGGACCTTGTGCTGCTTGTGCTGAAAAAGAACAAGATAAAAAACATTTGAGGCAAAAGATTGTTTATTTTTCTGGGTTGGTTGTCTTGTTAGTAGTTTTATCCTTTATCTTTCATGTTTGGTTTATTAGGTGGGCGTGGGGGAAGAAGGAGAAAGAAAATGGGAAGCCGAGGTGTTGTCAGCAGAAGGTTTCAGTAAGGGTTAATTAAGTTGCAAGTAATTGTTCATTTGTAAAAATGCCTCAACCTTATTTTTTTGCACCTTAATTAACATTTTAACTAATATCTTAAAAAATAAACTAAGTCAATTTTAAATATTGATAAATTAATTATAAATATCATGAACATCATCAAAAAATTTATCATTTACGCAGGATTAGCCCTATCCCTTTTTGGAATAGGAACGGGAGTAGCAACTTCAACAACAGGAACCGGAGTAAAAAATGGTTCTTGAATCTTGGAAAAAACTTTTGAAGCAACCAAATATGCCGGCCAGGGAATAGAAATAGCCGGTGCAAAATTAAAAGATGGTTCTCAATATTTAAATACTTGAGCCACTAATTCTTTACTTAAAGAAGAATATCGGGACTTATATTTTAGCCCTTATACTTTTTCAGAAAAGATAGTAGAACAGGATTGAGTTTTGGTTAATTAAAAATGGTGGGTAGGTTCTTGAATCAGACAATTCTGCCTGCCCACCAAAAAGTGTAGAATCGTCATCCTCTGCTCTCTACTTTAGGGCAGGTAAAACTGCCCATATTGAACTGCCGGACCGAAGTAGTTAATAATCTTCGGATAACAGATTAAAAAACCGCTTTGGGACCGGCACTTGAATATGCTAAACGAACAAAAAGCAACAGTCCAAGAACGAAAGCAAGTTTTAATTAATAGAATTGCCAATTTAGAGGCAACCATTACTGGTAATCTCCAAGTAATTAAAGCTTATTTAGAAAATAATGAACGCATAAAAGCCATAATTGCCGAACTCCAAGAGGAATTGAAACAAATAGAACAGGAATTAGTGGCCCAAGTAGAGACTCCCACTAAATAGATAAGATTTTACAATTATGACAACTTTACAAGAAAAGTTAATCAAAAACTATACACAAGCCTATTATAAAGGATTAGTAGAATTAAAAACTAATGAACCAACTCCCAAGGAGTGTAAAAAACTTTGGGGAGAAGTGACAAAAGAAATATTTCAACAATAAAATTATGACAACCCTTCAAGAATACTTAAATGAAAAATATCCCACTGAGGAAGCAAAATCCGAAGTTAAAGAGCTTATTTTGACTTCTATTACTGAAACTTTGGCCGGAGGAGAATTGGATTTAACTGCTTTTTCTAACTTGGAAAAAATAGAAATTAGCCCACAATTTTTATCTACTCCTTTAACTAAAATAATCACTGATGGCCTTACCAAATTGAAAGAAATTATTTGAGAACAAGCCGAACAGGAAACTGAAGAAGATAAAAAGTTGTGAGAAGAGTTGGGAATTGCTGGTGATATTATTAAGAAAAAAGTAGTTCGGGAAGTTCAAAGATTAGCCAAAATTAAGTCGGTGGAGATTAAGTTTGGAGAACCCAGCGAAGCCCAAGAAGGTGTTATTTTTATCCAATTGGACCAAAAAGATAAGTCAGGTAATTTTTGCCCCAATTTAATTTTCTGAAATTTGGCTCGGGAAATAACTACCGCCAACTTCCCGGAAAAAAACCCAACTTTTTGACAAAAATTTGAGGAAGAATTAGGCTGAATTAAAGAAAATCTGGACCGCCAGTATCAAAAAGTCTTCACTGACTTATTATCCCCGTCCAGTTTTCCCCATCAGCAATTAGAGATTAGGGAATTATTAACTATTTATTTTCCTAATTCAGAGGATATTGCCGGTAGCCAAACAGTAAAAACGACCGTAAGTGAAAAAATAATCGATAAAACTTGATCTGAAGTCCGACAAAAATTAATCGAATTAGTTAGTCAAGAGTTAGCCACAGAAGACAAGGAAAAATTAAGCCTAAAAGCCACTCTTGATTATCAAAACGGAGAATATATTATCCAAGTCCAATATCATTCTCAAATTCCATTTGGTAAAGAAATATCTGAATTAGTTATAGTTGCTCCTTTGCGGTTTGAGATTGACTATTTAAAACAAAAGCAAGAACAATTACCAACTAGTGAAAGTTTTGAGAAATTGAGTAAGCAAAATCAATTATGAGATAATTATCTCCAAGACTTCACTGATAAGGAAAAATATCAAGAAATCAAAGACAAAATTAATAAAATCGATTAGTTATGACAGCTCAAGAATATTTAGCAAAAAATTGGAGTGATAAAAATATCGCCACTATCCACTTGCTTCCGGATAAGGAAGAAAAAAAATTAAGCGGAGAATTAATTATCCAAGATTATCCTAATTTACAAGAGATTAATTTGCCTAATCAGGAATTAACTTCTTTAATTATTAACAATTGTCCTAATTTAAAGAGAATTAATGTAAGGAATAATCAATTAAGTAGATTAGAATTTAGTCAAACTCCTGAGATTGAACAATTAATTGCCGGTCAAAATGAATTTAGCATTCTGGATTTAACTAACTGCCCCAAACTTAAAGAATTGATTGCTCCCGACAATTCTTACTTAACAGGAATTAAAGGATTTAACCTATCAACTGTTATTAACCTTAACATTACTAATACTTCGGTTAATTTGGCTCAAGATTATGAAGAATTAAAAGCAGAAAAAGAAAGATTATTAGGGGTGATAGAAAATTTAAAAAAAGGAGGAGAAGAAGGAAAATTAATGATGACTGAAGCCATTGAAAGTAGCGGTCAAGTTGAAGAAGCCATTCAAAGGCATTTACAAAAAACCGAAAAAGAATGAAGAGAGTATTTGACTCATCCGGAAAAGGCTTTGCCGGCTTTTCAAGTTCCGGAAAGTCGTCAAAAGGTTAAAAAAGTATTAATTTTAATTGCCGAAGCCCAAACTAACCGCAATTATCAAGAATTATACGATGAATGGAATGGAAAAGGGGAATATAATGGCGAAAATGACTTTGATTGTAATAGTTTAAAAACCTTAGAGGATTATTTAAAGGTTAGGAATTATTTTAAAAAAAAAGAAGGACAAATTTTATTAAAATAAGGTAGTATATAAAACAAAAATTATGGAAGGAATAAAAAACGAAGGATTTAGTTATGAATATGGTCAAAGGAAAGTTGTAGAGGAACTGCCACAATGAACCAACCAAGTGGCTAAAAAGATTAACCAACATAGCCAGGAATTAAAGGAACAAAAGGAAAAATCGAAAACGCAAGAAAAGATTAACGAAGTAAACGCATTCGAACAACAAGAATTAAAGAATGAGATAGCGGGATTAAAAGAACAAGTAGAAATATTAAAAGAGGAAATAAAGAAATTAACAGAGAAACAACAAGAAAGTGAGTCAGTAGCCCAAGTATTACAGGTTCCACCTCCGCCAGCATATAAATATTAATTATGGAAAATATTGATAAAAAAAAAAGGCATAGAATTCCTTTTGGTTAGAAGAAAAAATGAAAAGGGAGAAATTTCTCTTTCCTGCATCTATTGCTGAAATCCTTGAACTCCAAATAGACATCAAAAAAAAATAGCAAATACTTATGAACAAGGAATTAAATAATAGTGAAACTGGTCTGAACCAAAAATTTTTTAAAGAAGTAATCGAAAACAGTCAACTTTCGGAAGAAAGCAAAAAAAGATTAGGCGATTTAGAAAAAGGGTGAAAAAATGATCAACCAAAAGAAATATTAAAAGAGGAGGATAAATCCAAAATCCAAACTTATGAAGAATTAGAAGTTAAAGATTTGCCGAAAGATTGAAGAGACCAATTAACTCGTTTAAAATATTTAGAAGGATTATTGGCCGATTACGAACCTAAAATAGAAGAATTAAAAACTTGAACGGATACTTTTGGAGAAAAAAAGCCGTTAGAAGTTCAAGAAAAATTTACTAATCTAGAAGAAGAGTATAATACTTTTAGGCAAAAAAGCGAAGAGCAAATTCAAGAACTAACCAAAAAATGTGAATTGGCGGAAAATAAAGTAAAAGAATGGGAACAATCTTTTCCTAATCAGACCGCTTTAACCGTTCAGCAGGAAAATGAGGAATTGAAAAAAAATTTAGGAGAATGAATTGAGAATTGAGGCGGTAAAGAATTAGAAGAAGTTAGAGCGGAATGAGAGGAGTTGGAAAAAAGACCTGATATTGCGATTACTTCACAGCAATTTTGGGATGATTATGTTCGAAGGGAAAAAATAGAACAAAGCAAATTGAAAGATGAAGAATTACAAAAAGAAAGAGAGAAAGTAAAAAAACTTACTGAAAAAAATAGAAAATTATTTTTTGCCGTTAACAGTTATAAAAAAGCAATCAGAACTAAAAAATATACCTTAATGAAGCCGGTAAAAACCATTAAGCAGGCTCGAGAGGCTATTGCTGAATTATTACAAGAGACCGAAAATGGGTGAAATTACTATTTAGAAGGTAATGATGAAAATATTACCAAGGCAACTCTTGAACTGGGGTTAAGCACTTGGGAAAGGGAAAAAGAAAAACAAGTTCAGCAGATTCTAGAATGAATTAAGGAAGCACGAGTTACTTTGGATTATGAAAAATTGCTGGAAAGGTGAAATAATATCATAAAAGAAAATGAGGAAAATGATTTTGACGGCACCCCTTATTTATTAAAGAAGTTATTAGAAGTCAAAGATTTTGAAGCACCCCCTGCTATTAACGCAAAAGAGGAAGAAGCATTATAATGGAATACGGCGATATTTATAAAAATTTAGATTGTTTTTACAGCTTTCAAAATAGTCTTATTAGAATTGTCAAAACTTATTATTTTGGCTTAGTTTGCAAATTAACGGGAGAGGGCAAATTATTGCCGATTTGGTTTAACTTTGTTAAAGTTCTAATCAATCATGGCAAAGTAGCCATTGTTGATTATGGTGGAAAACTCATGCTGGCTCAAATTGTTGATGGTTATGAAGTGCAAGGGGGCGGTTGAGCCAATTTAAAACTTTTATTCTTTGGAGACCAAAAAGGACAAGAATTCACTCCCCATCCCAGCCAATATGTTATTTTTCAATGAGGGGATGGACAACCTTTTGACCTCTCTGAATTTAGGCACGATATTTTAGAAATGTGATATTTAAAAGGATTAATTGGTTGAGATCAAGACAAAAGTAAAAAAAGGGTAGATGTGGAGTTTGAAAAAAATCCCGGTAAAGATGGTTGAAAGAATGTCTTAAATTCTTATGAAAGTGGGTTTTTGGGAGTAATTTCCCCTAACAAAGCCACTAATCCAATTAAAAAATGAGAATATTTTGCTCCCAAAGACACCGCGGAACGAAAACAATTGTGGCAGGATTTGAAAGAAGTAGAAAGCAGATTTTTTTTCAAAGTAGGGATGCGACATAATCCTTTTGCCAAAGAAGAAAGACAAAATAATCCAGAAGTAATGAGCGGTCAAGCCTACTTTGATGCCTGAGAATTAGACAAACAAGAAGGAGTTGTCCAAGGAATTTTAGATTTTCAAGGAAAACCATGGGGGGGCGGGAAATATAATTTACGATTTGGCAGTCAACCCGCTTTATTAATTGAAAATCAAACCACTCAATTATTATCCCATGTCAATTATCAAAATAATCAACCCTTTTTAAATAGTAAAAATGATTAATATGCTAACATTAGATATAAAATATAAAAACGGAGAAACCCGACACATTACTAACGACTTAAATACGGAGCAGTTAAAATCATTAGTGCGATATATTGAAAATAAAGAGGGGGCTTTGGCTCATTTCACCGAAATAAAAATAACACAAAAAACTAATTAACAAATATGACTAACATTAAAGAATGAATAAATACTGAATATAGTAAAAACGACCGTCCAACTCTAACTGATTTATATTTAAGCAGTGAAAAGTTAGAAGGCGATTTAAAATTGACCTGAGAAGAATTTCCCAAATTAGAAAGGGTTTGGTATAATCATAAATTAAGAGTAATAACCCATTATGACTTGGCTATTGCCACACTTTTGAAAGAGAAAGCACCCCAAGGAATATCTTTAGAAGTAGCAAATAATGTGCAAATTTTAAAATATACTCCAATTGAAGAAGTGATGGAAAAATTATACCCAGAAAATGAGCGAGCCGAAATTATCACTTTGAATTTAACTCAAAAAGGATTGCGAGGGACTTTGGATTTAGGAGATTTTGAAAATCTGAAAGAACTAACCATAAATATGGATTGTCCGTGGGGTAGAAAATACACTAAATCTAATTACATTACCGGACTTAATTTGCCCGAAAGTTTAACCAAATTAACTTTGACTAATAATCCAATAAAAAGAGAATTAGGAACTTTGGTCGGTTTAACTAATTTAGAAGAGTTGAATTTAAAAGGAGATAGCAAATATCCCGCTCAGTGAATTGGTTCTTTAAAAGAATTAGAAAACTTGGAAAAATTAACTAAATTGGATATTTCTTATAATCCAAATATTAAATTAGGATTAGAAAATTTTGAGAATTTGGAAGAAGTAGAAGTAAAAGGAACTGTTTATGAAAAATCTCTGAAATCTTTCAATGGTGATGTGAAGGCTTGAAAAGTAATTATTTATCCGGAAAAGGTTACAAATAAAAACACCATGGAAACTCGAAGAGCCGAAATAATTCAGAAAATTAATGAATGTTTAGAACATTCTCATGGGTTCTTAAAATTTTTAAATGAAAAAGGTTATACTAATCGAGATTTAGTGAATAAAATTGAATTATTAGAAACTAGAAATCGTGAATTACTTGCTCAATAAAGAACCTAATTTCATCTATGACCCTCAAAAAAGCGAGTGAAAGACTATTTTTGTTCCTCTTACCAAAAAAAGACAGCAAGAATTAGCCCAAGCCAATAAAAGTCAAGGTTGGAAAAATAATAATAAAAATACTTCTACTTCGTCGAAGGCTTTTGCCTTTCCTTATACTTTTAACAGATTTAAGCAAGCAAAATCAACTAATCAATATAAAATCACTAAACCAAGTAGAATTAAACAAAATTATAAGTAAAAATGCCTAAATGTTGAATCCATAGCGAAACGGCGGAAAAAAAGCCCACTAAACCCTTAAAAACTCATCCGGGATTTCCTGAAGACAGTATTAAGCAGGGTTTAGCACTGGCTTTGGTTTCTAAATCTCAACAAATTAGGGATTGAGCCATTCAGCCTTATCGTCATTGAGAATTTGAAGGTAACATTAATTTGATAAGGAAGTTTAAAAAAGAAAAAAAACTTTTAACCCAATTTTTAAAAAGTTATGGAATAGAAACGGACGAGTTAGCAGATTTAAAAACTTTTATTGATAATTTGCTTTTGAAAGAACAAAAATACCAAGAATTATTAGACAAAATAGAATTATTAGACATATTATAGAATGACAATTACCCAACAACAAGCCTTTGATAAATTAGATCAATTAGTTCTTAATTCAAAAAAAAAAGACCAAATTATTCAAGAAAAGGACCAAGAAATAATTAGCAAAAATGATCTGATCGCTCGATTAGACGCCATTATTAAAGGCAGTGCTATTATCTTTCAAAATCGACAGCAACGCATAGAAAAATTAATGATCCAGTGTCAAAAAGACCAACACAAAAAAGAGGCTAGTAAAGAATATATTGAACATTGTAAGGAGGATATTAAGCGTTTGGATGAGGAAAAGAAAGAACTGGACCAAAGAATAGAAGAATTAGAAAACTTGAATGAAGAAAACAAACGAGTAAGAGATACTGAAATTAAAGAATTACGGGAAAAATTAATCAATTTAGCCCAGATGAATGAAAATCTTATAAAAGTAGACCAGCAAGTTTACGATATTTTAGGACAAGTTTCTCAACAAACTGGATTACTCCCTCGCGCCCAACAAGTAGTCGCTATTTTAAAGAAACCTAAAAGAGAGATAGAAACTCAAACCGATATCACCATTCCCCCAACTGACCAATGAGAGACTGATTTAGAAAAATATAAGCAAGATATCCAAAAAGAACAAAATAAAGTCTCTCTTTTACAAACCAAACTATCCAATTTACGACAGGAGATAAAAGATTTACAAGAACAATCTCAAATAAATCTCATTGAAAAAAAATTACTAACCTTTGTAAGATGGAAAGACTGAAAATCTAGTGACTACCAAAAAATAAAACAAAAATTAGAAACAGGCCAACTCGCCTACGAAAAAGTGGACTGAGGTCAATTACATTCTCCTTATACAGAAATCAGAACTAAATTATTAGAATTAGTAAATGCTCTAATTGAAGGTAAAGAAAGCCAAGAACAATTAGAAAATAGAAATAAAGAATTGGAAGAAAAGTTAAAAGAAGGAGGTTTGAATGAGGTAGAAAAGGAATTACTAAAATATATGGTCCCTGATTGGCAAACTACTGAAACCCTTACTGGAAATCTCTTTGAAACCCCAAAACCTGATTACAATCAGATATTACAAGAATTACAAGGTGAAAAGTGAAACAAATTAAGAGAAGAATATGAAAATATTAGACAAAAACTAATCCAATTAGCGGAAAAAGAATTAGAAGTCCAACAAAATCAACAAACTATAACTGAACTAACCCAAAAAAAAGACCAATTACAAAAAGATTTAGACTTAGCCACAAAAACCAAGGAAGAATTGGCTGAGGAATTAGCAATAGAAAAAGGGTGGTGGGATAAGTGGATAAATGGAGATGATGGAACAAAACAATCACCTATGTTTGACTTTGTGGCTAAAAAAGTTTTTGTGGATGAAGGTGGTTGAGTTATGAGGGAAAAATCATTTGAACTTTCTTTTATTTGTCCTGATTGACATTCCGAGACAGGTTTACAAAACCAAATCTTTCCTAAATTTGAAATCAAAACTACCAAACCAGAAAAACAAAATATCAGATATGGTAAGCAAATCATCAAATTTATTTATGAGTATTATAGGTGAATTTATGATATAAAAATCAATAATCCTAGTGGTTTATAAAAGGTGTAAAATTACTATATTATGGTAAATGCACAAGAATATATAAACAATAAATACAAAAAGAATGTCACTTATCTGAAAGTAGAGGAACCAATCTCCGATAAATTAACCGGCAGTTTAGATTTATCCGAATTTACTAAACTTAAATGAATCAGTATTACTAAACAAGAATTAACTAGTTTAACTTTGAATAGTCCAGATTTAGAAGTTATTAATTTAGCCGAGAATAAAATTAAAAGTTTAAGTTGATTATCAACTTTGCCTAATAAAAATAGTCTAACCAAACTACATTTATTCAATAATGAGATTACGGATGTTGATTTTAATTTGCTTACTAGTTTTCCCAATTTAGCCTCAATTCATTTAGGGGCTAATCCTTTGAGTTATCTGCATGTGGACAATTTAACTAGTGAACAATCTGAATTATTAAAAAATTGAATTGACGATAAGAAAATAAATATTACTTCCTTAAAAAATAATTTATCGCTTAATCTTTTAGGACAATTAGTAGAATTAAAAGAAGAGAATGAAGAGTTGAGAGGAAGAAAGGAACAATCTCAAAATGAAAAACTAAAAGCCCAAATAGCAAGGCTTGAAGAAGAGAACACCAATTTAAGAAAAGCCCAAGCAGAGGCAATGAAACAAATAAGAATTGGATTAGAAAAATTAGAGGTTAATATAGAGGTTGCTCCTAAATAATTAAGTATTATATGGTCGTAATAGAGCAAAATAGTGAAGAACCACCGCTCAAAAGCAAAAATAAATCTAATATTTTGTCGGAGACCAATAATACTTGATGGCGGAAACACAAAGAAGATATTTTTATCTGAACTTCAATTGGTAGTTTTATTTTATCTCTTTTACAATTTATTATTTTTATAGTTAAATGTTTCAGGAAATAAAGTCTATGAAAACAAAAAAAGAATTAAATCAGAATAGTAAGTGGCAAATTATCCCCGCTAATTTGCCCAAGGGAATAAAAGTGGTGTTATGATGTGGAGAAATTTTTGTTAGTAAAAACCTTGATTGGCAAACTCTTTTAAAATTACTTAAAGAGGCAGGATTTAAACATTTGGATTATGGACAAGAAAACGCCGAACGGAGGTGCTAACTAAATAAAAACTCTTAATATGACTAACATTTTTACTTGTAATAATTGTGGTGAAGAAAAAGATTTAAAAGAATTAGCCAGCACAGTTCCAGTTTATAAATCCGAACCAATTAGAACTTGTCGGAAATGTTATGATTTATATCATAATCCTCCCAAAGAAAAAAAGGAAGAAAAACGCTTCTTTTGTTCTTTTTGCCGATTTGAAGTTATTAGCGTTAAATATCGAATAAGGGTTTCAGTTTCCGAACCCAATGAATTAGGTTTAAAAAACGGAGAAACTTATAATTTTTGTTCGGCTTGCCGAAAAAAAGTAGTAGAATATAATGAGGGAGAAGAAGATAAAGAAGCAGAAATTTGAGAATAAAACAGAAAAGGATATGGAAAATAAAGAACTAATCAGAGAAAAATTAGAAAAAGCAATGAAAAATATTCACAAAATGAACAAAAAAGAATTAGATGAGTTAGAAGAATATTTAAAAAAATTGCCAGAACCAGTGCCAATAAAAATTTACTTCAGTGGCTATAAAAAAACTTAATGAATGAGAAATTATATACTTTTACCTGCGACATTTGTGAAGAAGAAAAAGAAAACCAAAAAATGCATAGGGAAAGAGTAAACGGAATTGGCATAGACCCAAGCAAACTATGTAAAATTTGTGATGATTGTATTAAATGAGCAAATATTATTAAACCAAAAAAAGATGAAGGTTTTATGTAAAAAATAAACTATGGCAAGAATTATTGACAAATTTCCTACTTTCACAAGTTTTTTCAATGATTATAGTGCTAATTTTTTAACTGATGATGAAAAAAAAGATAAAATTGTTAAAACGGCTCATTTAGTAATTGCTCGTAGTGTTTACTATCGATATCGTGAAAGAGATTATTTAGGAGAAGAAAATGATTTTTTTGGAGACATATTTAGCAGAATAAATACTGATTCCGTCTCTTTTGCCAGATCACAAAAAATATTCACTAACATTATTGAGCCTTTAAAAATAAAGGACAAAGTCTTGTTTGTCACTGAAGTCAAAACTGAGCATAGTAAAAGTAATGAAAAAACAACTGAAACCCCTCAAACTACCGAGCAAACTAATATTCCGCTTGTCAAGGGAGAAAATCTTTCAAGTGGAACTTATGGTCGAGCTCAAATTTTAAAACAAAAAAAACAAGAATTAAAAACATTTGAAAGAAATACAATCAAAGGCCGTAAAGTTTTGAATGATGATGGCACTGTAACATATAAAGATACTTACGATATTGAAACAAGAAAGGGAGAAAAAAACTGATTAGGGAGATTAATAAATGCTTTACAGCATATCAAATTCGATGTTACAGAAATTGTTGATTCTTATTGAAATCTTTTTAATATTTATGTTAGCCCACCAATGGGAGAATTCATCACTTTGCCCTCTGGCAAAAGAAAATGAATTGTTTTGGAAGATGATGAGGAAGAAGACTTTTTACCCACCTCGAAAAAGAAAAAAACTACTGACACTGATGATATTACTTGGAAAGAATGAGTGGCAATTTGTGGTAAAAAAGGAGTAACGCCAACTGAAGAAAATTATTATTTAGAATGTATTACTCGTTATCGGGCTAGAAAAGAAAAAGAAAGAGCTCCGGCCGGTTCCTTAACCGCTTTAGCAATTGACAAGCAGAAAGAATTGGCTGATGGAATAATTAAAGGTTGAGAAACCCCCAAAGCCATTCCTGATTTAGATAAATTTGATAATGTTATGGATAAAGTAATTGGTTTTACGGAGTTTAAAAGAAAATTCAAAAAATATATAGTCAATTTAGAAGATGATGTTAAAAAAGGTAAAAAAACTGAGCAAACTATTTATGTTTTACTTGGTCCGCCCGGGATTGGAAAAAGTTATATTTGTGAAATTTTGAGTGAAGCGACAGGATGATATTTAATTAATGTTGATTTGGGAGGCCGAACTGATACCGGAATTTTAGAGGGAGTTAGTCCGGCTACTAAGTCTGCTTTTGCCGGAAGACTTTGCGAAGGCTTGGCTGTGGCTAAACAAAAAACAGCAATTATTCTTTTGGATGAGTTTGAAAAAGTAAGGGATGAAGGATTAGAAAATATGTTAGGTAATGTTTTAGACATTAAGAAAAATAAAGATTTTCGCGATCAATTTTTAAGTTACCGAATAGATTTATCACACTGCATTATCATTTGCACTGCTAACTATGCTAAACAGGTTAAAGATTTTGTTCAAGACCGCGCTACTTTCGTTAACATCGAGCTTTATACTTATGAGCAAAGAGAAAATTATGTAATAAATACTTTAAAGAGAAAACTAGCGGGGGATGAAAATACTGCTCGATATGCTAATCAGATAAACAAAGATTTTTGCAAATATATCATCACCGAGGCCTGGGGATTAAGGCAAGTCAATGCTAACATTGAAGAAATTGTCAAAAGTTTAAAGTTCTATGTTTTAGAGGAAAAAAGGGGAAAAGAAAAGAGTATTGAAGATTTTACCAAGCCTTCCAAGATAGAAACAACTCCCACTCGTTTCAACATGGTCTATAAAAATGGACAGGAAATAAATTTAAATAGAATTAGAACAGCCAGCAAAGTTGAAGATGAAATTACTAAAAAAGAAAAAATAGTGACAGTCTGAACTGAATTAACTTGACCGGATCACAAATTTTCAGTAGAACCAAAATTGAGTTGGACTTTGTAAAAATTAGCATGCCATATTCTAACATGTTTTTTTAATTGCTACAATACTAAGTTTTTATAAGTCGAATAGAATAATTTCTAACTTTTTGCATTGTCAGTTGAATTATTCTTTTTATAATCAATTCAAGCCTCAGGAACTTTTCCGCAACAAGTTATAACAAAGTAAAAAAATATTTTTTTTGTTGTTTCATCTTCTTCTATTGTATAGAAATCATAATTAGTTAAGTATCAATTGTTTTTACCAAAATAAACATCAGCATGCTGATAAAGATTAGATAAAACATGTTGCGTAATAAAATTAGGGTTGTCTTCTAAATTTTTAACCTCAACAAATTCTTTAGAAACTGATATTGTAAATTCTTTTTCTCTAAATGTTAATCCTGTATCAGTAATAAAGTCTGTATATTTTTTATTCATATATTTTAATTTTTATCATTTTTCTTAAACAATCTTTCGAATCTAGACTCGTGCTTTTTCATTTCTCTTTTCGCTATTTGAAATGGAGCATAATGTTTGGTAGCACAATTTCAACAAAGTTTCTCCTTTTCTCCTAATTTTTCTAGCAAATATTCATAAGTTATCATTATTTTATCTGAGTTTTTATCATTTGCTAATTTGTCTGCATCTGAATATGGCATTATATAACTTATTAATTCGCAACAACTGATGGTTTTTAATGTTTTATTAGTTTCTGTCTTTTCCATATGTTTTCTTATTTTTTGTGAACGAATGACAATTTATTTATCATTTCTTTATAGATTTCTTGCTGAAATTTTTGCAAAATATTTTTCTCTCTCTCGGTAATTTGACATTTTTCTATCATTCATTTGATATTTTTAATTGTTTCTATGGTATCATTAACCATTTTAATATTTTCTGTATCTGTCATATTTTTTAAAATTTCACTATCTTTGTTTTTTCCTAGTTAGGAAGTAAATAACCACTCCAATTACTAGAATAATCACTATTCCGCCTCCAATTACTCACGGAGAACCTCAATTAAAGCCATTTTTGCTCTCTCTCTCTCTCTCTCTCTCTCTCTCTCTATTATTGCCGCCGTCGCCATATTTCTTTCTTAATTCTTGTAATCTTTTTTTTTGATTATTATCTAGCATTTGAGGAGTTAATTCCTCTATGTCTTCTAGTTCTTTTAATTCTTCTTTTTCTTTATAAATTGTTCCGCATTCTGTTGAACATGCATTGTCTTTGTCAATAGAACCGAAAGGGTCAAAGTGAAAACTTTTTCTAACTTCTGGTTCGGTGCTTCATTTGGAACAAACATTACATTTTACTACATTGCCACTTCTATAAAACATTGGTTCAAATGCCGGTGCATTAGGATCATATTCTTCATCATCATCTTCGTTAACTTTATGGGCTTCAACATCACTATTTGTAATATGATATCCATTTCCGCAAATTTTTCCTTCATCGACCATTTTTTTGTATTGTTCTTTATTCTTTTCTCAACAATCAAAACATAATTTTAGTCATTCGCCTTGATTATGTTCTCATTCGCTTTTAGTTCCGATTGGAATATTAAAGACACTTCCTTCCTCGCCATACTTACTTTTGATTTTTGGTAAAACTTTTTTACACAAACTACAATTTTTGTTTTTGTCTACCATACTATTTCTTACTTTTTCCAGACTTTAACTGACTGTTTTTTTGCTAGTTTCTATATTATTTACCATATCTATTTATACTTTTACTATAATTATAATTTTATTGTATACATTTTTTTTATACAAATCAGAACCTAAATAATTTAATAATGGTTAATTTATCAACTTATTTCAAAGAATACAACCAAAAACCCGAGCGAAAGAAATATCTTGCTCAAAAGGCTCGCGAAAGATATTGTAAACAAAAAAAAGGAACTGGGAAAATAATTTGCCCGAATTGTAAAACAGTTTGCGTGCTTAGTTTGGAAGTAAAGTAATAGGTATTTCTAATAACTTAAAATTAGTTAATAAATGGCAACGATCCAACCAAATCTAGTAATTACTGATGAAGATGTTGAAGTTAATCCCGAACTTTGGATACAAAAAATAAATGTAATCCTTTTTAATGATACATCTGGCAAAAATTACTGAAATAGAAATTATATTTTTATTCCTCATCACAAAAGATATAATGAGGCGGTTAAATGAATAAAAGACACCAAATTTCACGAATATAGTTGCCGAATTGTTAAAAATACGGATAACGAAATACAAGTAGTTACTCAAAATATGTTCGGTGATCGAAGAGTTTTGGATGATAAAGAAAGAGAAATACTAGTTAAAATTAGAAAGAGAATCTATCAAGAGATAAATAATACCAGCGAAAATAGTTATCAAAAAGAGTTAGAAAAGGGGTTGAAACTAACTACTTATGAAGAATTTTATTACTTTCCTTATTCTGGCTTATTTACTGAAGAATTAGCAGAATTGAAAAAAATAGAAGAAAGAAAAAAAAGTAATGCTGGCAAAAATTATTTTTCTTATGACTTCGCCCGACCTGATTTAGCGATTTTGTGGAGAAAACAACTCTATTTTGTTACTCAACATTTTTACACTAACAATTACCAACTTTATATTAGATTTTGAGCAAAAAAATGTCTTTTAGCAATGTATTATTGAAACTGGATGAGAAGTGCCGGATTAGGATATTTAGAGAGAGGGCCAGTTACGAAAGATCCGGATAATAGGAAACATTTTCCTTTTTGTTCTGATTTAGGAAACAAAAAGATTTACCATAATCCTTTTAAGTCTTACCAACCGAAATTAGCGATCTTTAGGGCTCATGCTTTAGGAAAAGAGTCGATGAGTATGTCGGAGGAGGGCATTGGAGGAGGAGGTTTGAATGGAAAAATGTCTTTTCCGAGCGAAGTAGCACTTGAAAGATTTAGTATAATAGGAATTAAATCGGGGATTCTTGGTTCTTTTTTTTCATCAATAGCCAGTTTTGCCAGAGGTCCATTTAACGCACTGAGAAAATTGGCTCGTGAAATAATTTCGGGAGAAGTCTTTTTAACTATTGGTTGCGGAGAACAAGAAGATACTTTGCCTGCCATAGGAACTGCAAGTGTCAAGAATACTTTTTTTAAAAAAGAAATGTCCGGAGAAGAAGTCTTGTTCGAACAAAATCCTAAAATTGCTGAGTGATTAAAAAAACAACCTCATTTGTGAAGTCATGTCACTTTCCATTTTTACTTTCTTCAAGAAATTGTTTTACCAGCCAATGCACTCTATTTAGGAATTAAAGAAAAGGATGGAAAATTTGTGTTGCCTTGAAAACTTTTTTTAACTAGTGGACCAGGTTCGGTTAATTATCGTTTTGAGTTCGCTCATTTAGGAGCAAATTATAAAATTAGTTCGTCAGAAACTTTTTATCCACTTTTTAACCTTTTTTCTATCATTAAATCGTTTAAAGTAGAAGCGGCTACATTTGGAGCGGGTGCCTCTTGGAAAGAAGATACCACGAACGAATTTATAAAAAAAATAGGTAGTAATAATCAAAAAAAGGGCAAGTTTGAAAAAAAAGCAGCCAGAGATAAAAAGGCTGCGGAGAAAGCCGCGGAATCAAGCAAACTAGTCAATAATGCTGATCCAGATGCATCAAGTTCTATTGATTATCATTACTCCTTCACCGATTTATTTCACCATTTAACTAAAGAAAGTCTTTTTTATCGAATTTACATTAGCGAAACGTTGTATAATAATTTAAAATGAGCAAATAATAAGGAAGGCGAAGTTAATTTGCCAATAGAATGAGAGAATTTTGGAAATTTTTCGCAGAAAGTAGGAATGTGGCAGTGGAGAGATGTTTATTTAGAAAACGATATCGATAATTTTTTCACTGGAATAATGGAGAGAGGGTATTATTTAACGGAAGGAGAGAAATTGACTAATCCAGACTTTGGCTATGAAAGAGTCGCAAATTATTCTAAAATCTCTGGAAATGCTTTTGATGCTTATTTTGCGGAAGAAGAAAGAAAAGAAGAAATAACTGAAGAAAAAGTTGCGGATGGACAAACGGGGAATGTTGGTTATGCCCACACCACTTTCTTACGACCCACTAATCCTAGTCAAATGGATTTGTGACTAAATCAGTTGAGACCGATTAGTCCCGACCCTTCTAGTGAAAAAGGTTGATGTTGAGGTTGTTTCTCCCACCAAATCAATACTCATGGAGGTAATGGAACTGAAATGAAAGTCGATGGTTATTTTGAACCAACTGAGGATACCGACATCGAATTTTTCATGATAAAAAACGACACTACTACTAGGCAAGTTGCTAGTTGTCAAGCCGGAATTAAATACGAGGTTATTTTGCGAAGAACCAATACCACTATTGATGTTTACTTTAAATCAACTACCTCTTACACTACTTTTAAAGAAGCAAAAAAAATTTCTTCTCAAAAATTAGATGAAAAAGAATTAGAAAATATGGAGGGGGAAAATGAGGAATTTAAAGAAGAAGAATTAGATTTAAATGAAGTGGAACAAGAAAATCTTTCAGGAGGTGTCGGCGAAGGATTGGAAAGAGAAAGAGAAAATGAAGATGAAAAGGAGCAGGAAGGGGAAAAGGAAGGAGAAAAAGAAGGTGAGGGGGAAACCGAAACTGAAAAAATTGAGAAGGAAAAGGAAAAAGAGGGAGAAACTGAGCGAGAAAAAGCCGAAAGAGAAAAATTAGAAAAAGAAAAAGCCGAAGCCGAAAAGCAAGAGCAGGAAAGGCAGGCACAAGAACAAGAGAATGAGGGAGAAGAAGAGGGCGAAAATTAAAAAAAATATAAATTATGGTCAGTAAAGATATAATCAAACAAAAATTATTCAAAGAAAAACCTCTTTTTAACGATGAAGAAATAATTGATGCTCATGTTGAAATTTATCAATTAGTTCAAGATGAAGTTAAGCAAGAGTTGAAAAAAGATGATGACAAATTGCGAAATGATTTTATTGATTCGGACAACAAAATAATTAGTCAAGTTAATGATAACGTCAAGGAAATTAATGATTTAAAAAAACGCATGAATGAGGTTATTGAAAGACTTAACAAATTATAATGAATCAACTTTATATAAACTGAAAATATAATGGGCAAATTATTCTAACAACACGCGAAATTGATTATCATTGTAGCATTGATAGTGTGAAAGTAGAGAAAAAAGGAAGTCAAATTTTAATTACTTTGATGCCGAAGCAAAAAGAAAAAGCGAGTAAAACTTTTACTTTCCAACCAGTCAAAGGAGTTAACGCATTAGAAGTTTGAACTGCGAATGGGGAATATCACCAACATGATATAAATATCATTTTACTGAATTTGGCGAGGAAATAATCAAACATATTGAAACTAACGAGCAAAAGAGGTATTTTTGCCCCATTTTGGTCTCCAGCAACACCCATTTCAGTCTCAAAAGACAAAAATAGGAGAAAAAAACACTTTTTGAAAAACTTCAACTCCCAATCTATTTGGCATAGTAAAATTGACTAATTGGAATACCTTTTTCCTTATACTTTAATAAGTAATTGAATAAGGCTTTCCGGACACATTGTTTCTAAAATAACTATATGAGGCAAATTCCAACTAAAAAAGGCAAAAAGTGGACTATTTTGGGTGGAGAAAAGGTTAGTTCACGAAAATTAAGTGAGTGAGGGCGACTCGGTGGTCGACCTCGCAAATGAACTAATGAGGCAGAAAGAAAAAAATGAATGAGACAACAAAAGGCCTTATCGGAAGGTCGGGAATTAAGGGCTTATCGCAGTTATGGCGAAGTTCAGATTAAGAGTTTTGGCAAATGTTCTAATTGTGGAAGAAAATATTCACCTAGCGAAATGTTGGAAAAAATTAAATTTGGAAGTGAACGACTTTGTTGAACCTGTGCCTATTCCACCGTGGAGCAACTAGAACAAAAAATAGCAATTGGGCGGGCTGGTAGCAATGCTGAACGAATTCGGCGAAGCCGAGAAAAAAAAGAGGACGATGAAGAAGACGAAGAGGAGGAAGAATAATTAACGAACAGTCTTTATCTGCTCCAAAAATCAATCCCTACTCCGGAAATCAGTAAAAAATAATTCCCCGTCTTTTAGCATATTTACTCAATTACTCATTAATTTATCTTTATCGCGCAAAACACATTCTTTTAATTTACTTTTGGCTTTTTCTTCTAAATTAAAGCAATAGTTAGTAATATCACTATCCACTTCTTTTTTGTTCTTGGTAAAATGCATCAGAAAGTATTTTTTATTTACTTCCCGTTCTCCTAGTTCGCAAAAAAAGAAATCTTGCACCGCGTGTTCTATTTTGTATTTTTTAATTCCTCCTCCTTTTGTGTAAAGAGAAATCATAAAATCGTCTCAATTAACTAAAAAGGGGTTAATTTTTTCTCGTAGAGACCGGGAATGAGGGTCTTCCTCTCCCTCAATAAGATTGATATATAATAATCATTCCGTCCCTTCTTCATCCTTCACTTTTTCCAGCACCCCACCATTATCCTCCTTTTTTTCTTTTTCTTCGGCTAATTTCTTCAAATTAATCAAATTCTTATAAAAGGCGTCTAAAAATCAAGCACTTCAAATGTAGGGGTTGCCGAGAAAAGTTATTTTAGTTTTAAAAGGAATTTCTTGGCCATCTTTGTCCTTTCTCTTTTTTAAACTATCGATCAAATCATTAAACATTCACTGCTCTGTTTTTAGTTCAGTTTTTTTGTGTAAAACTAAAAATTCTCCGTCAATCGGAATGGCTTCTTCAAAAATTATTTCTTTAAAAGTAACCCGAGCAATTTGTCCTCTGAATCTGCTAAAACTAAACAAATCACAAAAATAGATTCTTCGCTTGCTGTGATAGTAAACGCCTTTTTCATGAAATTCAAAAGAACTATACTTAATTCCAGTCTTTTCACAAAACTTATAAGTTAAGTCTTGAAAATAAGGTTTGGAACAATCCAAACTGTCATGCCACCTTCTTCTTATTCAAGCAAAACAAACATCGTTATTACTGGTTATTTCTTCTAAAAATTGTCAAGCCTTAGTATCGGTTTTTCCTCGTCCGCGAGCAGTTAAATATATGTGGAAAGCAGCGACTATGTCATATATTCCAGTTCAATCAATTAAGTTTTTAATCATTTAGTTGTTAGGTTCTTCGGGCGGTTCAAAGTTATCTCTTCCGCATTTCATACACTTATTATCTTCATTAAACAGTCAACATTTACAATCCCCATTATCTAAGTAGAAAACTCCGTTGTTTCCTTTTTTTCACTCTTTATTAGGCTTATTTTTTTGTTCGTTCATTAGTCTTTTGTTTTTCTCAATTAATTCAATCCTCGTTTTGGGCTTGCTCTCATTGAGCCGACAATTTTAACAAATGGGGATTATTAGTGTAGCATTCTCGATAGGCTTGTTCTAATTTGTCTTTGCCATTCATATTAATCATTTTTATTTATTTGTGTCATAATTATTCCCTTTCCAAATCCAGTAAACTAAAAAAGCATCTACTTCATGAACGCTAATATTTTTATCTTGGTAAGTTCAGGCCTTTCCTCTCTGATAATTAAGACCAGCAATTCCTTTTTCTTTATTTCTAATTTGTTCTTTCATTTGTTGGGTTTGTTTAGCGGAAACGGTATTGACTTTCAAACCCGGAAAGTAATAAGCAAGAGTGTCGATTGCCGCAAATAATTTAAGCAGATTAATTATATCCCTACCGCGATTAACTGGTCCGACATAATTATTAATTTCGTAAACAACTGTATCAAATGAGTATTCTTTTACTAGTTCTAATATTTTCTTAAAATGTTCTTTTCAGTCCTTATTTTCGCATTTTAGAAAGGTTATTTCGCTTCCAACTATACATATTCCAGTAGTGCCAGTCCCGGAGGGGTCTATAAACAATTTTTTATTCATTTTTTCTTTAAAAATTTTTTTTGCGCGCGTGCATGTATAATATTGCTGGTTTTTGCCGCCGACCGACGGGGGCGAAACCGAAGTAATAGAATACTGAAGGTTGAGCCTCCCAGAGGGAGGCCTCACACCTTTAATCCAGTTATCTAATTGACTTGGTTTTCCCCGTCTGTGTCGGGTGCTCCCGCCCCCCCAGAATTAGGCTGAAGCTGAGAAATTGGCTCAGTTCCAATCGGATAAAAGTCGTAAATATCTTTACCAAAAATCGAATTTCAGTATTTAAAGAGCAAATCCTGATTCAAAATTTCTAGTTTTTCAACTTGGGTTCATTTCTCCTCTGGTAAATTATACTTTTTGGCTTTTAAAGTCGTTTTATTTGTTAGTTTTATTAAATAGTAGATTTGTCCGCGTCTCTTGTTTTCTGGCCCAAATATTTTCTGAGTTATTTCTACAACCTGACCAGTCATTGAAGAAATTGACTTTTTAGTATCTTTTTCCTCGCCATAAAAGTAGACAACTTTTTTGGCAATAGCATCCAAACAATTATCATCCAACTCATTTCTAGTTTTACCTAATTGACTAAACAGCATGTCCATAATTTCAGGTTTGGTTTTTTGCGGACAGTTTTCTCAAAAGTTAAATGATAATTTTTTTTGTATTTGTTCCGGAGTTTGATTGGGAAATTGTTTGGTTCACAATTCTAAACTATTCTTTAAATTATCTCTTTCTTTTTCTAAATCCTTATTTACTTTTTCTTTTTCAGTTATTTGCTCTTTTAAAGAAACTATTTCACTTACTTGATTTTCCATTAATTAATTTTTCTACTTTTTAGAGAAGCCGACAGAGGATGAAGAGATTGGGGGGGGGGGGGTGAAGAAATTCATAACTTACTGTAGTCCTGATAAATTTCTTCGTAAGAATTATGGATGTAAGAAGAAGTAGTTTGGATATCACTATGTCCCAATACTTTTTGAATAGTTGTTAAACGTATTCCCATTTTATTAGAAAGAGTAGCAAACGACCTCCGAAAGGTGTGAGGACTGATTCGCTTGTCAAGACCCGCCCTCTTAACCTTTTTTTTAATCATGGACCAAACTCCTTTTTTGTCCATCTGCCCCCTTAGAGTCTTAAACAAGTAATCAGAACTACCATTAAAATGTTTTGCCAAGAAATCAGGGAGAGGAATGTACCTAAACTTATTTCCTTTTCCGTGTATTCATAAACTTCCATTTTGATAATCACAATGTCTAATGTTAATTAATTCACCGACCCTTACTCCGGTATAGAGTAAAAAAACCAACATTAGATTATCGCGCTGGGTGGTGCTTGATTTGTTTTTGGTTTTTGCTTGCTTTAACCGCACCAACTCAGTTTCATCAATAGTAGTAAAAAATTTTTGTTGCACGACAGGAACTAGCCTAGTAATTAGTTCTCATTCAATCGATATCTTTTCAAATTTAGCATAGGAAGACAAGGCTCTTAGAATACATTTTAAGGAGTTTGGGTGATATTTGCTTAAAATTTCCTTAAAAAAATTAACAATTTCGGTGGTGTCCACTTCTTTCTTTCTATACTTCTGCAATGCCCAACTATAAATTTGCACAGTTTTCTGGGACAAATTTCTTCTTTCTAACCATTTTTGATATTCTTTTAGATTTATTTTTACCATATGTATATTTATTAATTAATTTATACTTAAAAAATTATGAAATGATTTTGCTGTAAATATAGACTCGAAAAACACGCCTTCTCTTCTCATTTTTAACTTCTTGCAAATACTGCCCTTTATCATTATAATACAAGTCAAGTAAACAAGAGTTGCAAATATACTTTCCCTTATTTTCTTCTTTTTCAGTCCAGTATTCCCAATCATTTTTTAAAGAGTAACCTTTTTTGGAAAGGACATATTCACGAGTTATTGGTCGCTGACATTTAAAACATCTTTCTTTTTTAGTCATTTTTAAAATTTTTTATTGTTTTAATCTTTTTTTCTTTTTCTTCATCATCTATATAAATATTTTACTTTTTTCATTTTTATTAATAAATATATATATAGTAAGTTAGTTGAAAGTGAAGTGGTAAGAGTTAAACTCAAAACCTAACCTGTATAATTGATAAAATTATATATATAAATTTGTTTATAGATTTTGAAAATCTAATCTCTTTGAAAACTGAAAGATTAATTTCTGAGAAAAGTGTTTATCTTTTATTAACAAGTTAGGGAATTATCCCTAAAAAGAGTTAATAATAATCCCCCCACTAACACCCCTAAACTAGCCCAAATACAAACTCCTAACAAGAATTTAAATTTATCCAGCAAATGATAAAAAGTAGAAAAATTGGAATAATTAGTAAGAATTTGTAAGTCTTTAATAATTTCCATCAATTTATTTTTTAACTTTTTTAGGGCTTTTTTCTGGTTTATTACTTTCTGTCCATATTTGGTAAAAATTCTCAGTTAGCAGCGAAATTACTTTAATGCTTCCGTATATAAGAAGTATTACTTCCCAATTTTTATCGCATATTCTTCATATTATCTTTTCTAATAATTGCTGAGTAGAAATTTTTTGGCTAGTAACTGGAGCAGTTACCAAATTTCAGCAGTTCCACCATGCTTTGGCCGTTAATAGGTTCATAAACTAAGTGCGGCAACGAATTTAATCATTATTTGTTCCAAGTAATAGAGAAAAATTATTTATTCTTTAGTTTTTTTGCTAATTTAAAAAATTCTTCTAACTTCTCTTCAGTTACTTCACCACCAAATAATTTTCTGAAGTTAGACAAATCCTCTTGTGATGAATACCCGCAAGCCCTAAGTAAACTTCTTTCTTTAATTTCTTTCACCTTAATTTCATGTTCCTTATACCATTTTTCTGTTTTTTCTTGTTCTTCCCGTCATTCCCTACTTTTCATCATTGCCTGTTGCTTTTTTACACACTCTTTACTACAGAAAAAAGGCGAAAAAGTTTGAGGAGTGACTTCAAAACGCTTAGGACATTTGGGAGCAAAGCAGTAAAGAAATTCTCTGCTTTTCTTTATCATATAGGCATGGATTTTTCTTATTATCTGAAGTCGTTGATCATTTAGTGGTTTTTCTTTTCATTCCTCTTCGGTATAAATATCGTAAAGAGAAAATGACCCTCTTTTGGCTCGTCAAACTTCGCCGGGGATCATTTTAACTACTTTGTCTAATAAATTACTTTCTGCCGCCTCGTAATCTCTTGTTTCTTTTCCATTCCAAATGTCCATTCGTAATTTACGATGTGACTCCTGATTTTCATAAAATCCTTGGCAATAACGGTCGCAAAAATTACCTTGTTTTTTTCGTGTCTTGTCGGTACAAAAGAAACAACGGCCAGTTTTTGAATGGAATCAAAACCTATTTTTTCCAACTTTAAATATTTTTAAAAATTTACTATCAGCAAATGCTCCTGCCAGAAATTTCCAGTCGATTATAGTCGATGATGATGCATTGATAATTAATTTACTTTTATTTTTTTCTACATTAGTCATGCTTTCTAATTTTTTTTAAATACTCAATCTCTCTTTAGACAACGGACGAATTTGCTGCCTCATTTCTTTTCCTTTTCTAGTGACAATACCTTTTAAACATTCTCGTTCATACTTTTGCTGTAAATTCAGTCAAAATTCCGCTCCCTTCTCCCCCATTTTAAAATAAAAGCCTAATCTTAAGGCGGTATCGGTGCTAATGCCCCGTTTGGCTTGACAAATTTCGTTAATGCGGCGAGTGGAAACGTTAATGGCTCGTGCTAGTTCCGCTTGGCTAATATCTAAATAGTCTAATTCGTCTTTTAATATTTCTCCCGGATGAATAGGAATTAATTTTTGCTTCACTTCCATATTTTTATTTACTTTAATTATTCGTCATGATAGTCAACTGTTTCCACTTCGTAGGCGTTGTTATCTTGACCTCAGATAAAACAGAGCCGATATTGTTTATTAATAGCAATACTGTGTTGGCCTTGTCGTTTGCCTTTTAATTTTTCTAACCGATTACTAGGTAAGCCGGCTAAGGTAGTTAAATCTGGAGCAGCATCCAAGATTAATAAACTTTTTTGTCGTTGCTTAGCGATGTGTTGTCACCGCAAAGGAGTTTTGTTTTCTCGAAAACTTTCGGCTTCGTCTTTATATCTAAAACTTTTAATCATTTACTAGCATAGTGATTACACTATATGTATATTTTATATGATTTGGAAAACATGATTAACTAGTGAAAAATTTGCTAATTACTTCACACAAATCGTTTTAATGTTATTAAAAAAATCTTCTTGCTTCCTTACATTAGCAATAATAAAAAAGAGAAAATTTTCTGAACTATGGTGGATCCAGTCGGTTTCGAACCGACCGCCTTCTGTGTGCAAAACAGATGCTCTACCAAATGAGCTATGGACCCGAACACACGCTTATATAAAAAGTTTATTATTTTACATTCGCATTACATGTAGATATTTTTATTAAAAACCAGTTTGTCAATGCACTCTATCGTCTACTATTTATGGAGTTAAAACAACAGGTCTAGCCACTCGTTTATTAGTTAATTCAACTATCTCCTTAACCGGAAAATTAAACACTATCTCTTTGTAAAGAGCGATTGGTCGCACTTTCGCTTTTTTTCTAACACTCGAACCATTGTCAACAACTTTCTCATTAATTTCCTCTTAAAGATGCATATGTTATATTTTAGGCAAATAAGAGCTTTTCGACCAGAAGTTCTTTTTTCTCTACCACCGAGCATAAGAAAAAAAGGCGCTGATTTGGCAGAATCCACAAAAAATGTTAAAAAATAAATATAAGTAATGCCGAGCAAGGAATATTGTCTAATAACGAAAAATAAAAAAGCCGCTGAAATATTAACTAAATCACAAATAAAATTAGCCGCTGTCAATTTTGCCCGCGATTTGCAAGATGCTCCACCAAATAAATTACACGCCAAAGAGTTTGCCGACCAAGTAAAAGAAAAATTCAGTAAACTTAAAAATATTGAAGTAGAAATTTTAGACAAAAAACAAATTATCAAAAATAAAATGGGGTTGTTGTTAGCCGTTAATGCTGGCAGTCATCACGAGCCATGAGTGGTAATTTTGCGCTATTTTGGTGATAAAAAAAACAAAAATGTTCTGGGATTAATCGGAAAAGGAATAACTTTTGATAGCGGTGGTTATAATTTAAAATCTTCCCCAGCTCTTGCCACCATGAAATTTGACATGTCAGGAGCCGCTGTGGTATGTGCTTCTTTTCTGGCTTTGGCTCAAAATAAGCCGAAAATGAACGTGGTAGCGGTGGCTTGCTTAACCGAAAATGCGATTGGAGGACATGCTACTCTCACTGAATCGGTAATAACTTCTATGAATGGAAAAACTGTAGAAATTAACAATACCGACGCCGAAGGTCGTTTAGTCTTGGCTGACGGAATCACCTACGCCATTCGCAAAGAAAAGGTTAATGAAATTATTTCTGTAGCCACCTTGACCGGAGCAGCCGTGGCAGCACTAGGAGAACAGTTAACGGCGGTATTAACCAACAACCGAACTTTTTATCGAAAATTAAGAAAAGCATTTACGAAATCTTTTGAAAGATACTGGGAATTGCCAATTATTCCTGAAAATGTTGAAAGTTTAAAAAAAAATACTTCTATCGCCGATATTAGTAATATTAGTAGCATTCGCTATATGGGCGCTTCCAGCGGAGCCGCCTTTTTACAAGAGTTTGTGGAAAAAAAACCTTTCATTCATTGTGATATTGCCGGCACAGCCGTAGAAACCAAAAATAAACGTGGAACGGGAGTAATGGTAAGGACTTTGGTCGAATTTTTTTCTCAACCAAAATAATAAAATAATACTTAATATATGGATTGTTGGCAAGTAAAATCAAAAAAAATAATTAATTCTTTAAGTGAGGATGGTCCTTGACAACTAATGACGAAGCCATTTTGGCTGCGAATATCTCCAAACAAAAATAAGCCACCAAAGGTGGCAATAATTACAAACCTTTAATTTTAGTCTTTAAACAAATTGAATACTACTTTTTAATATTAACCCTTTCTTAATTACAAATCTTTTATGTTTTTTTTGATAACTTTCGCAATCAGTATTTTAACCATATTTTTAACTTGAATTCCCAGTTTAGCAAAAACTAAAGTAGGAATAACCGATATTTTCCCTCATTTTCTGAAAACAGCTGGGGAAAGGCTGGCCGGACAAGGCTTATCAATTTTTGCGTTCGCCTTTTTTTTACACGCTATTTTACAAAGTCAAGCCTTTCAAGCCCTTTTTGCTTCCAAGCGAAAATGATTACAGAAAAGAAAATATTTTACTATTGGCTTAATTACTATTTGCGCGGCTCTGCTAAGTTCTAATTTATCCTGATTTGACGAATTTGTTCATTTTTATCCCTTAGTTATTCCACTCTTGCTGGCGATGGGATTTGATTTTTTTTCCTCGTTTCTTTGTCTTTATGGTGGTTCGGTGGCCGGACTGTTAGGCTTAGTCTCGACCGAAAGAATTACTACTCATTTTAATCAATGTTTTAGTGAGGTCAAGGGAAAAATTAATTATACTGGCCTGACCGGAATTGGCTTTCGTGTGGCCTCATTAGCCCTTTTCGCCTCAATTATTATTCTCTTTAATATCTGGTATTGTAGTCGCCACCAGCAAGCGTCTGCTGCCGATTCGGGTAATTTAAGCAAGGAGGGCCCCCCGCCTCGCCTTAATAGGACCAGAAAACTAATATTAGCAGTAGCCGGATTTTTTTTGTTGGGTAGTTTCTTCGCCCAAGCACCCTGAGTGGCTAAAAAGTTGGACGGAGACGCCGCCAGGATTCCGGAATATGTAACCAATGTTGAAACAAAAGAAGAGTACGAAAAGTTAGGAACGATTGAGGAAATGAAAGTGACTAGGATCAAAGAGGAAAAAGTAAAAAATTGAGGCACTTTTGGCAAGTGAGAGGAACAAGCGGTTAATTGCTGATTGATTATTGGGGGAATAATTATTTGTCTGCTAGCCAAACAAAGTATTATGAAAAATCTAATAACGGCCATACAGAATTCTATTCCTCTGCTCTTAATTTACATTTTTGCGGCTGTTCCGGCTTCTATAATAAAAAATTCGGGCATGTCGGAAAAAATTGCCGAAAAATTATTGCCTAACACGGCTCAGACAGCAGCTGCTTCGTTAGCCTTGTATTCCGCTTTTGGCTTTTCTTTCTTAATCACCTTTGTAGTTGGCAGCACCACATCTATTGCTACTACTTTGATAGCCGCTTTTGCCCCTACTTTGCTGGCTTTTGGTGAATCAACTCTCATTTACGCCGCTCTTTTTGCCTGAATAGGAGCCATTATGGGAATGGCCTTTTCACCCAACAATGGGATATTGCGGGCCAGTTTGGAGAAAGGACAGACCTCTTACAAACAGTTTTTCAAGAAAACTTGAATATTAGGCTTGATTATGCTGGCCGCGTCCGCTGGTTTAGTGTTTAGTTGAACCAGATTTGTTATAAAAAACTAAATAAGAATACGTAAAGTATGAATAAAGAAAATTTAGCCAATATGAAATTGAAACCTTTTGTCAAATGAGCCGGAGGAAAGACCCAATTTTTAGAAATAATTAACTTACTTTTGCCAGAAAAATATAACACTTTTATTGAACCTTTTGCCGGTGGCGGTGCTGTCTTTTTAAGTATTCAACCTAATAAAGCAGTCATTAATGATATTAATTGCGAATTAATAATAACTTATCAAACAATAAAAAAACAACCTAAACAACTCCTAAAACTTTTAGGAGAATACGAAAAAAACCACAGCAAAGATTTTTACGAAACTTTACGAAGCCAAGAACCGAATAATTTAACTGAATTAGGAATTGCTGCCCGCTTTATTTATCTTAACAAAACTGGCTATAATGGATTATATCGGGTCAATAGTCGGGGGGGCTTTAATGTGCCGTGGGGAAAAAGAGACAAAGCAAAATTGTTTGATCGAGAAAATATTTTAGCCATTAGTGAATATTTAAATAAGAACGAAGTTGAAATTTTAAACCAAGATTATCAAAAATTATTGCCTCTAATTAAAGAGAATGATTTTTTATTTGTTGATCCGCCTTATGATGATGATGGTTTTGGTTTTTTTACTGCTTATACTGCTAATGGCTTTACGCGGGAAAATCAAAAGGAATTAGCCCAATTCTTAAAAAAATGTGAAAAACAAGGAGCAAAATGGTTATTAACTAATCATGCGACTGCTTTTATTAAAGATTTATACCAAGACTACTGACAATTTTCTTTTAAGGCTCAAAGATTTATCAATTGTCGAGGGGACAAAAGAGTAGGAGCCACCCAAGAAATATTTATTGGCAATTACCAACTAAAACTAACCGAACAGCAAAAAAAAAAATTAGAGTTTTATCAATGATTTGACAGTATTCAAATTACTAATCTTGATTTAAGCCAACTAGTTAATTGAAAAAAAATAGAAAGCAATTTACTAACTTATGAAACAAGTTTATTTATTTTAAATGGTTTAATTTGTGCTAGTAAAGAGGAATTAACTGTACGGATTGAAAGAATTTGACAAGAGGAACCACAAACTTTTCAAATTTTACCTTATTTATTAGCAATTAGAGACCATGAAAACCTTGCTTGATTGGATAAAGAAAACCTTGAATATTGAGAAGAATTAAATTTAGAAAAAGTGAAAAAACTGATTTTTGATTCTGGTTTAGGAGAATATTTAACTAACGGACAGATTAAAGATTTAAAAGATTATTGTTTAGGTATTGAAGTAGGTTTAGGAACACATGGACGAAAAAATATTGGTGGCAAAGTTATGGAAAGAACTATTGAAATTTTACTGGTTCAGCACGGAATTGAATATCAAAAACAAGTGCCAGTTAATTTTCAGGTTAATGGAAAAAAAATATTTGACTTTCAAATCAAAGCAAAAGATAAAGATTATTATTTAGAAACCAGTTTTTTTAATACAGCGGGCAGTAAAGTTCAGGAGGTAATTCGTTCTTATAGTGGAGTATTACAAAAAGCCCAGAATAATGAAATAAACTTCTTGTGAATTTTAGATGGCAAAGGTTTAAAAAGTTGTAAAGAATTGTTAAAAGATACTTATCAGAAAAATAAAGATTTTATGTTTACTATTAGTGGATTTAAAAGGTGACTAGTTAAAAAATAAAATCAAATAATCTATAAAAATATCAACCAAAAGTGGAAATGTTAAAAAAATCTAAACTCTAATAATAATAATTAAGTATGAATAATAAAGATCAAGAAAGAAAAAAATTAGCAGAAATTTTAGCCAACCCTCTCAAAAAAAATCACTCGGGGGAAAATGCCAAAGAAATACTAGATAACCATATCGGATTCCCAAGAGAAAAAGCCAAGTTTGCCAGCGATGTTTATTTGTATGCGGCAGTAGAAGATGGTAAATATAAATCAGAGAAAGAAATTTTTTGCTGTGACGGAAAACCAGGCACGGGAAAAACTACTTTTATTAAGACGCTTAATCGGGCCATGGGACGGGGAGAATTACAAATTATTTCGTGTGCGGGACTGAAAGAATTTAAAGATTACTCCATTTTAGGTGATGAAAACAAACCAAGTTTAGTGGCTTGAGTAATGCTAAAAAGTGGTTGCAAAAATCCGATTATCTCTCTGGACGAATTGGAAAAAATTAGTGACGAGCAAGTGCAAAGAGATTTAATTGAATTGTTTAAAATGTATAAGAATGAAGGCAAAGGAAAAGGTAAAAAATTATTTGATAAATATTACCAGATGAATATTGAATTAGATTATATTACTTTTTTTGCTACTGTTAATTATTCGGACCAATTAGTTCCAGCCTTAAAAAAAGAAGTAGAAATGCGAAAATTAGAGGATTATAGCGACGAGGATAAAGAAAAAATATTGGAATTGAAAAAAAAAGAGATAGAAGATGAAATTAAAAAGATTTATCCGGATGAAAAAAACGAAATTATCCCCAAGGAAATTATTGAAATACTGCCTAAATATATTAATGAAAAAGGAATAAGGCAGACTGAAAGAGTATTATTTAAAATCAAAAAAGAATACATTGAGGCTCGAGAAAATGGGCGGGAGTTTTCTTTGGGCGACCCAAAAGAATGATTAAAAAAAAATGTGCTTGCTTATCAAGAAAGTTTTAGTCCCCAATTAAAACATTATTTCCTCTTTTTGTTGGGAGGAATTATCTGGATTCTCTTGTTAGCAGTAATTATCAAAAAAATTATATTGAGAAAAATAGATAAAATAGTTTGCAGTAGCCCAAAAACAAACAAGGATATTTTATCTGATAAGGTTAAAAATAAACCTGATATTTTGTCGGAAGTAAAAATAAATAGTAATATTTTGTCCGGCAAAACCAAAAATAGACAAAGAAAAAGAAAAGTAAGCAAAAATTAATATATTACTTATGGTAAAAATCAAGAACAAAAACGGGTTTAAATGGATAAATTGTGAAAATCTGGGAGAAGTGGTGGAGGAGTTCAAAAAATTTCGTAATTCCCAGAATCAGTGTGGTAAATATGAGGATTATTTTTTTCTTCAGGGCTTAAGGCACAAAGTATTTAAGGTAGAAGGAGGCGTGATACCAGACGAAAGAATAAGTTCCGTAGAAATCTATCAAAAAGACGGAGTTGATTTAGCCTTGAACCTGGCTCCCCTTGGCTTGAAGGATGAGGATTGAAAACCTTATAAGCAAAAGGTTGAAAAAGTATTAAAAGAGATTTGAGAAACGGGCGAAGTAAAAAATTATCAAGGCTTCAATTTGAATTGACCGAAGCTAACCGACCAGGGTCAATATTTCGCTACCTTCTGCGACCAATGTCATAAACACATAGAAAATAGAAAATTAGCCTATTTTAGCGACCTCGAAAAAGATTTAGATTTTTGTTCCGAAAAATGTCATTCACAATTTAAGGCCCGCGAAGAAGAAAATAATCGGTTAAAAGAACAATTAAGAAAAGAAAAGTCTCACAAAATTATTTGAATGGTAGTGTCTCTGGCGGCAGTGGGATTAATTGCCACAGTTGGCTTGGTCTTGGCAGCCCAAAGAAGTAAAAAGAATAAGCGAAAAAGTTAATATGAATAATGAAACGTTGTTAATAAAAACTTTAAATAAAGAAAAAAAAGTTAAAAAAAAGGCCCAGAAAGAGGGAATTAGTAAAAATTTTTCCTGGGTTCTGTTTTTTGCGGGCGAGGAATATAACCAAGAATTAGCCCAGCAGGAAATACCGGAAAAAAATATTATTGACTTCGCCCAAGTGGGACAGGAAAAAGGCGAGTGAATAGAAACCAAAATTAAAGAAATCTATCAGGATAACAAAAACCAACAAGCAATAGCCGCTCACAATTTTCCTATCATTTGATTTAAAAATATTGAAAAAATAACAAGCAAAGAACTCGAACACTCCTTATTACCAATTTTCGACCACCAACAAAATACTAATCTATTTGGAGAGGCGATTGATTTATCGAATTATATTTTAATTGCCACTAGTTCTACCCGAGACATGGGGCAACTTTCTCTCCCTCTGGTTTCCCGTTTAGAATGCGTTAATGTAGATACTGTTCAACCGAAAAAATTTTTTTTAGATAAATATTTTGGTTGAATTTTGGCCGGAGCAGTTTTGCTAATTATTACTTTTTTGCTGCTAATTTTTTGACCTGGTAAGAAGGATAGTAAGCGAAAAATATAATTCCTGTTACAAAATATTTTAATGCTTCTCCAATTTAGTTTATCCTCTCCTTTTCTTTTTCTGGCCTTGTGAGAAAATGATAAATGTTTGGTTAGCGTTCAGAAAGAAAACCGGCGGCTCCATTCGGAAAACTTTCTCTCCCATTTGTGGCAGATTTTAGCCCAAACCAACCATAATTTAAGAGAGATAAATGAGATTTATTTTACTTCTACCCCCAGCAGACAAACCGGATTAAGGGTGGCTTTGACGTTTATTGCCACTTTTCAGGTACTTAATCCTCAAGTTAAAGTCTATCATATAGATACGTTATTATTACAAGCAGGAACCGAAAATTGTCTCAGCGTGTTAACCATTGACAGCCGTGGAAATAAATATCATACCGCAGTTTATCAAAATAAAAAGTGTTTGTTAGCCAATCAAATTATCCAGCAATCCGAATTAACCACAATAAAAGCAAAGTTTCCTAATTTCAGAATTCTCCAAGATTTTCAAGGAGTAGATTTTTTAACTAATTTTCAGAAATTAAAAAGCAATTTTTTGAGACTGAAAAAAATTGAGGAGATTGATTATTAAGCAATTTGTTTTTTCTCAAATTTTCATCCTTGTTAATTAAGGGTAATTAGAAATAGGCCTAAAATATGTATTATTATTTACTTTTAAAATGGACTTTCTTCAAGAACTAAACGAACAACAGAAACAAGCCGTTTATGAAGAACATCCTCGTATCTGCGTTATTGCCGGACCTGGTTGTGGCAAAACTAAAACTCTGGTCAGCAGACTAATTTACTTATTAGCCAGCCAAAAAGCCCAGCCCCAAAATATTTTGGTCTTAACTTTTGCCAAAAAAGCCATTAAAGAAATAAAAAAACGGGTTTTTTCTTATATTACCACCGTTTCCCCCAAGGATTTGCATATTTATAATTTCCATTCTTTTTGTTTTCATGTTCTTAATAAACATTCGTATTTGTTAGGTTTCCCCGACAGTAAATTTCCGGTTTATGATCGGCACGAGCAAGAAACCATAATTCGCAAAATACTCTATCAGAATAATTATAGTGCGGAAAAAAAAGAAATAAACACCATTCTCGCTTATATTAGTGGTTGAAAAAATGGTAAACTGAATACCGACCCACTACAATTTGACGAATCAACCAAAACCCGGTATGAAATATACCAAAAATATGAGGAATATTTGAAAACCAACCAGGCTCTGGATTTTAATGATTTGCTGCTTTACACCATTGATCTTTTTACTTACCACCCCTCGGTTCGACAGGAATATCAGGCACAATTTACTCATATTTTGTTGGACGAATTTCAAGACATTAACTCGGTTCAATGAGAAGTAATTAAACTAATTTTGAGCGAGAAGCAAAATGTTTTTCTAGTGGGTGACCCGAACCAGGCCATTTATGGCTTTCAAGGGGCCACCCCTGAATTAATTTCCTCTTTCACCAAAAATAAGGAATGAAAAACTGTTTATCTTAGCACTAATTATCGTTCCACTAGCAACATACTCCATTTATCTAATTCTTTTATCAAAAAGAACCAGTCTATTTTGGTTAGTAATTTACTTAACACTTGTAACCCAGAAGGAGTGAAAGTAAATTTCTTGACCCGCCTTTCTGTCCGTTCTATTGTTCGTCATATTCGTTGGCTGCTAATCCGAGAGAAATTGACATTTAGCGATATTGCTATCCTCTATCGCAACAATTATCTTTCTACTCGCTTGGAACAAGAATTAGTGGTTCAGCGGGTACCTTATGAAATATTAGGTTCTTTCAAATTTATTGAACGGGAGGAAATTAAGGATGTTTTATCCTTTTTACGAACCATTATTTATCAGGATAATATTTCTTTGTTGAGGATATTAGGATTACAAGAAAAAATTGGGGCTCGCACCATTGAAAAAATCGAACAAAACAGCGAAAAAGAAAAGATAAGTATCTATGAATATCTGAATAATTTTGCCACTATCACCAATTTAAGTCAAGAAAAAATGATGACCGGACAAATAGAAAAA
This sequence comes from endosymbiont DhMRE of Dentiscutata heterogama, assembly GCF_002888635.2. Classification (NCBI taxonomy): domain Bacteria; kingdom Bacillati; phylum Mycoplasmatota; class Mollicutes; order Mycoplasmatales; species endosymbiont DhMRE of Dentiscutata heterogama. The sequence goes on from NZ_LN828718.1 coordinate 298,940, forward strand.
ATTGGGGCTATCATTCTGAAAATTAACAAATGGCAAGAGAAATTGAAATTGGAACTTTCTCAGCAATTAGAGCAAAAATCCCCCCTCAGCACCTTTTTATTGGGAGTACTTAACGATTTTGATTATTGAAAGCATTTGAAGACCCGCATTAATGCAACCGAACGAGAAAAAAATGTCCAACAATTTCTCAATATCGCTCAAAATTGAGAAAATAAACGTAAAAAAGAATATCCTAATCTAAATGAATTAATTAATGCTTTTTTACAATGAATCATTATTGCGTTTGAGGATAAAAAATTGATTAAAACCAGAAATAATTTAATACTTTCTTCGGTCCACCAGGCGAAAGGTTTAGAATTTGAAGTAGTTTTTTTTGCCTATTTGGACCAAGGAACCCTACCTTACAAAGAAACCCAAGACCTCACGGAGGAAAAAAGATTATTTTACGTGGGGATAACTCGGGCAAAAAAATTACTCTATTTAATTAGTAGTCAAGAATTATACTCCCCTTTTTTGGACGAGGTGGATAAGGAGTATTTGTTGAAGAATAGTAATTAGTTTTGTTATTTTCGAGGAGCGCGAGGAGGCCGACAACCACCATGACGCACAGGAGTTCGGTCGATTAAAGTTTCAACATTTAGGGATTTTTCTTCCAATATTCTTCTTATTACCGTATCGCGACCGGCTCCAATATTCTTAACTTGTAATTCAACATTGTGAATCCCAAATTCATTGGCTTTTCTAATTATTTCTTCCGCAACCTTTGTGGCCATAAAAGGAGTGGCTTTTTTAGTGCCGGTAATTTTTTTATTATTGCCGAGGTCAACACTGCCTGCGCTAACCGTAGCCAAAATATCGCCGTTTTCTTTACTTAAATCGAGGATAGTATTGTTAAAACTAAATTTGCCGTGGATAATTCCTCGCCCTTCAGGAATTTTTTTAATTTTTTTTTTAGGTTTAGTGGTTTTAACTTGACTTTTAGAGACTTTTTTTTCTACTGCCATATATTATTTATTTTTTTGTTATCATTCCTCACTATTAAAAGCGATTTTTCATGCCCTTTTTACCTTTTCCATAATTTCTCCGCTGGCTACTCCTAACTTTTTTTCTAACCTTAATTCCTTAAAAACAGTAAAAGGATGATTGAGAACTATTTTGCTGGGCCCATCGAGACCAGTTTCTGGTGTACTTTCAATATAAACCTCGAATAACCGAATATTTTCTAAATCATCAGTAGTCATCATGGCTACCACAACAAAATTGTCAAATTCATTTTGAATATTATCACTAATTATTAAACCAGGTCGTTAATCTTTGGAAAGTTCCTTAATTTTATCACATTTTATTAGTCAGATTTCACCCCTGCGGGGAATACTCGTTCTTCGGGAACTTCGCACTTTATGAATGCTCGTATTTTTAATACTTCGCATTTCTCCTCGTTGAGGAACTTTTTTGACTTTATTCATCTTTTAAGTCTTCAAATTGAACCGCTTCCATGGCTCTTAACTCTTTTTGAAGTTGTTTGCTTTTGGCTTGGGTTTGATAATCTTCAATAAGCCGCTTTCGTAACTTTTCTTTTTGGTCTTGTTCTCCTTTTCTCAATTTTTCCTCCAACACCTCCTTAATGAAAGTGTTGATTTTGCCCTTACCGGCTTTATCCAATAATTTTTGATATAAAGAAAATGGTAAGTAAATACTGAATGTGTGCCTTGGTTCTACTCTTGCTACTCTCATAATATATTAATTTTACGTTTAACGTTAAACAAACAGTAGTTTTACCAGATTATTAATGTAGGGCATAATCATTAGAGGCTATTAATGTTTTTTTTTTTTTTTTTTTCAATCACTAGCCAAGCGACAAGAGCCACAATGATTACTGCAGCCACTCCTAGGCCAATTTTAAGCGAAAGGTTAGAATCATTATTTTTATCGGGTTGATTTTGCTTTGGAAAATTATTTTTTCTTTTTAATTCCTCCAATTCCTCTTCCTTTTCTCTTAATTTGTCCTCTTTATCACGCAAAAGGTCAGAATTGGGAGAGTCAGTGGAATTTTTTAAGTTTTGGACTTCTTGCTTTAAACTGTTAATTTCTTGCTGCAATTGGGTGATTTTTGCTGAATTATCATTTTGGTTTGGGCTAGGTTGGCCTGGTTGGTTTGGACCTTGCGAGCCGGGATTTCAATTAGGGTCAGGGCTAATTGCGATTTGTTTATAAAATTCTTCCTCAACTTCCTCTTCTAACTTTTTTCATTCCTCTTCTTGCATGGATTTTTCAACTTTCTTCATAAACTCCTCAATTTTTTTACTTTTCTCTTTTATTCCTTGCCCCGTTTTATTATTTTGGGGGTTTTTATCCACCAAATCGTCCACTTGGTGAACAATTTCGGGATTACAAACCGAGCAAAATAATAATCAATCAATATGGTCTTGTTTTCCGCCTTTTTTCGCCAAAAAATCCGCAATTAATTTTTCCACTTTCGCAATTAATTCTTGTTCGCTAACACTTCATTTTAATTGAGGTAATAACTGGTTTAACTCAGTTTGAAATCGGGCCGGCAGTTTATTTCGCGTTATGGTAGCCCCCATGTATAAATATTTTTCTTTTATTAGCGAGGGATGAAATTCTAATTCATGTAGCGGCTTCGTTTGCCGACAAGCCGCACAAATACTTTGCTCTTTCCTATTAAGGTGACTTTGGCACGAGTCTTTCCCTTTCTACTTCTCACTGGGATTATTGCAATCAAAAAAACCACATTTTCTTGTCATATATTATAATATTTTAACTGTAACGACTAACGAGCGGTGTAAGAGTAGAATTCCTTATGACTAAAAATTCTTTAAACAACACTCTCTCGCTGGTATTCTCTAAATTGTAAACAATTCAATTAAACTTATAATCTTGCGGAATTCTTTTTATTTATGCCTGGTAGTTTTTGTAATTAAATTTTAAGTCGAAATTTAAAAAGTTCACGTTATTTATCACTACTACTTGACCCACTATTTTTACTAAATAATTCGTTATATTTACCTCTATCAAATAAAAGCATATATACTAACCAAATTAAAGCAACCAAAATACATATTTTTATCACAGTTTTGAAAATCTTAGAAACAATGTAAGAAAGTAATCAAATAATAGTGATAGCCAACAAAAAGGCCACCAAATGACTAGCCGTGATTTTGTCTGCGTCGTTAAGCAAAAAATGCAATCCCTCTTTCGTATATTTTATAAGCAATTGTAGATAATGACCAATACTTTCCATATAAAATTATAATATATTAAACAATTTTAGGATTTTGACCGAAAACAGCAACACTCAACAATTTATCAGACAGTTAGCCGAACGCGAAGGTGTATCGGAAGAAAAAATTAAGGAAATAATCACGGATTCCTTTCGCAAATCATATTGTAAAGGAGAAAATGTCGGAGCCGAATTACATTTTGAGTTTGACTCCGGATTATTAGTTTATCGCCGCTATAAAATAGTTTCTGAACTTAACGATCCGGGAAAGGAAATAGTCGCAGATAATAAATTATTAAAAAGTGGACAAGTGAAGGACGGTTATTTTCTACTTCCTTTGGATGTTAAAAATCTGTCTCTTTCTATTAACCAAGAAATTAAAGACCGCTTGCGAAAAGACGTTGGAGAAATCAGTTGAGAAAGACAATTTAAATTATATAAATCTCAAGAGGGAAAAATAATTAAAGGTGGTATTAAAAGTCTCCAAACTAAGGAATTCCAAGGCAAGAAATATTATACTGTTGACTTGGGAAGAGGCGTCGGTTATTGGGCCAAACCTGAATGAGTTATGCGAGAAGAACCAAGATTAGGTCAACGTTTTTTTCTCCTTATCAAAGAAGTGAAAGAAAATCCTGGAGAGAATACTCCACAAATCATTTTGACCCGAGCGGACGATTCATTTGTTCGCAGACTGCTCGAGCAAGAAATACCTCAGTTAAAAGAAGGATTAGTGGTTATTCATAGTATTTTACGTTTGCCGGGATTAATAAGTAAAGTAATAATGGAAAAAGGTCCAGTGGCGAAAGAAAAAAACTTGTATATTGAGCCAGCCGGAACCTGTATCGGTGAAGGGGGCGAGAAGGCAAAATCGGTTTCTCGCTTGATTTATCCCGAACGTGTAGATTTTGCTGATTGAACTACTGATAAAAAAAAATTACTTTCCAAATTAATTTCTCCTGTGCGATTAATTAAATTAAATATCGAAAAAGAAACTGAGTGAGAAATTGTGGTTCCGAAACAAAAAGCCTCGCTCCTTCTTCAACATGAAGGAAAAATGCTTCAAAAAATTAGTGAGTATTTGGGAATAAACGTTCATGTAAAAATAATGGAAGAAACGAATGAAAGAGAAAGACTGGGGAATAAAGGACAAATCTCGCAGCAAATCGGCAATTACAAAAATATTGATGTACGAATAGTGGAAGAGATTGAATAATAGATATAGTGCTTGAATGGTATAAGACCTTTCTCTTTCAATTTCTAGATTTTCTTCTTTTTCTTTATTAGGTAGCAAATTAATAAGCCTAATGCCATTATCAAAACCATACTACTTAAAATGGTTAAAACTAGCCGTAATGGAGATTGGTTTTTAGTGATTTCTTGTTTTTGGTTTAAAACCCTTTCTAACTCAGTCCATTGTTCGGGAGAAAAGTAATCTTTTCTATACATTTTTGGTCTTTTAATTATCAGAAACCCATTTTCGCTATATTCTATTGGGGATGATTTATGAATGAGTATTATTTGCTTATTTATTCTCTCTCTCTCTCTCTCTCTCTCTCTGTAATATAGTCATAGTAATATTTCCCGTCTCTGCTTCAATTCATTTCTTTAATTTCTCATTCGTTTTTATAACGCTTAATATTTTCAACAAGAGCTTCTTTGACCTCTGAGTAATCGTTATCAATTAAGTAATTCTGATAAGCATATTTGAGAAAAATTTGGCAGTCAATTGAATTTTTGGTTGTCAATTCTTTAATTATTTCCTCTCTTAACCGACGAGAACGAAATTTCTCTCATTTTTCCTTGCAGTTATCACAAAGTTCAAAATTGTTGCCGCTGACTTCTTTTCCTGATTCTTGGAAAATGAAATTTTGAAGTAACTTTTTTTCTTGACTTTCCCCTATATTTCAATAAGAAAACACACTAGCCCTTGAGCAGCAAGCATTACAATTCATAAGCATAATGTTATTATTTTAACCCACTGCCACTTTCTGACAGATACCAACCGGAACGTCACTGACTTCTCAACCCGAAGACTCAATGGTAATCTTAACTTTTTGCTTTTTTTTGTCTAAATAGGTAATTCTTCCTTCCCGATTGCTAAAAGTTCCCTCAGTAATCTTAACCAAATCGCCGATATTGAAATCAACTTTTTCGTAATTTTCAATTACTTTTTTTGCTTTCTCTTCTTTCATTTTGGCTAAGAAATTCTTAACCACTGTTTCAGAAACCGGATCCGGCAACTTATTTTCCTTTCATTGATGGTTCAAAAAACCAATCACTTCTGGTATTTGGCAAAGGTCGAAGATTAATTGAGAGGTCAAATGACAACGAGTAAGAAGATAGCCCTTTAAAATATTTTTTTTATTATTGTCGCTAACAAATTTTAACTCCTGAACGTTATCACCCCAACCTTTTTTTTCTAATTCTACTTTAATTTTGGCAATTAATTTCTCCTCCCGTCCTCCACGTACCGACAAGATATATCATTGATAATTCGTTTTTTTCATTGAATTAGGATATTACTGCTTCCCCTGCTCCGGCTGGGATTTCTAAAGAGGAAAAAACTCCCAAAATAGCGAAAGTATAGAGCAGAATAATGATCGTTATCAAGAGGCACGATAATAATCCCTGATCGAAACTTAAAAATTTGAATAATTTGTTATACCGATTGATAGGATTGGAGCGAACTTTCTTTTTTGCGTTAACTTTCATAATATATTAATTTTAGTCTGCTTTAGCATTTCAAATAATTCTCTTTAACTCTTTTGCCAAAAAAAAGTAACTGTTCTAGCAGAAAAAATACTTCTTTATTTATTGTTATTTTTTTAAGGCCCGCGGCAAAATATTAATGTCTATTTTTAGTCTTAAAAGAACAAAATATTCTTATTTATTTTTTCTATTTTCCTTTTTCCGGTTAATAAGTCAAGCGAATAATAATCCACCCACTAAAATTACTCCACCACTAATTAGTCAAGGAGTTAAGTTGACTGGTGATTTTTCAGCCGATTTTTCTTGATAGATTTGTCCTTGATTATCTTGTTCCAAACTTAATTCACTTTCGTTAATCTTTGTAGCATAAGTTAAATCAGCGTGCTCATTTCCTCCTTGGTTCGGTGAGAAGTAAATGGCAATTTTGGGTTTTTCTAAATTATTGCCACATTCGTGTTCTTCATGATAAGCCAAATCGGCCCGGGCTTGCCGTTTGGCTTCGTCTCATTCCTTAATACTTTTGTCTAATTCAATTTTGCCTCAACAATGTCGGCAGGCATAAAAATAACGTTTAGTTTAATCATTTCTGTTTGATAATCCGAATTTTTAAGTTCGCTGCTGGAAACGACAGGTTTTTTATTCAATTCTGCCTCAATTTCGGTAATGTCAGGTTTAATTTTGACCCCATTAATGAGAGAGATAAGACGATTTTTCTCCGCCTTAATATGATTTTATACAATAATCATCTGTTGCAAGCCTCTCAATTTTAACTTCTTTTTTAAATTGATAAGAAAAATTTTTGTTTTCTCGGCATCACAACAATTTTAAATTATTTCTTACTCAAGACCTCTTGCCAGTTTTTAGCGTTTCAAGAAAGAGGAAAAAACCCGACCCGATTCGGCTTCTTTGTAGAGAGCCTCTTTTTTCTTGAAAGCCTCCCCCGATTTGTTGTAAGCATTGTGGATTTCCTCGGCCAATTTTTCGGACATTGAATAAGGAGTTTTTTTTTCCTTGGCTCCTTCGACTATCCAGCGCAAGAATATTTTTTCACCCCGTTCATCATCAATTTCTTTCGGGACCCGTTGTTTGGTGGCTCCAACCCGCCGACTTTTCATTTCCAAGCCTGGTTTAGCATTCGTTCGCGCCCCTTCAAAAACGGTCAAGAAAGGCAAAGAAGTTTTTTTTTCGATTATTTGAGCGGCTTCATAGACTATATTACGTGCTTTTCTCTTTTCACCATTTTTCATTACTTTATTAATCAAGCGGCTAACAATCACGGAAGCAAATTTAGGGTCAGGATTGATTACATGTCTTTTAATTACTTTTTTTTTACGCATTATTATAATTTTCTTTTTTTAGTTTTTTATATGATACTATTTTACAGAATTACAAACTTCTTGGTTCATTATTCATATTTCGACAAAATGCTATAAAATTAGCCTTTGATATTTTTTTGCCTAAAAATATCGGGTCTATTTAACCCTTTTTCTCACTCTCAACTTACCAATCAGACCAATTATTATCATATAACTCAGCAGAAGCAAAATACTTCAAATTCATCTCTCTTGGATTTGCTCTTGGCCCAAATTTTCTTTTTGACGAATTACTTTTTTTAATTCAACACTTTTTTCTCCTAATTTGGCTTGGATTAAATTATTTCTTTCTCGGGCCACGGCAACCAAAGTAGTTGCCTGGTTAATTTTCTCACTTATAGCAAACGGAATATTAATGCCTAATCGCACACAAGTTTCATTCGTTTCACCTTTCACCCAAGCAAGTATTTTTTGATATTCGGCTTGTTGAATAGCCAAGAAATCAATGTTTTTCTTGTCTTTTTGTAATAATCTAATAACTTTTTGGGCCTGGTCTAATTCTTTTTGTAATTGCTGATTGGTTATTTTTGGACCTCTAATTAATTCCTCAATTCGGCTAATAATTTTTTGAATGGTTAATTCTTCAACTTCTATTCCTAATTCTAATGAATTATTAATTTTCTCTAAAATATCTTTCTCCTGTCTGGCTAATTTCTTTTGTAATCGCTCATAATCGCCCAAGCAACATGGTTCTTGACAATTAATAATTTGACACCACTGCTGATGAGTATCTAATTTATTTTGTAAATTGTCTCGCTCTTGCTGATATCTGTCCCTTTGATTCTTAACGTTATCGTAATCTGCCTGGGTCGGACGCCCTTTTAACCCGACCAACACATTCTTTCAGTCATTAACATTAGTAATATTAAATTCTGCTCGCAAATCATTTTCATAAGTATCGGCTCGTAATTTTTCTGCGTCCGCTCTGGCTGTTTCATTTTGTAAGTTAATTTGGCTAGTATTAAAATCAGCAATCAATTGCCTTAATGTCCCGCCTTGTGGCATATTTGGCAAATTATTTAAGTCTGGCTCCCCCAGTCGGTTTTGAGTGCGGTCAATAATCTGCTGTAAATTGTTTTTTTCTTGATTGACAATTACTAATTGACCTTTTAAATCTTCATTTTCCTTATTTGACACTCGTAAACCATATTCCAAATTATCAATCTGCTCTTTCAAATAAACAATTTGTTCGGAGTGGTCGCTATTTTCGCTTCGTGCCTCGCGGAGTTGATTAGTCAACTCTTTTTTATCTTTTGTGTTCTTTTTAACCGCTATTTGTAATTTTTGACATTTGCTTTCTAATTCAAAAATCTGCTTTTGTAAATTGTTGTTATCCTGAACCCGAACGGCTAGATTTTTTTCGGCAACTTGACGATTTTCTTTTTCCCACTCTAATTTCCGTTTCAATGCTGCTAATTCATTTTCGGCCTTTGTTTTAGTCCTTTTTAATTCCCTTTCTGCTATACGCGCTTCGGCTTCCGATTTCAGCAATTTATTATATTTATCTCTTAACCCTTGAATAATTTGTTGGTCTCGGTCGGATAATTTATTAGCCACTGCCAACTTGGCTTCTAATTTGTTAATTTCTCAGACGGATTTCGTTGCTTCTTTTTTAACCTCTTTTAATTGATTATTTAATTCCGTTATTTTTTCACCTTGTCTTTGATTTAATTTTTCCTGCCGGGTGAGTTTTTTGGTTAATTCTTTGTTTTCCTCTGTGGCCGCAAAATTATTATCTTTGGCTTCTTTTAATTTCTCATTTACTTCTTGTAATTTGTCAACAATTTTCTGATATTTTTTTTGGAGAATGGCTAAATCATCCTCGGTCGAGCGGTCATTCAGAGAAGCCTTTAATTCAGCCGCTCTTTTTCTCCATTCCTCTACTTTCGCTGTAAGTTTGGCAATTTCTTGCTCCTTTTGTCAAATTAAATACCGATTATCTTGCTGCTGCTTTCGTTTCTCCTTTTCACTGTCGGCAATTTGGTCTTTCAATGTTCGCACTTGATTTTGAATTTTCTCCTTATCTTGTTCCCCTAATTCCAGCAGATATTCCAGGGTTTTTACATTTTCATTGAGCTCATTTTGTCGTTCGTTGGTCTGGTTTTTGGCTTGGTCTAACTTTTGCTCCAAACTTTCTTTTGCTTCTTTCAACTCTTTAATTTTTACTTGTCATTCATTTTCGTAGCGGCTATTTTCAACTAATAATTCTTCAACCTTTTCCTCCCATTCGACAACTTCAATTTTTAGATTTCTATTTTGGGCTTTTACGGACTTGAAATTCTCTATAAACGCTTTTGCTACTAACTCTATTTTTTTCATTTCTCGCTCTACATTCCCTAATTCTGCTGTCTTGTTTTTTAATTGGGTTTGTGTTTCTCCGTGTTGAGTTCTTTCAGCGGCCAAATTATTCTGGGCCTGTTTTAAATCTTTTTCTAATGCTGTTTTATCTTTGGCTAGGTTATCAGTTTTCTTTGTCTGTTCTGCTAATTGCTCGTTGGTTGGTCTTCGGGAGTAGTCATTATTTCATTCATCCAGCGTTATATTTGGGCGGTTTTCTCTTTCTTGCCGGGCGTTTTGTTTGTCGGTGTTGGCCGCATCTCGTTCTGTTTCAGCGTTTTCTTTGGCCGTTTTTTCCGTATCCAATTGTCCTTGAATATCAGTTAATTCCTTATCTTTATCTGCTAATTTCTTTTCTAAATCGGCTATTTGTGTTTCTGCTGTGGTTAGTTTGACTCCCGTTTCGTCGGACTTTGCCAAAATTATTTCATTTTTCTTCTTTTCATCCTCTAATTCTTTTGTCTTGCTTTCTAGTTGCCCTTTTGTATCGTTATGTTGCTCTTTTTCTGTTCTCAGTTCAATTTTGACTTTGTTTAGTTCTTCTTTGGTGTCCGCATGCTTTCTTTGCTCTTCCGAATACGAAGTTCGGTAATGGTCGCGGGCTTCTCTGGCGGTGGTTAATAGTCTTTTAGTTTCCCTGTGCTGTGTTTGCTCGGCTTCATGCTTCCTGCGGTAATCGTTGCGTTCGGTTTCCGCACTTTGGCGGGCCTTTTGCTCGCCCTCTAATGCTTGTTGAGCGGTCGTTAAATCACCCTGCATTTTAGTTCACTGTTCGTTAGTAATATTTGGTCGTTTATCCCGTTCGGTTTGGGCGGCATTCAACCCCTTTTGAGTTTCCTCTAATGCTCGTTGAGTAGCGGCATGCTCGGTTCTCTCCCGTTCTAAACTGCCGCTTAAATTCTTTACTTGCTGTTGGGCTAATTCCAAATCTTTCGCTGTTATTGTTTTTTCACCTACAATTTTACTTAATTTATCAATGGTCTGCTGTTTGTCTTTTAAATCTTCTTCAAATTTTTCCTTTTCGGCTTGTCTTTCTGCCTCCTTGTTGGCTAATTCTCGTTGATAATTTTCTTTTGCTGCTTTATCACTTCTATTTTTGCCTTGCTCGGCTTCGGCTGATTTTGTTGATAATTCAACACTTTCTTTGACAGCGGCGGCTAACTGTTTTTCAATTCCCTCGCGGCTTTTCTTTTCAACAGACAATTCCTCCTCCACCTTTTTCTTTCCATTTAATACATTATCATAATCTTTCTTTGAAACCATACCCCTTTCTTTGGCTTTATTTTCCAATTCGCTGGGGTCAATTCAATCCGTCCGGTAAGTAGTGGGGTCAACTCAACCATTATATTTGTCTTTTTCATTATTTACCGCTGTGTTTAAATCCTTTTGCGTATACTTCCAACCGGCTTTTTTAACTTCCTGCTCCAAATTGTTGGGATTAATCCAGTCGGCTCGGTGTGTAGTTGGGTCCACATAACCATCTCATTTTGCTCGCTCGTCCTTAACAGCATTATCAATGTCTTTCTTTTCAAAACCGAAACCAGCCTCCTCGGCGGCATTTTTCAATTTGTCTTTATTGGTCGGGTCAATATGATTTTTATATTTATCGGCCTCTTGCTGCGTTGGTCTCTTGCTTCAATCTTTTTCTCATTCCTCGCGGCTAATTTCGGGTCGTTTATCTCTTTCCGCTACTGCCTTATCGTATGTTTCTTTTGAAACCATGCCTTTTTGTTTTTCGGCTTCCTCCACCAATTTATCGGGGTGAATATAATTTTCATACTCTTTGGCTTTGTTGGCTACTTCTGCGTCCACGTCGTCCTTGCTTTTATATCCTTTTTGACGGGCTACTTCGGCAAAATTGTTGGGGTCGATGTGGTCTTTGTATTTGTCTGTCTCTTGCTGACGAGCATTGTCAACCGCTTCATTTACTTCCACCTCCGTTTTTAGTCTGCTTTTCTGACGGGCATTTTCATCGTTGGGGTTAATTCAGCCCTGATAATCGGTTGCTGGAACATAACCGCCATTTTTTACAATATTTTCTGCCGCATTATCTAATTGTTCCTTCGTTGGTCGTTTGCTGTATTCGTCTCTTTCTGCTACCACTTTTTCATATTCGGCTTGGCTGATATTCGGACGTCTATTTCTTTCGGCCACTGCCCCGTTATAATCCTCTTGGCTTACTGAGTTGGCTATTACCAAACTATTTTCGACAATTTCGGCCTGTAATTCGGTTATTTGGCCGTTTAACCTCTCTATTTCGTTATTTTTATCCTCGGCATTTAATAGCTCGCTTTTTAAATCCTCATTAACTACCTCTAATTCATTTTCTTTTGCCTTAATTTTTTCGTTGGCTTCTTGTAATTGCTGCTTAACATTTACTAATTCTGTATCAATATTTTCCTTACCTCGTTTTAATTCCTCAATAGTTTTGTCGCGGTTGTTAGGGGCCATTACTTCATCTAATTTTCGCTTTTCTCATGCCGCAATTTCAGCCTTTAACCTAATAATTGTTTCGTCCTTTGTGGCATTTTCCGCTCTTGCCTTTTCTAATTCCTTTTTTAAATCTGCGACTTCATGTTCCAATAATTCATGAGTTAAAACATTACATTTTTCTCCTTTCTCTGGTTGAGGGTTATCTTTCTCGGTCAGTTTTTTCTCTAACTCGGCCTTTTCCTCAATTTTAGCATTCGCTTCCTCTAATTTTCGTTTTAACTCGTCTACTTCTTTTTGGCTTTCTTCTCTCTGCCGAACCATTTCCTCATTATGTTCTTTTCTCCATTTTTGCAACTCGTCGTCCATCATTTCCAGCATCAGATTTTTTTCATTTGGACTGCCCTTTGGGCTGGCTAGCGGAGTGCTCGGTCTGCTGGAGCCGAAAATTGGGGTGCTGTAACCCGAAGAAAAAGAAATTCCGCTGCCCGTGCGGCGGTGGCTTTTCAGATCGGGATGTTTTTTCTCCACTTCGGCTAAAATTACTTTTAATTCCTTATTTTCATGCTCCAAAACCCCTTTTTCTCATTTCAATCGTTCTCGTTCGGCGGCTCCCCGTTCCTCTTTATATTTATGTATGGCCGTTAATTTTCTATTTTTTTCAACTGCTTTCTCTAAAAGTCTATTTATGTAGGCATTATACTTATCCGCTTTTTGTCCGTCTGCCTCGGCCTTTTTTTCGTATTCCTCACATCGTTTTTTCAATTCATCAATTTTATCTTCAAAGACAACCTCACCTCCGTCTTTTTTTATTTCCTTAATTGTGGCCAAGAGATTTTTTTGAGCGGCTTTTAGTTCCTCCCTGGAAATTGTGGTGGATTTTCGAATATCTGTTTCATCTGTTTCAGACAATCTTGTTTTGTCTTCAACGGCTTCGTTTATTTTTTTTAATAAGTCTTTCTTATACTCCTCAAAATTGAGTTTACCGAGATTATTTTTTCAACTTTCAAAACCTTTTAGCAATTTTGTAATTTCGGCTACTTTTTCTTTACATTCATCCACCTCTTTGGAACATTCTATTTGCCCCTTCGTTTTCTTGGTCCCATCATCGGTTCCATTAAACAATTCTTCTAATTTTTTTTCTAGTTCTGTTAATCTTTTGCTCTTTTTACTTGTTGCTGGGTTTCATCCGCTTTCTTTGTCTTTCAATTCCTTGATCTTTTTTTGTAATTCTGCTACCGCTTTATTTCTGCGTTCAAGTCTTGCTTGGAGATTTGCCAATTTCGTCTCGCTAGCGTCTTTTTTGGCTGTCAATTCTTCTTCGCGGGTCTTGATTGTAGACAATTCTTCCTCATCTTTTTTGACCACAGTTTCCATTTTCTGGTAAAAATTATCAATTAACTTGTCGCTGGTGTCAATTATTTCTTTAAGCCCTTTTTCAATGTCCGGCACGGGCAAGAATTGGGGAGAAAGTGGCGGCTGGCCGTTTTTTCTTGTTTCGGCCGGCGTTTCTAAAATATTTTTGCCTGAGATCGTAAGTTCCTTAATTTGCTTTGTCATCTCCGTTACGTAAGGATCGTCGGAAAAATTGGAATCGTGGTCCTCGTCGTTGTCTTCTCCTAACGTAGTACTATTTTCAGCTTCTCAGTAGTCTTGGCAATTGTCGTAGAGGTCTCCGTTGTAATCTTTCCCTAGACGGTCCCGAATTGTTTTTCAATCTGCTTTGGCTGGATTAGTCAATTCAGCGGCTTTGGCTCTAATTTCCTCCTTCTCCTCTTCAAATAAATCTTTTTCTTTGGGGATTAGCGGAACATTTACTTGTGCTACTCGTGCCGTTTCGTCAGAAACAATTACGATTGGCGTTATTTCGGAAGGGTTAACTTCGTCGGTTTTCTCGCTCTCGCTCAAAGAAAGATTATCCTCAACCAAGTTCAGATTTTCTAATTCTTGAGAAATGCGCTTCAAATTCTTACTTATAGAGTTAATTTTATTAACGGGGTCGGTGCTTTTGTCAACGGCTTCAGCCTTTAAAATCAATTGAATTTTTAATTTATTTTCCAGTTGTCCGATATTAGCGGCTCAATCTTTTAACGCCTGAATAATAATTTCTCTTTGCTCGGCCAATTTTAGGTCTCGGGAATCATTCTCATTTTTTTGGTTTAATTCGTCAATTCTTTTATCGTTTTCCCGGACTATCCGGTTTAATTCAGCAATTTGTTCTTTGTCGTCTTTGGCTTTGTTCTCTAATTCCGCAACCCGGGCTTGTAATTTTTTGTTTTCTATTACTTTTTCGGCAATTTCTCCTTTGAGTAAATTATAATCATAAGGACTAATAACTTCTCCGTAAAAATAATCGGTTGGTGAATCAAAATTACTTCCATCACTTCCGGTTCTTTTAGGATGGCTGGAATCCGACTGGCTATGTTCAAAATCACTGACCGATGGTCGTTTGGAGTAGCCTCGGCCACGCCCTCTGGCTGATGGTGCTGAATTGTGGTGGGACTTTCCTTCTTTTTCGCTGTGGCTTTCGTCGGACGTTGTTGGTAATCCATAATTTCTTGGATCGTTGAGTGCACTACCTAAATTGTTTTTAAGTTGCTTGCAATGTTTACAATAATAAGGACTATCTTCTTCAATCTCAATGTTAAGACCTTCAATGTAAGAAGTAGCCCGCGAAATGGGTCTGGACGCCGTGGAATTTTGTCTTGTTGGTTGGATTTGTGATAAACTGGGTCGGGCCGAGGAGCGACCGGATATTGAGCCTTCTTTTAATCGCTTATTTTCGGCTTCAAGTGCTTCTAATTCCTTTTCCTGAATGTCACACTTAAGCATTAATTCTGATACATCGACTTCTTTTACTTGCCTTTCATAATTCAACTTCTCTGATAGATTTTCGTTTTTTTCTTTTCATTCTTCAATCTCTCTACTTCTATCTTTCAGTTGGCTTTTCAGGTGTTCTATTTCTAACTCTCTTTTTTCTCGTTCCAAGGCTGCCGCCATCATAACTTGTTCGGATTTTTCTCATCAATCCTCTCATTTTTTATTGTCCTCCTGTAATTTTTTTATTTCTGCTTCTAAATAAGCAATTTCTGCTTTCTCCTCAGATACTGCTATCTCTATATCGTTATTGACCTCTTTTCTAACTTCGGCTAATGTCCTTTGTAATTCTGCAATTTCCTCGTTCTTTTTGTTTCTTTCTTCAATCCATTCTTTATTCAGTCCCTCAATGACCTTTTCATTAGACTCAACTGTCTCTTTTAGTTTTTCAATCTCTTTTTTATAAATGGCGTTTCATTTGTTAAGTGCATCTCCTGCTTCCGCGGCTAGTATTAAATCCTTAGTTAATTCTTGGTTTTTGGTTTGTAATTCTTCTATTACAGAAGCACTGAGGACCAATTTCTTTTCTGTTAAAATACTGTAAGCATTTTGTATCTCTTGGAATTTCTTGGTGCTTTCTTCTGAGTTGCCATTTTTATCCGGATGATGTGCTAAACAAAGTTTCTTATAAGCACTTACAACTTCCTCTTCGGAGGCTCCTTCTGATAATTCTAATGTTTGATAGGCTTTTTGTTCTATTTGCAATTCATTTTCTAATTCTTGTTTTTTTTCCTCTTTTTCTTGTTCTTCTTTAGTAATACCAAAAAATTGCAAATCTAATTTAAATAATCCATATGGTGGGAGGTTCCGCCGGTTCGCGGAGTTGTCCGAAAGAGGCTTCAATTCATTCGTCTCTCGCTTGTTGTCCTTTATTCAGGAGGAGCAGGCTCTCGTTATTCTGCTGCTCTCGTGGGAGGTTCGTCTCTCTCTCTCTCTTTGATTATCACAAAATTAAGAAACTCGTTTATTTTATTTAGGTCCTCGTATTTCTTATTTAATTCTTTTATATTTACTGCCATGATAATGAATAAATTATGAAGTATAGATTCTTTGGGGATTTATCTTACCTACGCCTATTTTGCTTTTTTCATCACTCTTTTTTTTACTCTTATTTTCAAGTCGGTTCTTCCCCAATTGGTGTTAATTGTCGTTATATATTCCCCCTTTCAAATTGAACCAATTATACTTTTGCTGGAATTAATATGATTAGTTGTCATAATACTTGTCCTTATCCTTTATATTATGTTTTTTTGCGTTGTTACTTGTATAGTGCTTAGGGAGGTTTATATTATTAATAATATAATATTAATTAACTTGGGAATAAAGGGAAAATTAAAAAAGGTTGCGCTTGCTATTTCTACAAGTATTAATAATACAATTATTATACGCTATACAAACTGCGGTGTGGGAAATGGGCATGTAACTCTTATCGAGGATAAAAAAATTATTAGAAAAACCCCTAACTAAATTGAAAAGCATATTATCGGAGATTAAATTTTGTCACCAATGAAAGAGACAACACAGGCAAATACCATTACTTAATTATATTAGTCAAATATTTATGCTGTAAAAATAACATTATACTTTTATAGATTATTAGTTTGAAACTTATTAAATGTCAAATTCTAAAAAACCACTAACCGCTAAATGCTTTAATTGTCTAAAATCGCTTACTGTTAAATACGTTCGTGCTACTCATACTTACAGTCAAAAAAACCATTGGGGTTATTGAACCGGAGCCGAGGAAAATCGCGGATATTACGTCTGCGACCAGTGTTTATTTCGTCTTTATCACAATTACAAATGAGAATTTCGCCGCATGATTCCAAACAAGAAAAAACAGGTCTTATTGCGCCAATATATTCTGAGTGGGGTTATCAAAGGAAAAATAGAACCGATATTTAACAAAATAAAAAATGAAGAAATAAGGGTCAGAGTCGATGCCGAACACCAACCAAAACGAAAAAAAGTTTGAAGAAAGAATAATTTTCATAAGGGCATTAACTAGGAACGTGTGAAAAAAAATTATTCACTTTTTTTCAAAATTATTTTAATCGGCAGGTATGGTAAATTCAAACTTTTTCGCAAATAATTAGCCATATAGCGCTGGTAAGAAAAGTGGGCTCATTGGGGATTATTAACAAAAAAAATGAAAGTCTGAGTCAAACCATGTTCCTGCTTGGCAAAATAGATTTTTAACTTGTTGCCCTTGAAATATTTTGGAGGGTGACTAATTACCATTTTTTCCACTATTTCGGCTAATTCTTTTTTGGAAGCTTTTTTTTGAGCTTGGGTCAACATTTCTTTGAGGACTTTAAGCAGCGCTTTCATTCCCGTCCCCTGTAAAGCCGAAAGAAAAATTATCGGCACATAACTTAGTGATTTTAAGCGATTTCTTAATTCTTTTTCTAACTCTTTTTTTGGTTCTGTCAAAATTTTTTTTCGTCTTTCGCTAGCGGCTTCTTGCTCTTTTTTTTCTGCTAATAAGTCGCATTTATTAATAATAATAATGAGCGGTTTGTTGTGTTTTTCTCCTAAATTAACTATTTGAAGGATCTGTTTGGTTAGCGGCAAGGTGGCATCCAGTATCGCCCAAGCCAAATCACAATTTTTTCAGGTTTTTTCTTTTAATTTCTGCTCTTTAGTAATGCCGGCCGTGTCAACTAATTCGAAGTCGATTTTTTGGTCCTCACTAAAAGTTCCTTTTGTTTGCTGAAATAATTTTTTCAAAGTTTCTTGTCAATTTCAATCACTAATCACCGGCTCTTGGGTAGTGCCAGCAATTGGAGTAGCCAGGGAGCGGTTTTCTTGTAGTAAATAATTCATGAGGGTGGATTTGCCCGAATTGGGCGGACCAAAAATTAGTAGTTTTAGTTCTTTGTCTTGGTGGTCGGTTTTTTCATCAGCCGAGTCCGGCAAAAGGGCAATTATTTTTTGGCTCAATTTATCCAAGTTGGCATTTTTGCGAGCCGAAATCGCCAAAAAATGTTGTAGACCTAGGGAAGAATAGGAGAAAAATTCTTCTTCCTCCTCAGTATTTTTTTGGTTAAATATTAAAATCTGTGGGGCTGAAAAATTTTTTAAATATTTTTTTAAAGCAAATGCTCTCTCGTCCTTTTGGTCAATTATTCAGCAAATTAAATCGCTGGTTTTTAATAAATCCTCAGTTTGTTTTTTAATCCCTTTTTCTATTTCGTTTTGGGGTGAAAAAATGAAGGCTGGTGTGTCAATTAATCGGTAAATATTATCATCTATTTTGATTAAATTTTCAGCATAATTAATTACGGGGCTGGGGCTAAATTGGCTCTTGTCTGGTTGAGGTGGAAAACGCCTGATTAATTGGCGAAAAAGAGTGGTTTTTCCAACTCCCTTATCTCCGATTATTGTAATTATTTTCATGAAAAAATTATTCTCTCTTTTGTCCCACTAGTGAATGTTAGATTAATTTTTTTTGTGTTAATTTAGTCGAAAGCGTCTAAATTTCTCTTTTTCAAGTATTCCCATAAATTACAAGCTGACATTATTTTTTCTTGGATTTCTCCCATTTCTTTTTCACTGACTTTCCCTAAAAAAGAATTTTTAATAATTCGTCCCAAACTATAAGTTTTCAATTGGTCGATCATGGCTTTTCCTTTTTTGCCATCAATTATTACTTTCACCTCAAATGGATAAATTTTGGCTAATTCTGCTTTTTTAGTGGTAGCGGGCACTATAATACAGCGCTTATTTAATTTATTAAGGTTTTCACTGATATCACAATTCCCAGTCGAGTTTTCATGGCTTCCGCCCCTTCGGCTTCTTTGCGACTAACACGGAACATGTAAATTTCGCAAGGATAAACAATACTCGGTTTAGGATATTCGCTTGCTTTTACTCCACCAACCATATTATTTTTTACTTAATTCTTCTTCATCCTCTTCGTCGGCTTGCTCTCATAAGGCAATTTCCCTTTCTCGCTCTTTATCCTTAATGGCTTTGCCATAATCCGCAAAAATATCCTCCTTACTTTTAGCCTCAACATATTCTCTTAATTTATCTTTTTTGCCGCCTGGTTTATAAGAAATTAAAGGGTTGGTTGTAAATTATTTGGTGTTTAATATAGTTTTTGGCTAAAACACTTTTTACTTTCCTCGCATCAGCCGTTTTGATAATTAGTAATTTTTCCATAATATTACATTATATTTCTGAATTAACTTCTTTTGTGACTCTTAATTTATTTAGACTATTATATAATTGCCTCTTCTTCCGGTCACGTTTTCTCGGATGAATAATTTTTTTATTTTTGGCTTTGTCTAATATTTTTTGCGTTTCAGCAATCAGATTTTCTAATCCTTTTTGTTGCACTGAAACTGCGCTCTCGTTGCCTTTTTGCTTTTGTAAATAGACTTCAATTTTCTTGAATTGATTCTTGATTAGTGTCTTATATTTCCGATTACGGGCTTGCTTTATTTTATTTTTTTCTGCTTCTTTGACTACCATTGTAATAATTATATTTTTTAATATCAACCCTTCGTTATACCACGCAGAATTTACTTAATAATGAAATCAGAGCAAAAAGACTGAATGATTATTGTTGTCTAAATCTAACAAACTAACCATATATAATATAATTTTACGACTGATTAGCAAAAACAGTTATTAACAATTTATCCCCCAGTTATAGAACAAGGGGACTTCTTGCTAAAATTAGGTTAAATTTTGTTTTGTGATAATTATAGAGGTGAACCTCTACATATAAGTTTTTATATTACTTTATTATCCTTGCCTTTCGCTCTTTTTATTTTTAGTCTTATAATATGCCAAAACTCCAATCATAGCCGCATTGTCCGTGGAATATCTAATTTCAGGAAAAAATATTTTTATCTTTTTGTCTCATTTTTGAATATTTTTTGCCAAATAATTTCTTAAAAATTTGTTAGCGATTACTCCTCCACCAATTATGACAGTTTTAGCCCAAACAGTTAATCAAGCCTTTTTGAGTTTTTTGGCTAATATTTCGGCTAAGAGATATTGAATTGAACAAGCTAGATTATTGACATTTATTTCTTTTTTTTCCTTGCCCACTAGACGACTAATTTCACTTTTCAATCCACTGAAACTAAAATCCAAAGTTTCATCATTTTTGGGAAAAGGCAATTGATAGGTGTTTTTTCCGGTTTGAGCCAATTTTTCAATGGCTGGGCCTCCTGGATAATTATAACCCAGCAAAATGGCCGATTTATCCAAACATTCACCAATGGCATCATCACAAGTTTCACCCAAGAGTATAAAATCAAAGTGGTTGTTTACTTGATACATCTGAGTATGACCACCGCTAATAATCAAGGCCAAGGCTGGAAATTCTCATTCCTCATTTTTTTCCAACAGACTAGCATATATGTGGCCTTCTAAATGATTAACCAGCAGGAGTGGTTTGTTGAGAAACAAAGCCAAAGTTTCCGCTACTATTTTGCCAATTTGGAGACAAATAATCAAACCCGGTTTTTCGGTATAGGCAATATAGTCGATTTGTTCGGGGGAAACTTTGGCAACGTGTAAAGTTTCTTTTAAGACTTTTTGAATATTTTTGACATGTAATTTAGCGGCCAAACTAGGCATTACTCCACCGTACTTTTGCTGTTCTAATATTTGGGAAATAGTAACATTACTGAGAACTTTTTTGTTTTCTAAAATGGCAGCACTCGTTTCGTCACAACTGGTTTCTAGGGCTAGGATTATCATGTTATTTTTTTAGGCGCCAAAAATAGGTCATCATTAGTCACCCCCTTGCTAATACGGGGAGGATATTTTCCTCGCTGTTTCAGCCTTTCAGCCAATATAACAAAGGTAAGAAAAAGTAACTATTTTGAGGTTTTTGACTGCTAACTTTGCTAAAATATATTATAGAGCGAGTTGCTCTGCTAATCTGCTAAAAGTAAGTAATTATATAACAATTTTTAAATATACACATGACTAAAAATGAAAATAAATTAAAATTCTGACAAAAATCTGAACCCCAAACTGATGATAACACTGAAAGTTCTAACATTCCCCCAGAAAAGTTAGCCAAAAAGAATCGCCATTTGGAAAAGAAAAGGCAAGAATTAGAAGCGCAAGTGGCTAATTTAACCCAAGAGCGGCAAGAATTACAAACTAACTTAAAGAATACAAAAAAATCGCTGGACGATTTATGAACTGAGAATAAGGAATTAAAAGAAAAAACAACCTGGTCCGAGTTTGATAAAGGGTCACCGACCCAGGAGGAAAGCAACTTTGATTGAGACGGCCCTACTCGCCGTAATAGTGAATTTAATTATGGCGATGTCAAACCCTTTACTGTTGGTGATTTCGAAAGCGGCTCAGATAGACAGCAAGAAAAAGAAGAAACCACAAAAAAACGTTTCAGTTCTAACCAAAAAGAATTAGAAGCGGAAAATGATAGACTCCGAGCCCGAATTACAGAATTAGAGCAGGCCCAGAAAAACCAACAAGAAAAATCTTTCTTTGATTACTTCGAAAATAAAGAAAATAACCAAGAGAGAGAGAGAGAGAGAGAGAGAGAGATTTTGGAGCAACAAATCCAGGACCTTACTCAGGAATTAGATGAATTACGTCAAAAATATCAATCAATAGCGGAAAAATTAAATAGTTTGGATAAAAAATCAACTTCCAGTTCATACGGCAAATCATACGGGCCTGGTTTTAAACTCCCCTGAGAGAAAGAAGAGGAAATGGAGCCAGAAGGAGAAATCTTCATCCCATCAGACTTAAATCAGCAATTAGAAACAATTTTAAACGATTATCAACAAGTTAAACAAGAATTACAAGAGCAAAAGGAGGCTAATCAGAAACTAGTAGCAGATTTAGAACAAACCAAAGCAGAAAGAGATAATTTTCAAAAAAGTTTACAAGATTTACAGTCTGAAAACCAACAATTACAGGACAATTTAACGACCGAGCAAGATAATCACCAAGAGACCGAAAATCAGCGAGCAGAAACAGTTAAGGATTACGATTTAATCCAAGAAAAATTAAATCTGACCCAAAAAAAATTAGATGACAAAACTACTAACCTCAATAATACTATCCGCAGTTTAAACGAATTACAAACAGAAAATCAAGCCTTACTGGCTCAACTCCAAGACACACAAACCGAAAATAATTTAATCCGCCAATTAGGACAGGATTTTGCTGAACTTAGAAATGGCTATCAAAATTTAGACCAACAAAAGGAAGAATTGCAAACTGAAAACAAAGAATTACAAGGCAGTCTGGATGACCGTTTATCCGAACGGGATACTTTGGCCCAAACCCAAGAACGAGAAACCAAAAAAGTAAATCTATTACGCAACAAGGCCCAGTCGCTCCGCACTAAACTAACTACTGCTGAAACTAATTTGAATGCTAGTCAAAATCAGGTTCAACAATTAACCAACGACAATAATAACTTGCAAGGACAAATAAACATTAAAAATCGTAATATTAATTTACTGAGAACTAAAAGTGGTAATTTGCGGGGTCAAATTCAGCAACATAATAATACTATCGCCACCCTCAACAATACCATTCACCAAGCCCAAAATCATTTAGGAATAACTGATTTAAATAATTTGCCAGCACTACCAAACGGCAAAACTTTAGCAGATTTAATTAATTTCTTTAATAACCCACCACTGTGTTTAAATCCCCAGCATGCTGATTATGATACTATTAAGCAAGAGAGGAATGATTATAAGCAACAATCAGACAATTGTGTTCGTTCTCATTCAGATTATGATAGCATTAAAACCGAACTTAATCAATTAAAATCCCATCGATGTGATTGTGATAGTAAAGTAGCAGCTAAAGAAAAACAAATCGTCTCCCAAATCATTACTGAGTGTCAATTAGGTTTAAATCCGGACAGTGTTTTAGAAGCAGTAATTACGAGAATAAAAGAATTGATTAATAAAGATCCTGATAGTCAAGTTGTTGCTAATTTACAGCAACAATTAAAAGAAAAAGACCAAATAATTGCTGATGCATCCAAACCGAGTGAAGAAATTAAGGAACAATTGGCAAAATTGAGTCAAGAATTAGGTTTAAGCGACCAAGTACAGCAGTCTTTACAAAATGTATCGAGTTATTCGGAGTTAGTAAGTAAACAAAATCAGGTATTTAGTGAAAAAATACAAGGAGTAATTAAACAAAAACAAACGGCTCAAAAATGAAATATTGGTTTAGGGGTGTTGAGCGGGGTGAGTTTATTGATATTGGCTTGGTTGGTGGTTAACTTGCGAGCCAGAAAGGGCAAAGATAAGTTAAAATAGTAGTACATGAACCAAAAAAAATTATGAGGGAGGAGGAAATTTGTTTTCACCCCGATATAGTTAGGTTAGAAATAAGGAAAGAAGAGATTATGGCTTTTTTGAATGATGGTCAAAAAAACAGCATTCCAATTAATTGATTCAAAGAATGGGGGTCATAAAAATATTAAACCCCAGCAATTAGAAAAATACGAGATTTGAGATGACAAAGTTCTTTATTTTCCTTTAATTAATAGATGCCCATGTGGGGACGGAAGCATTTAAAGAAGGATTAAAAGGGGTTTGTCCCGACTGCCATTAGTAAATATAGCATAAAAAAAATATTACAAATTAATCACCAAATTATGTTTTTCTAAATTCTCTAATTGTTGGATATGATTAATATTTAACAACCCTTTTAATTCCTCTTTTCACTGGCTAGTAATGGGTCCTTTTTCTCGACGATAAGCAATAATTTTCTCAGTTACTTTTTCTCCAATCCCAGCAATAGCCGTAAAGGGAAAGTAAATGGTATTGTTCTCGATTTTGAAGTCTTTGATTTCAGAGTTATTAAAATCTAAACCCCGGGCAAATTTTAAGCCTTTCATTTCCATTTCCAGGACTACTTTTAGAGTAAATAATAAATCCTTTTCCTTGGCTGTCAATTTTCAAGTTCGACCATTTTTTCGCAAGTTTTCAACAAACTTTTTGCCCCCCGAAGTATTTATTTTTTCCTGAACGTCGGCTAAAATCTTAGTAATATCCATCCTGTTCCAAGTGTCCCCGAAAGATTTTAGGTCCCTAGTTGTTTTCTCCATTCGCTTTTTTTCTTTATTCAACTCCTCGAAAACTTTAATAATTGATAATAATTCCTTTTCGCTATTTTTATAACTAGACAAACTGCCGAGCAGACTGTTTAAACGAAAAGTGATAGCGACCGGATCCAAAGTCATTAACCAAATGTCGTAAACGGCAGTGTGATAGGTTAAAAGAACCGAATAAAATTCTTGGGGGTGGTAGACTTTATAATAGGCTGTGCGTCAGCCCGTCATAGTGTAAGCAATAGCGTGGGGTTTAGGAAAAATATACTTTATTTTACTTAATATAGAAAAATATAATTCTCCTTCTCTATCACTCAATCTACTTTTCATTTCCTCTTTGATATTGTCAGGCAATTTTTCCCATTTGCCTTTACGAATATATTCAGTAGCAATGAAAGCGTTTTTATTTTCTACTCCTCAGAAGACCAAAAAATTTCAAATATCTTCCCGACAGGCGATTAATTGGTCGAGAGATAATTGACCGCTCTTGTAAATAGCGTGTTGATTTTGAGTTCAAACATTAGTGCCGTGTGAGAAACCGGAAATTTGTACTAGCTGGGAGAATTTAGTTGGTTTGAGGGGAGTTAACAAATTTCTTTTGACAAAATCGGTGCCAAATTCGGGTATTCCTAGAGTGTCAGCGTTAGTAAACAGCGACATTATTTTTTCATCATGAAAAGAAATTTTGCTGGGGTCAACACCGGTCAATTGAAATAATTTTTGTAGAACAGTCGGCTCGTCATGGCCCAAAATATCAACTTTGAGAAATATTTCCGACAAAAAACTATATTCAAAATGAGTCGTCATTCATTCAGACTGGCGGTTGTCGGCCGGATAATTCAAGGGAGTGTATTTTTGAATGTCCGTGTCTGGCAAAGTAATCAAGAGACCGCCTGGATGTTGGCCGGTGGTGCGTTTAATGCCTTTTAGTTCGGCAATAATCTCTTCACGAGGTTTCTCTTTTTCAGCCCGCAATTCTTCCCATATTTTTCTGATTTCCTCGTCCTTTTCGGCAATTCTTTTTTTAATATTCTCGGCTGATTCGATTTTCATACTTTTTTGGTTTTTTAACGGAGATGTTTGACCCCCCTTTGGCAATTTATCATTAATAAAGATTTTAGCCTGAAAAAGTTTGTCTGTGCTTGATAATTTTCTCCTTAGTTTTCTTGTTCCATTACTAAAACATTTTCATTTTTTTCCGGTATTTTTTATTAATGCTAATATATATAGTAAAATAGAGTTATATGGAAGTAGAAAACGAAAATACTCACCCTCAACCAATCCACCAAAAAAAAGAGAGTAATGACAACATTCCGGAAGAAAAAACCCACTGAGAAAAATATAAACTTTACTATCTAGTGGGCGGAAGTTTTTTTTTCACTACTTTAATCATTTTAATTAGTAATTCTCACACTAATAGCGAATTGAGAAAATTAAAAAGGCAATCAGAAACTGTCAATAATCAAGAAAATTCGGATGATGAGGATGGTTCTAGTCGACAAGAACGCCGCCATGAATACAGTTCTAATTTTGTTAAGCCCGACCCGGCCCAAAAAAATGAAAATTGAATCCAAGAGCGTATTGTTAAAGATGATGTTCGTAAAGAGGTGGAAATTTGAATTAATTCTTTCAAATATCTTCCTAATTATTTTGCTAAAGAAGGCCCGGAAGTTGACAAACACGTTTTAATTAGCGGTCCACCCGGTACCGGAAAATCTTACTTGGCTCGAGATTTTTGTGAAAATGAGGCCTTGCGATACGCTTTCGTGAAATTTGATACAGTTCTCTGAAAAGGTTCCAGTATCGCCAAGCAAGAAGCGGCTTTAAAAGAGGCCCGACGAATATTAAAGGTTGAAGAGAACCGCCAAAAAAGATTAGGAATTAAAGAAAAAATTAAACCAGTAGTAATGGTAATTGACGAACTGGACTCAGTGGGGATAAAAGATATTAATGCCAATAATTCCTCTAGCCGGGATGAAGTAAATGGTTTGTTAACCATGTTTGACGATATAAACCGAGAAAAGTTAAATATCATTGTAATTGGGATAACTAATTATCCAGAAGCCTTGGACGACGCATTAGTGCGGGCTGGTCGGTTTGGCCGAAAAATTGAAGTGGGATATCCAACGGACGAGGAAATGGATAAATTGTTCGACTTTTTGGAAAAGGAAATTAAAAGTGAGCGGGGCTATAAACTTTTGGATAATAAGGATAAATGAAATAAAGAAAGGAATGAGGAAAATTTAATAATCAAATGACCTAATGATTTTTGATCAGAAGTGCGTCGAATTACCAAGGCCAAAAGAGCCGAATATTCGCAAGCGAAAAAAGGAAGAATAGGGGACTGGGCCTATAAAATACCAGCCGGTGAAATTAATACTGGCTTTACTTTGCGAGATTTAGAAAAATATATTGGAACTTGTTTAGCCACCAAAAGTGGAAAAAACGTCCAAGAAATCATTCCAGACAGCCGCGATTATGAGACTGAATTAGAAAAAGAAATGCAAAGACGAATTAAAGATATAGTTATGAAAGATGTTCAGAGAAAAAAACAATCCCCAACTCCCAAACCAACTCCACCAACCAAAGATAAAGAAGACGAGCAGTAAAATTAGCGATTTTATGGATAAAGAAAAAGTAGATAAATATAACCGACTTTTGATTGAGGGGAACCTATTTTTTTACGGAGCCACCAAAGGAAGTTTCATTTTTCCCCCACATGGCTACGCTTTGTGAAAAAATATCCAAAACACTCTTGACAAAAAATTTGCAGCCCGCGGCGTTCAAAATGTACTTTTACCGACCCTAATCCCTTTGGATTTACTGGAAAAAGAGAAAGAACATGTGACCGGATTTAGCCCTGAATGCTTTTACGTGGAAAAAATTGGGAACAAAAAACTAGAAACCCCACTAGTTTTGCGACCTACCAGCGAAGTAATGTTTTACGATTGATATCGGCAAATCCTCCACAGTTATCGGCAATTGCCTCTCTTGTATAATCAATGATGTTCGGTCTTTCGTGCCGAAAAAAATACTACTCCTTTTTTTCGGAATACGGAATTTTTATGACAAGAAGGACACACTCTCCATGCTAGCATCCAAGAGGCTCGTCAATTTACCTTAAATGTTTTGTCCGATTATCAAGATTACGCCGAAAACATACTTTGTTTGGGAATAATCGTCGGGCAAAAAACGGCCGGGGAAAAATTTGCTGGTGCTCTGGAAACCTATACAGTGGAATGTTTACTACCAGACGGTCAATGCTTACAATTAGCCACTAGTCATTATTTTGGGGATAATTTTTGCCGTTTAATGGAGGTTAAGTTTCAAAACAAAGACAACCAAATGCAACATCCTTTTTCTACTTCCTGAGGCACTTCTACTAGAGCCATTGGTGCTCTGGTTAAAGCCCATGCCGACCAGTGAGGTTTAATTTTGCCTTTTGAGATTGCCCCCGTTCAAATTGCATTTATTCTTATTGGGGAAAGCCCAGAATTAATTAATTACTATCAAGAGATTTATGGTTTATTAAGTCGTCATTATCGTTGTCAGTTGTATAATAAAAATAAGCAAGTTAATGCAAATGTGCTCCAAGCCGACCAAGAGGGCTGTCCGTTCAAAATGATTATCGGCAAACAGGAATTAGAACATCAAGAAATTACTCTGATAAGGAGGGACGATGTGGAAAGAAAAATTACTATCAAATTGGAAGAGAATGAGTTGGAAAAAAAATACATTACGGCCGCTGAAAAATACTGTAAGGAATTGAGCGAGATTAGCCGAGAAAACAAAAAAGAGTTCGAAAAAGTAAAAATAGTTAACTCATTTAGGCAAGGTCAGAGGACCGGAAAAATTTTTGGGATTATCAGCCGAGAAGCCCAAGAATTACAAAAAAATCTCTATCAAAAAAGTGTGGAATTTCGCAACAAACACATTTTTTCTGTTGCCAACTTTACCGAATTAGAGAAAAAAATAAAAGATGGAAGCAAGGGCTTATTTTTGGTTCCTTTTTGTAATAATTTAGATTGTGAATTGAAGATTAAGGAAAAAGCGCCTTCGTATAGCATCCGTTGTATTGCGGGAGAGAAAAAAGTGGATACATCGCATAAATGTCTTTTTTGCCAGTCGGCAGCCCAGAACAGGGTTTATTTAGGGAGATCTTATTAAAAAATTGTAAATCTAGTTTAATTATTAACAATATTACTATTTCCGAGCCGCCTCAATTAATCTTTTAGTTCGTAAACAATCGTCTCAAGAGCCGAATTCATTAAACAAGCAATAATTAAGAAAATTCCTTTTTGCGGGTTCTTTTATTTTCTTTTCACAAAACTCAATGTACTTAACAACTTTTTGATTCTGACGAGCAAAATCGTCAATTTCTAGATCACTTTCTAAACATTCATTTTTTAGAAAATTAGGACTGTTCTCTAAATAACTGTAATCTCCCAAATTAATATGCTTATTATTGGCCTGGGCTCAACTTTCTTGGTAGTAGTAATAATGTTTAAAATCAGTTACTCGTGGAGTAATACCATTCACTTGGACTCAGAAATCAGTAAAATCTTTTCAGCGATTGCCAATTGTGCCCTTGACGAACCATAACAAAACGAATCAGTGGAAAATACTGAAATTGGTTTGGGTTATTAATCCCATAATAATTTTGGCGGTTGATGAACTATTAATTAAGTCTTGATAAAGTTTAGAAAATCCTTCCGGCGAGCCTGTGAGGGCATTGGTATGAAATGTTTGTATACGACCTATAATAAAAGGGACCACAAAAATAATAATGGTTGAATAAATTAATATCTTTCGGACATACCGATTTTGCCAAGAAAAAAATTTTTCTAGGTGGGGGATTTTAGAGTGCTTTGTTCGGGGAAATGGTTCTCAACTATTATAGGTAATAAACAGCAAAGCCAAAATGACAGTAGTGGCACTAACAAAAGAGGCCGTTAACAAACAAGCACTAGCAATGTGAACTAGACTATTAATAATAAATATAAATTTATTATGGAGGTAAAAATTATTATTTTCAATGTACTTATCTTTTTTTCATAAGTATCGGTTGATTGCGAGAACCAGAATATTTAAAACAATTATTGCCACCAAGAAAAAAATAGCATAGTTAAGGATTTTAGACTTTTCTGCTATCTTATCAGTACCTAAAAAATATTGATTAAAACTTCTTTCGTTTCCCCAGAGAAAATGATGAATCTTTCCTAAAATATCGGTTTCCAGGCATTTTTTTCCTAAAATAGTGAAAAAAATAGCAAAAAATGTTCAAGAAATGGTTCTGAATAATAATCGGAAGGAGAAAAAAGAGGGATAATGGGATAACTGCCCTCCGGAAATGTTTTGCGTTTGAGAACACTTTTGTATTTTATTCTTTTTTTTAGCCATACTGGAATACTACTTTTTTTCTAATAAATTAATCTACTTTGTCTGCAGAAAAATATATTTATTTTTTATTACTTTGCTTGACCCGCACTTTAGAAAAAAACTTATTAATACAATATTATGACAATCTCACAAAAAGAAAAAATTCTTCGTAATTTGGATAAAATATGTTTAGACCCTATGGGCGATTTGGCGAATACTGAACTGCTAAAAAATCGTAGTTATCAGAATGCCACTGACTACTATTTCCGGACTTATCAAGACGACGAAACCAATCCTAAATGAAAAACCGAACCAAAATGAGAAGAGGTTCGAAAAATAGAAGTAGAAGGAAAAAAGATTGATCTCGACCAATTTCAAAAGGGAGACGACTTTCAAGAGATAAGAACAGCATTAATTAACGAAATAAAAGAGAATAAAAGTGATTGAAAAGTCGCTAAAGAGGGTGAAACAACAGTAGTCGTTAACCGCTCCGGACGGAAACATTGAAAAGAAGGAATTATTGGGTTTGGTGGGAAAAAAGCCCAACAAGATTGAACTGAAATTGAAACAGCCTTAAAAAATTCTGACTTTCCGGTTATTGATAATTCTCCCAACAAATCAAACCCCACCTCAACTGAAACTAAAAAAAGGTGATATAAACCAAACGATTATCCTTTTACTTGAACGATAGGCCTCATTTGTAGCACTTTGCTTGCTTATTGCTATTATTTTTGCTCGCAAAAGAATAAAATAAACATATCATGACACCAATCGCAAAAAAAAAAAAAAAAAACAGTTAGATATCAAGCCCCAAAAAGAGTAGCGGCCGAATGAAATCAATCAGTAAATTACAAAATTAATAAATATTCATTATGGCAGCATTAGTAACAAACTACTCGCAATCATGTAAAATTTTAGGAGTTAGTTCTGGGGCTAGTCAATCCGAAATTAAAAAGGCTTATCACAAGTTAATTTTGAAGTGGTCCATTGACAAGTGAAAACAAAATACTAAACAAGGGAAGTCTTGTTCCAACGGAAAATGCGGTCTTGTTCCTAGAGATGGAGGAGAAAGATGATTCCATTCAAACGAGTGCAAAAAGGTTTTTGAAACAGTAGAGAGAAATCGTAATTTAGTCCAAGAAGCCTACGACATTTTAACCGGCAAAAACACTCCCAACCCTAGCGGCGGCAGAGGACAACAGCCACCACCGGAAGAAGAGTGTGACCGTTGTGGCAAAAAGTATGACTTTGCCACCCGATTTGAAAAATTTAAAGGAAAAGGTTTTTTCTTTTGTTCGAAAAAATGTTATGACTGTTTTAATGTTTGTGATAATTGTGGCAAGATAGAAAGGCTGAAAGAAAATGAACTTCGTCAAGGAATTTGAAAGGAAAAAGGTTGAGGAATGACTAAGGGAAAAGTTTTTTGTTCTTCTAATTGCCGACAAAAACTAGAAAAAAATCCGGGCAAGTTTGACACCGATAGTCTACCAAATTGCGACCATTGTGGAGAAAAATTTCGCCTTGATGAGAAAGGCTTCTATACCATTTATTCTTTTACCGGTAGGGAGGAAAAATTTTGCTCACCAAAATGCCGCACTGAGTGAGGCAATAAAAACCAAGAAAAGCCAGAGAATAATAGCGAAACACAGCAGACTAATGGTCCAACAAGCGAGAATGGGGAAGAGGAGGGAAATGAAACAAACGATAGTGATTTGGACGACCACTCGGAGTCTAATTCCGACAATAGTTCCGATAGCAACCCCGACCAAGATGGAAAATCTGATAATAACCTGCCTAAAAACATTCAAGAAATTGCTAATCTTCCCCTTTTGCAAGCCCAAGCCCGTGCCCGACAGAAAATTGAAAAATTGCTAAAAGACAATGATATTTCCGACCACGAATTAAATCAAGAAGACTGGCTCGGGAAAAGCGATTGAAAAGATTATTTAAAAAATTTAGATACTTCGCAAAAGGTGGCTGAATTTGCTAATAAAGTGCAACAAACAATTTTGCAAAAGATGCTGGCTAAAAAAACTACAACTTCAAATCAAAAAAACCCCGAAAGCGACTGAGTATTACCAACAATTATATTAGGCATTTCTCTACTGTCGTTAATCACTTTACTAATAATTGTTCGCCGGCGAAGACAAAGACGTTAACGAGCAAACCAAGCATTTTTTGAAATTGCAATTTGCTTTTTTTTATACTACAAACCACCGAGAAAAAATTTTTAAAGATATTTTTCGAATAAACTTTTAACTGTATCCGTAGGTTGGGCCCCTTGTGATAACCACTTTTTAATGTTATCTTTATCTAATTTTATTTCTTTACTACGAGGGTCATAACAACCTAAATACTCCAAATAGTTGCCGCTATCGCGGGGCTCTCTTTCGTCAATAGCAATTACTCAAAATGAGCGTTGACCTTTACGACCTTTGAGGCTTAAACGAATTTTAACCATTATATTATTATTTTAATTTCTCGGCTACCTGATTCAAATCGTATTTCAATTCGGGTTTGGTGGTTCAAATAAAACCTTTATTTTTCTCATACTTGGGGACAATGTGGAGATGAAAATGGAAAATGCTCTGAGAAGCAATTTCATTCATATTACTAATAATATTAAACCCTTGGGGGAGAGTTGGCAAGTTGGTATTTTTTAATTTATTAATAATTTTTTTCATTAGAGGCAACAAATATTTTCAACTTTGCTCGTCAATTTCGGCAATATTCGGAAAATGTTTTTTAGTAATTAACAATACATGACCGTCACTGGCAGGATAAGCATCCAAAATAGCCAAAATTACTTCATTTTCAGCAATAATATAGGCCGGTGTTTCTTTTTTAACAATTTTACAAAATAGACATTCCATAACTTATTTTAGTCTGAAAATGTTTTTTGTCTGGTTTGTGAAACATTTACTTGTCAAGTAATTTTAAAATACTTCTAAACTTATTATCCATACAAAATTTTTGTAATTCGGGATTATTTTTCCATTCCTCTCAATTAAAATCACATTCAGGAATTTTTTCACCTGACAAATCAATATTTTTTTCTAAACTGATAATTCTCTTGTTAAGATAAACCACTTTTTCCTTATCGGTTAATAATTTTTTGGTATTTTCAGGCAAATTATCTATTTGTTGGTAAACATTCTCAACTGTTTGAAATTGTTGAATTAATTTTTTAGCACTTACTGGTCCAATTCCTTTTACTCCCTCGATATTGTCAACATTATCTCCCAATAGACTCAAATAGTCCACATAATTATTGGGCCTAAAATTATATTCTTGACAAAAATTTTCGCAAGTATAAAGTGTCGCTTTTCCGTCAATATATTTCAAAATATTAATATTTTTATCGAGTAATTGTAGCAGATCCTTATCGCGGGTAAAAATGTCGAAAATTGTGTCGGCGTTTGGGGTTTTTTGTTGAATAAAAGAAGCGATTAAATCGTCGGCCTCGCAATCTATCAATTGAATGAAATTAATATTGGTTTTTTTCAATAATGCTTGAAGTTCGTTCATTTGTTCTCATAATTCGACCGGCATTTCTTCGCGCTGGGCTTTATAGTGAGGGAGCAGATTTTTCCGGAAATTGACGCCGCCTCCATCAAAAACTACCAATAATTTTTGATAATTGCCTTTTTTAAGAACGCTAATCAGCACTCGTAAAAAGAAAAAAATGGTGCCATTCGTTATTTTCCAGGCCATTTTTTGGGACACGTGGTAGGAGGAGTAGAGAAGATTGTTGCCATCAATTATCAATCATTTTTGAGTCATAGAAAGACAATAAAATTTTACATAATAATGAGTAAAGAAAGATTTGAAGAACAAACTAAATAAAAAGAATTAGGGAATGAAGAAATTGCCAGTTTTGATAAGGAATTTTTAGAAGCCTTAGAATATGGTATGCCCCCAGCCGGAGGCTTAGGAATTGGGATAGATAGATTGATAATGTTATTTACCGGTCAAAATAGTATTCTTTCCGCAGTTGAAAAGTAAAGAAATTATTTAAAATTTTAATATTGTCTCATGAATCAAAAAAAAGTAATTCTTCAAAAGTTAAAGATGGTGAAGATCGAGGAAGAAAAACTAGAAAAATATGTCGAAGAAATTTTAAATGAGGAAGAAAACATGAAAAACATTTTCCCTGATTTAATTTTCGTTCTTCCTAAATTTAGTTTTTGAGACAATTTGCAAGACAAAGAACAAATTGTGGATGCTGTTGCTTTCCACATTAAAGAAAAATTTCTTGTCGTTTTTGAGTATAAAAAAGGAAGAAAAAAAGACCACATTGACCAGGCTCGAACTTATTTTAATGGACTTGTTCATGAATGAAATGGCGATGCGCGAGGAGACTTAAAAGAATTAGTGAACAAAAAATTAAAAAAAAGAGGATTAAACTGAGAAGTGGAACGAAAAAACTTTAAATCAAAAATAAAAATGATCTGCCTTTCTCCTTCTTTTTTTGAAAGACAAATTACCGGAATTTCATCGGAAGAAAAGAAAATAATTATTCCAATAAAAATTGAACTGTATAGCGACGGTTTTAATGAGTATTTATACATAAATGAATTGCAAAACAAAGGAACAAAATTAATTACAAGCGGCAATCTTTTTAGAATAAATGAAAAATTAGATGAATTTGCTGAGCAACCTTCACAAGAAACAGAAAATATAGATAAAGTTCATCAAAAGGAAAATATAAACAATTTTCTCAATGAATTAGAGGTTCCCAGAGAAATAAAAAAAATAGTTTTAAAAATCAATAATTTTCTCGAAAAAGAGTTTTCTATGATGTATGAATTATTTGGCAAAAGTAAGAATCATAAATGGATAAAGTACTTGAAAAATTCTGAGCCTTTTCTATCTTTACTTCCTCGCCAAAATTGTATTAGAATTTTTCTAAATAAATTAACTAATGATAACTTTAATGCAGAATTGATAGATAAGTACCAACTTGAAGATTATCGAGAAATACCACACAATGCGCCAGTAAGTTCTAATAATGATTATCGATACACGGTCAAAAAAAGCGAGAATGAACCTCAAGAGGTTTTTAATTTGTTAAGTCAATATCTAAAAAATCATTTCTAGTCTTTAAAGATTTTTGAAGAAAACTCTTAAAAAAAGTTATGAAAAGAACTTGCGGAAATTTGCATATTACCGACCCCAATTTTTTCACTGTTGATGCAGTCGAATTAGCCCAAAAATTACTCGGCAAAATATTGGTGCGAAAAGTTAACAACCAAATTATCAAAGTCAGGATTGTCGAAACCGAAGCCTACATCGGAAAAATTGACCGAGCTTGCCACGCTCACCAAGAAAATAAATCAAAATGAAAAGCCGCCGCCTTATACAATCGCGGCGGCCATGCTTACATTTATCTTATTTACAACACTTATTATTGTTTTAATATTGCCTCCTCAATCAAGGGTGATCCACAAGGAGTTTTAATCCGAGCAGTCGAGCCGTTGGAAAGTCATACTATCCCGGTTAGTTCCCACCAAAATGGAAAAAAAGTTTACTATCATACTAATGGGCCGGGCAAATTATGTCGAGCCTTGAATATTGATATAAGCCTTAACCACACTGATCTAACTACTAGCAATTTAATTTATTTAGAAAATTCTCCTGAAATTACTCCAGACCAAATTATTGCCACCAAAAGAGTAAATATTGATTATGCTGGAGATGACAAAAATCGTTTATGAAGATTTTACATTAAAGACAACCCATTTGTTTCGAAAAAATAACCTCCAGAAAATTAGCAATGGTCAGATTTTTTATTATCAAGAAAAAATCTCCTCTTTTTTAAAAAAAAAGTTTATTTCTCTTTCTGCGGCTTGCGGACTGTCGGAGCCGTGAATAGCGTTAGCATCAATACCAGCTCCGTAGATTTTTCGGATGGTTCCAACTTGGGCTTCATGGGGATTAGTAGCACCCATAATTTTGCGATTAAATTGGATAGCATTTTCTCCTTCCAAGCAAATTGCCACTATGGGCGAACTACACATAAATTCGGTCATCCCTTTAAAAAACGGTTTAGTACTATGCTCCTGATAAAAAGTTTCAGCCAATTTTGGAGTTAAGCGAAACATTTTCATTCCGACTACTCTTAATCCTTTTTTTTCTAGAAAATTAATAATTTCTCCAATTTGATTTTTTTTAATTATATCAGGTTTGATGATGGAAAGAGTTCTTTCAACGGGCATATATTAATATTTTAAAAGTTGTCCAAAAACGTAGACTAAAACGCAAAATAGAAGGTCAAATTTGTGTGGATATTAAACATAATAAATAAGACAAAAACTACTAACATTTAATCTCTAAAATTGTATTATATGGCAGAAAAAAGGTGAATACAAGAGGAGAACAAAAAAGAGAAAAAAAATCAAGAGGAAACCGAAAGAAAAGGGGTAATTAATTGTCTTTATAGCCATTTTAAAAATACTCCCAAAAAATTAAAAGTGGTCTGTGATTGAGACGAAGTAATTCAACCTCTTGAACCCAAAGTATATTACGAATTATCCGAACGAGAAGGGGCATACTATGACACGCCCTGGTGAAAACCTAATGGAACCACATTTGAGGAATTTTTTCGGGATTTCTGGCCCAATTCTCCAATCTATTTTTCGGATTATGGCAGCCATTCTATCTATACTGAAAAAAGCACAATCAGAGGCTGCATAGGCATGGCTCTTGGTCCAAAAAAAGTCAAAGACAAAATTGACAAAATAAAAAATGAACCCGATTTTTACGAATATTCTCCTTTTCTTACTCTGGCTAAGGGATTATTAAAATTAGTTAAAGAAAATAAAGTGGAGGTGGTTTTCCTATCGGCTTATGACAAAAGGGTTTTCTCAGACGGGGACCCCCGCAAGAAAAAAATATTCAAGGAAACTTTTGGTAGATTTTCTAATTGTTCGTTGAATCTGTTGGGATTTGAGAGCGAGGGCCAAGGACAAACAAAAGGAGAATGAATTGAAAAAAATGTGCCTGATTGTGAGGTGGTGATAGACGACAACCCGAACATTCTCCGTAATATAATAAAAAAAAATAACAAAATAATTGCGGTTGCCCCTTTTTATCCCACTATCAAACACCACGAAAAAGTATTATTAATCAAAACTTCTATTAGTAATTTAACCAAAAAAGATTTTCAATCTGAGTAAAGAAATTATACAAATTGTGTTTTTTCCAATCAAACTCTATAAAATTATAATATAGAGTGAACTCTATATCTATGTAATGAATAATATATAAAGAACAAACAATATCATGACACACACATTCATAAACAAAAACAATGTTCCCATTTATGCCGAACAAAAACTAATCCAAACTGATTTAAAAAGTAAGGACATTTTAAAAACCAAAACTCCTATACCAGACAATTTTCTTAAATTAGAAAGTGAAACAGGAAATTATTGTGGCTCCACTAATCCAAAATGAAAAGATAAGCCCTTGTGTGAAAGATTTGGTTTTACTTATGAGGAAAAATGGATCCAATTAGATATCCCACACGAGTTAATGAAAGAATTAGATTTGCCCCTGGGAGAGGATATTACCCATTCAGTTTATATTTCCCCCCAAATATTAGAAAGACAACCCATTTGTGGTGGTCTAACTATTGAAAACAAGAAAGAAATAATTATCGATAAACTTTCTAGTAAAGACCAAGAAACCCAAACTAATTTAACCGGTCAACAAATATTAAACCAAATTAATCAATTACAACAAGAGGATAATTTGAATCAGCAAACTATTATTGGTTTACAAGAGGAGGTGGCTGAATTGGAAGCAAAATTGTTAGAGTTGGAAAAATTAAAAAACACTTGACGCAACAAATATTTAGAATCTAAATCTGAGGATAATAGTAAGGAATTACAACCAAATAACTGAATTAATTAGAGAACGAGATAATATTCAACAAAATTTAAAAAGAAATCTAATAAACTTTTTACTCAAAAATAAGCAAAAAAGCAAAAGAATTAGTGAATTAACTGACGGTTTATCCTTTTTACGGGGTTTGTTAACTAACAAAACCCAAGAAGCAAACAATCTAATTAATCAAAGGAATAATTTAACAAGAGAAATTACTGACCTGCAACAAGAAAGAGACAGAATTCAAGGAGAGTTAGGCAATTTAAAAACTAGGCTCGGTCGTCTTCAAAGCAAGTTTTTAGGCTCTCTATTTAGAAGTAAAAAGAAATCAGGAGCAATTAAAGAATTGAAAGTCCAAATGGTAAGATTAAGGGCTGAATTGATTGAAAAGGAGCGACAGATAGAGGATTTAAATCAACAATTAACGCTTGCTAATAATACTATTGGTACTCTCCATCAAGAATTAAATCAAAAAGATGGTGAGATAAGCAGACTTGAGGATAGAGTAAAAGAAGTGGAAACAGAACGCGATAGCCGCCCTAGAATTGCTCTCGACGAGTGAGAAAATGATTACAGCCAAAGACCAGCCCGACAAGAATTAGAAAATATTCAACGAGAATTAGACCGAGAAAAAGGTTGGTGGGATAAGTGGATAAGTGATAATATAACAGAATGAGGAAATGAACCTAACCATTTATCAATAATGGGTGGTTTTGCTTTTAAAGTTCATTTCCAAAGACACTTCCTTGGGAGATGCCAAGGAATAGAATTAATTACAGATGGTTTAAATGATAAGTCTCGTTTTTTTAAAGAGGCTTTTAAAAATCTCATTTACGAATACTACAAAAATCATGGCAACAACTCCTAATCTAACTCCCGAACAAAAAGAAGCCAATAAAAATTATATTTTGGCTAACTTGGACAAATATACTATTGACGCTAATGGCAACTTGTTTAATATTAACCCAGAATTGTTGGGAGAAGACGGTGAAGACAATATTTTTTGCTACATTGGCAAAAAAGCCTTAACTCCGGAGGGAGTTGTAGAAATTAAAGAGAAAATGGCCAATAATATTTTAAACAATATAAATGACTGAGAGTTAGTTTTTGGAGGAGTCAATTTAATAAATTTTAAAAGCAAGAAAACTGAAATAGAGATAAATAGTTTGGGGTGATCAAGGTTATTTGGCTACGATTCATATTATAAGATAATAGGAGAAATAGGCTACCGAGAAAACATTTGAAGGAACTATAGAGAAAAGCAGAAAGAGAAAGAAAAAAGAGATAAAGAATTTAAGGAATGATGTGAAAAATATTTAAATAATAGCCAAGTGCCAAAACAACCAAAAACCGAACCCGACATTCAGACCAACCAGCAAGCCGAACAAGAAAACCCTAACTCCACTCCCATTAACAACACCCCAAACCAATCCAATCCCATTCCTAATCAAGAACCAGAACAGCCAACTAATAGTCCTCTCCCTTCTCCTGAAACTATTCAAGAAAACTACAATAACGACAAAGATAAATCCACTATTGAAAACAATTCTAATTCAACCACCCCCGAACAAAAAGAACAATCCGAAGCATTATTAAAATTAGTCATTGAAGCAGAATTCTTAATTAAGGATAATCAATTCAATCCTGACACCCTATCCCAACTACTTAAAGAAAAAGAACAAAATACCGAGGCTTATCAACTGCTAAAAGAAAGGATAGAACAGGCTATTAATGAATTGTCTAGTTTGGAACAACAAAATGGTAATAGCAATAATGAACCAGCAGTGAATAATAATAAGTCCGATATTAGTCCGGTCAAAATCTTGACTGTGGTGGGAGTGATTGGAGTAGTAACAATAATTGTTGCTGTGGGAATCAAGAAGGCGCTAATAAGAAAAAAAATAAAGCGGGCCTAATGTTTCTAATAACATTATAAAATTACAATATAGGCAAAGGACAAAAAAGTGGTGTAGAGATGTTGTTAAAAAAATAAAAATATAATTATAATACTATTATTATGAATTATTCAGTTATCCAATTGGCTCGAGAACAATTAAATGTGTTCGAAAATGACTATCAAGTGTTGGTAAAAAAAATCAATCTCTCTCTCTTTACTTTGACTAAAACCAATCTTAGCACGGAGGAAAAGGAAAAAGTGTGGAGTGGGCTATTAGAATATACCAAAAATATTATCAGGAAAGTGGAGGAACTTTTAGAAAAATTGGAAGGGGTGCGCTTTTCGCTTAATGAAGTGGTGCTACACGAGGAAAAAGACAATTTAATCCAGGAGTATCATTTATTAATAAAAAAATTGCGAGAAGAAAAAGAAACTATTCTCCGCCAAAAGGAAAAAAAGAAAATGATTGTTACTCCTCTTCGTAAAAAGGCAGTCAAAATTGGTTACTGTTATTTTTGTGATATCAGTATCGCCACCGATTTTCCCTACAAATTGAAAGTGGAGGAGCAAAATACTCTAGGAATTGAAATTGTCGAAGGAGCCGCTTTTTGCTCTCAAGAGTGTTTGCTAAACTATTGTAAGGAATATAAGAACCGAGAAAAAATGCGCCAAGAGGAGGAAAAAAGGAACAAAGAAAAAATCGCTCGCGACCGACAAATGATTACAGAAATTCAGGGGCAAATAGCCAGTTTGACTGCCAGAATAAACCGATTGGAGCAAAGAGAACGTGAATTGGAATTGTTGCCTGAAGGCGACCAAGTAGAACGACCAGAAAATGATGGTTTCTGGCGTCGTCTCGGCCAAAAACTTGGTTTAGTCAAAAAACCTAGTCCGCTGTCG
Source organism: endosymbiont DhMRE of Dentiscutata heterogama (assembly GCF_002888635.2). Lineage (NCBI taxonomy): Bacteria > Bacillati > Mycoplasmatota > Mollicutes > Mycoplasmatales > endosymbiont DhMRE of Dentiscutata heterogama. Next base: position 339,058 of record NZ_LN828718.1, read on the forward strand.
CGGCTGGAAAGAGTGAGAAAATTGAAAGGAGAATTGAGTATTCAATTGGAAAAAACCGGAGAAAAATTGCAAAAATCTTTAATAATGCTCTCACTAGACGAGCAAAAAGAGGAAGAAAGAAAAAGGTTGGAAAAAAAAATCCTCCTAGAAAAAAATAAACTTACTGCCAAAGAAAAAGAAGTGATTGACGAGTAAGACAAATTGCTCTGTAATGAAAAACAAAAACTTTAAAATAATTAAATATAAGTAATGACAACTAAAGCCTTAATGGTTAAAAGCCAAAAGATTCCCAAATATTCAACCCGAAAGTATACAAGGTGCCTGGTCTGCGGTCGTTCTAGATCAGTTTTTAGTGATTATAAACTTTGTCGTATCCATTTTCGCGAATGGGTTTACGAAGGTCGGCTCCCAGGTTGGAGAAAGGCTTCGTGGTAAAATTTATCCAGCCCAGCAAGAAGACTCCTATCTTCAAATTCTTACCATAAAGAATTAAGCAGAGGGCGAAAGATGATTGGTTCACCAATTCTCTTCTTAAAGACAAAATTTCTAATTTTGTTCTTCTTAATCTAGTTATCTATACAAGAAACGAAAAGTATATGAATTCAATTAGAGATTGTGCTTCAAAGTTAAAATACGATAATTATTAGAAACTCAAATAGAATATAGACTAAAATGAATAAAGAAGAAATTATCAATTGAATAAATGACGATTTTTCGTTAACTATTGACGATGTAAAAAGGTTTATTAATGTTGGAGAAGCCCAAACAATAGAGTTAACATTCGCCTAATTTTCACAAATATTCCCCGATATTTTTCAAGCCATCAAAAATTATCTCAATAATCACCCAGAGGATTTTTTATTAGGTCACGAAGTTCATGAGAATACTTCAGCAGGAGATGAAGGGGTAAGGTCATGATGAAGCCCCTATATTGATAGATTTGATCCGCGAAGTTCCGGAGGCAACTTTGGAGCAACTACCAGGAGAATAGGAAACAGGAACGGAAATTTCATTCATCCTAATTCTCTTACTGAGGAACAGTATGAAGAACTAAAAAATTTAATTCCTACTGCTTGTAAAATCAGGGGTTGTAGTAACAATTATGTCAAAAAATATGTTCCTATTGACGGTCGCTATCAAACGGATGAAGATGTGAGATTAGGAGAAATGTTTGACCAAAAATATGATGTAAGGTGAAATACAACAGTAGTAGATGGTATTTGTAACTATCACAGAACATTTGGCACTAATCAACCACCTCCTCAGGGAAATGGAAACCAAAATAATAACAACAATGACTATGACGAGGAAGAAATAATTGATTACAACATTAAACTAATAGAATTAAAAAGCAAATTGGAAGAAGAAAATGACGAAATTGTCTCCCAAGGTGCGGAAAAACATGCCATTTTAATGTCCTTAGGAAAGGACAAAGAAAGAGAAATTAGGGAAAAATTAGCCATAATTAATGATGAAAACCAACCAACTTTAAATCTTGGGGAGAAATTAGAAAATCCAGCCCGCCACGCGGATAACCAACAAATAGAGGCCAGAAATAAGACTCAGATAGATAATTACCGAAATTGACTAACTGCCAAAAAAGCCGCCCTAGCAAAATTGGAGACCATAATTAATCAAACTAATCAGCCCAAACCAACTGGAGAAACTCCTCAGCCTGAACAACCCAGACCTAACTCCCCAGTAGATAAGCCAGAGAACCCTACTGTAGAAAATAACAAAGAATCTCAGGAAAATATTGAGGAACTGTCTCATCTTCCTTTGGACGAAGCCAAAATTAAAGCCAAAAAGGAAATCGAAACTCTCTATTTGACCGCCACGGAGTTCAAGCCTCCCAACTAGATACCAGGCTGTGAGAAAGTGTGGAAAACTGAGAAAGATATCTGGAAAACCTAACCGACAATGAAAAAATACAAAAATTTGTTAAGAGAATCAAAATCGCCATTATTCAGCAGAATAATAAAAATAACCAAAGAGTTGCTAATCTTCCCTTGGATGAGGCTAAACAAGCAACTCAAAATGAAATCCAGGAATTACTACAAAAACACCAGATAGAACTCAGTCGCTTAGACAAAAGCTCGTGAGGAAACGAAGAAAGTTGACAGGAATATTTGGCAAAATTGACCGATAGCCAAGAAATCGCAAATTTTGCTCGCAAAATGCGGGAAGCGATTATGCGACAAAGCCTATTACAAGAGAAAAATGATAATAAAAGCGTCTCTAATAAACCTGCTAGTTCTCCTTGGCCCATTATTCTTGTTTTATTCTTGCTGCTAATTGTTGTCGGGATGGGGGTAGTCTTAATAGTTAGCAGGAGGAGACTAAAAAGGGGGAAAGTTAATTAAGCCGGGGCTATTTCTTAAACAATACCGAACCGTTGTCCGTAATTAGAGAATTTTTCTTTTGGTCTTGTTGGCTAATTCGGGATTGGGAAAAACCTTTTTTTAATTTTTCTAAATCTCGCAAAGTTAAATAGCCGACATTAATTCTTTTCAGAGGCTTAGCTTTTTTTCCTACTTTAACTTTTTGGAAGTCGGTCAATAATTTTTCTAAATGCTTAAAAACGTCTAAATAATTTTGTAATTCCTCCTCTTTTATCTCTAATTGAACCTTTTGGGCTAATTTCTGTAATTCTTTTTTTTGCATTGGAATTTCTAATAATTTTATTTTCTTAATCTTTGCTTGCCGGATTAATTTTCTATTAACAGTATTTTCATATCTTTGTCTAATTGAAAAGGATAATCTTTGATTGTTGCTTTCTTAAATATTAGGTTTATTTTTGGCTTTCGGCAAAAATTATGTTTGTTTTTGCTAATCTTTTCTTTTTTTCAACAAGAGAATAAAACACAATAAAGAAATAACCACTGCTACAATCCCCAAACCAATCGCCCATTTTAAGCCATTATTATTTTTTGCTTGTTGGGGATTTGTGGGCCGGCTACCACGTAATTTATCTAATTCTCTATCTTTTTCAGCCAGTAGTTGGCGATTAACCTCTAATTCTTTTTCTTTAATTTTTCGTTCATCTTCGTTAAATTGTTGATTAGATAATTTTTGCTCCAATTCTTCAATTTTGGTTTGAAGTTGGCCTTTTTCAGCTTCTAATTTATTTATTAAACTATCATTAGCGGGTCGGCGAGAGTTGGGGATTGTAGGAGAATGGTTGGGATCGTCTCTCTCTCTCTCTCTCTCTCTCTGCTTGCTCTAATTTTTTTTGGGCGGCTTCGACCCGGCCACATAAATCTTCCACTAAAAAGAAATATTCTTCCACCATCTCCCCTTCTGCTTTTTCGTCGGTATTAGATCCTATTATTTCCTTCCCCTTATTCACAAAAAAAACTACCTCTACGACAAATTCACGGTCCTCATCACTCAGATAAGGGATAACTTTTACTCTTTGTTCGTCGTCTTTTCATAACTTAAACAATTTTTTTCACCTCTCTTTTAAGGAAGGTAAATCCATCGGCTGGTTTGGTTTATAATAACCTCCCACTTCGGCGTGTTCCTTTAGCCGGTTTTTTAAATTGTCTAGCCACTGTCGCAATGTTAAACCACCGGTGTCAGAATAGACTTTGTTTTGGACCCCAGTAGTTCAATTTTCCACCATCTTTAAAAAAGAAGCAACCGCAAAAGTGTTTCCCGCTTCAACTGCAACCTGTATAAGGGCTCGCGTTTCTATTAGTTGTTCTTTTTCAGTTTCCGAAATTTGTGATGAGAACACCACAATGAAATTAGCCATTTTTTTGCTAAAATCTTGACTTCAATTTTCGAATTCTTGTTTGGTAATTTTTGACATACATTAATATTTATTATATTTATTTTAGATATTAACTTATTTATTTGACTAATGGCACCAAATCCAACTTAATCAATTTTTGAAATTCTGGGCTCATTCATTTCCAAGCCACTAATTCCACTTTAAAAGGCAAATCAGATTCTTCAAAATCTTCTTGGATATGGCTGAGAATATTCCAAGGTATTTCTTCATAAAAGCAAAGGTCTAAATCCGAATATTTTTTGGCTTGGTTTTTAACTCGGGAGCCGTAAGCATAAAATTTATAAGGATATCGGGATAGTATTGAATGAATAATTTCTCAATGTTTAGTTTCTATTTGTAGCATATTTAGGGGCTTCTTTTTCTATCTGGTTTAACAAATAATCTAAATTTTTTAAAAATTCTTTGGCAGTATTGGAAAATAGATCATTTAGAATTTCCGGTTGATAAGCATGTACTGTAATATTCCTTTTTTGGATATAAGTAAATCAGACTTCGTCGTCTTCCAGCAACTTTAAACGAGCCGCTTCACGAAAAACGTCCCGAGCCGCACCCACTTCCACTCCTCTAAATTCCAAAATTTTTTTCATTATAGTTTAATTTTTTATTTTCCTATTGTCCTCGGCAAAGAAATCGGTCCTATTAAATAACTTTTTTTTCTAGTTGACAAATTTTTTTCGATTAAGATAATTTTCCCGTCAAAAATAATTCCCCTAACTCGTGGGTATTTTCTGCAAAGTGAGTCGTCATTTTGGCTTTTATTTCAGGGGCGACTACATTTTGATAATCTTCGGCCAATACTCATTTTTCTGGTTCTATTATTTTCTGACCGCTGCCTGTATATGCCCCTCTTCATTTTGCTTCGTAGTATTCTAGCAAAAGATTAGGCGAAGACTGATAAAATGAAAGCACCAAGTGATTAATTCCTTTTTCATTGCTAGCCTTCATTTTCTCCCTTAAACCTTTAATTGGCAAATTAGTTCCTTTATCCAAAGTAATTTCCTGGCCGTTAATTTTTCCTTTGATGGCTTCTTCAGCGATGGCCCCGGTGGCGACTACTTGGGCGGAAATAGGTTTTTTGGTTAAGGCGCTTAATACTGCCAAATAAAGAGCGCTGCCCGCCGATTTTCCACCAATTTTTCCCCAGGCAATTTCTCTTTCTTTTCTAAACCGGTCCGCTCCCAGACTATTCAGAATAAATATTTCGTATTGGGCGAGATTAATATTTTGTTCGCCAACCAAATCAACTATCATTTTAGTATATTTTAAGTTTTCTTTGGCGCTGTCGGGTTGCATAGGCAAATCGTGTTTTTGATTTCTATCAACTTCTACTTTCGGCCCGCCGTCAACGATTTTTTGAGCCATAACAACAACATTATGGGTCAAACCTACCCAAAGATTTTCTTCCGTCTTATCTTCCTCTCATCAATTTAAAGTAACTGCTAAGCAGTTCATTACTCCCACTCTCTTTTCAGCCTTTAAATCAGGAATATCCCAGTCAGTCAATTTTCACTCTCATAATTGAATGATGTCATACCAATGATAACCTTTTTTTCATAATTTAACTATGTAATCACGGGGAATTAGTCGTCATTTTTCTAATTCCTCTTTATCAGCCCTCATACCACTATAATCTGGAGAAATTTCACTCAAACTCTTTTCATTATAAGGACAATCATCTTGCTCCTCGGGATAAACGGGAGGGGAAATGGGAGGAGTTTTGATTGGTTGTCTATCCTTATTCTCTGCGGGCGAAGAAGTATTTTTAATTAAAAAAACGACCATTACCAGGCCAATTATCCCACTAATTAAACCAACTAACCAAACCCCGTTTTTTTTTTTTTTTTTTTGCTATTATTCATTATCTTTCTTTTTGGCTAATTCTCTTTCTAAAAAATATAACTTAGCACGGCGAACTTTTTGATTAATTTTGCCGATTTTTTTAATGCTTACTATGAAAGGAGAATGATAAGAAAAAACGCTTCGGACAGCCAACTTATCGCTCCCTTTGCTATCCTTCAATACGGAAAAAGTATAACCGATTTGCCCCGGATTTTTTTGAGCGATTACGGTGCCTTTGAAATGGGTCAGACGATATTTTGGCTTTTCGTCTTTTGAACTTTTTTCATTTTTATTAAAATTTTTAGTAGTAATTTCCACTTTATCGCCGATTTGTAAAGTAGGCAAGTCAGTACGAAAGTATTGTTTGGTTATATCAAAAATAGTATCCATAATATATTAATTTTTACGCAATTAAAATTTTCCGTCTCATCTTTTTATTATTACTTTAACATCGCACTATTCTTTAAGTTTTTTTTTTTGTTTCCTTGGAGGTTCAACGTTTAGACTTCGCTTTCTTTTTCCCTTTTGACACATAAATTATAATTCCTAATATCAAAAGAAAAATCAGTGAAATTACTACTATTTTTGAGACAAGTGAGGAATTGTTGGGTGTAGTTGGCGAGTTTGACCTAGAAGGAGGAGAAAGTTTTCCTTCTAAGTGCGATTTTTCTATAATTAATTCCGCCAATTTTCCGCCCGCTCCTAGTTTACACCAAGCATAATTGTTTTTACCACCATTAGCCGTTTTATCACTTTCAAATGCCTCTAAATCCTGAATTATTTTTTTCAGTAATTTTAAGGCAAGTTGATTTATGTTTTCTCCTTCTTCTGCTTCTTTATCAGTTCATTTTTTCTCTAATAGTTCCTTTAATTCCTTAATCGCCACTTGGGCTTCGGGACTATTGTCGTCAGGAATAACCTCGCTTTCGGGAAACAAATCATAATTAGAAATTTTTGTCACAACTTTTTCAAAAATTTTCTTGCCTTCCTCGGCATTACCATTAGGATTAATTTGTCTTTCCTCAGTTTCTCCGTTTTCTATTTTCTCATATTGCTCCTTGACTGCAGAAATAGTTTCACCTCACGCTTTTTCTCGCTCCTCTTTACTCATTTTGGAAATATTTTCATCTGATTTTCTCGATAATTGTTGGGAAAAATTCTGGCCGCGACCTTCTAAAACTTCGTGAAAGTGATAAAGAAGGAGCCCTAAATCGGCCGGACAATTGTCAACATCAATTTTAACCGCTGCTATTCATTGAAAAAATTTGGTCTTTAATTCTTCTCTATCAAAAAACTTATTTTCACGAAATCCTAACATTACTTTGAGGGCTTTTAATACTACTAAAAAATGATGCCTTACTTGGCTTGCATCCATATCACCAATATCGGATCGGGTGATAGAAATAGTATGGATTTGCCTTCTCCATTCTCAATCAGAAAAATAGCCAGCTTTTTCAATATGTTTTTCTAACCATTCTATAGCATCCACAAGAGTAGAATGGATTAATTCATTGTTGTTATTCATAGTTATTTTCTTTCTTTGATTTGTTAAAAGTAATTAGAAATTCAAACAATTCTTTTTCGGTTAATTCTTCTACTTTTCCTCCTTCATAAGTATGCATTAATTTTATTTTTGTCTCTTGGTTAGGATTTTTTTTGACTTCTACTTCCTCCTGACCTATTACTAAATAGTAAGGAATTTTTTTTTGATACATTTGCCGAACTCGGTCTTTTAATTTTTTTTTGGTGAATATTTTTACTCGTAAACCGGATTGTTTTAATTTTCCGACCAATTCTTCACAATAATCTTTAATTTCTTTTTCTTCATTAAAAGGCAAAATAGCCACTTGACAGGGTGCCAATCAAAAAGGTAATTTGCCGTCAGTTTGCTCTAATAGTAAAGCAATAAATCTTTGATAAGAGCCAATGGGCGACTGGTGAATAATGGCTGGAATTTTTAAATTTTGTTCAGAATCGATATAATTTAAGCCGAATTTTTGGGGTAGAATGAAATCTAACTGGATAGTGGAAATAGTAATATTTTTGCCGTCCGCGGCCGTGATTTCCAAGTCTAATTTTGGACCATAAAAAGCCGCTTCACCTCGGAGAATAACGTAATTTAATTTTAACTCATTCAAAGCATTAATTAGAATGTCTTCGGAATATTTTCATAACTCTTTATCCGAGTGATATTTTTCGGAATTGTTGGGGTCATGGAGAGCGCAAACAAGGCGTGAAATAGGAAAATTGAAGGCCGATAAAACCTCGGCTATGTAAAGATAATTTTTTTTTAACTCTTCTTTCAATTGTTCGGGGGAAACAAAAATATGATGGTCAGTTAATTCAAATCAGCGGGGTCTTTCTAAACCTTTCAGTGCCCCCGATGCCTCATAACGAAAAAGGAGAGAATTTTCACATAGACGGAATGGTAAGTCTCGGTAAGAACGAGGCTTTTGCTGGTAAATTAGACAGTGATGAGGGCAAGTCATCGGTCGTAAATAAAAAGTCTCATTATTGCGACTGATTTCTGGAAACATATATTCTTGATAGTGGTCCAAATGCCCGCTGGTTTTGTATAAGTATTCACTTCCTAAAATGGGGGTAATTACTTCTTGAAAACCGAATTCTCGTTGTTTTTTTCGCAAAAAATCAGATATTTGCTGGCGAATAATTACTCAATTAGGCAACAAAATTGGCAAGCCTTGCCCGGCTTGTTCGTCAAGGATATATAAATCTAATTCTTTAGCAATCGTTCGGTGATCTTGTTTTTTTTCGACGGAAAAAGTACTACTGTCTTTATTCATTATAAAAAATATTTTAACCGATAATTCTAAATCCCAGAGTAAAATAATTAAATTTCAAAGAAAATAAAAACAAATGGAACAGGTGATATACTTACTTTTGCGATACGCCCAGATAAATTAAGTTGCGAGGAGTGAATAATTATTAACATCTCTTATAAATACAAGCCGTAAAATCCAAAAATTCTCTTTTTTTAATCAACTCCCCCTTATTTCAATCGTCAAAAGGAAAATAAACATTGCCTTCATAATTCCCCTTTATCAGCGACACATAATAATAATCCGCCACCGCATAAGTTTGCTGGTAGATTTCACGACCGCCAATTACAAAAATGTGTTTGGTGGGGTCTTTCTGATAAGGTGCTAAAACCTCTTGTAAATTGCTGGTGAATATTAAGTTTTTTGCTTGTCAATTTTGATATTTTTCAAGATTCCGAGTAATTACTATATTATGACGATTTTTTAAGGGTTTGCCAATACTGGCAAAAGTTTTTGCTCCCATTAAAATTGTCTGACCCGCAGTAATTTGTGAAAAATATTTTAGTTCAGCCGGAATTTGTCAAGGCAATTTGTTGTCTTTGCCAATGAGGTTGTTGCGTTCCATGGCTCAAATTAGATTTATCATTATTATTTTTTTTGAAATTTTGACAGAGTCATTTTTATGAAATTTTAGATTATTTACTACTGACAAATAATTAATCCATGCAAAAATTATAATAATAGAAAAAAGTTATGAACAATTATCAAAGAATTAAATTGCCCTACGAACTTAATGAACTAGAATGAGTAATTTCTTTCAAAACCATGTATTATCATTACAATATTCTCCACAAAAATTACGAAGTCAAACTTTTGGAAACACTGCGGGGAACCGAAATCATGGAACAATTTCCTACTTTGGAAAACTTGATGGAAAATTTGGCTCAATTGCCGGAGGAAATAAAAGACGATGTACGTTTTTTTGGGGGTGGATTAATTAATCATAATTTTTTTTTCGCTCACCTGACTAAATTTAAACCCGAGCAAAAGGAACGTGAAAGGACAGAAAAAATAAGCCCCGATTTGCTAAATCTTATTCAAGAAAAGTTTGGCAGTTTAGAAAAATTAAAAAAAGAATTAGTAAAAAGTGCCTTAAAAGTGCGTGGGAGTGGTTGAACTTGGTTGGTGCTGAATAAGAAAGGAGAATTAAAAATTATTAATACTACTAATCAGGATGGGCCTTGGTCTTTACATTTACGACCGCTAATTGCTATTGATGTTTGAGAACACGCTTATTATTTGGATTATGGGGCTAATCGCAAAGAGTATGTGGAAAAATTGCTTGAGCTTCTTTTGAATTGAGAATATATTAGTCAGAGTTATCAGAGTTATATTTCGTAATCTAATAGTAAAAAAAATGCTTTTGCTGATGCCATACCTGACGGCAATTTCCGAGAAATGAGCAATAGTGACATAGAAAATGAAACAAAGATAATAGTAAAATAAACAGAAGTTTTTTGGAAAAATTACTTAATAATCAGTTATTAATCTCCGATAATAGAACAATCAAAGATTATTCATTTAAGAATGAAATAATGCGAACACTATTCATTTCTCAACATCTAATTCAACAATCACTTCTAACTTTCCCTACCACACTTTTTATCTATATTTAAAATTTTATATAATGTTTTCTGAATAGTAATCTTTATAAAATTATAATATATATGACATGGTATCACTCCCTAATTATCAGCAGAGAGAGAGAGAGAGAGAGAGAGAAAGCAAATTAGTCTCTAATTCTCGCACAAATAATTCAAAAGGGGGATATTTTGGTTCTATAATCAGGCAATTTTATCTTTTTAATAAATATTCAGGGGAGGGGAATATTTTTGCTTTTTTAGGTTCAGTAGATTCAGGATAACTAACTCATTAGAGTTAAAAAATATGAGAAAATTTTGAAGAATATAATAAAGAAAAGTAATATTAAATATGGTAAACGCACAAGAATGACTACAAAATAATTATCCTGATAAGGAAACTGTAACTAAAATTAAAAGAGGACATTTTTCTGAAATACTCGAAGGCGAACTAATTATCGAAAATTTTCCTAATTTACAAGAAATAGATGTTAGTTCTTTTCGTAAAGGAAAGTTAACTAAACTAAAAATATTTAATTGCCCACAACTCCGAAAACTAAACTGTGAAAATAATCAGTTAGAGGAATTAGACATTGATGGGGTTAGTAAGAAACAATTACAAAAAGTTAAAAGAGACAAAACTAATGCCCAAGAATGATTGGATAAAGAATATCCTAAAAAACAAAGAAGCGAAGTAACAGAAATCTACCTCACCGAACCCAGTTTAGAGGGAGAATTAGATTTAGGAAGTTTTGGTCGTGTATATTTGAGTACATATTTAAAGTTGTATATTTATCCTCAGGTGGATGAAACCAAAATAGTTTTTAAAAATTTGCCTGAAAAGATCATGATTATTCCAATAAATGCTCAAAGATATATTAATTATCATTATCCTTCCAAACAAATTAGATACAAAGCAGAAAAGTTAGATATTAATTATAGAAGGCTGGAAGGAAATTTAGATCTCTCTGATTTTGCTAATTTAAGAGAGTTAGATTTTCGAGGTAATAAATTGACTTCTCTAAATGTAAACAATTGCTTGCATTTAGAAAAAATTGAATGTTATAATAACCAACTTACTAATTTAGATGTAAACAATTGCTCTTATTTAACTAGACTTAGTTGTAATGATAATTCATTAACTAATATAACTCTCCCCACGGAACCCACTAACTTAGAATATTTAGATTTAAGCAATAATAACTTCCCAGCGCAAGACTTGTCTTTTTTAGTCCCTTATGCTAATTTAAAAGAACTTTATTTAGGAAATTATGATAGAGATGAAATCAAGCAAAATATTTACAACCATTGAACCGGTTCCTTAGATTATTTAAGTGGAATGAAAAAATTATGAGAACTTGATATCAGCAATACTGACCTTAATGAAGTAAATATTGATAAATTGCCTCAGAGTTTAAGGAGAATTGATTTTTCTATTGAAAAAAGACTAAGTTGTAAATTAGTTGAAATTATTTCTCAACTAAAAATACATGGTCATGGCAAATGTCAGAAGTGTCAACAATGAAATACCAGCCAGAGTTGGTGTCAACCTTGTGCTGATAAAGAATGGAAAAAAATAGAAGGTCAAGAATTAGTAGAGAAATTTATTCAGCAACAGCCAGGAATAGAGTGAATTCCCTATGAAGAATTTACTAATATTGAATACTTAGCCGAAGGAGGGTTTAGTAAGATATATACGGCCAACTGGGGAGTAGATGAACGACTTGATAACAGAATTGTTGTTCTCAAATCCCTCAATAATTCTCAAAATATTGGTTGGGATTTTTTACAAGAAATCATTAACACTAAAGTGGTTAAAAGTAGTGGTGTTGTATGTTATGGTCTTTCTCAAGACCCAGCAACTAAAAACTATTTGATTATAAACAAGTATATGGAAGGAGGTAATTTAAGGCAATATTTACAAAGTGAAAATGATAAGTTAAGTTTGGAAAATAAATTTCGAAGACTATGATTTATTGCTATGGGATTAAATAAGATCCATCAACAAAATCTAATTCATCGGGACTTTCACAGTGGAAATATATTAAATAATCAACGGAGTAGTTATATCACTGACCTTGGTCTCAGTAGATTGGTTAGTTCTCAAAACCGAGAAGGACAAATATTTGGAGTTTTGCCCTATGTGGCTCCTGAAACGTTACAGGGCGAAGTTTATACTCAAAAATCGGATATCTACTCGTTTGGGATAATTGCCTACGAATTATTCGCTAACTCTTACCCTTACCCCGACTTAAATGAATTGGATTTACAATTAAAAGTCTGTCAAGGATATCGGCCTAACATGGATAAGTTAAAAGTACCTCAATTGTTAAAGAGTTTAATTGCAAGGTGTTGAAGTGCTAATCCAGAACAGAGACCTAACGCTGAAGAATTAGAGAGAATTATTAATAATTGAAGAGAGGGGGTTTGCGGATATGCGGGAGAAACCCAATTCTCTCAACAATACCAAGAAATAGAAAAAGAATACAACACTTTTTCTCAAACAACTCCCTACCAAATCCATCCTACTGCCATTACTACTAGCAGATTAATAAATACCAAAGAAATTACTCAGAAATTACAACAGAAAAAAATTGAGGAATACCACACAGGAACTACTGAAGAATTAAGTCTTGACAAATTTGATGAATTAACCATTCAAAAGGCTCAAACTGAGGAACAAACTTCTACTCAAACCCAAATCCCTCCTAAATAATAATGACTTATGTCCGACCTCCAAACCTTACAAAAATACGATAATTGAAAAAAATCCAAAAGCCACCGAAAAACCTGGATAGCCCTATTAGCCAATTTAATCGGCTTACCCCTGGCCCTCCTACTAACCTGAGGAATTTTACAAGTCGGAGTAGGAAGTGCCTGAATGCTTATGAAAACCTCTTTTGCCAGTAAAGAAAAGATAGTTGAATATATCCCGAAAATTGAAGAAGTAGACAGCAAGTTAAAAAGTTCCGTGCTAAGTAAACCGATGAATTGACTTTCTAAAAAACACGAAGAAGAAATCAAAGCCAATACTCATGATTTAGGAATAATAACTATCAGCCCCACCCTAGAAAGTTCCGTAAAAAAATATGCGGGAATACTGGCTGGTGTTTGATTCTTAACGGTATTGGTATTCTGAATAATTTTAGCCTGATTATCTTACTGGATAATTGGCAAATTTGTGTGAAAAGAACCAAAATTAGTTGAAGAAGAAATTTAATTCTATTCCAACAACCCCACTTCATCCAACTCCCTAATTTTTTGTCGTCATCCTTCTTCGGTATAGAAATCAGGATAACGATTAGCCAACTTCACTACATTTTTGACATCCTCCATAGTCATTGGTCGGTCATTAACCAACTTATTTTTTAAGTCTTCTACACCTACTAACTTAATTTTTATCTCGGGATATTTTTTAAATAATTCTTTCACCGTCACCATTCTAACATAGCCCCCACGGCTTTTCGAAACTTGAAAATTTTCCTCCACTGGTTTTCCATTTAATAAAGTGCCAAATTTTACTTCATCATAACCTAAGGCATAATTGGATAATTCTTCTCAGGCTTTATCCTGTAATTTGCTGACTTCAAATTCTTTAATTCGAGCATGTTTTCTCTTTTCATCCTCAATTTTGTCTTTTTCTTTTTTTTGTTCGGCTACTTTTTCTTCTTCTTTTAGGCGGTTTAATTCTTCTTCGGCTTTCTTTTTCTCGGCATCTAGTTTATTTTTAGCCTCTTGCAATTCTTTTTCGTTGTTTTGTTTTAGTTTCTTTAATTCATCTTCCCAACGCTGTTTTTGGTCTTGGAGATTTCTTTCATTTTCTCTTCTCTCATTTTCCAAGGCTATTTCTCGTTCTTGCTGTTGTTTCAATATTTTTTGTCTTTCTTTTTCATCATCCGTGGCAATTTTAGCCAACTTCTCCTGGGTTTCTTTTTCCAAGAGTTCTTTTTGCTTCTCTAATTGTTCCTTAGCAAACTGATTTTGCTTTTCCAGGTTTTCAATATCTTTTCTTTTTTTCTCCTCGGCTAACTCGGCTTCTTTTTGCTGATTATTAAAGGCTTCTTGCCGGGCTTGCTGTTGTTCTTCAATAATTTTCTGCTGATTAGCCAAGTGGGCTTCGGTTTCTTCCCGTAAGGCTTTTTCTCTTGCTTCTTTCATCTCTTGCCGTTTTTTTTCTTCTAATTCGGCTAATTCTTTTTCTTTTTGCCGTCTTTCTTCTTGTTCTTTCAATTTGCGGTCTTTTTCACTTAAATTAGCCTGCCGACGAGCAAGTTCAGCCTCTTCCAATTTTTTGCGGGTTTCTTCCCTTTCTAATTTTTTTCTCAGTCTTTCCTCCTCTTCTTGGTTGAGATTAGCAAATAAGTCGCCATAGCGGGAAGTAGAAGGTTTTGGTTCTTGGTTTTCTTTACTTTCCTTATTTTCTTCCTGTTCCTCTAATTCCTCTTCACTGTCATAAAAAACTTCTCGGGGCTGATAACCCGCTAAGGCTTGATTTATCTTCTCATTTATTAGTTCTTCAAGATTTAAATCCTTAAATATTTCTCGTTCTTTTGGGTTTTGGCTGGAAGCATATTTTTCTAAAATGGTCTTATTGATGGTTATTTGGACTTCTGTTAGAGAATTTAAATATTCTTGATAATATTCTTTTAATCAATCATTTTCCTGTAAAAATTGTTCCCAAGCACTAATCGGAATAAGGGCTTTTTGGTTAATTTGTCCTCAGGTTTTTATTAAATTATTAAGTTTAATATTATTGTTGGGATATTTAGTTAAAAGAGTTGATAATTCGGTGTATTGTTGATGGGAAGGCAGTGTGTCATTAGATAAAGTTTTAATTACTTTCCTTACGGCTTCTTTTTCGGTTCCTTGGCTATTATCTTTTCAAGTATCTAAAATGGTTAAAATTTGGGTTTGATATTCTTCTATGGCTAATTGGTTCTGCTCGGATAGTTCTTGACTTTGTCAAGTTAAAGAAGTAAAATTTTCTACGGCAAAAATTAATATTTCTCAGAAGTGGTAGCGGGGAATAGTTTTTAATCCGCAAGTTAATAATATATCCTTTTGTCAACCTTTCAAGGCTCCAATTTTTACATACTCTTCCAAAGTTAAATTAAACTGGGTTTCGTCCTGATTTCCGTATCACTCTAATAAAGAAGTAATTATGGATCGCTTATTGGCTAATATTTCTTCGGCTCGTAATTGTTTTACTTGGGCCTCCCGTTCTTTTCTTAATATTTTTTGTTCTCCTTGTAAAAATTTTGTTTTTAAAGGCAAATAAGGACTTTTTACTTCACCAAAATCTAAATTAGGATTAGGGATTATTTCTTCATTTACCAAAAAGGATAAATGACTAGGTTTTAATTCTAAGGAATGTAATATTGACAAACTATCCTCGGAATATTTATCTTCACGAGTTAAAGGGGCTAGGGCTTGGAGAATATTTTTTTGCTGTTCGTTTAAAGGAAAGATGCGAAAAGTATCAGGGTGTAAATTAATTAATTGCTCTTTTTGTTCGTCAGTCAGTATCACTCTGCTCAAACCCGCTTTTAGTAATGGTTGTTTTTGGTTTTCTTCAATTACTCACTCGGAGGCATTGAAAAATCTTACTCCCACTTGTTCTAATGCTTGCTGTTGCTCTTTGGTTAAATCTAATTCATTAATAAACATTCGGAGAATATTTTCTTTTTCTTTGAGAGTTAAACCAAAATTAGCTTTTTCTTGGTAGAGAGTGTGATTTAATTCGACAAATTGTTCTTTTTTATTGAAAGTATTAATGCCTAAACTGTTAAGTCCGGAATTAACTAGTTTTAATTTTAGGCCTTGGCTGAAATTAGGGAAATTTTCGATTATTTGCTCTCTTTCATTAATAGATAAATATTGGGCTTGGGAAGCCAGAAGAGCAAATTTTTTGACAGTTAAATATAATTGACTAATAATTTCTAATTCTTCTTCACTAGGGACCGGCAATTTATCTAACTTATTCAAAAGTAAAGGACTGATGGTTTGGTTTTCGTTATCTTCTAACTCTTGGCTGAGTAATTTATCGGCTTTTTCCATTTCTTTTAAAAGGAGGGATTTTTCTTTAAACTCTGGATATCTTTCATAGATTTTATTTCAAGTCATTGGTGAATCACCTAGACCTTCCCGGGCTGCTTTTAATTTTTCTTCAAGTTCCGTGGCCTTTTGTAAATTTTCGGCCTTTTTTTGGATTTCTAATTCTTTTTGGCGGACTTCTTCTTTGGACTGGATAGCTGTTTTTAAATCCTCTAATTGTTGAACTTTTAATTCTCCTGAATTAGAGAAAATGTTGTATTCATCTATTATTGATGGCTGACTACTTTGTTGAATAGTTTTCCATTCCTCTGCGGTGATATTGTTTTCTTGACAGATTTTTTCAGTTTCTTGCTGATAAAAAATTTCTATTTTTGCTTGTTCTTGCTGTTTCTGATATAAAGTATAGCCGTAAATACCCGCAATGGCTAAATTAAAACCAATTACAGACGGCCATTTGTATTTTTCCTGTTCGGGGGCAGAATATGCCAAGACATTCCCCATCACATAACCGATTATTAAGAGATATTTATTTCATAATTCGGCATATTCTTTTAAAGTATCGCGGTAATAGTAAGCAATTGCTAATAAGATATTAAGAACAATCAGGCCAGTTAAGCCATTTTTCTTATAAACAATATACTCTAATAAGAAAATAATCAAAAAGAGCATTCATTTTGTCATCTGCTTTTGTGAAGCCGCAACAGTTTGCTCCATTTCTTTTAATTGTTGAGTTAATTCTTCCAGTTTTTTGTCCGTCTCATGTTCTTTTAACTCTTTTTCTTCTTCTTCCTTTTCGGGTTGTTCTCGGAGGACTTGTTTAGATAAGCCTTGAATTTGACTTCATTGCTGCCGAACTTCTTCTTGCTGTTGTTCTTGAATTTCCTCTTGCTTTTTTTCTAAGGTTTCTTCGAAATCTTGTCGATTTTCCAAACTGGCTAATTGTTCTTGGGTTTCTTGAAATTCCTGTTGAGCCTGTTTAGTTTCTTGATGAGTTTCTTCTAATTTTTGCTGATTTTGTTTACTGGGTTGATTTTGGGCTTTTTGCTGGGCTTTTTTTACTTCCTGCTGTTTTCTTTCTAGTTTCTTTTTAGCGGATTTTAGTTTAGTTTCGGTTTCAGTGATTTTTAAAGAAGTAGCCGCGGAGGGTTTGGGAGGAGGTGGAGTAGAAAGTTGGTTTTCTATTTCAGTTAATTCTTGATTAATTTCTTGCTGGATAGTTTTTAATCTCTCCAAAGCCTCTTTTTCTAACTCGGTAAATTGTTCTAAAAAAGAATTATCAGATTGGTTGGTCTCTTCTGGCTCGTTCGGCTGTTGTTGATTGGATTGAGTTTGTTCAGGTTTTCTTTTCTCAGGGTCAGTTAACGGAGCATTTTCATTATCTCCTAATAATCTAGTATCCCAACCTCATTCCCTTAATTGTTCAGGTGTGTATTTCTTGGCTCAACTACAATCAGGTTTTAAAGGAAATCCCTCCGGACGGGGCATGTCTTTTTCGGTGCCTTCTTTAATGCCGACTTTTCATTCTCTTTCGCTAAATTCCAAAGGGATTATTTTTTTGGTTTCACGAATAAAGTTTAAAGTGGCTAACAGTTTGGTTTCTTCGGCTTTTAGTTGGAGGGATTTTTGAATTTTATTTATTTTGGCTTGTTGAGCTGAGAAATCCATTAAAGATTGAGACTTAATATAATTATCTAATCGTTCATTAGCCAGTTGGGCTTCTTTTTTGGCTTTTTCAGTTTCTTCTTTATTTTTTTTAATTTGTTCTTGAAGTTGTTCAGTAGTTTGCCGAATACTTTTTACTTCGTCAGTAAGTTTATCAACTTTTTTATTAGTGTCTTTGGCAATATTAAGAGTTTCAGTAGTTCGGTCATCTAATTTTTGGGACAATTTATCCATTCTCTCGTGAACCTCCTCGTGAATTTCTTCCATTTGGTTAGCCACGAAGTCTAGTTTGTGTTTTTGGAAGTGAAGAAAGTCATTAGTTTCTTGTAAGTCTTCTATTATCTGTTGTTGTTCTATACGAGATTTCTTTTGTTCGTATTTAATGCTGGATAATTCTTCTTCCTGTTCTTCCAAGGCTTCCCTAGTATCTTTGATTTTAGCATCAAAAATTTTAGTTTGGGTTTCAAAGTTTTCTTGGCTTTCTTGGAGGTCATTTTGATATTTAGCCTCTTGGAGTTTTATTTTAGATTGGAATTCGGCTTGGGTGTTTTCTAATTCGGCCTGAGTTTCGGCAAGTTTTTGATTGGTTTGGAATTGATATTTATTAAAATTGTCCGCTAATTCATCTTTTTCTTGTTGGAGATTATTGATTTTGGTGTTGGCAACATTTATTTTGTCTTTTACTTCTCTTATTTCGGCTTCCCTTTGGCGTTTTTCTTCTTCGATTTTGCGTTTGTTTTCTAAGATTTTCTTTTCCTGCTTCTCAAATCTTTCATTAACTTCATTTTTAAAATCTTCTAATTCTTGCCTTAACTCATTTTGTGCTCTGGTTAAATTTTCCGTGACTTCTTGTAAAGCCTGTTCTAATTGCTGTTTTTGTTTTTGTAAGGCTTTTTTGGTCTCTTCGGCTTGGCGTTTTTGTTCTCCTTGGAGAGTAGCAATTTTCGCGTCTTGGGCTTTGATTTCTTGGTCGAACTTTTCCCCTTGTTGTTTTAAGGCTCCTTCTAATTCCGATTTAACTCCTTCAATTTGACCTTGGAGGGCTTTGCCTTGACTTTCAATTTGGGCTTTGGCTCCGGCTAAACCATTTTTTAAGTCTCCAATATCACTTGCTAAATCGCCAAAATCAATTCCTCCCCCCGCTTGTAAGTCTTTTCAGGCTCCGACACCTCTTTTTGCCATTTTTACTCCTTTTTTAAGAGCTTTACCGGCAACTGGTATCATATCCAGTCCTGTTTCTAATGCTCCTCAAAAAAAATCACTTCATCCCATAGTTATTTGATATTATTTAGAGTCTTGCGACTATTATTTTTTTTCATGTTTCTTTTGCTTTTTTTTTCTGCTAAAAATAGGTTGAACTTCATTACTTTTTGTCTCAACTTCCGGGCATTCATCTACTTTTGCTCTCTCTCTCTCTCTCTCTCTCTCTGCTACTTGTTTTAACGATTCATATAATCCATTAAAATCAACTTTTTCCTCCTCATCGACCTGGGGATTAAAGAGAAGATTAATTTTCTGCAATTGCCTTAGTTGTTTCTCATTTTGACTTTTTAAATCACCCATCTTTTGCCATCATTCGTTCCTTTCTAGTTGTCAGTTTTCAAACGACAAAAATTTGTTTTTAAGTTGTTTCGATTTTTCCTCCAAAGACTTTTTCTCCTCTTTTCATTTCTCCTTTTCTTGTTCGAATTGTTGCTGTTGCTGGGCTAATTTACCCTTCAACATCCCCAAATTCCACTTTTTATTAATATCAATTCCTTCGCTTGTGGCCCACTGAGCCACTTCTTCCCATTGCTGAACTAAGAGATTAATTTGTTGATCTGATAAATCCGTTTGTGTCCCGCTCTCTGACTTATTATTTAACTTGTCAATATCCTCGACTACCCTTTTCTGATAAAGCCCTTGATAATGCGACACTTGTCTTTTTAAATCTTTGATTAAATCACCATAACTCCGCTTATCAATTGAGGGATGATTTTGCTGATAATAGAGATAGATTACTAAAATTATTAAGGATAAAATTATTATTTCTTTGGTCATGTTTTAATTATCATTATATTCTTTTAATTTCTCTAATTCTTCCCTTACTTCTTTTTCTGTTCTGTCGTATTCTGCCCTTCGACTTAAATCGTCCTTCTCTATTTTCTCTCTAAGCAACGAAAAATATTTTTCAAAGACCTGGTTTGGGTAAGGAAAATTAGAAATTCCAGCACCAGAATTTCCTGGCTTTACATCTTCCTGATTATATTGCGTGGCTTGCTCGGTAGTTGGCCGAGAATCAGTTTGGGTGGATCGTGAAACTTGATCCGGTGACTGTGACATCTGATAATAACAATAAATCAGTAAGATTATTAAACCGATTATGATAATTTCTTTTGTCATAAATGAAAATATTTTCTAACTCCCACTAATTATCCACAACACAATCAATAAACCAACCCCAATCCAAAATAGTCCTCTATGAAAAGTAGGTCGTTGCTGATAATAATCTACGGGTTTATAAGCGGTTTCTTTGGCTTTATTCCCGTAAGTATGAACCTGTTGCGAGACAAAGTTTTCCAATTCCAGAGTTTTCTTTTCAATGGGTTGCTTAACCCAATTTTCGTATTTTTCAGTCATTCATTCTTTAACAGCTGATTTAATTCCCATAATTGTTATTATATTTGGCATTTTTATTTAGTAATCAGATAGATAAAAAGTAGAGGCCAACCATTAAAATAATGGGTCCATAGTCAATTCATCAGTTAGGAGTAGGAGTAATATTTTCCTCTTTATTTTCCGCATTTATCAATTTTATTTCTAATCGGGCTTTTTCACTCTGACTTTGGCCTAATTTTTGTTCTAATTCTAATTTTTTGCGGTTAATGGTTTTGAGTTTAGTTTCCAACCTTTCAATTTCTTTTACTCCGTAATTGACATTGCTTTCTAATTCGGCTTTTAATGTTTGCTTTTTCTCCAAATAATCACCAAAATCTTTGAGTTTGCTAATCCTCAACTCTAAAATTTGGTCTTCTAATTGGGTGATTTTTTGTTTTAGTTCCTCGGCATTTTCTTCCGGAGCATCTACAAAGATTTCCTCGCTTTCTTGGCTAGGCAAATCATTCAAACTTTTACTTCTTTTTAAATGAGAAGGCTTCACACCTGGCTTAACTTTCTCTTTCAATTCTTTTTGTAATTGGTCTTTTGTCATAATATTAAGAACGAGGTCATTGCGTCAATTGACATCATCAGCACAGATTAGAGTTTAAAAAGGGTTTTCTTTTTTGGCAAAGTAAACATTTATTCATTTTTATTTTTTAACTGTTCTACTTCTTTTTTCAAATCATCAATCTGTTTTTGCTCTTTACCATTCTTTTTCTCTAATTTAGCCGTGCGAACACCAAGTTTCAAGTTATAACCAAAAAACATGGCTAATAAGGCTAAAATTACTCCAAAGGCTCCGGCAATCACATAAAGGGCTTGGCGGGCTAATTCACAGCAATCGGTCATTATTTATTTCAATTCTTTCGCACAACCCACAATATCCGCTTTCACATACCTTCCTAAATTTTCTCCCATGTTCTTATAATCTCGGGCTAATTCGTGAATTAATTTATGCTTATACTGGGCTTTGGCTTGGGCTATTTTTTGTTTACTACATTTGCATTTATGAGTTAACTCAGTAATTTTTACTCGATCATTTTTGGGCGAGGATACTTGCTCTATTAAGCAATCATAATAAGCACAGGTGCTTTGTTTAGAAACAGGAGTGCGGGGTTTAAGGAGTTTAGGAGATTTATTTTTTTTACTTTTGGGAGCAGTTTTAGTCTTCGACTTAACTACTACCGGTAGTTTAGTTATATTTTTTTCTATATTGGGCATAATTTAAAATAATTTCTGTAAATATTCTTCTTTATGAACGGCAAAATTCTTTAATTCTCCAATTAAACTTTTCACGACCAAGAATAGATATTCATAAGCAATTTCCTCACTTACTTTTTCTACTTTTGGCAAGTCAGGTCCGTAATCATTTTCATAATCCACGCAAAGAATGCGGTAATCGGCATCATTATTGGGACTAAATATTTTCTTATCCCGACAATTAGCAAGAGGGAGTTTGCGGTTCAAAATATCGGCTAATAAGTAATGAGTTTTCTCATCAGCTTGCTTTCAGAAAGTTAAATTTTTATCACCGTCATAAATTTTAGGATTTTTTTTAGTTTTGATAATTCTCATAGTTTTTTTAGTTAAATTACTCCGGACTAAATAGCGATTGCCGTTAGCGGCACAATCTGGACAATAGTCAAAATTTTTGTAAGTAGTAAAATTTCCTAGGCATCGTTGGCAAACTTTAGCCCGAGTTTTTCTTTTTTTATTCACGTTTTAGGTAATTAGTATAAACATAAGCCAGAACTAAGCCGCTTACGATACCAATGGCTAAATAAGTATATTTGGATTCTGTTAATTTCATATTGTTATATATTCGAATAGAATAATTTGTAAACAAATTATCCATTTCATATTTTTATTAAATTGATTATTCTGTTTCCTTACCGAGCCAAAACTAGGATACAGTTCTAACATTAAACGGCAATAGCGTTAACGAGGTATTTATCAAAGTCTCAATAGTTTGTTGAACGAGAATACCACACAAGACGGCTAAAGCCGAAGTAATTAAAAAAGGGATGATTGACATATTTTAAAAATATTCTTGGAATCTCCGAAATTGCCCGGCTCCGGTCTGTATCCAATGACGGATATAAAAACCACCGACCATACAAATCGAAAATCAGATAATTCATTTAGTTTTAGACATATTTATTTGTTGTCGTCTAAGGAAATGGATCGGCGAGCGGTAGCCAGGTCATAAACATAAAGTCCTAAGTAGCCCACCAATATTCCAATTGCGATATATTTTAAATTCTTCATATTTTATTAGTTTTTGTCTACGACAATTATTCAGTTCAAAAATAAGCAATAGCCAATAATAGGAAAATTCCACAGCCAATTGCTAACATGGCTTTTTGATAATTTAAACTTTTTTGGATGAACTCTCCCGCAAGATTTTTATACTCTGTGCTTTTATTTTCCACCAAGTCTTTGAGGCGTTCATCGTAGAAATTATTTAAGGCTCCTTTGAAATCAGGGAGATAATCTTTCCAAGCGTGCATATTAGTCTAAATTCTCTTGGTTTCTTATATAATGATAAACCAATAATCCCGCCACTACTGTTCCTACTAAAACATAGGTGATTATTTGCGTAGTCTCAGAATTATCCGGTTTAATCAATTCTAAACTATTATTCAATTGGTCTACGACAAGAGAGTAATTAAAATTACTCCTTTCTTTAACTGTGCTGGTTAACTGGGTTAGTTGTGGCGGCAGAATTATTTTTATCATAATTTAAGGATTCCGTTTTGGCTTGTCGGGCGTAAAATTTTTGCACTTGATCCATTACTGGGCCAGACGCAGAATTATTTTTAACTTTACGCTCCTTAAATTTTCAGTAAGTTTGGCCTTTTTTATCAGTGCGAGTTAAACCTAATAATCTTTGATTATCCGTGCTGATAATAAAACTATTAGGATATTTAGGGTCTTGGTTGGCCCACATGAGAATAATTTTTGAGCGGTCAGTCATAATTTTATATTCTATACTAG
Organism: endosymbiont DhMRE of Dentiscutata heterogama; assembly: GCF_002888635.2. NCBI lineage: Bacteria > Bacillati > Mycoplasmatota > Mollicutes > Mycoplasmatales > endosymbiont DhMRE of Dentiscutata heterogama. Next base: position 362,466 of record NZ_LN828718.1, read on the forward strand.
GTTAATAAGAGGATGCTTCTGATTTATTTTGTTCCTCTTTTTTTCTAAACAATTTTCCGGTTAACGATTGGATTACTCCCATTCGATAAAGAGCATAACCAGCGAACAAGCCAATAGTGAACATGGCTAATTTTCCGGTGGCTCAGGCATAAAGCGTATTTTGATTTTCTTTTTCTGGATTCATATTTTTATTTGCGTAATTGTTGCACGGTCATTCAAGTAAACGAAACTATACCTAAAGTGACAAAAGCAAGAATGGTTCCGTAAGTAAATAACCTATCGGCGGTGTATTCAAATTGACCGACATCGATACTTTCTATTTTTTTTCTTTCTAATATTCTATCGTTCATTTTTAGTTAAATTTTGTTTTAATAATTTATTTTGCTCCTCTAACAAGGTAATAATTTTGTGCTGATTTTTATTTAGTTCGCGAACTTCGTCAATTAAAGGTTTGATATCAGGGAAAAAGGACATATTAATTGCTTTCGTGCTGTAAATTATAAGGTTGTGATTTATTAAAATCACTTCCATTTAATTCAATCTGTTTTCTTTCGCGGTCGTGCGTTAATCGGACGGACTTAATACTTTGGACTTGTTGACTTAAATTATTGAATGAATTAGCCGCATTATTTTCAAGAATGGTTAATCTCTGATTAAAGGCTTGTTGATTGGCTAATATTTGCTGCAAGGTCATTTGAATTTCAAACATAGTTCCTCCCATTGACGGGATTTTTTGGCCCGTAAATTGCTCGAATAATAGAGGTAAAAATGGTAAAGATTGACCCACCATTTTCATTAGGCCCGAGGACTCTTGTTTGGACTGTTGACTATTTGAATTTAAATTGTCAAAGCCACAATTCTCTGTTTGATTATTTTGATTCATAATTTTATGCTAAATTTATTAGAGTATTTAAGCCGAAAGCTAAACCACCGACCACCGGCAATAATTTAAGGTATTCGTTATTTTTAACTTGCGAACCGTAAAAATAGAGACCCACACAAGCGGCAGCCACTACGAGCAAGATTATTTTTTTATCCATCTAATTCTCTTTTTAAATTGCTGCTAGTCCGAAAACTAATCCGTCAGTAAACATGATTTCTTTTATCTCAATCCTTAATTTTTTGTTTAGTTTTGACAAAAGTTCCTAATTTATTGAGGCGAATTGCTTCTCCGTCTTTAATTTTAACGAGGTTGTGAACTAAATCTTGGCTTACTATTTGATAAGCGTTCTTTAATTCTTGCTGAGTGTATTTCATAATCTTTGATTATTTTTCTCTTACAAGGCAAAAAGTTCAGAATAATATTTATTTACAGTTGCCTTTTTGGGAGAGCTGGAAAGTTGCCAAATTTGGGAGAGCTTTCAATATTTTTTTCTGAATAGTGCTAAAATCTTTTTCCAATACGGACCGAGGACAGTGCTATATTGTAATTTTATAGTAATTTCAAAAATATTTATTTCAGTTGCTCTATAAGAGGAGAGCTGGTCGGTTGCTTAAAGGAGAGCCGACAATATTTTTTTGTTCCAGACAGGACTATCACAAGTATATAATTTCTTTTTCGTAATTTGTTTTTTGATAATTTTAGGCTTCGACTTGGAAAGGGAGTAAATTTTTTAGAGAAATTTAAGTAAAAAATTAGCGGGAGGATGAGGGAATTTGGGAAAATAATTTTTTTCAATTGAGTTTTTTTTGAGAAAAATTTTGCGGAAAATTATTTAGACTTGCGGCTTTTATTTGGTTTTTTACTTAAAATTGAATTAATAATCAGGGCAATTTTTTTTAGCCATTATGCAAATTAATTCAGTCCGTTTAGCCCTTAATTTTTTGACATTTTTATGTAAAGAGTGGTCAAAATCAATGAAGAGAATTGAGAATAAATCGTTATAGGCTTTTTCTTTGGTGTGAAAATAGCGGCGTTTTAAGTCGCCAATTAAACGGATTTCTGTGTTCGGGATAGATAATTGGTAAAGGTTGGCGTAAGAGACAAAGGTTTTAACTTGGCTGGTTTTGGCATGTTTGTTAAAAAAGTCAGTGATTTTAACTTTTGCTCCATAATCGGCAAAATGACAATTACGTTGCTGATTGATTTCCTTAAAAGTTAAGTCATTGTAATCACCGAAAGCCCGAACTAGCCAAGAAAAAAAAGAACGAATTTTATCTTCTCTCAATCGATTATGCAAAATCGGATCGTGAATACATTCAGTTAATAATTTGTCAAAAACAATAATCATTTTAAGTTCTTATTTGCCTGCCATTAGCGGCAAATTTTATTAAATTAGCCAAGGGAATACGGGTAATCTCTTTTTCGGATTTAAGAGGCTTACGAGCATCTTTTCACGGCTTATTTTGGGCTTTTTCGAAAAGGAGATATTGTTCGGTATTTTGGTGTTTTTTAAATATTTTCTCGGCTCAATTGAGTGCTAATTCATTATCAATATCCTTTATTGGCTTAAAAAGTTTGGGGAGATGGTGGCGGTAATCGAACATTTTATCAAATACCGATTCCACGGCTGGACCGTTTGGTCAGGCTTGCCATTCTTCGGTAAAGAGCAAATATCCTTGTTTCATGGCTTCGAGATAGGTGAAATAAACTAAATGTTGAGTAATGGCCATGTCTTCAATACCTTTTTCCCAAAAATACTTTGCCACTGACAAAGGATTTAAGTTTAATTGTTTTAATTTATTATTAGTTACCATAATGTTATTTACTTTTTTAGGCCTTTTTACTTGCTCCGCTAAACTATCTCTATCACCAAATAATAGGATAAATAGCAGAAGTAAAAAATTCTTAAACTTATTTTTGAGAATACATATAACTTATTTTACTTCAATCACAAAATCCACTAATAAATTAGCCCCTTGCTTACCTTCCTCTACGGTAAATTTAATCTTTTGTCCTTCTTTTAACCAACCTCATTTTTCCGGGCTGACTTTACCAGCAAAAACCAGAATAGATTCTCCATTTTCTAATTCTAAAATGAGAAAATTGTTGCGGTTCTTGTCTAAAAGTTCTTTGCGGTTGGTGATAATGGATTTAATATTACGAGTTAAGTTCATTTTATTTTATTTTTTTACTTTCTGCTCCATTCTATATCAGAAAACAACAGACAAATATCAACATTAAAAAATAGTGCCAAGAGTTATTATTATTCCGAGGAGTTGGACGCATATGCTCTTATTTTTTACGAGCAATCTCCTCTTTTAGGGAAGTAGAGAATTTACACTTGGGCACTCTTTTACTAGGCACTTTCATTTTCTTTTTAGTCTGTAAATTCATAGCCATACGGGGTTTGGTAATAGCCGTTTTTAAAGTAAAATAACCTTGTAATCTCACTTCTTCACCTTTTAAGAGAGATTTTTTGGTTTCTTCGAGAAATTCCTCTATTATTCGGGATACTTGATTTTGGGGTAATTTAGTTTTTTTAGATATTCTTTCAGTTAATTGAGTTTTTCCGGTGATAGTCATATATGTTGTTTTTTATGATTCCTCGGCTTTCCGCTTCAATCTTATCAACTTAGAGCAGATTGAGTTTGCAAGTTAATTAACTCTTGGATTTCTGGTAAAGTTCACAGATAAATTTCCAAGCAGCCAGTTAATATTCGGTGCCTTTCAGTATGAGGGTCATCAATGTTGAGGTAATTCGGGTCATAGTCAAGCAAAAGACAGTGGGCTATTTCATGAGCAATGGTGCGAACAAAGTGCGGAAGATTATATTCTTTTCCTGTGTCGACATTCATTAATTGCAAAGCATATTTATAATTAAAATGAACAGTCTTAGTAATAATTTCAACATTACCCACTACTTCCTTGATTGGTCAGGTGCGTCCTTTTCAATTATAACTCATTTCTCAGCCGCCAAATTTGATATAAGAAGAGGCAATTGGAAGAGGCGAAATAAAGAAAAAGACCAAAGAACGACAATTTTGATAAACTTTATTGATAGTATGTTCAAAAAAATCTTGTAACATTACTTTTTGCCTTTTTTGGGATAATTCGGTTCCCCAATGTCTTTTTGAGTGCAATTAATCTCACTTACTCAGCCACCCGAAGTTTTTTTTGTTGGGGTTTTCTTAACATCTTTTTTAAATTCTTCGGCAAATTCTTTAAGTCATTTTTTATCCTTAAAAGGATTTTGAGGTGTTGATTTATTAGTTGCTACCATAATATTAATATTTTACACCGGCCTAAACTTAACCAAATTCCCTAAATCAGAATCCTTAATATAAAGAGCTGTTGTACTTATTTTACTATGCCCTAATACTTTCTGCAACACGGGCAAAGGCATGCCTGAAATAGCCTGATAAGTAGCAAAACAGCGGCGGAGAGTATGAGGTGATAACTCAATATTAGCCGATAAACCCATTTCTTTTTTTATTTGTTGTAAGAAATCAAAAAAACTAACGCGATTAGTTTGGTGGGGTTGTCAATTCCTTTTCTTCAATTCCTTAACTATTTCAGGTCCAACAAATACTCATCTCTCTTTTTGTCTTTTGCCACGTAAGAGATAGAGATTTTTATATTCGGATTGTTGGTGTTCCAAAGATAAATCAAACTCAATAGCCTCCGATATTCGCAAGCCAACTTTTCAGCACAAAAGATAAAGGCATTCATGTGCGGCTTTTTTTAAATTCTCCTTTTTTTGGTGGGCGGGAGATTAGGTAATCTCAAACTTGTTGGAGTAATTGATTGGTCGGAAGAACTGTTAAAGTTTTTTTATTGGGCATCTATAATTCTTTTTACCGTTTATTATTTACTTCTTACTTTTTATCCTTTTTCAGTAGGAAGCAGATATCATTTTTACTCTTACTGCTAACAGAATAAACAATTTTGTTGGGAGAATTAGGCGGCTTTATTTTTTTGTCTTTGTTGGTAAGTTTTTCAATTTTTTTGATGTCTCTTTCCGGCTAAATGAGATTTTATAATTTCGGATTCTTTGGTGAAGCAAACCAAACAAATATAACAGATGTTTAAGTTTTCCCGTCGTGGATTACTCTGGATCCGTTTTTCCAATTGCTCTTTTTTTTGATAATAATTTTGGATCGGCTTAAATTGAGATTTTATTTTCTGGACCGGTTTATCTTCATAAAATTCCAAATCCCGTATATTTTCTTTTCCTTTTTTTCCTCAGGGAGTAGTAAAAATATTTCTCGCTTTTAAAAATTCCTGTAATTCTGCCAATTTCTCAAATTTTAAACTTCATTTTTCATTCACTCGCCCTTTTAGAGTATAGCGAACCCCTTTTTCATGAATAGAGCCAATGCCGACCACGAAACGGCCTTTGCTATGTAATTCTCCAATCAGATCTCCATTTTGGTTGACTAATCAGCAAGATTTTGGGAGTTCTTTAATCAAAACATAACGATGAATGCCGTTAGCAGTTTGAATATAGCGAGCATCCTTGATTCGTTCTCTGGCTCATAAATCGTCCAAATCTACCGCGATAAAGTAATAATTGCCAATCAGAGTGCCAGTTCTTAACGAATATTCTTGATTAAGTTGGAGTAATTGGGCGATGCTACGATGTTCGGCATAATATTTATTTCACCCTTTTACTAACGGTTTTTTATTTTTGGTCGGCAGTAAAATATGCTTTTTAGTTAAAATTCTTAAATATTTATTTTCTGTGATAGTTAATTTTGCTTTCATTTGATTTCTATATGTAGGTGCCTCTTGTAATGAATAGTTAAGAGAGGAGAATAATAATCCCACTCCTGTATTCAGCGGATAATATAATAGAGGAGTAAAAAAAAAAAATTCTCCTCCTCTAAAATCGGTTATTTTATTTTGTCTAAGGTAAACCTTAAAAAATCCTTAGCCGCTGAACCCGAATTCTCGCAGTTTCCGGGCAAACTGTCCAGGGCTTGTTTTTCATTTAGCCCATGCCCCAACTCTCTGTTTAGGACACCTCCCCTGAGTTAGATTTCTCTAATCAGGAATCCGACTTGTCGCTTATCTGTCAGTTTTTCCAATTTTTTGACGCGGTTTTTTCCGCGTGAAGGGTAATTATCCCCTCAACTCGGCCATCGGGGAGTGGAATTAATGGCCGAATTCAGAAAATAATTAGCGGTTTTTTGGTATTCATCAGCCTTTTTCATTTTTGATAACTTGGTCGGCAGGAGTGAATTGAAAACTAATAATATCAGCGGGGGAGAAGTCATGGCGGTAATAAATGGTCTCACCATTTTGAGAAAGTTTGGCAAAAACTCTGATTTTTTGGGTTAAAATAGTAAAAATTATTCAGGAATGTTCCCCCAAAATAAATCCTTGACCGCCAAAATTGGCGGTGAATTTATGTTCTTCGGGGATTTGGTGAGAATATTCCGTGTTAGGGTTTATGAGGGATAATTGATTGTTTAAGTAGTCGTATTTGAATTTAGTTTTCATGGTAAAAATAATGGGGTTGTAAATTAGGAATGTTAAAAATCAGTATCTCACTATGAAAAACTACTCCGGAAAAAATATTTTTAGGCAAAGTAATCCGACTGCTAATTGGCGGATAAGTGCCATTCTTAAACTTTTTTCATCTTCGGCTTTGGAGAGTCAAATTGTCACAAAAACCAACTGGGGCAAATAAGACGATTGGAATATCCCGACCAAAAAGTTCAATAATCCTATCTAATCAGACTTCCGATCCTAATTTCTGACCGTAGCCATTAAAAGGAGGATTGCAGAGGATTAGAAGTTTATGATCTTCTTTCTTGATACAAATTCGGAACAATTTAAAGATTTGCGACTCATCTTTCAAAAAATCTCAGTGTTTATCGGCTGGAACATTTTGGTCGATATCAATTCCATAACTAGGATAGCCAACTTTTTCAAAAGGTTCTAGCAAATTTCTTTTTCCACAGCACGGATCGAAAATTATTCACTTTTTATCTATCTTATCTTTCAATAATCCACAAATAAACTCGCTTACTTTGGGAGGTGTGTAAACATTAGAACGCTTGGGATTTAAATGATAATTATTAAGCCTTAAATTATACATGAGTAACAATATTCTCCGAGCCTGAATTTAGGGGTTTTTTCCACAATTTACTATAATCAGCATGCACGGTAGCCCAATCATACTGAATATATTTCTCAGTAGTCTGAACGCTGGAATGCCCTAATAATTGTTGGATAGTTAATAATTGGGCTCCGTTGCGGTAGAGTCAGGTAGCAAAACTTCTTCTAAAAGTATGGGGGGTGATATTTTTCTTTATTCCTGCCTGTTTGGCACGGGCTTTCAACAATCAGCGAATATATTCGGCTTTAATGGGATTACCCCGCTGATTAAGAAATAAGTAATCGTTAGAACTGGGATTAAAATGAGTAATCAAAAAATCCCGCAGTAAAACAAATCGCACCTTATTCCCTTTACCATGAACTCTTAATTGATTGCCTTGTCAATCTTGATGTCGGATATTTACTAATTCATTAATTCGCACTCCGGAATAAAATAAGAAGCCCAGCAGGAGATTATTTCGCTGGTGAATTTTAGGATTTTTCTCAACTTTCGTTAATTTCAACTTTTCTAATTCTTCTTCATCAATAGTATCAAAAAACTTGCGTTGGGATTTGGGAATTAAGCGGACAATTCTTTCTCATTCTATTTCTAATTGCTTGAATTTGATGTAAGAATTGAGAGCATATTGTTGGACTTTTAAACTGGTTGCTTCATAATTTTTTAAGTTGGTGCGAAAATAATCTTTTAGAATTTGGGTGTTAAACTCCTGGGGGAATTTACCCAGGACATTCAAATATAATCTAATCGTATTCGCTGCTAAATTCTTGTCTTGTAATCATTCGGTATATTGGGAAATATTATGGTTATTAGTCATAATATTTTGTGGTTGAATGGCCTTTTTGAGGTTTCAGTAAGTAGTTCAGGTCATAAGTTAAAAATCATTATTTTTTTGCTCCTGCCGATAACTCCACTCCTCCAATTTATCATTTAGTCCATTTTGGCTTTCCACAATTTCTTTTACTTTTTCAATGTTTTCCAACATTTCATCACACGCATTTTTATCCCAGGTGTCAGGGTCATTTTCATCTAATACTGCACAATCAATAGGAAGTAGTGCTTTTAATTTTTCGATATCTGCTTCGATAGTTTTTTTTAACTGGGTATTGGTCATTTCTTTAATAGATATTTTGCTTATCTCGGCTAATTCTTTTGCTTTTTTTAACTTCTGCTTGGCTATTTTGGCCATCTCTTTTTGCCTCAAATATCAAGGACATTTTTTAGAGGCATGTAATTCAGCGTTTTTACAGCACTCCATAATCTTTTGGTGCCATTTACAATAATCATATTCAGTAGTTATTGTTTCTATTCCTTTTTCAAAATATCCCTGCTGCTGTTCTTTTCACTTGTAATAATCATCCTCTTTTCAAACACTATATCCTTGACCGAATTTTTTATCCCCTTGGTTTTCCTCACTTTGGCAATACTTCTCAAAGGCGGATCGGGAGGTGTCAGGTTCAATATAAAATTGTCTTTCTTTTTTGTCAATTTTAGCAGGTTGGGTTTGCTTTTGGCAATTGGGATAGAGACATTTTTCGAAACTACACGACTTTTTATTTACGGCCATTCTCTTTTTTTAATTTTCTTAATAACTCGGATAATTCCCGGTCTTTTTTCTCATCTTTTTCTTTTTCCTGGGTGGCAAAATAAATGATTTGTCGTTCTTGACAGTAAGCAATCAGCAATTTTTCTCATTTTTTGGGGCAATTGTTTAGGCATTTAGTTTTGGCATCAGCGTGATTATCCGTGCGGATTATTAGTAATTGTCAGGTGGCTTGGCAAACGGAGCAATGGAATTTCAATTTCTTTTCGAGAGTGTTAAGGGGCTTTGGCATGAGCGTTAATTTACTTTCCGAGACTAGGCAACTCCTCCCAATTATGTAAAACTCATCTTTTAGGCTTTTTTTCACAGAAAAATAGATAGCGTTTATCTATGTAACGGCTTCTTTCAATGCTGCCAATGATTTCGGATCGCACTAGGTTGGGATAAACAAAAACAAAATTTTCTTTTTTTTCATTATCCAATAAGACGGTTATTTTATAAGTAAGATTGCCGCAAAAAGGAGATTTTTTATCATAGACTTTGCGAGGTTCTTTGCCTAATATTTGGCCGACTAATTCATAGAGTTTGGTCATCTTTTACTGAGTAAGAATTCCCTTTTGGGCTAGCGAGCAAAGTTTACAGCGACGGAGGAGTTGATTAGGAAATTTAATTCAGCCTGAACCATCACACTCACTACAAGGGCTATTACGCACGATATAACGATTTCCATTAACCGCACAATCACGGCAGTAATCATAATTATGGTGAGCATAGCAAGTAAAAGGGTCGCAACAACCGAGGCAAGTTTTTTTTATTCTTTTGAAGGAAGTTTTAACTCCGCCCAGACGGGCGGAAGTTGGATGAATAACTGTTTTATTAATCATCATTAAGAGATATCAAGTTCTTCTTTTTTTGCTCCCTCATGAATATTGACCTCAGTTTTTTTGAAAAAAGCCGCATATATTCCGCAAATAGCCGCTAATCCTGCTCCAATACAGGCTCCAATGTTTCAATAATTAGTCCCTTTTTCTCCACCGGGGATTTTTTTCACTTCCTCTTTTACTTCGTTAAATTTGCTATCTAATTTAGAGAAATCCGCACCAATGCCCTTGGTTTTTAACTCGTCTACTACTGTCTTTATGGCCGAGATTTGGGAAGTATCAATTAAATCTTCATAAATTATGTTGCCTTGACTATCTTTTTGGTCTGTGCCGTCAGCATTTTTTTTAGGAGTTTTTAAGCCTTTGGTGGCCAAGGTTTCCAGTTTACTTATCAAATCTGCCGTTAATTTTTGTCCGATTACTTCATCTTTTTGTTTAATAAGAGCATCTTTTGCATCCCGTTCAGTTTGGAGTCGAGTTTTTTCATCCGTAAGTTTTTTGATTTCGGCATCGGTTTTTAATTTTTCGGCTCCGATGGAAGTTTCAATATTTTGTAAATCTTTGAAATCAGTATCCAGATCAGCCGTTAAATTGGTGTGTCTGGGATTAGACTTGTCTAATAAGTGATTAATCCTTTTCTCTAAATCAGTTTTGTCTTGTGTGCTTCAGGCTGAGGTATTATTCGCGTGAGTTTTTAAATCGTTAATTATACTTTTTACTTCTTGCAATGTATTATTGATATTTACCATTTTGCTACATATTTATTGTGATATTGTTGTGTAAAATATATAGACAAAAAGGAGGGGTGGAAAAAAGTTCTGATAAGTAAAATTTTGATATAGTCTAATGCTAGAAGCCCAATTAGTAAATGCCGAGAAAGTTAGATTAGGCAAATTTTACACCACGCAAAATATATTCAGTTATCCTCAATTTCAAGGGTGATTTACCAAGGCCTTAAAAGAAAGTAATAATCAAGTATTAGAACCTTTTGCTGGTGCTAATAATCTAATCAAAATGCTCCAAGACGAGGGCTATAATTTTGAATTTGACGCCTACGACATAAATCCCAGTTCCCCAGAAGTAGAAAAAAAGGACACCATAAAAGATTTCCCCCAAGGCTACCAACTAATTATTACTAATCCTCCTTACCTAGCCAAGAATTCAGCTCACCGAAAAAAAATTGATTTCCCTAATACTAAATACGACGATCTATATAAATTATGCTTGGAAATAATGTTAGAAAACTGCGATTATGTAGGAGCCATTATTCCGGCTTCTTTCATTAACGCTGAATTGTTTCAAGAAAGATTACACTCTTACACTCTTTTAAGTAGTCAAATGTTTACCGACACTGAAAATCCGGTTTGTTTGGCTTTATTTTGCCCACAAAAATCTAATTCTGTTTATCTTTATGAAAATGACAAATATGTCGGCGAATTACATTCCCTAAAAAAGCAAGTAGAGGAAATTTTGGCTAATAATCACTCGTCAATTGAGATAAGTTTCAATCACAAGCAAGGAAATTTAGGTTTGCGAGCCATTGATGGAACCCGTTTTCCCAGCATTGCCTTCATTGAGGCTCAACTAGTTCCCAGCCGCAAAATAAAAGTTAGTTCTCGCCATTTAACCCGCATACACATTCCCCAAGAAGTTAATTTGAATCTACTAAACGAAAAATTAAAAAAATTGCGGGAAATAACCAACGACTTTTTTTTAACCCCTTTTCGGGGTTTGCGAAAGGACGGAAAATTCCGTCGCCGTTTGGATTTTCAGCTAGCGAGAAAAATTATTGAATCTTGCTTATAATATGATAGATTGAGAAAAAGAAATTAAAGAACAAATTAAGGAAAATTTACGCGAATGTGAGAAAAAATTAGACAGTAAAGAATACCGCACTAAAATTGAAAAATGGTGTCGCAAATTTGGTTTTGATTTTGAGGAAGTTTTTGAAAAAGCCAAAAGTGATTATCTTTTTCGAGCCTTTTTCGCCAAGGACCCCAAAAAGCAGAATATTTATGAAAAAGCCCTTGCTAATTACCTCAATTCTTTGGAATTTGTCACTAATTTTCAAAAATTAAGCAGCGGTGGGAAAAATGCTCGCTACATTGACCGGGGAGTTGTCCGTAAAGGTAGTGAATACCCACACAATAAACCGGCTAAGTCCGTTGATTTCACTTGAACCATCCAAAATGAAAAAGGCGAAATGATTAAATTTTACGCTTATCATAAATACATTGAGGAAAGCGGCGGAGCCCAAGACAACCAATTTAAGGAGATTAAAAACTGTATTGAAGTGGGGAGAAATGGCAGTCAAGAGGCCAATAGAAGGGTTATTTTTATCTGCGATGGGGCTTATTTTACTGATAAGAAAATCAAAGAATTAAAAAATTTAAAGGGTAGTTGGAATTTTATTGTTTTACGAGGGGAAGAATTGGAAAAATATCTGAAAAAATTCTAAAAAAGCAGAGCAATCTATTTTTTGTCGTTCCAAAAAAAAATAAACATATACATCAAAATAAATCTTCGAAGATAAAATTTATGTCTAGTAATTTAAAAATATTTGCCTTGGGTGGCTTACACGAAGTAGGAAAAAATTGTTATGTTTTCGAAAAAAATGAGGATATAATTATTGTGGATTGCGGGGTTAAATTTCTCAATGGCAGTAATCTCGCTGACGGCACTGTTCCTAATTTTTCTTATCTTGTGGCTAACCAAAAAAAAATCAAAGGTTTATTTATTACCCACGGTCATGAGGACCATATTGGCGGCATTCCTTATTTACTACAATTAATTCCGAACATTCCAATCTATGGTTCGGACTTTTCAATTTCTCTTCTCAAACAAAAATTACGGGGAGAAAGCAAAGAAAAAACCACCATTTTTCAAGACGACACAATAATTCGCACCGGGGAATTTCGGGTCAGTTTTTTTCGAGTAACGCACTCCATACCTGGTTCTTTTGGTGTGATAATTGAGGTAATAAAAGATAAAACTCGAATAGTTATTACTGGCGATTTCAAATTTGATTGAACCGAAATCGGAGAAAAATTTGATTTAGTTAAATTGGTTGAAGTTGGCAAAAAAGGCGTGGATTTATTGTTGAGCGACTCCACTAATTCTGAAGTTGAAGGCAATACTCCTTCCGAAGCGAAAGTAGTTAAGCGTTTGGAAAATATTATTACAGAGGCCACAGGTCGAGTAATTATTACCTCTTTTGCTTCTAATGTCTACCGGTTAAAAAAAGTCATTGAGATTGCCAAAAAAACGGACAAAAAAATTGTTTTGCTGGGTTCTTCACTACTCAAAATGATGAAAGCCATTCAAAAAGCCAGTTTGTGAAAAATAGATAATTCCGTTTTTTTGAAAGCGGCCAACATTGCCAAAATCCCTAACAACGAGTTAATTATTTTCTGCACGGGTTCCCAGGGGGAGGAAAAAGCGGTCCTCAGTCGGCTGGCTCACCAAAATTATCCAGATTGAAAAGTTGAGGCCGGAGACTGTATTATTTTAACTTCTTCTCCTATCATGGATAATAGATTTAATGTTGAATTAGTTAGCAATAAATTATTTGCTCTTGGAGCCAAAGTTTATGAGAATAATAAAGAGGATTTGCTCCATGCTTCCGGTCACGCTTGCCAAGAAGACTTAAAATTAATGCTTACGCTAGTTAAACCGCGTTATTTTATGCCTTTTCACGGCGATTTTCGGATGCTGAAAAAACACGGGCATTTGGCTCAAGAATTAGGTATTCCTAAAGAAAATATTTTCGTTTGTGCTAACGGGGAAGTGGTGGAGGCCAAGGGCAAAGAATTTTTTTTAACCAAAAAAAGATTGCCGGCCCAACCTAATTATGTGTTTAATGGCCAAATACTCCCTGTGGAGGAACTGAAAAGTAACCTGACTTTGCGGGAAAAAATGTCCCAAGGAGGTTTTTTTCTGGTAGTACTTTTTTATGACAAGACCAAACGAAAATTAACCACTTCTCCTTATCTTTTTACTTACGGATTTATCAATATAAAAAAAAATGAGAATTTGCTTGAGGACTGAAAAACGAAAATTGCAGGACTTGTAACGAACAAAATCTCGGCCAAAGAATCTGATTGAAAAGAGGAGATTAAAAGTTATTTGGAAAGTGAATTATTGAAAAATTGAAATAAGGAAAAACCTTTGATACATACCATAGTGGAGGAAAAATAAACCCGATATTTTACCGGAGGTTAAAAATAAATACAATTTTTTCAGAGACCAAAAATAAAAGAAAGACATTTTTGCCACAGGCTAAAAAATAATAATATATGTTACAAAACGAATCAATTTTGTGAGTGGCGGACAATTCCGGAGCAAAAAAGTTATTAGTAATTCGCTGCTTGGGTGGCTCTAATCGGCGATATAGCCGCATTGGCGACTTAGTAATCGCCACGGTAAAGAAATCTGAACCTAATGCTGACCCCCAATTTAGCAAAGGAAAGATAGTTCTGGCTTTGGTAGTAGCCACTCGTCGGTATTTTCATCGTCAAAATAATACTTGAATAAAATTTAGTAAAAATTACGCAGTTTTAGTAAAAAAAGAAAGAAAAATAAAAGATGAAGGAAAGAAAAAAAGAAAGATTATCAAAGTTGTCAAGGAACCAGTGGGAACTCGTGTATTTGTTCCTATATTAGCCGAGTTTGACCAATGAGGATACAACAAAATCTTGTCTTTGGCTCCCGAAATTTTATAAAGGGGGTTAAAAATATTAATAATATATGCCCCATAAAGGAAAATCCAGTTTCACCAGCCTAAAAAACAAATCGGTTAGTTTTTTGAGAATTTTAAGAAACAGTTTGCGGATACTTTTCCTAATTATTTTTTTACATTGACTTCTTTGGATTACTACTTATGCTAAAGCCATCACTTATCAAGAGGCGATAAATGATGAAAAAATCGACCGACACGATAAGAAAACGGATAAATATAATAGTAAAGGTTTATTGGGAGGCGAAAGAAAAGAAAGGACTGTTGCCGAAATCGAAAATGATGTTTTAGGACAAATTGAGAAAAAGCAAGAAGGGCTAAAAGAGGGTGACTTGCCGCGAAAATGAGAAAAAGAAAAATTGCCTGACCTAGTAAAATTACACGAACAAATCGAAGAATTACAAAAAAAACCAAACCCAACCGCAGAGGAGAAAGAAAAATTAACCAAAAAAAAAGAGGAATATAATAGTAAATTAAACCAAGCCAAAGAAGACACGATTAAAAACATTCAAACCCAATTGGCGCAAAATAAATTAAATATTACTGAACTAGACGATAGTCGAAATTGATGACAAAAAATAGTCTATGACCCTCTCAAATCGATTCTCATTTCTCCCCTCAATTGAGGAAGTAAGAAGTTGGGATTACACAATTATCTATTTTTGGAGATAATTTTTAAATTAGTAATTATTGAAATAATTGCAATTTGGATTTACTTCGAAACGGCGAAATTTTGGGAGAATATGGAAAAAAGTCGTGATCCCCATCTTAGCGTTGAGGAGAGAGAGCAGTTGAATGCGGAGATGGTGCCATTGTTTAAATACTGTATCTTTAACGGCTGTATGATGGCTTTATTTACTTTTTTTCTTTCCTACCACCCGGCTTTCTTTGACCGGACCAGTCGCTGATGACAACATGGGGTCTCAGGCACTGAATGATACATTTGGTTAATTCCTCTTTATATCTCCGTTATGTTCTCAATTATCAGCAGCGAGTTCCTGCGTCACGGTCGTTTATTAAATAAACAAGAATTAAAAACTTGCATAGCGAAAAATTGAATAACTGGTCTTTTTATTACCTTGGTATTCTGCATAGGATTTCCGAGATTAATCAGAATGAACAGTATAGGAGCCAATTTGTTCTCTCTTTCGGGGGGATTGGTGCGGTTTGCCATAAACACTATTCGGGCAAAATTTCTCGGTCATCGGGAAAACTGACCCCACAGAGCAAGTCCAAGAATTTTACATTAAAATATTCGAATCAGACTTACTTTTACTAAAAAAATGAACTTTGAGAGAAAAAAATTTTTAAAATTAAATTGATAGCCAAAATTAGAAAAAGAACATTAAAAAATTTCAAGAATAAACATTATTCAATAGATGTTGCGTTGTGCTAAGTGTAATAAACAATTAAAAGTAGGAGAGAAATTTTTTGAAATAGGCAAAGACAGTCAATGGAATGTTTGAGTTTGGTGAAAATGAAATAGATTGGGGGCAAAGGAATATTTTGCTCTCCCTGTGCTAAAAAAGAGCGAAAAAGAAGGAAAAAATTCTGAAGAGATTTTTTTTGACTTCATGTTATAGTTATTTTTGGAATCCTTACTGTATACTTGGTTATTTTAGTATCGAAAATTTCCTAAAAAGTAAATATACAAATAATATAGTAAACCCACAAAAGTAGTATCCCTCATGAATTTCTCTTGAAAATACCAAGTTCCTAATAAAGGTTGATGGGCTAATTATCGTTGGCATCTAACCGAACCAAGTGAAAATTTGGGACTAAAATCTAATGGTTGAAAACGAGTTTTTTTTCGGCGGGGCTGGCAAGGAAAAGCGTTGGAAGTAGAAGGCGTTGTAGCCGCAAAAAAATGCTTACGAGCCTTACAAAATGGAACCATTACCGCTTTTGGCGGCAGGTTTCGTGGAATTAGTTATGACAAAAATGCGGAGCGGATGGTTAAGCAAGCCCAAAGGTCGCTAAAAGAAGCAATTAAGAAACATGAGAAAGGAGAAAATATTGATATTAAAGAAGTTGCTATCGTGCCTGCTTCTTATTATTGTTGGGGAGTAATTGTTGGTGGAGTTTTAATTTTTTTAGTTTTCGTTTTTGTTTTGTATTTACTTATCAAGTATTTAGCAAAAAAAACATTGACGAAGAATGGAAAATAGGTAGCGGGGCAAAAAAATTGCTAAATAGCGCCTGTTGGATAGCCAACATCGAATATTTACTAGGCCGAGGTAAAGGTGCTGAAAATATATAAAAACAAAATAATCTAGTATTCACCAATTAGAAGCATTTTTGGTTTATTGTTTTTCTCAAAAATGCTAAAATTAAATATTATGGAAAGTCTACAAAAAATAAATAATCAGCAACTCCTCCAAGAATTACAAGCAAGGGTAGTTAATAAAAAAATCTCCCAAAAAGAGTTAGCAGAAATATTAATAAAATCTCATAAATTAGTCCAAGAAAAAGAATTAGCCCAAGCCTACGAGGAATGAGCCAACGACCCTAATGAGTGAAAAGATATTAAAGAAAAATATTAAACGAGGAGAAGTTTATTGAAGTCGTTTGGATGATGCCGAAGGTTATGAGCAACAAAACGAAAGGCCACTAGTAATCGTTTCCAATAATAAGCAAAATGAGATAGAAAAATTATTAGTAGTGGTTCCCCTCAGTCGTTCCATTGAAAAAATTTAACAAAAAAATTCTTTCTGTCTATTATTGAGAAAAATCCAAAGCACTTATTATTAGATCAGGATTTTCCACTAACTCTTTTAGACAGCAGACCAATTTATCAATTTCCTCTTTGGTATTGTAAATAAAGAGAGAAATTCGGACGGCGGCTTCTTCACCAATTAATTCGGGCAAATAAGGACAGCAAAAATTGTCCGCTCGCACCAAAATATCATTTTTGCTTAAATAATTTTCCACGTCGTGAGCGTGATAACCAATCAAGTTGAAAAGAATAATATCCACCGTTTCTAACTCTTGATTATAAATAATCACTTTTCTTAATTCTTTTAACCTACCCAAAGCATAATTTTTCAACTTTCGCTCATAACTGCTTATTTCTTTTATATCTAAGCCATTAAGAAATTCAAAAGCTGCTTTCAGACCAAATATTTGGGCTAATGGTAAAGTGCCAACTTCAAATTTTCTCGTTAAGGGTCAACATTCATTCTTATCTAATAAAAAATTATTTGGTCCATTTTTTTTCCCGCCACCTCATAATAAATCCGGTAATTTTTGGGCTAATTCTTTTTTTAGCCAAAGCACCCCAATTCCGGTCGGTCCATAAACTTTGTGTCCGGAAAAAACCAAGGCGTCAATTTTTCATTCTTCAACATTAATTGGCAAATGAGCGATACTTTGACAAGCATCAATTATCACCCAGCAATTCGGGTTTATCTCTTTAATCTTGGCGGCAACTTCCTTGACAGGATTAATTACTCCCAAGCTATTACTCATGTGAAAAAAGCTGACTATTTTGGTTTTCTTGTCAATATAATTTACCAATTTGTCAATATCAATAGTAAACTTTTCATTTAAAGGCAAAAAAATTACTTGACCGTCCTTTTCTTGGGCCAAGGCTTCCCACGGAAAACAATTAGAACTGTGTTCTAAACGGGTTAAGAAAATTTTATCACCAGGAACCAAAAAATCACGGGCAGACAAGGCTAAAATATTTAGTGCGTAAGTGGTGGAAGGCAAAAAAAAAATTTCATCCGGGTTAGCCTTAATTTTTTGGGCGATTAACTGGCGGGTTTGTGAAATGGTGTTTTGGACTTTTTGGCCTAAGAGACCACTGCCTCCACTATGGCTATTAAGAGAATATTTTTCATAATATTCCCGCACTGCTTCAATAACACTCTCTGGTTTTAGACTGGTAGCCGCACTGTCTAAATAAACAAGACTTGGGTGATGGGTAAAAAAAGGAAAAAAATGACGAATAGCAATTTCTTTATTCATAAGAATATATTAATTTTATTTCACGTTTGACAACTCTTATAATTGTGGAATGCTAAAATGATAACGCCAAAAAGCAAATAAAAATAATAATATGAAGTCAAAAAAATGACAACCAATAATTTTATTGATTGGTGGCGTAATTGTTTTACTCTTAATAATCGGGAGTGTTTTCTTAATCAAACAAAAAAACGATAAGCAATCTTCTTCTTCTACTCCTAGTCAAACGCCTCCTAATAATAATCAAAACCCTCCATCCGAAGATCCGGAAAACTCAGCAGAAAAAATTAAGGAGGAATTAAAAAACCATTTAAAAACAGAAAACTATCTGGATTTGCCAGATTGTGCGTGTAGTGACGACAGACTTGTTATTCTCTTGCGTAAGGAAGGCAAACCTGTTAGTAAGAAAGAATTTTCCCTTGTGGGAATGAGCGAAAAAGTTAAGCAAGAAATTGAAAAATTATCCGAACAATTTCCTTTTCGAGCAGAAGAGTTAATAAACAAAGATATTGCAAAGTTAGACCAAAATCCCAACCTACTTTATGATGGAAGAGTAACCAGCGGACGTCCTGGAAACCCGGAACAGAAATATTGAGAATTTGCCAACAGAGAAAATCAAGAAGATATTAACGTTTATATCCCTATCAATCACCCAACTTTAGTTAACTTTGTTATTGAAAAAAAGAAGCTTTACTTAGCAACCGGAATTGACAAAATAAAAATCGAAATAATTTCCAAAAACGGCCTGGATTTTAAATGTAAATTTGTCGAATTAGAGGACCAAATTACGTTTGTCCCTTTTTCTGGTTGATAAAACCCCCCCTCAAAACTTCTACTAATGACAAAAACGCAAAAATTAAATAATGAATAATGACTTTTTATGAAAAGAATTTTACTTAGATAAAATTGACCCCAGTTGAGTCCCTTTTTTTCAACAAGAAGCCCAAAAAGTTTATTTTTTTCCTCTGCTGGCAAAACTGAGCCAAGAATACCAAAATTATAAATGTTGACCCCGAAAAGAAAATATTTTTCGACTTTTTCGGGAAATTTCGGTTCACCAAATAAAAGTAGTAATATTAGGGCAAGACCCTTATTATTTGCCGGAAGTAGCCGATGGTTTAGCATTTAGCACCCAAAGACCTAATTATATACCAGCCAGTTTAAACAATATTTTTTTGGAATTTAGCAGAGATCTTAATTGTTCGCAACCTCTCAACGGAAATTTACTTCCCTGGGTCAAAGAAGGTATTTTTTTACTTAATACTGCCTTAACAGTAAAAGAATGAAAAGCCGCTGCTCACATGGATTGATGAAAAGAGTTTGTCTATTCTCTAATAACTTATCTAAAAAACTATGAAGAAAAATTAATTTGAATACTTTGAGGAACGCCAGCCCAGCAAATTGCAAAAAAATGTCAGATCAATGAAAATCGTAAAGTAGTTGGGGTTCACCCTTCTCCTCGTAGTGCTGATCGTGGTTTTTTTGGTACACGTCCTTTCTCTAAGACTAATCAGTTATTATCTGAATCGGGCAAAGAACCAGTTAACTGATTTTCTATTCTGTCCCCGAAATTGGAAAAATAGACATGGATATTTTGTCGTAGACCAAAAATAGGCCTGATACTTTGCTGAAAACCAAAAAAAAGCAAGAACTTTTGTCTAATAAGATCAAAAATGCTGCTTACTTTTTTTTCTTTTTAGTAATAAATCTAATAACTAGAACAAACAGAGCACCACCTACCAAAATAAGAGCGCCAATGCTTACTATTTTTAAGATAGTGTTTTCTTGAGGATTAATTTGTCCGGAATTGTCATCTAATTTAATTGAACTCTCATTGATTTCTCCCACTGTTACTTTATAAAGATATTCATTTATTTGGCTATCAGTCAGAACTTCGTCTTTTTTTAGCGAATAATATTTTCTAATTTTCGCATCCTTATTTTTTTTATCATCAGCATTTAATTGGTCGTATTCAAATCGTTTAATAATAGTAATTGCCTCTTGAGGTGATTTATTGGTAATCAAACTATTAAGGTCAGGAGCCGAATGCTGGGTGGAGATTTCGGTTAAAAAATCGTTATTTTCTTTAACATTTTCAAGCAGGTTTCTTACTCCCTCGGCAGTATTAAATGGACCTTTTTCTTGTTTTCATTCGGCTATTTTGGCGTCAGTAAAAGTTTGCTCCAAACTTGGGTCAATATTTTTTAATTCTTCCCTCCACTCGTTAGGACTTTGGTCAGTATCTTTTTTTGGATCTTTATCGGTGGGTTCTTGGTTGTCGTCTTTCCCATTGTCTCCGTTGTCGTTATTTCCGTTTCCATTGTCAGGAGTAGGCTCTTGGGAGTCGTCGGAGGGTTGTTTTTTTCCAGGTTTGGGGTTATCGCCTGGTTTTGGATTGGGATTTGGTTGTTTTGGTCCACTACTATCGTCTATCAGAGAATTGAACTCATTAATTAACTCTTTGGCCTTGGCATCTATCTTTTCGGCATTACCAGTTTGCGCCTTAATAGCACCAGCAAGCCCGCTTCCCATACCATAATAAGTATTAGCCGCATTAACAATGGCGGAGCAGCTATGCAAACTTTTATTTCGGATATCTCCGACTTTGACTTGTAGACCTTTTGTTGGCTTACCTTTCAGGGCAGCCGCAAAGTGTTTGTCCTTGTCAAAGAAATTAGTAAAGCCAAATAAATCCCCTTTCACTTGCTGGACTTTTTCTAAAAACAAGTGCCGAGTATTTCCTGAATAATCTATTAGCGTAACTTCCTCTAACTTTTGACACTCGGCTAATTGATTAGCAACTCCACGGATTATTCCTTCTGCCAACTTTTCAGGGTCGCATTTACCAAGGAATATGTCTCCACCAACGAAAGGAACAGCCAATTTTTCGGAATTATTTCTCTCGGCTAAAATAATACAATTTTGGACGGATTTGACTACGCATTCAATAAATTCCTCATCACTAGGAAATTTTGACCGTTCCTTTGGCCCAGCATGAATGATGTGAGTAATTCCTTTGCTATTGAGGATTGAAGAACCATTTCCGGAGCCATCTAAAGTGTCGGTCATTAAGGCACAACCAGCCGGCAAATTGCCCTTGGTGACTGAATAGTTTGCAATTCCTACCGACGAAATTGGCAAATGCGGATCTTTTTTGTATTCTGGTTCTTGGCCCGTTTTTCTCAGAGCAGTGTAATTCATATTATATTATTTTATTATGTTTAACTTAATTAAAAACTATTAATAAGTACTTGTTTTTAACTCTGTTTTTATCACTCCTAACGATTAAGCAAAAAGCCTTGTTAGCTCAATGGTAGAGCAATTGACTCTTAATCAAGAGGTTGGAGGTTCGAATCCTCTACAAGGCACCAGAATAATCATTGAAAACCTGGTTAAAAATATATACAAAATAAATCTATCAGAAAATTTGTGAACAAGGATTCAGAAACTAAAATCATTGACTATTTAAAAAAATTAGAAAAAAACGAAATTTTTCCTCCGATAAGCAGTAAAAAAAAAAATCTCCTGCTGGCCAGCAAAAAGGAGTATGAAAGGTTAGACCAGGAACAAAAAGATTATCAGGAATTAAGCCAAGAAGCAAATAAAGAGGAGCGTGATTTTTTGCTGAAAGAAGTTGAAAATCTCCAAGAGCAAAAAGAGCAGTTAATCTCTAAAATTAGAGAACAAATAATGGCTGAGGAGGAAACAAGCCAAAATGTCGTTGTAGAAATCCGTCCACATGCGGGTGGGAAAGAAGCCGAATTATTTGTCGGTGACCTTTATCGGATGTATGAAAGTTTCGCTAAAGAAAAGGGTTGAAAAGTAGAAATGGTGGAGACCGATGTTGACAAAGAGGGTGGTTTTAAGTTTATTTCTTTTCTCGTGAAAGGAGAAAATGCGTTTAGGTGACTAAAAAATGAAGCCGGAGTTCACCGCGTACAAAGAGTTCCGCGTACAGAAAGGAAAGGGAGGGTGCATACTTCCACAACTAGCGTGGTAATTTTGCCCGAGGCCCAAGATATAAATTTAAATATTCGCGACCAGGATTTAAAAATTGAGACTTATAGTTCCGGTGGGCCAGGCGGGCAACATGCCAACAAAACCGCCTCGGCAGTACGAGTTTTTCATATTCCGACTAAAACCATGGCAACTTCGCAGGATGGTCGCGATCAAAGAATTAATCTCAAAAGAGCAATGTCTGTTCTCAAAGCACGGATTTTAGAAAAATTACAAACCGAGAAAGCAAAAGAAGTAGGCAATTTGCGTTCTTCTGCCATTGGCACAGCAGAAAGGTCTGAAAAAATTCGCACTTATAATTGACCTCAAAATCGGGTGACCGACCACCGATTAGGAGTAAGTTGAAATAAACTTAATTTCATTATAGAAGGGGATTTACAAGAAGTATGCCAAAAACTGATTGACTATGAGGTAGAGAAAAAAATAACTTTTGAGTAGCGTAAAAAAATAATAAATAAAATTAATACAGACCAACATTTTGTTTTTCTCATATGGAGAAAAACTGTCGAAAAGCCTAGAAATTATGAATATAAAAGATTTTTTTGAGTTATTTTTTGTGGTTGCAGCCGGAATTGCTATGCCTTTTATCGTAATTGGCAGTTATTTTAATTTTTTTCCTAATCCTGATGACCGTCGCAAAGTGGGGGCCATTATTTTTTTAATTATTAGTATTATTTACGCTTTGTTTTACACTTATTTTGCCTGAAAGGCTATAAAAAGAGATAATGCCAGTTGAAAAAGAATTGTAGGAACTGAAAACAATGATAAAAAAAACAAATAAAATGCTGCAAGCAAAACCTAATGTGTTGTCGTCAAGACTAAAGGTAAAAACGTCCTTACTTATTTAGGTGTTAAAAAGTAAAAACTGACTAAACATTAACGTCGAGGAAGCAACAATATTTCTTTTTCATCTTTTATTTTTCCCACTAGGGCACTTAAAACATCTTGGAGGGTGATAATGCCTAGCAATTTTTTTTTCTCTTGAATGACAGCCATGCGTGAATTAGTGGTTTGTAATTTAGTTAAAACTTTGTCCAATTTATCCTGGGGAGAAAAACGGATAACTCTTTTGTCAACATAATCTTGCCACCGGATTTCTTTGTTTTTTATTAGTTTTCAGTAAAATAATTCCATATTAAAGGTTCCTATTACCTCTTTTTTTTGGTTTAAAACCGGATAACGGGTGAAAAATTCTCGGGAGTGAATGGTCTGGATTTCGGGGTAGGGCATTTCGTGATTGAAGGCAACAACTTTTTCTCAGGGAGTGGCGATAGAAGAAACTCTTAAATCATCAAACATGAAAGCTGCTTGAACTAACTGGGCTTCATTTTTCTCTAAGACTCTATCTAAAGTTAAATTGTTGACAAAGCGCATGACATCTTGCTCTGAATTAACAAATATTCTCTTTCTCGGCTTGACTATCAGCCGTAAAAAATAATTTAAAGGCAAACGGATTAAGGCGTAAGTAATATCGATAAAAAAATTGTTAAAAACCATTTTTCGGCTACCGGGTCGGTTGGCTAAATAACGAGCAAATATTTCATTAGTCAGAGCAATTGTGAGACCAAACAAAGCCAGCACCAACCACTTGTATTTATCAACCACAGTAGAACCCAGTATTTGTTGACCGATACCAGACATAAATATTTCCGACAAAAAAATATTGAGAAACACTTGTCAAATACAAATTACAGCAAAAAGGAGATTGCCATTTTTGAGGATAAAAATTATTTTTTTGCTTCTTCTTTTATCTTTTCTCTCTTTTACTAAATCTATTTTAAATAAATTGACATCGGAGTAAAGGGCAGAGATATAGTTAAGAAAAAAAGAGAATCCTAGCAGCAAAAGAAAGACAGCAACAAGAGAAAGGGATAAGAGGTCACTAATTTGCATGAGTAAATTCTTGGAGTATTTTTTTCAGATTATTCATGGTTTCTAACTCTTTGTCAAGAAGGAAAACAAGGTGGGGGATATAAGCAAATTTTTTGCTTTTTGCAATTTCTTTTTTTAGCAAAGAGGAGTATTTTTTATTCATTAATTGAAGGATTTCGGTTTGATTTTTGGGTCGAGCAAAAGATAAATAAATTTTTACATGCTCGCCTCGAGTACTTGTTTCGCAATAACTCAAAGAACAAGAAGGTAGATTATATTCCTGAACCATTTGGTGCAAAAGACGACTTATCTCTCGCTCATAGAAACTTTTTTTTGTTTGCCGAACCCAACTTCTTGGATTTTGTTTTCTGGGCTGAATAGTTTTTATATTCATAGAACCTACGTTGAGGAGGTGACTTTTTTTAGTAATTTTATTAATGCCGTGTGTGTGTGTGTGTGTGTCATGTCATATTAATGTTTTGTGACTATTCACTAATCTTCGCTCCAGAATTTTTTTTAGTCAAAAGGCGCGCAATCTCCCTTTTTAATTCTTTTATTTGGTGAGTTTTGGCTAATTGCCCCATTTTATTTTGAATGCGGAGAACCGTCAGGGTCGCACGATACTGGGCTAATAATTCCTCTTTTGACAATGGTTTTTTTACTTTTGCTTCTTTATCTTTATTCATTTTAATATTTTTATTTTAATACTTCGTATTAATACTTCGTAAAATATCAGGTCTATTTTGGCCTTATCAGGAAAAGTATCCATACTTATTTTTCAACAACTTTATATTTGCCTGGTAATTTATGGCCGGCTTGGATAAGTGCTGAATAGGCGATATCTTGGGGAACCTTGTCACTTAATTCCAAAATTATTGTTTTCTGCCTAGTTGGCGCTACTCAATTTTCAGTTGAACCTTTACCAGAACCCATTCTCACTTCCAATGGTTTTTTAGTTTTGGGAAAATGAGGATAGATATTAAATTTTCAAGGCTTATTTTTGCCGTCAGCATATTTTTTAGTATAACCACTAACCACTTTGCGAGTGGCCTCGAGTTGCTTTTCGGTTAGTTCTGCTCCTTGCTGAGCCTGTAAACCTCATTTGCCCCAAGTTATTTTTTGGTTGCCTCTGGCCGGACCTTCGTATTTTACAAGATGATAATAACGATGTTTAGTTTTTTTTGGTATGGACATGATTTCTATTTCTTTTTTGTCAAATTTTTCCTTTGTAAAGTATTATTTTGATACTTACAGTACCTCGATTCAAAACAGCCACTTGAGATCCCATCTCTACATTGCTATCCATGGTGCTGGTTGGCAATTTTCCTCACTTTCTCTTTAAAGTTTGGGCAATGCCAGTATTGTTCAAAATGCCTTTCATTTCGACACCTCCACCCTTAATTTCTGGTTCATACTCTACTTTGGCTAACACATTTTTTAAAATTTGTTTCACCGGAATCCATTTTTTTAGTTGACCAGAAATTAAATTAGCGATTGACTGGGCGTGTGCGTAAATTTTTTTTACTTTTTTCAGATCTACTTTGACAGAAATTTTTTCATCATTAACTATTTTATAAATACCTTTTAGCACTGTTTCCAGTTTAGAATTATTTTTGTCTAGTAATAGGATAATTTCGGCTTCCGTTAGGTGAGGGCGAATAAGAATGCTGTTTTTAGTGTAATAAGTTTCTAATCGAACGATATCCGGAAGGAGCGAGTATAGATAATTACGTATTGATAGATCCTTTATTGCTCAATTAACTTGGTCTTGCTTATTTTCCGGAAAAAAATAACTATTCCAAACTTGATTATAACCTAAACGCATTGCATACGGACTTGCTTTCTGTGCCATTATTATTTAATTTTAGGATTTTTTTTTCTGGACTTTGCCAAGATAATAATCAATCCAATAAAAGTCATCAGTGAAAGTCCGATAATTGAATAAGTGATTATCTTATTCTCATTTGGATTTTCAGTAGTAGAGTTGTTTTTTTGTTGGTTTTTTAACTCTTGAAGTTGCTGCTCTAATTTGGCCGCTGCCTCGTTATCACCATCTATTTTGGCTTGCTCCAACAAAGATTCTTTTTTGCCTATTTCTTTTTCTATTTCCACTTTTGCTTGGAGTGCATGGGGATTATTATTATCATTCTTTCACACGCTTTCTCAATGGTAGCCGGGATAGCCTCATTCATGCAAAAATGAAGGAGGAATTTTATCCATATTATCGTAATAGATTTTGCCATTCTCAAACAAAATACTATTTTGGTCTAATCTTTCAAGCCAGCATTTTTGTCGTTGCAATCCTAAACTTTCTAAATGTTCCTCTTCCTTTTTTAATTTGGCTCCTTTTTCGGCTAAACTCAATGAATTTCACCACTCATTAGCCCGACGATATTTTTCTTGGTTTCTCTGGTCTCATTTTTGTCTTATTTTTTTCTTTTCCTCAGAATCGGTGTCATTATAAACTGCAGTATAGTAAATGCAACTGTCGTCGCCGCAATATTTTTGTCCGGGTGGAACCAATTTGTAGCAGTCTAGATTAAATATTTCTTTCCCGGTTTTTGGGTCGCGATGGTATACTCCTTTGCCCGCACAATTTTTTCAACCCTGGTCTTTTCGATTTTGATATTTTTGGTTGTTTTTGTCAACTCATCACCGATTAAATTGACCTTGACAACACTTAATTCAATCTTTACCATGAAGTTCCTCCGGACAAATTAAGTAGTATTTATGGTGTTTCTCTCCCTCGCGCTCGTCATAGTCAATGGTTTCGGCTAGTTTTCCCTCCTCCGATTTAATTTCATATCCGTGTATTCTTTTTCATTCTTTTTTCTCCAACTCTTTACTGCACCACATACACTCGCTTTTGATATTTTTAGCACATTCGCGGCAAAAAAATTGCTTATTTTTTATTCCAATTCGATAAACATCTTGAGCCGAAAAATCCCTCTTACATTGAACACATTGATAGGTATCATTGATTTTATTCATGATGATTTTGTTATTTATTATTCTGTTATATTTATATATTATTTATTTTAGTGCTTTTGTATCAACAACCGCTTCTTTTTTACCCAAATACAAATTAATCAAACTATATCTCTTTCTTATCCGGTTAGTGCGGCCTTTGGCTCGATAAATGACCCTTTTTTGGATTTTTCCTTGGTTCACTTCTACTTTTTGGAGATAGAAATTGGCTGGCTGTTCTTGATTTTTTTCTAAACCTTTTGCGGCCCCTGCCAATAATTTATATAAAATTTGCCCGCCTTTTTTAGGCAAAAATTCCAGGACTTTTAAGGAATAATCCAATTTTTTTTTGCGGATTATTCCGGCTACCTCATTCATTTTTTGCGGTGAGATAGCAATAGCCGAACTTTTGATAATAATTGGTTCCATAATAATTTATTTTAATGCGTTCCCGCCTTACCATGCTCTCCAGATTTTCGAGTTGGGGAAAATTGGCCTCATTTTTTGCCTACCATATTTTGGGTAACTTGGCGTTTAAAAAACGTTTTGCCATTATGAATAAGGGCAATTTGACCTATCGCCTCTGGTGGAATTACTGAACCTCTATCTCAAATTTTAAAGGTCTTTGTTTTTCCTTCTTGATTGGCTTGTTGGAATTTTTTTAGTAACTTTTCGTTAACGTTTAAAGGTTTTTTTAAAGAACGTGGCATATATTAACTTATTTTTGGCGACGACGAACAATGAATTTAGTGGAAGGTTTTCTCTTTTTACGGGTTTTTCGCCCAAGCGTCCTTCAGCCCCAGGGACTACGTGGTGCATCATGACCGATAGGCTGCTTTTCTTTACCCCCATGAGGGTGGTCGCAAGGATTCATGGCTGAACCTCGAGTTGTTGAACGAATACCCCTTCACCGGCTCCGTCCGGCTTTGCCTAAACGGACCAAATTGGCTTCGCTATTGCCTACTTTGCCAATAGTTGCCCGACAATCGGCTAATACTTTTCTCACTTCTTTGGAGGGAAGTTTTACTAGCACGTACTTGCTATTTTCTTCTTTACCAATTATTTCTGCATAAGTTCCGGCTCCTCGTGCTATTTGCCCCCCTTTTCCTTTTTTTAATTCCACATTGTGGATGGGAGTGTTAAGAGGAATATAACGCAAAGGCAAATTATTGCCGGTTTTTATGGGAACATTTTCATCGTTTCCGCTTGTTATTTTGTCATTTACTTTTAATCCCTCAGGGGCAATTATAAGAGTAAAACTGCCGTCTCGATGGCTTACTAAATGGATAAAACAATTACGGCCGGGATCGTATTCAATACTTACAATCTTGCCTTCAATGTTATCTTTTTCATAGCGCTTTCAATCGATAATTCGATAAAATCGTTTGTGGCGTCCTCCTTGGTGTCGCACAGTAATTCTCCCTTGATTATTACGACCAGAATGGGGCGAAATCAGTTTCAATAATTTTTGGGGAATTCCTTTTTTATAAGGGGACAATTTCTCTCGATAATTCAACAGAATAGTATTGCGACGAGAATTAGTTAGAGGTCTGATGGCTTTCATTATATACTATATATTAGATATTTTACGCATAAACCGTTTGTGTGTAGGTTCTATGGTTTTTTTTTTTTTTTTTTTTTGCTAACACTAATCCTCCTACCACCATAGCCATAATTATCAGAACACTAACTAACCCTATTTTTAGATTTCGGTTGTTTCTTTGTAAATCTTGTTGTCTGCTTTGCTTTTTTTCCTGCTCCTCTTTCATTATTTTCTGCTCTAAATCCAATAATTGCTGATAAGTCTGAACCTCACTTAAAGATTTTTCTAATTCAGAATTATTTAATCCTATTTTTTGTCAACTAACTTTAATTTTCTCTTTTAATTCATTCATAACCTGTTCGTTTGGCTTTCGCAAGTCAGCAATGGTTTGGTCTTGGGCAGTAATTTGCTGTCGCAAATCAGCCATCTCTCTCGTATTATCAGGTTGCTTAATTAATTCCTTAATTTTGGCTATTATTTGCTCGAAAGTACTGTTTTGATCCAAGCTTAAGCCGCTATCCGTAATAATTTGTTTGCTAATATCCTGCTTAATCTCATCATAATTAGTTTTACCGCCCAATTGCTCTTTTAAGTGGTCTCGTTCGGCGGTCAGATTATTTTTTTGGATTTGTAAATCATCCCGTTCTTGCTTGATAGTAGTATAATCCGTGGGGTGGCTATCCCAAGTATCTTTATAGTTTTTGAGTTCGGCTTTTACGGCAACCAATTCCTTTTGATATTCTTCAACGGCTTTATCAATAAGTACCACATATTCAGTTGCACTACTATTTAACCTAACTAATATTCTATTGAAGTTCCAACTCGAATAACCACCAAAATAAGTTTTAGAATTAAGAATAGTTCGGCAGATTTTTGTGGCTTCATCGGTTATATCAGAAATATCATCCTTTTGATTTTTCAAATTATCCTCTCAAGTATCTTTTATCTGTTTGTAATAGAAATATCCCTCATCCGGTTGATATTCATTTATTAATTTTTTAATTTTATCTATTCAAAACTGTTTGATTGTATTAAGGTTAGCCATATTTAATATTTTTTATTCTTTTTGTTCCTCAAAAATAGGTAATTTTTGTCCTGGCATTAATTCTACAAGGGCCTTTTTTCTTAATTTAGTATAAATCCGCGTGGGCGATTTTTGTAAATAGCGAGCTTGGCGTAAAACGGGTTTTTGCCGGCTAGTGCGGATTTTTTTTATTTTTACGGCAAACATTCTTTCTAACTCTTGTTTGATTTGAAATTTATTGGCTGAAGGCAACACATAAAAAGTATAGATTTTATTTTTTTGATAGAGTGATTGACCTTTTTCAGTCAAAATTGGTTTTTGGATTAACATATTATTTATTTTTTGACTTTTTTTGTCGCCAGATAAAGACTGAAATACCAACTATTATTATTCCCAAGGCTACCCCTCCTATTAATCAATAATATTTATTTCCTGTCGAAGCATTATCAGGAGAAATATTTTCCGAGTTAAGGCCTAATTCTTGGGCTGTTAATTCATTTTTATCAATTTTACTCAAACTATCTTTAATTAATTGATATTCAAAATTATTATTTGTACTAGATATAATTTTATTATCATTATACGTGATAACTAATTCGCCATTGTGGAAAGAGATTTGTTTAATCTTATTCTGGCGAAAATACGACTTAATTAACTCTAATTCCGAATCGGAAAGGAGTTTTTTCTCTTCTTTCTTTTCCCCATCCCTATTTAGCGGTGTTTCTTTCTCCTGTGGACTTGGTTCTTGCTCTAAACTAGCCAATATTCCATTTATCTCATGGAGACTAAGACACCTTTGACTAGAATTGAAAAAAAAGGTTCTTAATTTTCCTCACTTCGCCAATTGGGAACTACTTTTTTCCTCAATATTGCCGTTGGCATAATAAATAATGTAGTTATCGCCACCTGATTCAATTATCTGCTTAATTGATTGACCTTGAAAGTATTGGCGAAGTTTTTGGAAAAATTCTTTCTTTTTTTGATTTTGCTCCGCACTTTTTTTGCTTTGAAAAAATGGTAGTTTGTCAAGAAAACGATATCTAATTAGTGCTTGCCTGTTTTCTACTTTATCGCTTCGAAAGGCAAGGTCAAAAATAATTTTTTGGGCTCCATCCCTTCCGATTTCTTTTTCAATTTGGGCGGCGACTTCGGGACCAAAAGCGATTAATTTATCTAGAACATTACGCTGATAATCATCGTTTAATTTTTGTCGGCGGGCATTTATCTCATCACCACAATTGTCACACAAATTAGATTCATAAATGTTAATTTGTTGACCTCCTTTTTCGCCAATAAAATTGCTAGCACAGTTTAATTTTTTTTCTCAATATTCGCGGGTTAATCTTTCTAGTTCCGGAATAATTTTCTCGGCAACTTGGGCTTTTTGATAAGCAGCGTTAAGTTTTTCCCGCAAAGAGCCGGAAATATTTCTCGAAAAAAATTGGGCAATGATTTCTTTTTGAAAACCGACTCCTTCATTTACTTCTTTCAATGCCCGCTCTGCATTATCATTGCCATGATAAATGTCATAATAGACAGAGTGAGTGGTTTTTTCTTTTTGACAAGCCTCACATAGTCCTCAACGAAGATTATGGTGTTTTTCACAAGCGAGGTAGGAAGTAAATTCCCCCCAGTTAATTTGCTTATTACAGCCAATTACTCCACATTTGTTAACTTTACCTCATTCAAATTTTTTTGTCATATCAGTATTAATTTATTTTTATGTTATAAAAAGGGATGGTTTTCCCTTAAATATATTTTAGCAATTTGATAACCAAAAACCTCAATATTATTTGTTAAGGATTAACTTCAACTTTAGGCGTTGACCGCTTTTTAATAGGAAAAACACTTTTTTTGGGCTTTTTACCGAACAAAAATTTTCAAACCTCTTCATACTCATCGACAGTAACAATTTCTAAATTTTGCCGAACTTCTTCAGGAATGTCTTCGATGTCTTTTTCATTAGACTTGGGGATTATAATCGTTTTTAATCCGCTGCGATGGGCGGCAATGGCTTTCTCTTTTAAGCCCCCAATCGCTTCCACGTGGCCGTGAAGAGTAATTTCTCCGGTCATTCCTACTTCGGTGGAAATGGCTTGCTCGGTGAGAGCCGAAATAATGGCTGACGTTAGAGCAATGCCGGCACTGGGTCCTTCTTTAGGGACAGCACCTTCTACGGCATGAATGCGAATTTTATTTTGAGAAAACTTTTTGGGGTCAATACCAAATTTTTCGCAATTAGCTCTTATGTAATCTAAAGCCACCAAACAAGATTCTTTCATGATATCTCCCAAATTACCAGTGAACTCAGGCTCTCCTTCTTTGCGAGGATAGTAAGCCACTTCAATAGGCAAAATATCCCCTCCGTAGCCCGTTCAGGCTAAGCCAGTTGCAGCTCCAATTTCTGGATGCTTGCGTTTTTTGGTAAATTCGTGGGGTTTTTTCAAGTACTCTGGCAAATTTTCGGGAGTAACTATTAATTCCTTTTTTTTGCCCTGAATAAATTGGACAATAAATTTTTGGACTACAGTTTCAATTTTGCGGTTCAATTCTCGCACGCCCGCCTCACGAGTATAATTTCTTATTAAGTGTTTAATGGCTTCGTCAGTAAACTTTATTCTCTCTCCTTTTTCGTCTTTAGTAATAGAGCGATATTTCTCCAAAACGACAGGAATGCGGTAATCTTTGGCAATATGAAATTTTTCGATCTCCGTGTAAGAAGAAAGGTGAATCATTTCCAGACGGTCTAACAAAGGAGCCGGGATTTTTCAAGGGTCGTTGGCAGCGCAAATAATAATGACCTTCGACAAGTCATAAGGAATTTCTTCTCCTAAATAATTATCGATAAACTTTTTATTTTGCTGTGGGTCAAGAACCTCCAATAAGGCATAAGCCGGATTTCCTCGTCAACTATCTTGCCCAATTTTATCTAACTCGTCGATAAAAAGGAGAAAATGTTTATCACCAGCTTTTTTGGCTAATTGGATGATTCGACCTGGCATAGACCCGACATAAGTGCGAATATGACCTTTTACCGTCGCTACGTCGTTAACCCCGGCTGCCGAGAGAATGACAAATGGCAAACCCAAGGCTTCGGCTATGGATTTAGCAATGGAAGTTTTTCCCACTCCTGGTGGGCCTCACAACAAGAGATGTTTGCTAGCCGATTCTTCTTCTTTGGCACTTCAGGAAGCAGCCAAATATTCACAAATTTTTTCCTTTACTTCTTCAAGTCCATAGTGATTTTCGTCTAGTTTTTGGCGAACTCGGACTAAATCTCGGGTCTCCTTTTTCTTCTGTCACCACGGTATATTAACAAGTCAATCAATATAAGTGCGGATCATGCTAGCCTCAGTTGAACTAGGGTGCATGGCCTCATAGCGTTCAATTTCCTCGTAAGCAGTTTTTTTTACATACTCCGGATAAGGTTCTTTTTCCAAACGCTCCAAATGTTTTTTTATTTCTCCACTGCCATAACCACGAGATTTTTTGAGTCTCCTTTCAATGGCTTTTTGTTTTTCACGCAAGTATCACTCCTCTTGCTGCTTTTTAATTTCCTCTTTAGTTTCTTTTTCCAAGTCCTCGTCAATTTTTCGTCGATCAGGTAAGTTAATTAAAATGTCAAGCCTTTCTTGTAAATCCAAAGAGGCCAGGATTTTTCATTTGGTTAATTGATCGATTTCACGGCTATTTTGAGCGATAAAATCGATTATATTAGTAACATTACCCCGCATCATAGTCATGTAAGGCAACTTGTCGACCGCACTCAATTTGGATTTTTCCAGAATGTCTGGTAGGTGGCGAACAAATCTTTCGGTCAATTCATCCAAGATCCTTTCGTCCAATTCTTTTTCTGGTAAAGTTTGATATTTGCCGTTTCAGATTTCACCCCGTTTTTCCAGGTCGGTTATTTTTATTCTTTCCAAGCCCCGTAATTGAATTTCTTTGAGGGAATTGAGAAATGGCTCCAAATCGGCCGTGTTAGCAATATCCAAATTAATTTTAGCCAAGGTTCCGAAAGGCACAAACTTCTCTTCAGGCTTACCAGTAATTTTTTCCTTATTAGGAATAACCAGCAAATAACCTTGACAATCTTTTCAGGCCTGCAATAGTACTTTCTTTCAATAAATATTATTCTCTAAGGGGAGAAAGTTATCACACCGCGGAAATAAGAAAAAGTTATCTAACAATAAAATAGGGAATTCAGTCATAGTTTTTAATTTTTTTATGCTTTATTATATATTTATTTTTTATTATGAATTTGTTAATAATGAAAGCAAAATGAACTAATCTTTCCAAACCATTACTCGCTAATTCCACATGTTTATTTATCGTCCTCCGGCAAAGTATCCCTGTTTATTTTTCTCACTAAATAATAAACTATTCCGACCAAGGCACCTATTATCCCGATAATTAAAATTATTCCTCCCGGAGTTTTGTATCACGACGGATTTTCTGAAGATTGATTGCTACTTTCGGCTTGGGATTTAGCAGTTTTTCATTCTTGAAGTTTGGTTTCCATTTTGTTTACCAATTTTTTCAAGGCTTCTTGTTGAACTGAGGAGTAATTGGCGATGATATTATGGTTCTTGTTACCCTGAGTATAACTTTTTAATTTATTTAGCTTGTCTTCTAAATCTGTTAATTGAGTTTTCCAGTCAGTATAATCAGATACTACTATAGTTATTAGTTCGGTTAATTCTTTTTCATCAGAACTGACCTGATTTCCTTGGTCTCTAATCTCTGCCGCTTTTTCTGCCAGAGGAAAATAAATCTCATCATAATCTTGTTTATTATTCTTATACTCATGTTTATTCATAAACTCGTTTTTGGCGGCTGTGAACTCGGCGGGGTTCTGGGCGTTTTTGACTTGCGAATAATCTTTTTGCCGTTGCTGGGCTCAATCATTTAACTTTTTTAACATTTCCTCGGCATAACCTTGGTCTTGGCCGTCCTTCCTGTATTTATTTATCGCGGTCCAGGCCGTACTATTGTGAGTGTCATTTTTGAGGTTGTTGAGAGCATCCAATAATTCTCCTTTGTCGTCGTTGGTAGCAGTGTCAATCTCTTGACACTTTTGCCAGATTTCTATGGCTTTATTTAGGGCGGTTTCGGAGTTCTTAATATCAGTTTTTATTTGCTGGTAAGCATCCTGACCGTCAATTTTTAGCCCAGCCAGTAAAGATTTTAATTTTTGTCGGGTCGCTTTTAGACTTTTTTCTTGGGGAGTCATTAATTTTTCTCGAGCGGTGGCTACGCAATCTGCTCTGTCGCTGTCCTGATTTTTGACTTTTTTAGCAATGTCTAGGGCTTTTTTTTGTTCGGCGTTATTTTTGCTCTCTGAAATAAATTGCTCTAATTCCTGCTTGGTGTTGGACGTAGGAGTGCCATGGGCTTCCTCCAACAATTTCACCAACTTTTTCAGTTCGTTAAATACTGTTTCGGTGAATCCGTCCTGGTCGGGTTGACATTTTTGATAAATCTTTTTGGATAATACACCACCACGATTTTTTAATCCGGCTAATTCAGTCTTTCAAGCCGGAACATCGTCATCTGGGTCGTCATTGAGTAGAGACAAAGCCCCGTCTACCTCTGTCAAAAAATTGTCAATTACCGGTTTTCAGGCTCCGCCCGAAGTATAAAAGCGAGTAGTTTTTCACTTCTCTAACTTGGCTTTAATTTCTTCCAATTTAGTTTTGTCAAGGCTATCCACATTAACGCCGAGATATTCCTCATAATCAGTTATAAATTCCGTGGCTAACTGGTAGCCTTTATCAATTTTATCTTTCATGGCCGGGTCGTCATATTTAGGAGCGGGTTTGGCACCAACTCCGGCAGCATCACCTGGAATTCGTCATTCACAATGGGTTGCCGCTTTGAGAGCCCCATAATAAGAGTCTAACACCTCCTTACGACTCACTCCAATTACCTCATTAAATTGGAGGTTGATATTGGGTGTCTTTTCATGATCGGAATTAGGATTTCCTTTTCGGGTGGCATTATCGCTTTGCGGATCATCATAATCCTTGCCAAAAAAAGCCAAATCCATGGCTTCTTCGGCATTTTGGGCAGAAAGAATATCAAAGACCATTTTTGAATGGCCGCCAAATCTTCAATTACCATTGACATAAAGATAATCACCGGAATTATCAGCCCAAATATCACCCGGTTGAAATCCTAAACATTCCTCTGGCTTACGGTTAGCAAAAACCTGAACGTCATTTCCCTTTCTATCCTTAATGGTCTTTTCCTTCGTAAATATATCGCTGTTTGAACCAGTATAACCATCAGCAAAATTGCGAAAATTATCAATATTTTCTTTGGTGAAGCAAACCGGTTTATCCGAGTCAATTTTTTCAACTTTAAATTTAGGTAATTATATAGAATTTTACACTAATTATCTTTTCTCTCTTTCTTTTCAATTTTTAGGTGGAGGAATTTTAAACATAGCCTCTACCATTTTATCAAAGTCTTTTTTTCTGACTTTTCTTTTTTCCTCTTTTTCGTTTAGACTAATAAAAGAACCTTTACCACATTTCGGACAGTGAATTAATTTCTTTGTCATATAAATAGTTTTATGGATTACTTACAATTTTAAGATTAATCATTTACTGATTAGATTTCATTATAATCAATAATTGTAAATTATTTATCTATAAAATCACCTAGTAAATAGTATTAAAATTGTAAAAAATGCTAAAATATAATATATTATGATAATAGATTTGTTTGCCTCATTATTTATATCAGGGATGTTTCCTGGTGGTGTTGCTGTTTGAGTGTTTTATGCTTTTTGAATTCTTATTTTTGGTTATTGGATATATAGTGTGGTTAGATTAAGTAAAAATAAAAGCAAAGGTGGAATGTGAGCTATATTAGGAGTTGGTTTATTAATATCTTTCTTTTTCGCTTGTATAGCAAGCATGTTTATTAGTAGTGATAAGGGTGATACAGAGAGAGAGAGAGAGAGAGAGAGAGAGAGCAAAAATAGCAATTTGAAATTGATATTAAAACTTCTATAAGGGGTTAATTTTTCAGCGAGGGCAATCACAAAAAAACATTTGGGTCGGTTCTTAAACTAAATCCACCAGTGGCTACCCTCGCTCAAAAGTTAATTCCATAAAAATAAGCGAAAAAAATCCCCCTCTTTTTCTTAAAATTTTTAGACTAGCAGTAATTATGGGAACCTGTTTCATAGTTATCTACTTTGCTACCCAGACTATCCAGCCCAGCCAACTATGAGGAAGATTCCAAATCCCTGACTAAACTGGGTCTAAATAGGTAGGGTAGGAAAATAGACAACTATATACTTATTTTACACAATTCTTTATAACTTAAACTTTTACCTACACTTGATAAAAGCACTAAATCAAACCTTTCTTGTTCGCTGTGCTTTCTTGTATTAAACCTTAAAGTAAACTCGTTAAGATATCTTTGTAAGTGTTTTTTGCTTACTTGGTGATAAGTGCCAATGATGGTTCTTTTTAAATGAGACCATGCATTCTCAATAGCATTAGTAGAAGCATTACCATTGACATATTGCTTAATGCTGTGATTTACTATTTGATGATTGAAATTTTTGTATAAATCACCATGCCTATATCATTCATCCGTATAAACATTAGAACCCTCTTTAACATTAGCTCTAATTATGGGGTTAACTGTTTCTTGTTTAGTGTTAGGGATAGTTTGAGTGATTAAATTGCCATCTCTCTCAATAATTCCTAATACTGGTATCTTATCTTTTCAATTGCGACCTTGGCAATGAGGAGCCTTTTTATCTCTGTGCCTATTTTTGTTTTTCCCTCCTATAAAGGTTTCGTCTATTTCTACACTGTTTCCTAACATAACTTTAAATTCAGGTAAGTTAGAGATATAGCGTAGACGATGTAATACGAACCATGCTGATTTTTGAGTAATATTTAACTTTTTTGCTAATTCGCAAGATGAAATACCTTTTTTATCAGTAGAGAGCAAATACAAGGCTAAAAATCATTTCTGTAAAGATATATTGGAGTTTCTAAATATTGAACCAGTTTTAACAGTGAAATATTTGCCTGTATTCTTACACTTATAGCGATTATTAGCACATTTATAGACTTTGGAATTGGGGTCAAAAGGGGAGATTACTTTGTCTTTTCATCTCCGTTTTTCAAAATAACCAATACAATCTTGCTCGGAGGGATTAGATTTTAGGAAATCAAATAGGCTTTTAAGGTTCAATGACATATATTATATTTTATTTATAAAATATAAAAGTTCTTTATAAAACTCCTGTTTTTGATTTTGGTGTAAAATTATATATAGTTGCCTAAATTTATTATCGTCAGTCGGGTCAGGAGTGGCTTTTAAGTTGGGGTCAATTAGCGGAAATCCTTTGTAGAAGCCTGGTTCTTTATCTAATTCAAGTTTGTCAGAGAATTTATAACCGCTACCACTATCCATCAAGAACACATGGGATTTTTTGGTTAAACCACGTTCAATAATTTCATTAATCGCTAATAAACCTTTAATTAAAGCCCTCAAATTATATATTTTTTGATTATAATTATCTTTCAGATCAAAGAGAATATGTTTAATATTCGTGGGGTCTTTGGCAACTTGGGGGTCAGTTCCAAAATAATAGGCTCACAATCCCGTCGCGGCTACCGGGGGATTGGCGGCGGGGTCGGGTTTGTTGCCTAGGTCTGCACTATCGACAAATAGGTCGACATCGGGACCACGTCCAAAATCTAATAAGTTGCGATACTTGGTTTTCATTGTCTCTACTAATCTTTCTAAAGCCAAAAGTTCTTGTTTTTGGTCGTCACGGAATACTACTGTCTCAGTTTTATTATCATTTTTTGCGTGGTAATTCACGTCGTTAATAAGGATTTTGTCGGTAGTCATCTGACCGCCAAAATCGGCCGCCGACAATTTAAGTATCCTGTCCCTAGCCCCCGTGGTGCTTCCTGCTGAGATATTTCAGTGAACATTAGAGTCGCCTATGTCTTTATCAATAACTAGTTCAAAAGAAAGGCTATTTTTAGCCCCCACTTTAGTACCTTTAACACTATTTTTCAAAAAAATGAGATTATGAAAGGTAGTTAAAACGTTGGTTGCCCCAGTAATCTCTATTTGTTTGATTTGAAAATTTTTTGCGTTGTTAGCAAGGTCTCCATCAATGGGAAATCCCGTATTGACTCGGCCATTGGTACCCACCGCCGCACTATTATTCCAGGCAATTACTTCTTTTAAATTGAGGGTGAGAGTAGAAAGAGCAGGATTATTAACATCTGACGCCAAAATTACATCAGTTTTTCTTTTTAATCGAATTAGAAGATTAGTTGACATAAGGATTTTTCTATTAAAATATAATACTTAATTTTTGGACTAATCCAACCCCCAATGACATTTTTGCCACCTAATTGTTTTTTTTTTTTTTTTTTTGTGAAATTACTGTCATATATATTATTATTTTTTTGAATTGATTTGAATTTGGGCTTGAAATTCTTTCGCCGATTCTGTCAGCAAACTCTCTAATTGCTCCTTTCGCAAATGGGGATTTTCATCCATTATCCTTTCATATTTTTCTCTAATCAGAACATTAGCCTCTTTATAATTTTCGTTTTCGATTCGTAAATCCTCTATTTGCTTTTTTAATTCATTGATTTCTCGAATTAATTTCTCTTTTTCTTCCCGAAAATTTTGTGAATTATTTTCTTCTTTTTCCTTTCCCCCTTGTAATATTTTAAGGGCAACATTAAATTCTTTTCCTAATTT
Organism: endosymbiont DhMRE of Dentiscutata heterogama; assembly: GCF_002888635.2. NCBI lineage: Bacteria > Bacillati > Mycoplasmatota > Mollicutes > Mycoplasmatales > endosymbiont DhMRE of Dentiscutata heterogama. Next base: position 401,780 of record NZ_LN828718.1, read on the forward strand.
GTTTACTTGGTAGGTTTGGGAATTTTCAAACTTTTCTTTTCAAAAAGTAGTTAATCTCTGAAAAGCGTCTCTTTCTTTAGACAATTGTGGCAATTTTTCCGATTTCAAAATTTTTTCTTTTTTTCATCTATTAAAATCACCATCAAATAGGGCTAGTTCGGCTAATATTTGGGCATGCCCCAAATCTTCCCCAGTCAATTTTTCTCTCATATCAGCCAAAAAAATTTCTTTCAAACTGTCTGACAAATATTCAAAACCATAATTTACTTCTGTATTACTAATACACAATATTTCTAAATTATGGCAATTTTGCAAGGGTTTTAGAGAACCATAAAATTGGTTATAAACAGATAAATTTATCCTCGCTAAATCGCTGGTTCCTAAATAAAGTTCTTTTATTTGCAAAAAAGGCGAAAATACATTCAAATTGCTAGGACGAAAATAATTATTACGGAGATTTAAATAAAGTAATTTTTCCGGACATTCCAAAGTAGTAATAAATTCGATATTCAAAAGGTTGTTAAAAGAACCATCCAAGCGAGTTAAATGTGAATTACTGCCGATTGCTAAACCAGCCAAATTGTTGTGAGAGCAGTTAATTTCTTTTAAGTGGTTATTTCCTGTTAAATTTAGACTAATTAGATTATTATGAGAACAATCAAAAGTTTCCAGTTGGTTAAATCTTTCTAGTTTAAGTGATCCGTTTAGTTCTTGTTGGCTAATATCTAGATTGGAGATTTCTGCTCTGCTTTTGCCCCAATTTTCTCGATCCTCTTTTCTTACACAAGTGCCATTTATAGGATAATTTTTATCCAGTCATTCTTGGGCGTTTATCATAGAGTTATAGGCTTTATTATTTAGTCAATCTTATATTTATGACAATTATTTTTTTAATTCCAAATCGATTTTAATGAAGTTTTTCTCTTGCGCTTGTAATATTTTTTGTTTGTTTCTGTTTAGCATTTCTTCATCAGCAAAAATGAATAATCGCGCGGCTTGTTTATCTCCTAATTTATTGTGAGGCAACATACCTCTAATAATCCTAAAAACTAATTCAGTAGGATATTTTTCTAACATTGAGCGGGTGCTGCGGGTTCGCAAGCCCCCCGAATATCCAGAATGATTGTAATAATTTTTATTGTCTAATTTGTTGCCTGTAAAGGAAATATGACGGGCATTAATCAATACCACATAATTTCCCAAGTCTAAATGGGGAGTGAAATCTATGCGATTTTTGCCACGCAACAAGTCGACTATTTTTGAGGCGGCTTCCCGACCTACTATTTTATTCTTCAAATCCAAAAAATATCATTGACGAGTAATTTTTTGAAGCGAAGGGATAGTAGTTTTTTGTAATTGTTCGCTTTCTCGATGAATAGAAACCTCCATATATTATTTTTTTATCTTTTTTTGTCTCCAACAATAAGCAATTAGCCCAATTAAGATAATCACAACAGTCCCAACGACTAGACCTTTATAGAAACTTTTATCGTCTTTATTAGAATTTGAATTAGTATTGTTATTTCGTAATTCACTTAAAGATAGAGTCTGAGTTGGTAATTTTTCAAGTATTTGGTGATATTTTTGTTGTTCGGAGTCCTCATCAGTTACAATTGTATTATTATTATTATGCGTGATTATTAATTTTCCATTTTCAATCGTAATTTTCTGAATACCATTTTGGAGAAAATATTGCAGAAGTTGGGATTTTTCAGCGTCGGTTAATTGGTTATTTTTGTTTTCCTCTAGTTCAGGTGTCCGACCATGGTAATGGAGAAAATTTTCGTCAGGTCGAGGGCATTTTTTATCTGACGAGCATGCTCGACCTTCAAAATGACAACAAAGTTTAACACCGCAAATATCACAATCTTTATCACAAGCCGCGTAATAAGCCGGACGATTTTTTTTCATGTCGTCTAAATGAGCGTCAATTTCGGCGACGTGATGATTGGCTAAAAGAATTTGCTCGTTGGCTTCATGGTCTCAATGATTTTTTTGTTTTGCTTTTTCTTGTCAATAATTAAACTTTTTGGTTAGGCGTTCTCGCAATTCTTCTAAATATTTTCGGCATAATCCCTGGCGGCGCGGTCAATTTCTTTGTCATTCCTCCTCTAATCCGCCGTTTTTGGAATAATATTCGTGAGTTTCGGCTGGCGTTCTTGGTCGGCCAATAGTGGAGAGACTTCAATAGTTTTCCAACATTTCTTCGGCGGTATAACAACCACCATCTTTTTTCTCATAAAAGTTATGATACTTGTCGTAAAATTCTGCTTTTTTAATACCGATTTTAATTTCTCGTCCACCATTGTCATTTTTTTCTCCCACATAAAGATACATATTGCCGTCTTGGCCGTCAATTATTTCTACTCACCCCGCAAAATGCGGATTTGTTGATTGGTAGATTTTGGTTTCATTTTCCCGCACATATTGGTGTAGTATTCATTTCAAATCTCAATTGTTTTCGGCTACTAAATAGCGGCGTAAAATATAATCTTCATTGTCTTTTTTAAGTTCTTTATAAGTAGTGTTATTTAATTTTCTATTACCACCACTGTCAGGATGAGCAAATTTTACTTCTGGAAAAAGTTGGCGAAGTTCAGATCGAACATTAACCTCGTCGAAAGATATCAAATCTTTTTCTACGAAATCCTTATAATCTAGATTACTTTCGAACGAAAGAATATCGACTGTCTGCTTTCCATTGCTGATTATAATTCCTCAACCTAATTTATTTTTCCTTTTCCCGATTCCTTTGAACGGTATTTCTAAATATCTTTCTCGCAACTTTCACTCTCCACCCGAATTTTTTCACTTTTTGGCTTCGGCAATTAATTCTTGTCCATTATTTACTTTTATTTTTTGGATTTCAATATTTTTGTTCATGGTTAATATAATTATTGATTTTATTATTATACTTTTGGAGATAACTCAACCCTGAATATATTTTAACAAAGTCAGTAGTCAAAAACCTCAATTTAATCGTTATATTTTATTAATTATGTGGCTACTTTTCTTTAAAAAATTTTCTTCATTCTTCAATAAAGAATCCTCGGTTTCTTTCCACGATTTCTAAAATTTTTCTTTCTTCGGAATAAGTTAAACCACGCGAATATTCTACTGATAAATCTTTTAGTAGAACTTTCATAATTCCACCCGAACCTTCGGCATGAATATGTGGCTCCTCTCCGCGGTCATGGGAAGTAAAGAAAAAGCGAAAGCCTTTCTTTTTCTCAAAACCTCTAATGGTTGGCATATTCTAGCAACAACCACTTTCTAAGCCGTCCGTAAACACTCGTAAACTGATATCCTCGTCTAATTCCGGTCAGTGAATATGATAAGCATCTGGTAAAATGCGATAATTTTTTAATTGTTTTAACGTGGCTTTTCGCAGTCTAGTAAACCAAGTAGTTGGGATACTTAATTTTCGGCCATCATCTAGACAGGCGGTAATTTCTTGCTTGCTGCACTCTAAACTCAAAACTCGGGGCTGATATTTGTAGAATATTAATGGCTCTTTTTGGTTATTTATTATTTCTTTTGCTCGCACGATAAGTAATTATTTTTTTGTTATATTTATTATTTTAAATCTTTTTTCCGCTTCTTCCTTATTTAATAAGTAAATAACATGAGGCAATTCAGGTCCTTTGTCGGTTCCTGTCAATACTTTTCGCACCAAGAGATAAAAATCTCTTTGGGGGGCTTGGTTGCTTAAACAAACCGATTTAAGAACTGATTTAATATTTTCTACTTCCCATTTGGCTAATTGATTCAATTGTTCTCTCAATTCTTTCAATCACAAGACCTCATTTTCCTCAATTTTAATTTTTTGAGCGGGCCTTTGAAAAAAATAAGTGGTTAAATTAATTAATTCCGCAAAATAATTCAGTTGTGGCCGGAATAACCAAGAGATTTCTTTTACTCATTCTTTTTTTTCTTTTTCGGATTTTAATCAATCAATATTTTTCTCACCTAAAAATTGTCAAGCATATTCGGCGAACTCTTTTTCTCCTAATTGCTGAATGTAGCAATTATTATATCAATTAAGTTTTTCTAAATCGTATACGGCTCCGCTGGCATGTAATCCGGACAATTTAAATTCCTTAATTGCCTCTCGCAGAGTGAAAATTTCTTGGGTGGTTCCGGGATGTCAGCCTAAAAGGAGCAAATAATTAACAATTGCTTCCGGTAAATATCCCTTGGCTCGTAATTGACTGATTAGTTGTCATTGACTAGTTTCAGGGTCCCGTTTGGAAAGCTTTTTTTTTTCTTGGTTAAGAATTATTGAAATGTGGCCGAACCAAGGCGGTTTTCATCCCAGGGCTTCGTATAAGACTAATTGTTTTCCAGTATTGGATAAATGCTCCTCACCTCGTAAAACGTGGCTAATTTTCATTAAGTAGTCGTCAACCACACACGCAAAATTGAAATTAGGAATGCCATTTTGGCGAAGAAGCACAAAATCTTCAATGTCTTGGCTCCGAAAATTGACTTCTCCCCGCACTAAATCAGTAAAAGAGTAATTTTTAGCGGAGGGAATTTTTAAGCGCAAAACGTAAGATTTTTTATGGTGGAGAAATGATTGGGTTTCCTTTTCACTTAATTGTAAGCACTTCCGGGAATATTGATAATTGCTTCGTTTATTTTCTTGGCTGAATTTTTCTCTTTCTTGAGCCAATTCCTCCGGAGAACAAAAACAATAATAGGCCTTTTTTTCGGCTAATAACTTTTCGATATATTTCCGATAAACATCCAATCTTTGCGTTTGCCGATAAGGACCGTGTTGGCCGGTTTGAAAAATCGATTCATCGGGCTTTAATCCCAACCATAGTAAATCCTCATATAAATTATTAACAAATATTTCTCGATTTCTTTCTAGGTCGGTATCCTCAATACGGAGAATAAACTGACCGTCATTTTGTTTGGCAAAAAGATAATTAAAAAGTGCCGTTCGGACCCCACCAATATGTAATTCTCCGGTCGGACTGGGTGCAAAACGAGTTCTAATCAGACTGTTTGGCAAGGGGCTTATTTTTAGCATGTCTGTCAACTTGTAATTTTTCAATTTTTTTTAATTCTCGGGCAATTGACATCATATCGAACGCTGTGAAAACTAGGGGGATAAGATAACTCAAAAGTAGTCAACTACCATGAGGTTCTAAATCTTTATCAATAATACCTTTTCCCATAATAAAAATTCTTATCATCTCAATCACAATAGTCAACATACCCATTTTTTTAAGCGTTTCCTTACAGTGCTCGTTAGATCTAGTAGCCAATGTTATTATATGCCTTTTCTTTTTATATGGTATCCCTTCTGACTTGTTAATAGCATAACACATTTGATTAAAAGGCGATTTTAGTAAAGCCGTTACAAAACCATCTAAACTAAATAATAATCCTTGTAATATAGCAATACCAATGACCAAAACTCGACTATTTTTGTCGTATCTGTGTGAATGTAAAAAATCACCAATCCCTTCGGCTACATTAAACCAAATAAAATAACAAACGATATATACAACAATTAATCCAAATAAATATTTTTGATACTGTTTAAATTCTTCTTTTATTCTCTGAAAGGTTTTTTTATCTAACCTCTTTACTTCTAATTTCTTATTTTTAAATTCTTTTTTACTACCCATATTTGACTAGGATATATATTTTAAGGTTTTTTTCACACTCAGTTGTCAGCGACCTTTCCGACGACGAGCCTGCAAAATTTTTTCGCTCCGGGCCAGATATCCGTGCTTTCTCAATCTTTTTTTTTTCTTGGGTTGGTAGGTCCGTTTCATTATTAAATAATTTTAATATATAAGCCTGATGCTGTGAAGACCTCATCGTCTACGAAAAAATTGGCAATTTCAAACCATAATCACGAAAGGAAAGAAGTTGGTCAATCCTAGTTTTGTGGTTTTTTTTCTAGCCAATAATTTAAATAATTGCCAATTTGGCATTAGCACACCCAAAAAACTGCTAAAAAAGGCGGTTGAACGTAATCGCTATAAAAGGCAAGTTCGGGAAATGATAATATCTTACTTGAAAAAAAATCAGGACAGTTGCCAAACGAACGGCAACCACTCTCATAATAATTTCGTCGTTATTATCCGTTATCCTTATCTTGACCTTGATTTTGCTACTAATCAGAAAAATCTCCACAAATTATTAATTTCCGCTTCTCAGCAAAAAAATGGTTATCGCTTGGAGAATGCTTAGGATATAAGCCAGGCAAAAGTTGAATAGAAATAATATTCACTAATTAGAAATCTTTTGGTTTATTATTTGCTCCTGGCAACACTTTCTTTATTGGCTAACTTGTACCATTTTTTTTGATTATCTCTCCTAATTTCCTTAATAATCTTTGTCCAACAAAATATTCTCATCTATTTTTCTTTTTCCGCAATTGATTCATCTACTCGTAGAATATTATATTCAGTTTTCCAAGTTTTAGTGTGAACCTTGTCATGGTGAGCCGCTAGTAATTCAATGGTTCCCTTTTGGTTAAGGAAAAGTTTAAAATCGTTAGCAAGTTCACCGGTGGGAAAACTGACCAAATAAACAATTTTTTTGCTGGAATTAAAATCCTCCGCAATTTTTTCTTGGCGAGTAATTTGTTGGTCCCAAATTTTTTGCTGATGGTGAAAATTTTCGGTGGGTGAATAATAAAAGGCTTCGCTTCAATTTTTAACCTCAATAAAGTAGACTTTTTCTTTGGTTTCTCCATAAATGTCTATTTGTAAACCTTCAATTTCTTGTCAATTTCGCACTAATTTTTCCCACTTGATTTTTTTGTTATTAGCCAAAAATTCAAATACTTTTTTCTCTCCCTCATCTCCCATTATTTCGGCTATTGAACGAGTCGGATTTGAATGTTGATGGTTTGAACTATGGTAACTGGCGGTTATTTGGGACAAATCGGTCGGCAATAATTCAATTAGATTACGGTCCAAACATTTGAGATACCGCGAGCATTCATCTCAACAACTAGCAGTCAAATATAATTCTTTTTTGGTTCGGGTTATGGCTGTGTAAAACAAATTTACTTCTTCCCATTCTAACGGGTTTTCACTAGGTAGAGTTTCTTCGTCGACCGCGATTAAAAAAACGTAGTCAAATTCTAATCCTTTAGCCTTGTGAATCGAAGAAAGTCTGGTTTTACCGGCATTTTCAATATTCCTTTCTATTAATTGCTTATCAATCTGTCGAGTAAATTCGTAAATTTCTTCTTCTGTCAAGCCCGTTTCAGCCCTTTCTTCATCCAGTAATCTTTCTTGGTCGAATTTTTCGATTATTTGCTGAAATTTATAGATACTTTTTCAATTTATTTTCAAATGGATCAGAAAATCCTCCATAGAGTTAAACGAGGAGAGGGAAAAGGGTCGATTTTTTATTTCGTCCCGAATTTTGTTAATAACAAACTTAACCAACCGGTTTTGATTATCCCCCACCACCACGAAGTCATGATTATTAGTTTCAATGAACCAATTTTTCAGCCAATTACCAATTTCATTTTTGCGATAGAGGATTACGCGAGAAAAAGATTTATCCAATTGATTGATTATTGAGAGAATGAATTCCACCTGCCGACGCAATTTTTTGGTTCATATTTCTTCTTTAATTAATTTACTTCTTAATTTTTCTGTTTTTCGGTTTTTTTTAATTTCGCTTTCTTCTTTTTCTCAGGGGATACTTTTGAGTTTTTCTTCAATTTTATTTTCCTCTTCCTCAGTTAATTGATAACCTTGCTCCGAGCCAGCCAAAAAAACCACCGGATTTTTGCCACCATTAGTTTTATTAGTGGCCAATTTTGGCTTACGCCGGGACATAAACTTCCGGGTGAAATCATTAGCCATGACTGCAATTTCCTCCGGAACCCGAAAACTGATTGATATTTCTTTTTGAACGCAATCGGGAAATTTTTCTTTTAGTAATTGAAAAATATCGTCAGTAGCACCCGCAAAAGCCATAATATTTTGCTTGGGGTCACCCACGAAAGTAAAATTGGCCTCTTTATGGCTAAATATTTCCGTAATCAGGGTCAGTAGATTTCTTTTTAAGTCCTGGCACTCATCAACTAAAATGTAGTCAAATGCCGGTCAATTAGTCGGGGTATCAGGACGGTTGCCAAAAAGTAGAACATTTTCAATCATATCTTCAAAACTTAATCAGATATTTTTGGTTTGGTTTTCTTGACAAATAGCCAGCAACTCGGAGTACAAATTTAACTCGTTGTCCGGATAGAAACCTTCAATTCGGGCCAAAAAATCCTCATATCCATTAATACTTCAATGATAGTAAGGCTCACTTTCCCGCTCGATTTCAATTTCCTGACGAAAAATGTCCCATAACTCTTTTTTGGTTTCTTTGGTTAATTTTTCTTTGGTGATTTGATTAATTAAAAAACTGAAAATGCGGCGTTTGCGAGTAATAATTTCTTGAGTGGTTCAATGAATTTTTTCATTGATTTTAGGGAAGTTATTGTTTTGATAGAGCAAACTTAAGTCTTTTTTATAAGCATTGGTTAAGACATGAATTTTTCTTTTTTCTTGAAACTTTTTGGCAAATAACTGTCTAATCATCCAATAGGCTAAGGAATGAACAGTGCTAGTCAAAATTATGGGCTGATTGTGTTCTTGGCATTTGGGACAATCTGTGTCATCACAGGGAGGAATTCTATGAGAGAATTCGGGTATTACTGATCTTAAACTGTGGTGAATCTTTTTTAGCCCCGCTTCTTTTAATTTTCTTTTTATTGATAAACTAATGTTCTTGCCAACCGCTAAAACTAAAATAAACTTTCTCCGTTTTTCATTTTGTTGATGAATAAATTTAACTCGATGTCTTAAAATCTCAGTTTTGCCGGTGCCAGGGTCAGCATCAATTATCAAAATTCGCTCGTTAAGTGGATACTCTACACAATCTTTCTGCTCCTGGGTCAATTCAATTTCATTCATAATATTTTACTTATGTGTTTGCTACTATAAAAGATTTTTTTAATTAAAATTATTTTAAAATTAAATAATAATGAATAAAAATGACAAATGCACCATTAATTATGTTCGCCGAAGTTGGTTAGATATTTTTCAACAAAAAGGCTACCACTTACTAGAAACTGTCTCGCTCATTCCCCAAAATGATCCGTCTTTGTTATGAATTAATTCAGGGGTGGCTACTTTAAAGAAATATTTTAATAACCCAGATTTGGCTCCGGCTCGCAATTTAGTTAATTGTCAGCCAGTAATCCGCACCGATGATTTGGCTAATATTAACGCCCAATCTTATCACCAAACCCTTTTTGAAATGTTAGGTATTTTCTCCATTGGTGGCAATTTTAAAGAGGAAACCATTCCAATTATTTGAGAATGATTTACTTCTCCACAATGATTAAATATGAATCCAAAAAATCTTTTTATTACTGTATGAGAAAACGATAAGACAAGTTTGGAAGTTTGAAAAAAACGGGGCGTAAAAGATGATCATATTCTTTTTGGAAACAAAGAAACTAATTTTTGGTCCATGGGTAATGGTCCTTGCGGACCAAATACCGAGATTTATTTTGATTTTCGTCCCGAAAAAAATGTGCCAAAAAATATTGAGGAATTGGATAATAAGCGTTTTATTGAGATTTGTAATGTTGTCTTTCCTGAGTTTTACCAAAAAGGAGAAGAATATTTGCCATTAGCCGAAAAATGCGTCGACACCGGAGCTGGATTAGAAAGAATTGCTATGGTTTTACAAGGTAAAACAAGTACTTTTGAAATCGATTTATGAGAGCCAGTTATTAAATTGATAGAGGGTTATTGTAAAACAGGAGAAAAATAATTTATATTAATGACCACTCAACAAAAAAAATCCACCAAAAAGATTATTCCTCTTTTAATCATTATTTTTTCTCATATTTTTCCGGTTATTCTTTCTGCCTTTTACGACCAGGCCACACACACCAGCCATAATGTCAAATTAACCGAATTAAGATATTGATTATGAGCCTTTACTTGATGATCGGCTTGGACTTCCTTGTTAACAGTGCCATGAGCGATTTACAAAATATTTGCTTCCAAAAGAAAAAAAAGCGGTTTTGGTGAACAAATATGAGATTTAATAGTTGTTGAAACTAATTTACTCGGTGGAGTAATTTTTTGCGGTGGTGGCTTTTACTTGACACTCCATACAGCGTTTAAAAAACCGATGATAACTTATCCTTTACTTGGTGATGTTAAGACCATTTACATTTGGCTTTTTTACAATTTTTTTTGGCATGTTTTAGCACCAGGTTTGGTTTTTTATTATTTTTGAAAATATTGCCAAGTTGACAAATTAGCCAAAAAAAAATGATTAGGTTTGGTTGCCAATTTGTCTAATCCCACTATTTATCTTTTTTATTTGATGCTACGACCATTAGTAAGCAGTTTTTCAAAGCACCCCCCCAGTTTTCCTCATAAATATCCCCCTGATTATCCTTATCCGCCTTTTTTTTGGATTAGAGGCGAGTATGCGAATGGAACCGAGCAACGAGCCGGACGAAGTAAGTTTTTAGGTTTTAGTTGGCCGCCGAGTTGACAGGCGGGGATAATTTGGTTAATCATAACCGTAGTTTTTTGGTATACAGTTTTTTCTCTACTTTTCCATTTTCTTGTAAAACTTAAATTGCGAAGGGACCATTCGAATCAAAAAAACAGCCCAATTTTGTCCCTAAACTGAAAAAAATAAATCAATGACTTTTATCGCTTTTGGTAATCATACTGTCCGTAATTTGCTCCACTCTCCTTATTTTTCTTTCAAAAAAATACTTTTACGGACAGAACACCACCAAGACAAAGAATTATTGCGACTTCTGGCCCAAAAACAAATATCTTATCAATTATTAAATAGAGAACAATTTGCTCGTTATAGCACCGATAAAAAAAACCAAGGCATAGTGGCTTTTATTCGGAATTATGATTATGTTTCGCTTGCTTCTTTGTTATCTTGTAAGCCAAGAGGTAAATTTCCTTTAATTATCATGTTGGATGGCATTGAGGACCCTCATAATTTTGGGGCCGTTTTGCGGACGGCTGCGGCTCTTAATATTGATGGAATCATTATTGCCAAAAAAAATCAGGTGCCAGTTAATAGCACGGTGGTTAAAGTCTCGGTAGGGGGGGTGGCTCAAATTCCGGTCTGCCAAGTTGCCAGTCTGCCCGAAGCACTGAATGAGTTAAAAAAAAACGACTATCAAATTATTGCTACTGTTTGTGAGCCCAGAGTCATTGAATATAGCAAATTCGATTTTAGTTTTCCCATTTGCTTAATTTTTGGCAACGAGCACACAGGGATTAGAAAAAATTTAATCAAAAAAAGCGACAATTCTCTCTATATTCCCATGAGTAATAACATTGGTTCTTTAAATGTTTCAGTTAGTTGCGGGATTATTTTAGCCCAAGTGGTTTCCCAATGGGAAAATCACAGAACAAAAAAAGCGGTAACCTGAAGAGAAAAAAAGATTTAATAATAATTACTTAAGGGTTGCATTCTTGTCGTTAAAATATTAAAATGATATTAATGAGTATGATGATAAAGAGAATTAAAAAACGGAAAATTAATTAACAAAAATAATCTTATACAATGAAATAACCATAAAACTATATATATATATATATATATATGACACAAGAAATCACAAATAAAGAATATTTAAGAAATATAATAATAAGCGGATTAGAGGGCAAGAAGATAAATGAACGAGAAAGTGAAGAATTAATAAAGACAATAAGTAATTTGAATCAAACTGAATGACGAAATTTTAAGATAGTGAGTAAAGAAATCCTTAAAGAGTGAATTGATGAGAAAATAACAACAACAGGTCAAATAATACCAAGCAATTTACAAAATGAAATGAAAAATTTGCTTCATGCATACGTGGATTTGGTTGCGGCAGTGTTTAGCCAGGAAATCTTGCAGGAAAGTGTGCGTTTAGCGAAAGAAAAAAATCCTCGAGGCCAACAAATGTTATCTTTAGTGCCATTATACACCCGACAGTTGAATAAAATTGCGGCTAACAAAAAGACCCGCAAACTAGATGCCGGTGCCTACCACAAGGCTGAAAAAAGTTTAGTCAAGAAAGTTAATCAATTAAAATCCATGGCTATCAATACTGCTTTCACGGGCAAAAGCTTAACCGGCCAACAAGCAGTGGAGATGGTGAAAAAAGTAATAGACCTTTTCAAAAATCTCAGTGCTGACGAAATTTATGTTGCCAAAGAGAAAGCAAAAAGTCTAATTGCTGAATATTTGAACAATTATGCTCCGACCGAATTTCGCCAATACCCACAATTGAAAGAGTTATCCAGTTCAGTCATTAATTTCCTGGACGCTTTGCTTGATGAGGAATTGTTGGCTGAGGCGGTAAAATTAACGGCTGAAGTCTGCGAAATTGCAGTGGAAAAGTTTGATTTGAAAAAGTTGGCTAGTTTCGATAAATTGCCACCAAAAGAGGCATACAAAAAGGGATACGAATATGGAGAAAATATAATGAAGGAGACCCTTCTTCAAGCGTCTCTAAAAGCCAATCTAGAAAATCGGGCTCGCAGTTTGCTGGTTAATTTAACTAATCACATTAACCGTTTAGCCAATGAGGAGGTTAATAATAATGTTTCAACGAGCGAGAAGCAGTCAATTACTCAAAGATTTTCCACTTCTCGGCAATTGCACGACTTAAACAACAACCCGGCTGAAAATACCGGAACTGGGCTATCGTTTATATCTCCGGTCAATACTTTTGGTTCAGTATCAGTAGGAAATGGCAATTCCGGCGGGCTTTCGTGAGTGGAATTTCTTGGAAAATCCCTTGACAAATTCACCACTGTGGAATCAAAAGGAAAATGATATCAAAATCCTTGATTTATCGGTTTTTCCATAGTCGGAGTCTTGGCAGTTGGTGGTTTAGCAGTCTGATTATTAATGCGAGGCAAAAAGAAAAAGGTGGTTTATCAAGAGGATAATCGTTGATAATTGCCATCTAACAAACAATATTATGTTAACCAATTTAAAAGTTAATCATAGTAAAGGCTTCATGCCGTGGGGTCAGGCATCCCCCAATCAGTTTAAGATTTAGGATAAGAACGACAAGTTCCCCGTTCTCTAAAAGAGAGCCTATAAATCTTAATAGTTAACATTTAATTTAAGTATTGTAATAAAGTAAATAAAATTATAAGTATGATATACAAACACACACACACACACAACAAAATTGTAATTGAAAGTTTTGGGGAATAATGATAAGTTTAGGTTATGATGGTTAATGTAGAAGAGTATAAAATAAAGTTAGAAACTGCTTATAAATCCCTAAGCGAAGGTCGAAAAAGTAAATCAATTTCCCTAAAAAAAGCCTATGATTTATTGGCAGAGATAATGAAAGAAGGTAAAGATCTTACTAAACAAGAAACTGACAAAGAGCTTGCAGAAAATGCGGCTTGGGTTTTTATTGAATATCTTTGGATAAATAATGATTTTTGTCTTAAATGAGAGAAAAGTAAGACTCATCCCACTAAGGAAGAGTTTGAGGTGATTAAAAAACTTTCTGGCAAGTTTGTAGAATTTTTTACTGATATAAGAGAGGAATATCCTTCGGTTATTAGTGATAAACTTTATTCAGATTTAAAGGAAGAAGTAAAAGAATTAGAGGATTTTATCAAACAAGAAGAAGAACATCAAAAATCCCCTTCTGGCAACGGTAATGGGAATGACACAAACAACAATTATAATACAGGTAATAATGATAATTCCAACGGCTCAAAAGGGAGCGGGAGAGGAAAAAAACCTTCTTCCTCAAACAATTCTGAACTGGAAGAGAAGATGAAAGATTTACAAAATCAATTAAGCACAGTCAAGCAAGAATTAGAAAAAAAGCAGCAACAAAATCCTAATTCCATTGATAGCCAGCAAGAAGAGCGAAAAAAGGATGAATTAGAAAGAGAGTTAGAAAGATTAAAAAGAGAAAAAGAAGAGAATGAGCGAAAGTCGGGAAACCAAAATCCCCAAAAAGATAGTTTTCCTTATGGATTAGTTATTGGTGGGGGAATAGTAATTTTTTTACTATTAATTGCGGTTATTTTTTTCTGGCGAAGGAGCAAAAGGAGATAAAAAATATTAATGACCCTTCCTAATAAACCGCGTGGCACCCAAGACATTTATCCACCTCGCTCGCTAATTTATCAGAAAATACAACAAATTGTTGCTGAAATACTTCATCAAAACAATTATCAACCGATAATTTTCCCCACTTTTGAAGCAAAAGAGTTATTCACCACTTCCTTGGGTTCCACGACCGATATCATTCACAAGGAAATGTATACTTTTCTTGACCGAAAAGGGCGAGAATTAGCATTACGACCGGAGGGGACCGCCAGCATGGTCCGTCTGGTTTGTCAAAATAAATTAATTAGAGAAGGTTATCCGCTGAAATTATATTACTGGGCCAATATGTTTCGTTATGAACGACCACAACAGGGGAGATATCGGGAATTTTGGCAATTGGGGGTGGAATTAATTAATGCCGACGGGGCTATTGCCGATTATCAAATATTAAACTTAACTGCCGATATTTTGCGTGGTTTAAGGATTAAAGATTTTAGTTTTAAATTGAACTATTTAGGCAACAACGAAACCAAAGAAAGATACAAAAAAAAATTAAAAGACTTTATTAAAAATACTGCTCCTGATTTATGCGCTGATTGTCAAAGGAGAAATGAAACTAATCCTCTAAGAATACTAGATTGCTCGCTTTGTAAAAATAAATATCAATATCCTTCTTATAAGAATACTTGGAGTGAAAAAGATAACAATTATATAAATGAACTCAACCGGATTTTAGACAAATTTAATTTTTCTTATCAATATGATTATCATTTGGTGCGAGGTTTAGATTACTATACTGGATTGGTTTTTGAGGTCGATTTAGGAACTGAGAAAGCAATTTTAGGCGGGGGTCGTTACGATAATCTTTACCGAGAAATAGGGGGCATAAATGCCCCAGCTATAGGTTTAGCTATCGGGATTGAAAGATTAGTGGATTATTTGACAGAGAAAAAGTTGCTGAAAATTGACAATAAGGTCGACATTTTTTTCTTGGCGGTCGTACCGGAGTCCTACATAGATATCTTGGCTTGAAAAGAGGAATTAAAAAAATGTCCTTTAATAATGGATTATAACCCAGAAATTAAAACACTAAAATCGCTAGCAAAAATTATTGACTATTACCAACCAAAAATATTGATTATAGTGGGAGAAAGAGAATTAAAAAGCGGTAAAATAGCAATAAAAGACTGCCAAAAAAGACAAGATTTTTTGGTGGAAAAAGAAAAATTAATAGAATGAATTAGTAATTATTTACTCCAAAATTAATCATTTTAGTTAAAATTACATTAATTATCACCACCAGATAAATTCCGTGGTGGCAAATAAAATGGTAAAAAAAAGTTTAGACCTGGAATTAAGGTTTTGAAAGGATTATCCAATAATCGCAGGAGTTGATGAAGCCGGGCGCGGGGCTCTGGCGGGGCCAATAATAGTTGCTGCTGTTGTCCTACCAACCGGCTTTCAAAATCCCTTAATTCAAGATTCAAAAATACTTAATCCCAGCCAAAGAAAAAGAGCCTATCGTCTCGTCAAAAAAGAGGCCCTGGAATATAATATTATTGCTAAAAGCGCCCGAGAGGTAGAAACCAAAAACCCTCTTGCGGCCACCAAAGAAGCCATGGCCGAGACTCTGGCTAACCTAAAAAATAAACCCGATTTATGCCTAGTGGACGGCCAAGAGAAAGTTGTGATGGAAGGATTTAAAATTGTCAGTGTGGTAGGTGGCGATCGACGATCCATTAATATCGCCGCCGCTTCAATTGTTGCCAAAGTAACCCGAGACACCATTATGCAGAAACTTCACAAAAAGTATCCTCTCTACGATTGATTTGGCAATAAAGGCTACCCTAATAACGCCCATTTGGCTGCTATTTTCCAGCATGGAATCTGCGATTTACATCGCCAAACCTACGAACCGATAAAAAGTCTATTAAAACCGGACTGCGATAAAAAAAAACTTGCGGAGAAGTATAAGATTGCTTAAAAGTGGGCTTTTTTATTGGCTTCGGAGGCTTCCATATATATAAAAATAGTGCTTGAATAAGTTATAAGAAAATTATGGCAAACTGAAAAGATTTTAAAAACTGGCTAGAAAGGAAAATAGTAATTTCCGACGGCTTAAAAGTTAAAATTAAACTAGAAAAACAAACAATATATGGAGGTACGAGAGAAGGAAAAATAGAAGCATTGGAAAAACAATTGAAAAATAAAAATAAGGAGGTAAAATGACTACAAGAACAGTTAAAAACAGGTTTAGGGATTGAGAAATATCACTTGCAAATTGTAGTCAATTATCCACCCCAGTAAATAATAAATAAAATTATATTATAGATAGAGGAAAGGGATATAAAATGCTCTCTCTCTGTATCAATAACAATAATAAAACTTTAAAATAAATTAAATAAATGGTAAATCAAAATCTATATCAAGGGTTCTCAGAAGCCTTTTTAAAAAAAGTAATTACTGCTAGTGGGAAAAAAATTAACGTTACGGGTAAAGATTATTATCAGATTTTAAGTCTCAAGGCTGATGAATTGCTGAATCAAGAAGTGGAAAAAAAACAAACAGGTTCAAACGCTGGTGATACTTATAATGAAGCAGGGACAAAAATTCGCAAGGCTTACCTTAGAGCCGTTATTAAGGCCCACCCCGACCGCGGAGGAACTAGTGACCAAAGGATGTTAGTAGAAGAAGCTTGAACCATATTGATTAATAATGCTGCTAAACTAGAATACGATAAAATTTATCGGAATAACATTAGCGATGTCGCTTCGGATGCCATTCGACGTAAAACCAAGGAAAGGCTGGCTGAATTAGCCAACCGCACCGACCCCAGTGGCGGTTCTATGACTAATGATGGTTCTACCGGTCAAGAATGGGGAGGCCAAAGTGTAGATGTTAGCCGCTGAAAAGCAACTTGTTTTCCTAGCAATGCTTTCATTGCCGGTAGGGTAGATGGAGCAACCAGCAAAAAATATCTGGGTCGTTTCGCTAATTTTGTAGTTTACGTTTACGGCAAGTTGCGTCCTTTGCAAACGGAATTGTGGGGAGAAGGACATTTAAGTAATAGGATCATAAACGAAACCGAATTAGGGGCTTATGCCAATTTCAAACAGGAAGTTTGGAAAAAGAATTCTTTAGACGAAGTAAACGACTATTTAGAGAAAGTAGAAAATGCCTTAAAAGATGCAGCTCTGAAGGGTGGTCCGACAACAGAGCAAGCAGCCCAAGCAGTTAATTTAACTAAATTAAAAAACTTGCCGGATTAGGATTTGTTAAGTGGGAACGAAGATGCAGCCGAAACCGAAACTTTTCATTTCGTGCAAGGTTGACCCGGAACTAACAAAAAAGGAATTAGCAAACGAGGCATCAAATCGATTCATGAGACTAATCCAAATCACATAGCCTATCAAACAGTAATAGAAAATGCTAAAATTTTCATTCTCTATAAGAAAAAAATTCAGACCAAATTAGGAGAATTAGAAGGAAAAGATTGATGAAACCCCTTTTTGCCGGCCATGAAGACCTTATTCCGAAACAAACTAAATCGGCTAGGAGAATTAGAATTAGTGAAAGAGATGGGAAAGGATAGTTATGGTGCTGATGTAGTGCGGGATACTTATACCCAAATGAAATACGGAAAATTAGATGGGGATAAGTTTAACAGAGATGTGGGGCAGATTTTTGCTGAAGCCCAAGCCGAGGCCACCGGCACCGGTGGAGGCGGAAACAACAATAACTCTCCGCCACCATCCAACGATTACTGAAAAGCCGCCATTAGGGAAATAAAAGATATTTTAAGTGCTCTTTCTTCAAGCAATAATATTGTTAAGTTACCGAATGGCTGAGAAAATCGCTACCAAGGGGCCAGTGATGCCGATGTTGACCGGTTTAAAGCCGAAGACTTGGATAAAATTTGAAGATATTTGGCTCGTAAAGAAATTAATAAACTATTAGCACAAAAAAGTCTGCTTATACAGGAGGTTTTTGGTGCGATAGGGATAAACAATTCAGACGACTTAAAAAACCATTTTGCCAATTTCAAAGGTAAGTTGGCGATTGAAACTGAAAGAGACCGGTTGATGGACTTAATCGATAACCAGCAACAAGACCGGCTGTCAGAGGTACAAGACGCCATTGACGAAATAAAGCAAACTTTACAAAATGCCGGTTTGGATCACAAAGGAGAAACAATCATCCTAGGTAATACTTGGGAAACTAATTTCAAAATGGGTTATCGTTATAAAGACAGTTCAGATATTCAGGCTGAAAAAGTGAGAATTATGGCCACGATTAATGATTTCTTGGCCCGCGAATCATCCGACAGTGCTACAGTAATTGCCGAAGTCGAAAAAATGTTGCAGGACAGTGGATTAAACGAAAGCATTCTGGGAACTGATTGAAGAAAAAAATTACAAGTAAAAAACAAAAATGAACGGGAAACTGAAAAGAATAGATTAATTAAATTAATTGCCGAGGAAATTCAACGAAAAAAAGATACGGGTGATTTAAGCGAAACCGAAGCCGAGGAAAAGAAAAAAGAGTTAGTCAAACAATCGGCTACGAGTGCCAAAGGGCAAATTAAAAGTAAATTAACCGACGGTCACCAAAAATTAGCAGTGGGAGAAAATGAATTAGACGAGGCATTGGCTCCTTACACAACAGTGGAGGAAAAATTGGAAAGTTTGACTGGAGTGGAGGAAATTTCAGCCTTTGAAAATAATTTGTTAGCGGTTATTGACCAGAAAAAGAAAGAGAAATTAAATAACATTGCTAATGAAGCCATTGAGAGCATTAAAAAAGAAATTGGCGGAGACCAAGATATTGAATTAGGGGCAAATGAGGATTTTGAAAATATAATTAAGGGTCTGGTTAATCCGGATGAAATTGAAAATCTAAAAAATAGAATTGTAACTCTGATTAAGGAGCAAAAAATGGCTCGTGGTTTGGAACAAACTAGCGATCTTTCCGGCGAACAGCCTGATTCGCCCACTTGACCCAAAATGCTTGTGGTTGCGGTTTTGGTTGGGTTTCTGCTAGCGACTGTTGCCCTTATTATTCGAAAAAACCGCCGACAGAAATTGAGTAGAGAGAAATAAGTTGCTAAAAAATAAAACCTAATTTGTGCCTCGTGGATGGTCAAGGGAGAGTGGTAGTAAAGTATAATGCTTTTTACAAATATGGAGGAGGATTTTTAATTGCTAAATATATTCAATACGCACCAAAACCGAGAGTAAACAAAATGTAAACCACAGACAAAATGAGAGCAAAAGTGGCTCAATTATGATGATTGTTGTCGGTTAATATCTGCTCTATTTTTATGTAATTAAGGATAGCAAAAAAACAAGTAGCCAATGGATAGATAAAGGCTTTTAAAAATGTTCCTAAATTTATTAATATTTTTTTGGTTCATGCAAGTAAATTAGACATATGTATTATTTTATTATTTTCACATATCGCTAAACAAAAATCTTGAATAAGTAAAAGTAAAAAAATGTTATATGAATGCTGGGTCCTTGAACGATAAAATTCACCTCTGCTATATCGACATCGAGGATTTAAGACAATGGATAAAAGAGAATCATCTCCTTGATAAAGATTTTACTCAAAAAAAAGCAAAATGAACTCAAGCAATTAATCAACAGCCTAATTTCTTTTCTGATACCGAATTATTATTAGCATATCAAGACGCTCTACTTTTAAAAGTTCTTACTGAAAGCCAAGCAAATTTTTTAGTTAAAACCTACCAATTAGAATATCAAAATATTTGTGAAAAACTTTTTCAAGAACCAAAAAATGTTTTTCTGATTGGCGCCAGACAGTGAAAAATAATGAATGATGATATTTTATTTGAGGAAGAAAAGAAACACCAAAATGCGGAAAAGGTTGTAGTATTACTGAAAGATAAAGAAAGTATTGTCGAAAAATTGACTGCTTTGTTTTTAAGTTAAAAATCAGATCTTTTATTCCTAAAATTAATTAACAAATATTTTTTTTCTTTCTCTCAATTACAGTCTTATTGGTCAGGACTTTAGGACTCATTCGGCTATATTATAGTAAAATTATCGCTATTGTTAAAAATAATAATATGGAAGTAGCAATGTATGTAGAAATACCCAAAGGCAGTTCGGACAAGTATGAATATAATCCAGATACTAAAAAATTAGAATTAGATAGAGTTTTGTCAGTTGCTATGTATTATCCGGAAAAATATGGTCTTATTTTTGGAACTTTGGCACCAGACGGAGACGCATTAGACGTCGTTTGCTTAACTGAAAAAACTGGTGGGGCAGGAGAATATATTAAGGTGCGAATTATTGGAGTTTTAAGAATGACTGACAACGGCGAGCAGGACGACAAATTAATAGGGGTTGACATTAATGAACCTGAATTGAAGCACATTCGGAAATTAGAGGATATTCCTGAATTACGAAAAAAAAAAATTAAACATTTTTTTTCTCATTATAAAGATTTAGAAAATAAAAAAGTGCAAGTCGGAGAATTTGAAGGTCAAGGGCAAGCCGAAAAATTATTAAAACAATGTCAAGAAGCCTACAAAAAGTAAAAAAAATAGCAGTCATTTTCTCATTTTATTAATGTAGCATTTTTGGAAGTGTGCCCGAGCGGTTGAAGGGGCTGGCATGGAGAGCCAGTAATATCTAATCCATATTCGGAGGTTCGAATCCTCTCACTTCCTCCAAATGGCAAGCAAAATTTATGTGTTGTCCGGGTTACAACAAGACAAAATTACAAGTAATCTAGTTATTTTTGCCATAAAAATAATAATATATGCCAAAAATAATTCGCCGTAGTAAAGTTCAACTAATTTGTGGTAAGGCCAAGCCAGGTGCCAATTTAGCCTTTTTGAAAAATATGGCCTTATTTTGCAAGGAATTTAACGATAAAACAAAAGATAAGGACGGACAGATAGTTAGCGTGGAAATAAGTGTTTATGACGATAAGAGTCATAGTTATAACATTAGCACGCCACCTGGTGTTTATCTATTAAAAAATAGACGCAATGATTATAAAACGATAAGGGAAAAAGAAAAAAGAAAAGAAGCCCGAGAAAAAGAAAGAAAGGAAATTTCAGAAGCCGAATTAGAAGAAATTGCTCGAAAGTTAATGCCTAGTTTGAATACTGATGATATTGAAAAGGCTAAAAAAATTGTTCGAGGTACAGTGCGAAGTTATGGCAATTTTAAGATAAATTAACGCTTTTTCTTGCTAAAAACAAGTAATTTATCACGGATTTTGAACCTTGTTAATTAAGGCTTCAAAGTGCTGGGGTTGGTGGATAGCCATTTCGGATAACTGTTTACGATCTAACTTGATTTGGGCTAAAAATTTTAAGCGCATAAATCTAGAATATTTAAGCCCTTGTTTGCGGCAAGCAATATTTATGCGCCTTATTCAGTCTTGACGCTTGCGCCGCTTTTCCACTTTTCGATCCCGATAAGCATAAACCAGTGACCTGTTTACTTGCTCTTGGGCTGTTCTAAATAATTTTCGTTTGGAGCCAAAATAGCCCTTGGCTTGCTTGATAATTTTTTTTCGCCGTCTACGCGTGGCTGGGGTATTACTTGCTCGAGTCATATGATTTGCTAATAATTAAGAACAAAATAATGCTAACATTATTCATTAAGATAAATCCTTAATTATTGGGGGAGCATAAAAACTCCCCGTTTTTTATTTCGCCTTTTTTTTCTTTCCGCTGCTAATAGCCTCTTCTTTATGGGCTATCGTTTTCTGGCAAAATTTACAATATTTTTTTAAACTTAATTTCTCCCCTTGGGGCTTTTTGGCCTTGGAAGTCCGATAATTTTGATGTCTTTTCTGACAGCCACCACAAACTAAAAATAAATCGACCCTCATAAATATCTACTTTTTTTTCTTCACCGCAGCCTTTTTAGGATTTTGGGTCTCTTTTTTGCATTGGTTCTGGGTCATTCTGATAAATCTGTTTATTTGCTCTTCTGAAGGTTTTTGTCCCAAAGCAGTTAACATGTTCCTTATTTGCTCTCTATCGGGTGTTTCTATTTTCTTTTTTCATTCTTCAATCTGTTTCTTGAGAATATAACGAACGATAAAACCACCGATAATTGCTCCTATTATCAGAGCTATGGGGGCAACAATTACATATGCTTGTCAATCTTTCATAACATTATAATATATATTTTACATTATAACACGTTTTTTAAATCACCTTTAATTTGGGTGACGTCTTTTGTTTTGAGAGTTTTTCTTCTCTGCACGGAGTGGTTCCTTAATTAAGTTTTGTTACAAAATTAAATATATCAGAAAAGATGGTAAAGTAGAGTGAGTTTGGAGACGATTTTGCTCTCTCTCTCTCTCTCTCTCTCTCTCTCTCTCTCTCTGCTGTGTGTTGCGAAACACAAAAGAGAATAATGCTGATTTTAGACAACAATTAAATAATTTCATAAATATAAATAAATATATCATAATATATGCCAACACAAAACGTAACATTCACCATAGCCGGAACAGCCTTTACTTTTGACGAGAAAGAAATGCAAGCCAAAGGGGGTTGATTTTCATGGGTCACAGGTTACACTCCTGGTAAACTTCTGCTAAATGTGCGAGTAAAACAAAAAACGGTAGGCACAACACCAGTATCAGTTCTGATTATCGAATTATCCAAGGCTAGCGGAACCCAAGCCAATCAATATGAAACCGACGTCTTTTATGAATTCTTAATGGACCCTAGAAATCTAAATAAGGATTTTACTATTCAGGATTTACAGGTGGGCGAAGGAAAATTAGAAGTTAAAGGACACAGCGTAACTATCCCCCGCTACGCTTATCACAATATTATTCCACCCGTGGAAGTGGGCACCCCATTGATAGATAATTATACTCGTCCTAGTGATGCAGATATCGATAGTGCTGATAATGCTACATTTAATAATTATGTAAAAGACTATAATCGAGTGCGTTTAGATTATCGCATAATCAGAGAATTTAAAAGACTTTTTAATGAGGCTAACAGCGAGGGAATTTATTATGAACTTTCAAAAAAAGCCAATGATTATTTTAATGATACTGCTAGTCCAGATGCTAAAAGGGATTTGCCTGAAGCGTGAGAAATTGGTGATGCCAAGGCCCCGGACACCAAAAGAAATGATGTGGACGCTTTAAAAGTTGATTTGAAAAGACATTGGGGAAACTTTGAAAAGAAAATTAATGCCCAAAAGGTGCCAATAGACTGAGTGAGGAAATTAATCAACGATTGGAGAGCCGCCGGAAATTCGACTGATTCCGAACACAACGAAGCGGTCAAAGAATGAAAAAATAAAGTAAAAGATTCCGAGGAAGTTAAGAAGTATAAGGAATTAGAGGGGAAAGTAAATGGAAGCGACCCCAAATATTCAAAACATAAAGGCAAATTTGATGAGGAAAGTAAGAAATCAGTTGATGGAGTTTCTGCCAATGAGGATTTGGAAACCATAGCAACACCACATCTCAACGAAATCTCCGAGTCCGATTTTTTTTCCTATGCAGATGCTGTTGTTGCTAATAAAAAAAAGTTTAAAAATGATTTTAGAGATTTTCGAAAAACTGCTGAAAAGATTTTAGCCCGTAAAAAAGCCGTAGTAGACTTAATTGAAGGATTAGTAACCGGTGATACAGGTGGCGGTGGTGACAAATTGACCTGTCCGAATTGTAATCAAAAATTTGACGCACTTTCTTTTGAGTATAACGGAAAGAAATATCATAGCCAACAATGTGCGGATGAGGCCAAACAAAAAGAGAAGGACCAAGGTGGTGGAGGGCCAGACCAAAATCAAGGAGTCGCCCAAGCCCGAACAGCAGCCATTCAAGCCATTAATGAGGCTCTAAACGAAGACCCAAAAATCGCCACTAGTGATTTAGATTACAACCTTCAGGATTGAGAAAACCGGATAAAAGGGTTGAACGCTGAAAAAGATATTAATAACCTTCACGACCAAGTGAAAGTCAACATTGCCAAAAAACGAAAAGAAAAACAAAACCAGGAGAAAATGAATAAAGCCGGAAAAGACATCGATAAAGCGACCGGACCGGAACTGATAAACAAAATTAAAGAACTTGAAAAGTATGAGGGCACAAATCCCTACGAGGAGCAATGAAAAAATGTCGTTGACCGGAACATTGACCGAACTTTCCAAGAAAACGCAGAAAATACCAAAGAGTTAATTAAAGATATTGTTGAAGCCGCAATGACTGAACGCGGAGTTAGCGAGGACGAATTGGGAACAGAAGAAAAAGAATTATTCACCAAAATAAAAAATAAAGAAATTGACGACAAAGAACAACTAAAAAATGCCAAAAATACTTTGGTGGAATTTATCGGTAACAAAGATGCTGAGAAAAAAATTGATAATTTACGGAAGGAAGTAGAAGCCGCTCGCAGTTCGGATCAGAAAGATGCGGTCAGAAGTAAATTAATGGGATTAAAGAGGGAGGATAATATTTATATCAAAAAGCGAGAAGCCAAAATCGAAAGCCTACTGACAAAATTAGAAAGTAATACGGATGATACCACTGGTAATGATAAACCGGGTATTCCATGAAAAGTAATTTTGCCGATAGCGGCTGTGGCGATTGTGATAATAGTTGGTGTGGTGCTGGTAATGAGAAAGAAAAAGCAAAAAGAAATTAGAAATTTAGAAGATTAGTAGAGGTTTTTTCTCAATTTTTAGGCAATGAGTGCCAATTTTCGCAATAAAATTAATAATATATGCCCGACGACGAGAAAGAATTAGCCCATATCCGTAATTTTGGTAATAGCGCCCATATTGATGCTGGAAAGACTACTACCACCGAAGCCATGCTTTATTTAGCCGGAAGAATTCGAGCGGTGGGGACAGTGCATGAAGGCACTGCCAAAATGGATTTTATGGACCAGGAGCAAGAGCGGGGAATTACCATTCAATCCGCTGCCACCAATTTTTGATGACAAGATCATCGAATGAATCTCATTGATACGCCAGGCCACGTGGACTTCACGGCCGAAGTAGAAAGGTCTTTGCGAGTTTTAGACGGAGCCATAATAATTTTGGACGGCAAAAAAGGAGTAGAAGCCCAAACAGAAACAGTTTGACGTCAAGCCAAAAAATATAGATTGCCTCGGCTAATTTTCATTAACAAGATGGATGGGGTAGATAATATCGGGAGATTTGACGAATGCTTAAAAAGTATCCGTGAAAAATTACGCGCCGTGCCTTTGGTGGTTCAGTTTCCTATTGGAGCCGGTCGTGAATTAGAGGGATTAATAGATATAGTCGAGCAAAAGGCTCATTACTTCCAACTTGGCGATAAAGACGAAAATTATCAAACCAAAGAAATCCCTTCTCACCTAATAAAAAAGACTCAGAAGTATCGACAAGAATTACTGGAAAAATTGGTGGAGATAGAATTAGAAAAAATGGTTGAAGAAGGCAGAGAAGAAAGCCCTATTCTCCAGAAGTATGAAAAAAAGGAAGAATTGTCTGGGGCAGAAATAAAAAAATTACTACGCCAGGCTACTTTAACTGGTAGATATTTTCCAACATTTTGTGGTTCTGCTTACAAGCACGTGGGGGTGAAGTTACTTTTAGACGGAGTGGTGGACTATTTGCCTTCTCCCCTAGACGTTCCCAAAATAACGGTTTATTCACCCCGAGATAAAAATAAAACCGGAGAAATTAATTGTAATAGCCCTCTCTCTTGTTTGGCCTTGGCTTTCAAAATTATCTTTGATGATTATAATAACAAATTAACTTTCTTTCGAGTTTACGCTGGCAAGGTAGAATCTAATTCTTATGTCTATAATGTTAACAAAAAAAGAAAAGAAAGAGTTAGTCGCTTGTTTCTCATGCACGCTAACGATAAAGAAATAATTAAGGAAGTGGGAGCCGGAAATATTGCGGTGGCTATTGGTTTGGAAAACACTGTCACGGGAGACACGCTGGGAGAGGAAAACAGTCCTTGACTTTTGGAAAATATTGAGTTTGCCGAGCCGGTAATTTCGCAAGCCATTGAACCAAAAACCAATGAAGATAAAAATAAATTAAAAATAGCCCTTGATAAATTAAAAATCCAGGACCCAGGTTTTAATTACTGAACCGACCGAGAAACGGGACAAATGATTATTGCTGGCATGGGTGAAGTGCATTTGGAAGTTTTGGTGGAGAGATTACGCCGAGAATTTAAACTTGCTATTGAAAGTAAGCAACAACGAGTATCTTATCGAGAAACTATTACTAAAAAGTTAGCAGAGGTGTGAGGAGAATACAAAAAACAAACCGGAGGTAGCGGACATTTTGCTAGAGTCAAACTTGCTTTTGAGCCCAATCCGGGCAAAGGATTTGAATTTGTGGATGCCAAAAAAGGTCAAGAAATGTCCGACAAAGACGCTGAGGAAGTAAAAGAAGGATTGGAAGAGTCCATGTCTTCAGGTTTACTCTTAAGTTATCCTTTGCTAGATATTAAGGCCACTTTATTAGAAGGAAAAAGGCATGAAGTCGATACTAAACCTGGTGATTTTAAAAATGCGGCCGTTTTGGCCTTTCGGGGTGATGGCGTAGCCGAAAAAGAAAAAAGAATCAAGGAATTGGGGGTGGTTTTATTAGAACCAATTATGCAGATAACGGTAATAGTGCCTAAGGATTATTTGGGGGATACTTTGGCTAGCCTTGGTAGGTGTCATGCTGTAATTGAAAATACCGAAGAAAAAGAGGGAGAAAGTTTTATCACTGGCAAAGCCCCTTTGCGAGAAACGCTTAACTATTTGGCTACTTTACGCCAGTTGACTGGAGGTCGTGGTGCTTATTCCTCATATTTATCTCATTATCAAGCAGTTGCCAGGGATACTTTGGAAGAGATATTGAAGGAAAAAAAATTATTAAATACTTCTAATTAGTTTTTACAAAGAAGGCATTCTTTGCTAGTTAAAAAACAGCATTTTGATTGACAAGTTATCCTTTTTTGCTAGGTGGAGAAAAGAAAATTTTCGCAGTTCTATTTCCGAAATTTTACTTAATTAATTTCAGGTGAATATATTTTTTGGCTTTTCAAAATTGGGGGTTTTTTTCCGGTCATTCAATAATATTTAAATTATCGACAGTCAATTCTTGAAAAACGTCTAAATTATCATTTACATTTAAACGAAAAAAATCAAAATGATTTAGATAATAATCATTTTTTATTCTATACCTTTGGAGAATGTTAAAAGTGGGAGAAGTTATTTTTTCTTTAATTCCCAGATTTTTGGCTATTAATTGGGTCAGAGTGGTTTTTCCGACTCCCAATTCACCTTGTAAAATTAAAAATGTGTTAGGATGTAAGCGAGGGATTAAAAGCCGGCTCAATTTTTCCAACTCCTCCAAGTTTTTAATTTTTTGCGTTCTTATCACTATAAAGAATTGTTATTATTTAATCTCCGATATAATGTTTTTATCTATTTTCTTTTCTAATTTTCTGTTTTTTCAATAGTAAAACACTCCTATTGTCAATGTTAGACAAGCAGAAACAACCAAAAGAGTTAATGTTAATTTTATGATTAATTAGTTTTACTAATTAATCAAACTTGCTTCTCCGCTTTCATTTTATGCTGTAAAATTAAAAAAATTTTCTATTTTTTGATAATTCTCTCGATAAACCGAAATAGTTGTCAGCAAATTAAATCCTTTTTTTACGTTTGAGAAAATTCTTTGCAGGTTATTAGCCATAAAATAGGCACCCCAACTTAAACCTCCCTTGCCTTCGCAATAGACCTGATAATAAAGAAATAAAAAGAGAATGCTAATGCCGGAAATTATTAATTCCGGCAATTGGTAAAGGGTTGCCAAAAAATTGAGATTAGTTATTTGTTGAGAATTGTTATCTAATGTTTGGTGTAATTTTTTCAAATTTTGGGTTGGTTCAGAAAATTGTAGTCCTTCTAGTCAAGACTTTATTTGTGCTTTCTCTAAATTTTGGTAATTTTTCTTTTTAGTTAGACTAGCCTCCCGATCTGAACCGAAAACATAATGAAAAAAAGTATATCAAATTAAGTTGACTAAGATAAAAATAATCAGCAAAGGAATTAATGGGAACAAATTATAGGAATTAATGAGAAAATACAAACTAAACACCGCAAAAGATATATCAACAAATATTTCAAATAAATCCACTGGAATAGTAATAAATTGACGAGAAAATTCCGGCACAATATTATTAATTATATACACTTTTTCATCAGGGTTTTTTTTCATTAAGTCTTTATTTTTAGAGACACATTTTAGTAGTTTTTTGGTCAAGAGAATGCTAACCTGCCTCTCATAATTTTTCTTTCAATAGTTAAGGAACAAATGAATAATTATTTTCAGCGGAAAATAAAGCAAAAAAAGAATAAGTAATAATTTATTTCAATCCACATGTACCTTGCCATCCACAACCTTTTCAATAAGTGAGTATTTACCAAAAAGATAAAAAAAATGCCCCCGACCCCGGTCATAAGATAAATTATTGACTAAATTAAAACGGATAAGAAAAGGTATATAACTAATAAAAAAAGTGAGTAAAAAAAGAAACAAAAATTTTCATCGGAATTTTTTGTGAAGGGATTTTAGTAGTTTTTTGGAAAGCACAATAAATTATTTTTTAACGAACTTTTTAATAAATAATTTTATCAGAAACTAGCCAAGAATACTCCCAGTTTCTCCAAGTGGGAGATGAACTGGCTAAAATTATAATATAATAAGTGATGGCTACTAATATGCCTCTAAATAATCACTTTGGGGTTAGGAACTTTGCTGTCAGAGACAGTATAGCCTCGTGAAGTAGGAACACGACCAGAACAATTCTGG
This sequence comes from endosymbiont DhMRE of Dentiscutata heterogama, assembly GCF_002888635.2. Lineage (NCBI taxonomy): Bacteria > Bacillati > Mycoplasmatota > Mollicutes > Mycoplasmatales > endosymbiont DhMRE of Dentiscutata heterogama. Next base: position 430,723 of record NZ_LN828718.1, read on the forward strand.
TGAGGTCTACATGAAGCCCCCACTTATAGAAGTGAGGGTAGTTCACATATGCGTATTTGTTAAGCAAAATTAAAGAAAGGGAGTAAAATTGGAACCGTGACTGAGCGGCCTAAGGGAGCAGACTGCAAATCTGTTATTTCGTCGGTTCGAATCCGACCGGTTCCTCCAAAATATCTCAGTTTTATGGATGTTTGTTAGATAATGGAGTTTCGCACTGATGTGTTTTGGAAAAAAAAGAAATGGAAATCTGAGACGAAACTATTAGTGATATGTGGAGAAAAGAAAACAATAATACTTCCTCTGCGAGGAAGAAAAGAAAATAATATGAATAGTAAAATTTTTTCCAAAGAAGGAGAAATACAGAGTATTCCCCATGAGGGAGAAATCTGATTAGTAAAGTTTGAGAAATTAAAAGGATTTTCTAAACCTTATCGCCCTTGTTTAGTAGTAAGTAATGATTTTCAGAATTAATTTGATAATAAAATAGTAGTAGTCCCAACCACCACTGATGACATTAAGAATATTGAACCTTTTGAAGTTTTTATTAACAATGCCCTTTAAACTGGTTTAGATTGCCCCAGTAAACTTCTGTGTAATTATCCTCATACTATTTATAAAAAATTACGATTAGTGGATAAGCAACGACTCGGAATAGTCAGTCCAGAAATAATGAAAAAGGCCTTAAAAATAGTGCTTAATTTAGAAAATTAGAAAATAGGGTTAAAACATTATAACAATGTAAAATTATAATATTATGAAACGAGTAGAACCAAAACAAACTTTAAGCATTACTATTCCTACCAGTCTTTATCAAAAATTAATGAAAGAGGTAGGAAAAGGAAAAATTGGCAAGTTTATCAAGGAAACGGTAGAGGAAAAATTAGAGCAGGAAAAAGAAAATTTAGGTAGAGCCTATCAGGAATGCTACGCTAATAATACTCATTTATTAGAATTGGCAAAAAAATGAGAAAGGGCTGGAATAGAAAGTTGATTAAATTACGAACGAAACAAAAGAAAATCAGTAGCGACTAAAATCTTAAAAAAAAGAAATGACCGAAAAGTTAATTAGACGAGGAGAAGTTTTTTGAGTAGATTTACCAGACAGCAAAGGACGAGAATTAAAAGAAATCCACCCTTGCTTAGTAATTTCAAACGACAGACAAAACTTATTTAGCCCTTTAATAACTGTTATGCCTATTACTTCTTTGAAAGCAGGCGACAAAATATTTCCTTTTCAAATTTTTATCCAATTAAAAAAAGAAAGCGTGATATTAGTAGACCAAATTCAAACAATTGACAGAGAGAAATTTTTGGATAGAATTGCCAAAGTCTCGGAGGAGATAATGGAAAAAGTAGAAAAATCTTTACATATTACTTTGTCCTTAAAAAATTAAAAAAATATGCTAAAATTATTTGATTTTCAAGAAAAAGCCGTTTTAGAGATAGTAGAAAAATATGAAAAGTATCTCAATCAGTCAATCATCATTAAAAGAGGCGATGAGGAAATACCAGTCCCTTTTATTCAAATTTTAGATGCTTTAACTGGCTCAGGAAAAACCGTAATTTTAGCCAAAACCGCGGGAGAGATTAGTAAATTACCTCCATTAAAACCTATAATTTTGTGGTTAAGCAAAGCCAGTGTAGTAGTCGAACAAAGTTTCAATAATTTAACTAGGGGCGGTAAATATCACCACTTATTAGGAAAAAGCGAAGTTATTATGTTGTCAGAATACCAAGAAAGATTATTAGAGGAAAATGAAACTCTGGTTCTTTTTGCTACTGTGGGAACTTTTAACCAGAAAGACAAAGAGGTCGGCAATCGCCAAATTTATCAATGTAAACTAGACGAACAAAGTCAAAGCACCTGAGAAAGTTTAAAAAAACGTGGTGAAAGACCTCTATTTATTGTTTATGATGAAGGGCATAATTTATCCGACCAACAAACTGACTTATTATTGGAATTGAAGCCGAGTGTGTTCTTAATTGCCAGTGCCACCATGAAATTTCCCCAAAAACTCAAAGAACAGTATGACGAATTAAAAAGAATAAATAAATGAGAAAATAAAGATTTTATAACTCGGGTTGATACTGGAAAAGTGGTAGAAGCCGGTTTAGTGAAAAAAATAATAAAGCTAGCCGCTTATGAAACACCAATGGAAGAAACAGTTTCTTCATTAGTGGAAGATTTAAAACAAATTGAAACACAAATTAAAATAACTAATTTACCAAACGAAAAACCCAAGGCTATTTATGTTTGTCGCACTAATGTTTTAGAATTTGACCCTACTTTACAAGACGATATTAATCAAAATTTTTCGGAAAGAAAAGCCCCTCCAATTTTAATTTGACGATATTTAGTAGAAAAATGTGGCATCAAACCAGAAAATATCGCCGTTTATTGTGATTTAAAATTTGCCAAAAATTATCCTAAACCTCCGGAATTTAAATTATTTAGCGGTGGTGGTGAAAAAAAATATCAAGAATTTATTGCTGGTGATTATCAGCATATCATTTTTAATTTAGGCTTGCAAGAAGGTTGGGATGACCCATTAGTTTATGCGGCCTATATTGACCGCTTTATTAATTCTAAAATTGCGGTTAAACAAATTATTGGACGAGTTTTGCGACAACCTAAACCCAACATTACCCACCAGTTGCCGGAAATGCTAAATACCGCTCATTTTTATATTCAGATAGAAAAACAAAGTACTTTTCAAGAAGTAATTGAGGAAGTTAATCAAGAATTACAACAAACTGCTCCGGAAATTGAGGTAAAAGTGGTAAGTTCGACTGAAAAGCCTGAATTAGTTAAAGTTCAAGGCGACTATGAAGTGCCAATTATCATTTGCAATAGTGCTGATGCTGAACCAGAAATAAATAAAATTATCCAAAATATATCTGATTGACGCCAGGATAAAGAAAAAACCCAAGGCACCGGCTATCGCTCAATTACTAAAAAATATATTGACGAGCAAGGTAATACTCAGCAAGTTTTAAGAGAAAAAATTGGGGAAACTAGCCGCACTACTGCCCGAGCCATTTTTTACCGAGAAATTATTCGCAAACTGCCCCAAGCCCGTGGAGTTTTTTGTCTCGACGAACCTAAATTCGATGCCCTAGTTGGTTCTGAATCATGAGTTCACAAAGAAATTATTGAAAAAATTAACAAAATAGTTGATGTTTACTTGGAAAACTCTTATCTCGAACAGAGTTCAGTGGAAGTTTATAAAATTCCTGATATTTTGCTTTATAATCCGCAAAAAACGCTCTCCTTTAAAAATAGTCTTCATGAAAAATATTCCCAATTAAACAAATTAGAAAAGGAATTCGCTCAAGAGTTAGATAAGTTTGCTGTAAAATGGTGTCGCAATCCTTCCCGAAGTGGTTATGCTATTCCTTTAATTACTCGTGGTGATACTCGAAACTTTTATCCGGATTTTTTGGTTTGATATAAGGATAATGTTATTGCTATTGACACCAGTGGCGAACATTTAATTAAAGATAAAACCGACCGTAAATTACTTAATATTTTGCCCTCTAATAATAATTCTCCACACACATTGGTTCGTTTTGTTTCCAAAGGAGAATGGAACAAGGAAGTAGAAAAAATTAACGATGATGGTTGAACTCTATGAAAAAGGCGAATAAATGATGGAAGTTTATCAGTTGTTAATTTGGAAAGTTTGCCAGAACTTATTGAACTAATGCTAGAAAAATAAACTAAAAAAATAACTTAATGGAATCTAAAAAAATCAAAGATACTCTTTTGCTCCCTAGGACTGACTTGCCGTTGAAAAATACTAATCATTTAGAAACGGAAAAAAAAATTAGAGAAAAGTGAGAAGAAAGAAAAATCTATCAAAAAGTATTAGAAAAAAACCGCAATAATCAGCCTTTTATCCTCCATTCAGGCCCACCATACGCCAATGGTAAATTACATATCGGACACTTTTTAAACTTTATTATTAAGGACATTATTGTCCGTTTTCAGGCCAGCGAGGGCAAATATACTCCCTTTTTGCTGGGTTGGGATACTCATGGACTACCAATTGAACACAAAATGATTCAGGCTCACCAAGGTCAAAAAATAAACTTGCGGCAAGTTTGTCATGATTTTGCCCTGTCACAAGTTCAAGCCCAAAAGGAACAATTAAAAAAACTGGGACTTTTTACGGACTATGAAAAATATTATATTACTTTAGACAAAGAATATGAAGCCGAGCAAATTCGAGTTTTTGGGGAAATGGCAAAGAAAGGCTTGGTCTATCAAGGATTCAGACCTATTTATTGGTCTTGCGGACACGAAACCGCGTTAGCCGAGGCCGAAATAGAATATTACGAAAAAAAGGATACTTCTCTGTATTTTAAAATTGCTTCTCCTGAATTTTCAAAATTTTTTGGAAAAAAAGTATATTTTCTAGTTTGAACTACCCAACCCTGGACCATTCCGGTTAATCAACTGCTTGCAGTAAAAGAAACTGCTCGTTACTTGTTAATTGATTGCGATGGTGAATATTTAATAGTCATAGAAAAAATGGTTGATAAACTAAAAAAATGGGGAAAGACTGTAAAAATAGAAAGAGCGCTTGAAGGAAAAGATTTAGTATTGAGTCATGATTACTTACATCCTTATAGCAGAAAGGGTGCCGAAAATAGGATTGTGAAAGGAGATGAATTTATTCAGGAAGAGGAGGGAACCGGAATAGTACATTTAGCACCAGCCTTCGGTCTCGAAGATTTTATTATAGCAAAAAGAAACGAAGAATTAATTTTTGGATGAATTGAATGTCCCTTGGAACCAAATGGAATTTTTAATGAAAAAATTGGAGTGCCGAAATTAGTTGGTAAACATTATTCAGAAGTAAATAGTTTAGTTATTGTTGATTTAGAAAAAAGGAATTTAATAATAAAAAAAGAAGTGATTAGTCATAGTTATCCCCACGATTGACGAGATAAAAGTCCCTTAATTTATCGTTTAACTAAGCAATGATTTATTAAAGTAGAAGCAACAAAAAAAGAATTGTTGGAGAATATTGAAAAAGTAAAATGATATCCAGGTTGAACCGAGGAAAAAATGAAGCAAATAATAGCGGCTCGGGAAGACTGGTGTATTTCACGGCAGAGAAAATGGGGAGTTCCTATTCCGATTTTATACCAAAATAATGAACCGATACTTAATTCTGAAATTATTGATTATGTGGCAGAAATTGTGGCTGAACGGGGTTCTGATTGTTGATTTGACGGAAGTATTTTGCCACTTTTGAGAGAAAAATTTCCCAATTTGATAAATGAGAAAACATTTTTAGGACAAGACATTATGGATGTTTGGTTGGATAGCGGGGTTTCGCATTGGTGTGTTTTGAAAAAATAAGTTAATTTTATATGACTGACAAAAAAGGTAATATTTTTTCACGGATTTTAAAATGAATAAAGGGCTTGATTTCTAACAAAGTTAACAAAAATAATAATAAAGGAAAAAATGTCAACTCTCCTCAAATTAATGCTGGTGATGAAAGCAACATCACCATTAATAACAACCGAACTTATAACATATACAATAACTCTCCTAGTAAAGATACAATTACAAGCCCTAGTGCTGTTAAAAATAAGAAAAAGAACCAAAAGAAAAAAATAAAAAAAGAAGAAGAAAAAAATGTTAGACAAAACCAAACAGAAAACAGGGAAAAATCGGAAAAAAACCAAGAAATGCCCCAACAAGAATTTGAGAGGTTGCTCATGAAAGTAAAATTCATAGCTTTTGGAGTAATGGGGAATATTAAATGAGATAAAATAAAACCTTTAGAATTTCAAAAAAATGAAGAAGAAGAATTTGCTAGGTTGGCATTTGAAGTCGGGGAAAAACGATGCTATATAACGTATAAAATTACAGAGAAAGACAAACAAAGACTTCTAAAAGAAAATACTGCTGAGATAGTAGAAAGATTTATCACTCTACATTTAATAAATCATGGAAAGAACGACTATTTTGATTATCATTGTCCAGATTGTAAGCAAACTACCTTAACAAGGTCATTAATAGTAAACAGTCCTGAGCATGAGGAAGCAATATGCTGTAATCTTTGCAGATGAGCAACGTCAATGAAAGTATACCTGGAATATTTGAATGATAAAAAACATAATTCCTCCTTAGAGTTCTATGAATGACTGAGAGAGCGTAATAGGAAGATGGCTAAGATGAGAAAATCAGAACCTTTCTAAAATCTACTTATAACATAGCAAAAAAATCTTAATAAAATGAACCAAAAAGAAAAAGACCAACTAATTCAATCTCTCCAAACTAAAATCCAAGAACTAGAAGCCAGATTAGAGGACTATTCACAAGAAGGAATAAAAATTCTCTTTTCTGGCAAGGCCAACTCTCAAAGAGTAGCCCGAAAAGTAAAACCCAGAACTTTAAAAGAAATAACAAAATTAAGTATTAGCAATGAATAGCAAAATAATCGATTATATTTCAGGAATAAAGGTAAATGCTACTCCTGAGGAACTGGAATCGGTACAACCTCTAACTCATGAGTTAGTCGAGGTTTATGGTTATAATAGAGAAGAAATAAAAACTCATCCCCAATTTCGTATTTCTCTTTCTCCTTCTGATGAAAAAAGAAATTATCCGGTTGATATCGCGGTTTTTGAAAACAATAAACTCAAAATAATTTGTGAATGTAAAAAAATATCGTCTCAAGAAGGCAAAGAACAACTAAGAAAATACTTACGAATGTGCGAAGCCAAGATTGGAGTCTGGTTTAATGGCAAAGAACGCATAATTTTGAAAAAAATCGAAACTAGTAAGGGAATTGATTTTAAAGAATTAAATGATATTTTGCCTTTTGGAGTTTGAGAAGAAACTCATCCTCGTTATGAAGAATTAAAGCCCCGGGAAAACTTGAAAAGCGTTTTTCATCAGATTAAAAAAAGTCTACAAAAAACGGTTATTGGTAGCACTAATGAGCCTGATATAGCGAAAAATGTCCTAAAGATTTTATTTTGCAAAATTTTTGATGAAAGATATCAAAGTGAAAATGGATTTGCCGAGTTTTATGCCAATATTGATAAACCGCAAGAGAGTTCAGGAAAAATTAGGACAATTTTCACTAAGGTGAAAAATAAGTTTGAAGATGTTTTTGATAAAAATGAGGAAATTAAACTGGATGATAAAAGCGTAGTTTTTATTGTTCAAAAATTACAATGAATTAGTTTAAAAAATTCCGGGCGAGATGCGGTTGCTGATGCTTTTGAAGTATTTATTGGCACAGCCCTAAAAGGAGAACACGGACAATTTTTTACTCCGCGAAATGTGGTAAGATTTGTTATTAATTTTTTAGATGTAGAGGAAAACAAGAAAATAATTGATCCGGCTTGTGGAACGGGTGGTTTTATCGTTGAATCTCTCCGTTATATTTGAAAAAAACTTGATGATAAGTATTCAACAAAATGAAAAAAAGAAGATTTAGAAAACGAAAAAATCAGGATAGCCAGAAAAAATATTTTTGGTTGTGATAGGGACAGTTTCTTATCTCAAGCATGTAAAGCCTATATGTGTATCCTTGGCGATGGAACTTCTAATATTTGAAACGAGGATAGCTTGGTTAAATTTACCACCAACTGAGAAAAAAAATACAATATAATTTTGACTAATCCGCCTTTTGGTCAAAAAATCATGGTTGAAGAGGAGAAAATTCTCAAAAAGTTTACTTTCTGACGGCTAAACTCGAAAAGCAAAAAAAACAAAGCTGAACCACAAATTTTATTTTTGGAACTATGTTGTAGTTTACTCGAAAAAAATGGCAAATTAGCCATAGTTTTACCGGAAGCCAGTATTTTTGGTAATAAAATTTATCGTGAACTTCGAAAAATTCTACTCCAAAATTATAAAATAATAGCAGTTTTTAGCCTTCCCCCGGAAACATTTAAACCTTTTACCGGAGTAAAGCCAGCGATTTTGGTCTTAGAAAATAGACAAGCCAGTGACAACGATAGAGTTATTTGTGTCAACATTCAGAACGTTGGTCATGATAAGAGAGGAAAAATTTTATACAAGTATGATAAAAATGGTGCTCCGCAGAAAGACGAAGATGGAAATTTTGTGGTCAATGATGAACTAGGTAGCATAACTGCCAAATTAAAAAGTCATCATAAAATTGTTCATTATCAAGAAGCAACCGAAAAAGACAAAGTTTTTTTTATTACTCATGAAGACATAAAACAAACAGAAGACTTGATTTTAATCCCGAGTTATTACAATGGCTTCCTTAATAAACAAGAGACGGAAAGTAATAAACTAGTTCTAACTTTTAGAGAAATTATTGACTGTGGTATAATAGAAGTTAATAAAAATAATAATATTCCGACTGGTGATGAAATAGGGAGCAGAAATTATTTAGAAAATGGCACTATACCATTCATTAGAACTTCGGATATTACTAATTTAGAAATCAGAAGCAATCCTCAGCAATTTACTAGCGAGGAAATTTATCAAAAATATAAAGATAAACAAGATATTAAACCCTACGACATTTTATTAGTAAAGGACGGTAAACATTTGGTAGGTGAGTGTGCCATTATCATGCCAGGTGAGGAAAAAATTATATTTGCTGCCGGGTTTTACAAAATTAGAATTATCAAAAATAACTATGGAATAGACACTTGAAACTTTGTTTATGCTCTCAATAGTGAAAAGGTTAAAGAGCAAGTTGATAAACTATTGTTTTACTCTACAGTTCCCCATTTAAGCAATCGAATTAAAGAAATTAGATTAATTTTTCCAAAAGATAAAGAAAAATTACTGGAAAATAGCAAAATAATGAAAGAAATTTTAACCAAGAAATTTGAATTGAGAAAGCAATTGAAAAAAATTTATACAAAAAACGGGAATGAAAAATAAATATAGCGAAAAAAAAATCTACTGACCCGCTACTCTCTACGTCGAGGGTCAAGATCAATTTCGTGGTTGGTTTAATTCTTCACTAATTACGGCAGTTATTCTGGCCGGCCAAGCCCCCTATCAACAAGTTCTCTCACATGGTTTTGTAGTTGACGAAAAAGGGCATAAAATGTCAAAATCTTTGGGTAATGTCCTAGATCCCGAAGACCTTATCAAACAATTTGGAGTTGATATTCTCCGTTTATGAGTAATCAGTTCTGATTTTAGTAAAGAAGTAAAGGTCAGCATTGCCATTTTGAAAAACTTGCGAGAAAGTTATCAAAAAATCCGCAATACCCTCCGTTTTTTGCTAGGTAATTTAGCCAATTTGCCACCCAATTTAAAAAATAAAAAAGATTTGGAATCAGAATTACATTTGGTGGATTATTATATTCTTCGTAAATTAGGAAAATTAACCAGTGAAAGTCAAAAAAATTATGGTGAATACAATTTTAACCCCATTTATACCTCTTTATTAAACTTCTGCATCAATGATTTAAGTTCCTTCTATTTTGAAATTAGCAAAGATAGTTTATATTGCGATAGTCTTTCTTCTCTGCGGCGACAACAAATTACTACTACTCTTTATTATCTTCTACAAGGGCTACTAAAAACCATTTCTCCAATTTTGCCTTTTCTTGCTGAAGAAGTTTATCAAAATATCCCTTTCCGTTTTGGTTTTGCTGGTCAAGAAAGCGTCCATTTAGCGAATTATTCGTCAACTTTGTCTCTCTCGCCCTCTATGGAAAAAAAAACAGCAATAATTACCAACTTTTTTTTACCCCTACGCCAAGATGTCTACCAAGCCCTCGAAAAAGCCCGCCAAGAAAAAATTATTAATGCTAATTCACAGGCTCATTTAATAATTTTTTTAAAAGAAAAAAACGGACCAGATTACTCCCGACTCAATTTAGAAGATTTATTATTAGTAGCCAAAGTTGAAATTAAAGACCAAAGAGAGGATGGTGTATGAGAAAGCAATTTTTCCGCTATCAAGGTGAAAAAAACAGACCGGGCAAAATGTATCAGATGTTGGAATTATCGGGACTTAGAAAAAGATATTTGTCAACGCTGTCAAAAGGTTCTTGCTGACTTTTCAGAGTAAAGAAGAAAACGTGATTATGTTTAATAATTCAATACGAGAACTCAATTATTAGAACAACTCCGCTGCCAAAGGAGGTTTATGACGACTAAAAACAAGTTTGTTAATTAACAAGACGTTATTTTTCACCTTATCGCTTTTTTACCCAAATCACCACCATACTTATTACTAGGAAAACCAAAGAAATTGTTCCTATTCCGTAATAAACACTTTTATTATCTTTATTATTCGTTCTTTGGGGTGAACTTTGTTGATTGTTTTTTTCATTAGAAGCAGGATTTTTGGTTGGGGTGCTGGGTCGACTTTGATTGTTTATAACATTTTCAATTTCGGCTCATTCCTCATCAGTAAATCCAGGCCTAGAATGGTTAAAAAACTGATAACCTCGATAATGTTTTCGCCCGGATTTATGTTTTACTATTTGATAATCCTCAGGAGAACCAACCGCATGATCTCAATTTTCTGTCTCAATTTTTCAATCTTGGGGATTTTCCTTAATTTCATTAACAAATGCACGCACAATTTCTCGTTGATATTCAATAAGATTTATAAAGTCCTCTAAATTGATTGGTATTCCTTGAGTTATATTAAATTTGCCTTCTCGATCTAATTCTCAAAGTGATGGTTCCTCTAATATTTGGTTTTTTAGTTCTTTTTTTATTTCCCTATTTTCTTCATCTATTTTTTTAAAAATTTCTCCTTCACCAATAGCTCTGCCTTCTTCTACCGCCTTTTTTGCTTCTCTTCCGCTTTCTCTATAGTTTTGAAAGAGTCTATGGCAAGTATCTTCAATTTCTTTTATTTGCTCTTGTAAATTTTTTTTCATATCGTTTTGACATTATACAATAGTTTTATATTATATCACGCCTATTACGCCAAAAACTCTTTCTTATTCATGCGAATTAATTTCTCACCAGTGAACTGGTAAATATAATCAACATATTGAAATATTTCGTAGTGGTGATCAATTACTAGAATCGTCTTGCCTTTTAACTTAGTAAAAATATTTTCTAAAATGATGCCTTTTAAATTAGGATGAACATTACTTAATATCTCGTCTAAAATGTAAATGTCGTAATCGTTAATAAACATTTTCATCGCTGAAATTTGCTGCTTTTGTCCTTCTGAAAGATCTGCGCCCCCCTCTCTTAATACAGTATCAAATCCTTGGGGCAATTTAGCAATAAACTCGTAAATGCCGGTTTTTTGGGCCGCTTGGATTAATTTTTCTTGGTCTTTTTTATTATATGTCTGCGGATAATAAACATTTTCGGCAACACTCATGCGGAAAAAAGTGGGTCGATTAGTTTGATAGCAAATATGTCGATGGAGACTAATAGTGTTGATTTCTCGCACATTGTGGCCACCAATTAAGATTTGTCCGGCTTTTAAGTCATAAAGTTTAAGAGTGGTTTTGGTAATGGTACTTTTACCAATGCCATTTTTGCCAGCAATGCCGTAGATTTTTCCTTGTTGAAAAGCGAAAGTAAAATTTCGTAAAATGTCTTGTTGGGGTCGTTTAGGATAAGCAAAAACGACATTTTGGAACACCAAGTCGCCATTTTTGAAGGGCAAAGTTGGCAGAGAAGGTTTTGATTCAGCAAGAGCGGTTGGCTGATTTAATGTTTTAGCACCCTCATTAACAAGGGTTAGACTACTGGAAAGTTCATCTAAGGTTAACAAAGCGTCAATTACTTTGCCGATTTCGCTGTTTAAACTGCGAACCGAAAAAAAGTAGTGAGAAAAATTTCCTATCAGAAAGACAGTTCCCATTTTAGGACTTGACGAATAAAACAGTAGGGCCAAGGCCATAAAAAAAGTGGGTATATTCGGAATAATAATGTATTGTGGGGCTGCTTTAAATAAAGTGCTATACCAAAGTGATTTTCTATTCTTACGGAAAGTTGAATCCAATTGCCGGTCGATTTTTCCTTCTTCGTATTTTTCTCCCGAAACTGCTTTAATATATTCCAAATTATTAATACGCTCGAAAATAATTTTATTATCTTCTTCTTGGCGTCTTTTTGCTACCATATTTAATTTACTGGCCTTTTTGAAGAGTAAAATCTCCACGATAACAAGAACAACAAACAAACCGGCCACGATGGCTAAAAGTGGCAAAGTAGTACCTGGTCCTCCAAAATTAAAGTCGAAACTCAGCAAGAAAATTATCGAAAAAGTCACATAAATCAAACGGTTAGGAATGAATCAAATACTATAAGCAATTTCGTCTAAATCATCAGCAAATTGGGTAATTAAATTGCGAGAAATTTCCGCCGAATTGGTGTATTTAGCCCGCACAAGTTGTCGAAATAAGTCTTTTTTTAAATCTTTTTCAATGCTGTCATAAGCATAACTCATTAGATAATAATGAGTGAGGGAAAAGAGTGATTTCGCCACCAAAATAAGGATTAGCGAATAAGTAATAAACCATCAAATAGATAAAGTATCACTTTTAAATCAACGTCAACCAAAAAAATTGAATGAAAATTCGAAATCATGATGAAACACCTGCCGACCGCCGACACTGGCCTTTTCAATTATTTCTTTGACTTTTTCTTTCGTCAAAGAGCCTTTTCCTTGCATTTCCCCAGCAATATTTTCTTTGGTTTCTTTTTGTTGTCGGTTGGTTTCGTCAGCCTCGCTATTTAATATTTCTCTTACTCTCTCTTTAGTAATTTCTTTTTTTTTCTCCCCACCTTCCTTTTCTACGGCTTTAATGACTTTTTCACTCAGAACTTTTTCGCGGCTTAAAAGGGCATTCTTTAGATTAACCCCAATATTGAAATTAACCAAAGCCGTGATTACGGCTAGTAAGGAACAAAAAAAAAAGAGGAGTGGATTATTTTTGATAATCCTCCCCAACACCAGAAAGAGTAATTTTACTTTGCTTTGTTTTTTTGTTTTGAGAACCGATTTAGTAAATACAGTAGCAGGAGACATTCCGAATAAGATATATATATTAATAATATTTTGATGAAGCAACTAATCCGTAGTTGCGTTTGTTACAATAATAATATTTATATATAATTCTAATTCTCTTTTTCTCCAATCCCTAATTTCTCAATCACTTTAGCAGCAGCTTGCTGTTCGGCTTCTTTTTTGTTCCGACCCCGACCACTTTCCCGAAAAGTTCCCAGCACGTCATTAACTTCCATAACAAATAATTGTTGATTTCCAACTCTCAATACTCTCTTTAGACGATAGATAACTCTATTTTTCCGAGCCTGGCAATATTCCTGTAATTGGCTTTTGTAATCCCAAATCATATTTTCTTTGCCAACAACCCAAGTAAAAATAGTTAAATTGAGGAAACGCTGGACGGTTTTACCCCCCTTTTCCAAATACAGAGCCGCTGTAAAAGATTCAAAAACGTCCGCCAATATACTCTCTTTATCAGATCCCTGGTTTTTTCTTTCTCCTGTTCCCAGTTGCAAATATTTTCCTAACCCGATTTCTCGGCTTAAATGGGCTAAAGTACTCTCTTGGACCATCAATTGCTTCAATTTACTCATTTGTCCTTCTGCATAATTGGGAAATTGCTGATAGATAAAAAGGCTAGCGTAAAAATTCAGCACACTGTCTCCCAAAAATTCCAAAGTCTCGTAAGAGGAAAGAGGCTGGTCATCGTTTTCTCAATCCAGTTCGGCATTATTTTTTCTCATTAACTTTAACTCATTAAGGTAAGAGGTATGTCGAAAAGCCTGTTGAAAACGTTCTGTATGCTTAATACTCTCAATTATTTTTTTGATTTTTTTTAGTTGATAAGTCATTACTTATTTTTTACTTTCGTTTTTTCTTCTTCGTTCCAACCATGTTTTTGGAGAAAATCATTGACGGCTTTCCTTTCTTCAGGATTCATTCCATCTTTTGCTTCTCCTTGCCTATAATCAGGATCGGCCTCATCCTTCACCGGCATCAAAAAAAATTTACTTAACAGATATTTAGTGGCATAGGTTTCACTAGAGCCTTTGGCCTTGGCTAAATCCACATTGCTGCCCACTGCTCAAAAGTTAAATAATAGACGCTGTTCGGGATTTTCGGCATCCACCACTTCTAATTTTTTTAGATATTTAATAAAATGTTCCTTACCCTCTTTTTCATGGATTAAAGGTTGACTGGTATCATCGCTTAATAAGAGGGTCAATTTATATTTCTCTAAGAGAGGTCTCAGTAGTTTAAGGACTTGTAATTCGTTGAAAAATTTATATTTTTGAAATTTGTTTTCTTCAGTGCGAATTAGCTCTTTGATTTCGGATTGGATGAGTTGGAGTTTAGTATAAACATTTAATTTTCCCATAATTATATTATTTTTAGCAACAACTAATTATCAATAACATCCTTATTTTTTTCCAGAAAATCGTGAGTAGGATTTCAGTTAGTTTCTCGCTGGATATTACGCAACCTTCCTTCGGCAGCAAGAGTAATTTTTTTAGGTAATTTGATTAGTAAACGTACATAAAAATCTCCCCGTTTAGGATTATTCATTCCTACATAGCAGCCCTGTCCTGGCAGAACTACATAATCACCGTGTTGGCTGCCGGCCGGGACCGTGATTTTGGCTAAATCTTTTAGCACTCCTCCTAACTGATAAGTTTCCAGAGTAATTACTTCGACTGTACCTCCCAAAATGGCGTCCAAAAAGGAAATCGGCAAATCCACATAAATGTTATTGCCCTTGCGTTTAAAATAAGGGTTTTCTTTGACCTTGACTGCGACCCGAACATCCCCACGAGTACCGCCATATCATCCGTCATTACCAATGCCCTGATAAAGGAGTGTTTTGTCTGGCTGAATGCCACGGGGAATATTAAGTTCAATGGTTTCTACCTTAGTCAAATTTTTTTTGCCTCCGCATTTTCAACATTTTTTTTCTACTACTTTACCTTCTCCTTCACAACGATCACAAGTATCTTGGGTACGAATAGTCCCTAAAATTGTTCTCTGGATAGTATTAATTATTCCTCGCCCTTGACATTTCGGACATTTTTTAATATCACTGGACGAAGCCGCCCCTGTTTGTTTACAAGCATCACAGGCCCTTTCTACTTTTAAAGACACTTTTTTTTTCACTCCTAACACTGATTCTTTGAAAGTCAAGGTAATGCTCGTTAAAATGTCACTTCCGTCCTGAGGTCGGGTTCCACGAGAGCGAGAGTAATCGGTCCCACCAAAAAAAGTGTTAAAGATGTCCTTAAAAAAATCTCCGCTACGGTCAAAACCGCCTTCTGGTGGTCCTTGAAAACCTTCCGCGCTACCGTATCGATCGTAATTTTGCCGTTTTTCGGGATTGCTTAGAACTCCATAAGCCTCATTAATTTCTTTCATTTTGGCCTCGGCTTGTTTTTTTTCCGCTTCTGATTTACTGGCTCAGCGGTCGGGATGCCATTTCAGCGTTAACTTACGATAAGCAGATTTTATCTCTGCCTCGGAAGCACCTTCAGATACTCCGAGAACTTCATAATAATTTTTCTTGGTCATGAAAGAACTAGAATTAAACTAGTTTTACTATTTTTTGTCTTTGTCATCCTTTTCGGGCGATACATCCATAGTATCTTCTTCCGAGCCCGAAGCATAGCCTTCGTCCTCTTTTTTTTCTTCGGAAGGCATTTTGTTGGCTAATTCACTGGCTAATTTCATCATTTCTTCGACTTTATTCAATTGTTTTTTAATAACCGGATAATCTTTTTTGTCTACGGCTTCTTTTAATTCTTGATACAATTCCACCAATCTTTTGAAGCCTTCATCATTCTCATTGAAATCCTTATGCTTTTTAAATTCTTCAATTCTCTCTTCAAAAGTGTGACAATATGTTTGAGCCCGATTGAGCAATTCCGCATTACTTTTATATTCTTCGTCTTTTTCCCTATTTTCTTCGGCTTCTTTAATCATTCTCTGAATTTCTGCTTCACTTAAATTTTGGCTGTCGCTGATAGTAATTTCGGCTTTCTTATTAGTTGCTTTATCCTGCGCGGTCACATTAACTATTCCATTAACGTCAATATTGAAAGTAACTTCAATTTGGGGAACACCCCTTGGCTTTGGTGCAATACCACTCAATTCAAACGTTCCGACTATTTTATTATCGGAAGCACGAGGTCTTTCTCCTTGGAGAACGCGAATATGAACGCTCGGTTGGTTATCCTCGGCCGTGGAGTAAATTTTGGTTTTAGAAGTAGGAATAGCGGTGTTGCGGGGGATTATTATGTCGTTAATTCCTTCTTCACCTCTGGCCGATTGAACCTCAATACCCAAAGAAAGCGAAGTAACGTCTGAAAGCACGATATCTTTGCCAAAATCACCAGCCAGAACTGCACCTTGAATGGCAGCTCCAATTGCTACCACTTCGTCCGGATTGACGGATTTATTAATTTTTTTCTGGCCGAATTTTGCTTCGAGTAATGTTTCTACCTTTGGCATACGGGTTGAACCACCCACCAAAATTATTTGGTCGATAGTCAAACTTCGGCCTAATTTCTTTTCAGCTGCTTGAATGGCTTGGTTGACCTCTTTCATGGTCCTTTCCATATAATCTTTGGTTAGGGCTTCAAATTTGGCCCGAGTAATTTTTGCTTCCACGTGGGGTGTTCTGCCTCCGGTTGGTGGAATAATGTAAGGTAGAGAAATCGTAACTTCTGAACTATTTGATAATACTTTTTTGGCTTTTTCGGCTTCCTCTTTTAACCGCTGTTTAACCACCTTTCTATCATTTTCGGTTTCTCCTTCGGACAATAAATCGACTTTTCGCTCTTTCTTAATTTCCTGAACCACATAATCAACTATTTTTTGGTCGAAATCGTCTCCTCCTAAATCTCTAATGCCAGCCGTAGCAATGGTTTCAAAAACATCTCCTTCACTGCTCTTAGAAATCTGGAGAATGGAAACATCGAAAGTTCCTCCTCCCAAGTCATAAACAAGGATAGTCTGTTCTTTTTCTGCTTTATCTAAACCATAAGCCAGGGCTGCGGCTGTGGGCTCATTAATGATTCTAATCATCTCGCGGCTTTTCTTTAAGTCCTTGGGGTCCCCAAGTCCAGCAATAATCGCCGCATCGATGGTGGCTTGCCGTTGACTATCGTTAAAGTAAGCCGGCACTGTGATTACTGCCCGCGTAATTTTTTTTCCTAATTTTCCTTTCGCGCAACTTACTAAATAACGCAAAATTTCCGCCGAAATTTGTTCCGGAGTATACTCTTTTCCGCCCAACTTTTTTTTGACTTTTTGCCCCATTACACTTTTGATAGAAGTAATAACCTCGGGGTTGATTTCGACTTGTTTTTTGGCGTCCTTGCCTACTAGAATTCTTTTCTCGTTGGCATCATAGCAGACCACGGAAGGAGTGGTGCGGTCGCCCTGGGTATTTTCCAATACACGCGGGGTCTGACCCTCTATGATGGCGATACAAGAATTAGTTGTTCCTAAGTCAATACCTACAATTTGTTTAGTGACGTCTTTATTCATATTATTAATTTTAAACAACAATCATTTCAGACATATTGCGAAATTTAATAAAAGATTTACGGCTTAGGCAAACAAAAAGTTAAGGAAATAAATATTGCTATCAAGACCATATAAATATTGCGAATAAAATTAGTTAATTTAGTAAAATGAGTAGCCTTATAAATGTTTTCTTTGCGCTCCTGAGCGGGCGAAAAACTATCTTCTTCACCAAAGAAAAAAGAACAAATTATAATTACTATTCCCAAGATTCAGAGGAGTATTTTCAGTATTAGCATATATATAAGTTTAAAGCGAGATGTAACCACAAAAAACGACTCCCCCTTTAAAAAAACCCCCTCCTGGTATTAATAAAGCAAACAACACGATAGCGAATCCTTTTGTATAGATTGCGGATGATACGATGCTTCTTTTGTTATTAGATAATTTTATAATGGTGGAG
The DNA here is from genome assembly GCF_002888635.2 of endosymbiont DhMRE of Dentiscutata heterogama. Taxonomy (NCBI): domain Bacteria; kingdom Bacillati; phylum Mycoplasmatota; class Mollicutes; order Mycoplasmatales; species endosymbiont DhMRE of Dentiscutata heterogama. The sequence goes on from NZ_LN828718.1 coordinate 448,663, forward strand.
ATGAGGGGATTGAACCCCTGTCCTTAGACAGTTAGCAATTACTTCTACAACTTAGTTTATTAATTGTTGTTCCTTATTAAGCACTAATAAACGAATGCCGATTAGTAAGTAGGATATTTTTAGTAAGGGAGTGACAATTAACAAGTATAATAACCAAACTTTAATAATTGACCCAAATTTTATATCGAGCCGAACGAATTGGGCGAACGGCAGAAACTAGTTGAGAAATACGATTAATTAATTATATTCTCGCGTAGTTGTATCCTGGGCTGCTATTAAACAATCCAACAGGAATTTCGTTAGTTTCTTCGTCTTGATTTTTTTCAAAACCGGATTATTGCCATAATTACCGACCTTAATCTAAGTCAAAACACACATCCCCAAGAATAATTTTTCATCTATATAATAATTTTATAATAGTTGAATACTGACGGAGAGGTCCGGTGATACACGAGTATCGTTTGTATATACAAAATATAATTATGAAAGGTAATTTTAATATGTACAAAATAAATAAGGGAGGTTGTAATAATAATTTTATACTTTACATTTTTTCCTCAATTATTTCTTTGCTGGTTATTTTGATAATTTTTTTAATTGTTGTGTTGGTTAAAAAGAATTAGTGCTTTTTTTGCAAAAAAAAAAACATATAGCGATTAATAAAGACCAAAGGCATAAAATTTCAAGTAATCAAGAAAACACAAAAAATCTTTTCTTCAGTTCCAAGTTGAATTGCCACGTAATTTAGAATCGTCAAAAAACGAAAATATAAAAAATATGTCAATCCAACAAATGCCCGATAATGTAATCTTGTTTTATAGGGAAAAAGATGTTCATTATCAAGGAGAAAAAGATTATTATGGATTTACCAACTTTTCTTCTCATAAGATAACTACGAGGGGGCTGCCACGCCTGTTAATTGGCGATGGGAAAGTAGATCAAAGTAAGGGATATATAATGCCCAACACTACTTTTGAGTGAAAAACCAGCGAACATCTTTTTAATGCAATGAAATTTACCCAAGAAGGGAGCGTAAATGAAGAACTGATTAAAGAAGTTTATAACCAGCCTGATCCGATGAAAGCCAAAAATTTCGCGGGAAGTAAAAATGGTCTCTACAACGTAGCAAACTGATGATACCGAAACAACTATAAAGAGGCGGGTTATAATTATTTGGTTATGAAATGAGTAGTTAGAGAAAAATTTAATCAAAATAAAGTCCTAAAAGATTTATTGGTAAACACCGGGAGTAAAAAGTTAGTGGAGAACTCTGGAAAACCTAAAGATAAGTGAGGCAATGGGCAAAAAGGAAATTATACTAATTTAGAGGAGGGGAATTGACTAGGCAAAATATTAATGGAAATAAGAGATGAATTGGCACTAAATCAACCAAAAACTGATTCAAATTCACCACCCCAAAGCCCTCCTTTCGACACTTCTCAACCAAATGTTTCTAATGGTGGTTCCAACTCACCAGACACTAACCAAAATTCTCCAAACAATCAATCTCCCAATCAAGGGGAACAAAATAACCCTAATGAAAACGGCCCGATCCCCAACCCACCGACTAATGGTGATAATCATGACCCTGAAAAGAATGATGATTCTCCACTGCCGAACTCAGATGCTGACATTCCGCCGATTGACATGTCCGGAATAAATAGTGCAGCAACCACCGAGCAAGCCCAACAAGAAGCCCGAACTCAAATTCAACAATTATTTGCTAATAGTAAAGTCAAACCCGACGATTTAGACCCATTTTTGTGGAAAAATAAAAATAGTTGAGAAGAATATTTAAAGGAATTAACAACCCAGTCAGAAATAGCCACTTTTGTCAAAGAAATAGAAAAGGAAATTAGGGAAAAATATCAAGCCCAACAAAATAAAAATAATGATTCTTCTCTCGATTCTTCCAACAAAAATAAAATATCGGTCTGGTTGATAGCGAGCGGAGTTTTGTCAGCGGTGGTAATTTTTTCTGTCCTTATTTTTCGTCGCAGAAAGGCAAAGTTTTCTCAAAAGAGAAATGTGAAAAAACTCTAAAGATTAAGATAGACATTTGAGTTTATTAATCATATAAAATTTATAATATATACGACATATAGTATACAGATGGGTGAGGCAGATATTTTCTACCCCCCCCCCCCCCCCTATGAATAACAACATATTACTAACAAATAATTACATAATTTTCAAAGGAAACAATTTATCAGAAGCACGCGACTGGGAATGAATGAGTCCTGGACACTGAGGAGCAAAGTATGAAAATGAAACAGATCCGGATCCTTCTAAACATACTCGCTGAGTTTTTGTCACATCTGATTACGACCAGCAAGATTTTATTGTGGACCAAGGAGGAGTAACAAGGTGAGGTTATTGAAATCACCACGATAGCAAGGTGCATAAAAAAACAAAGGACACTTATTTGATGAAAGCGGACTTAAAGAATGTTTTTGAGAGAGTTCTCGAAGACAATGATTTAGGTGATAGAATAACCTTTTGGAGAGGTGTATTGAGCGATGCCCGACAGGATAACATAGAAAATTTATGATTTATTGCTGAAAAAGAGTATTTAAAAGAAGTTATAGATATAATGACTGCTCTTACGAGTTTGCAAACTCGTATCGATCGGAATGGAGTAGCACAGGAAGTTATATTTATCAAAAATAATTTTGCCGAAGTAGAGCGTTTTATTCAGGAAAAAGGAGAGGTTGTTGAAGGAAATGAGCCAAACCAGAATAATACTGGAAACAATACTCGCACCCCAGCCGGAGGAGAAATCATGACCGATGTGGAATATAATAATTTAGTGGACCAACACGCTGCGGATAGATCTATTATCAACCGGTATAATGAATTATGAAATAAAATGCACGAAAAATATCAAGAATACGAAAGAACTAAGGGTTCTCTCCTACGGGAGATAAATGAAAAATCGTCCGAAGTTATAGACCCCGATACTGGGAGGATGGTAAGTGGCGATTTGTGGCAAGGGAGAAAAATTACTGCGGCTGACAGTGAAGCCTCTAAAAATAATCTAAAAGCCCTGGCTCAAAAATGATTAAAGGGAGGATTGAATGATATGATGATCGCCAAAAAAATAGAGGTAGTTGAATTAATGGAGGAGTTAGTTGGTGAAGGAGAGGAAAATGATACTCAAAATAATAATCCTCCGCCTACAGAAACTCCCAATACGCCTAATATCTCTGCTTTTCGTCAAGAGGCTATTAATACTATCGAGGTGGCTCTTAATCTGGAACCGAAAATTGCTAATAATGATTTAGACGAAGGTTATCGGCAATGAGAAAGTCAGATTAATGCTGCTAATGAAGAAAAAGATATTGACAATATAAAAGACCGAGTATTAGTTGACATTAAAGCCAAAAGAAAAGCCAAAAAAGATGCTGCCAATATCGCCAATAATCTGTCGACGGACGGCAAAGATGCCGAAGCATTAAAAAAGCAGTTGGAAGAAGTGGAAAAAGCGAAAGGTCAGCAAAGTTATGAGGACAACCAATCTGCCATTGATAATTTAAAAAATGAGTTAGCCAAAAAAGTTAGTTATGAGGAGTATCGGCAAGTCATAGTTGAGACGATAAAAAAAACCCTAACTAAATATAATATTGACGCGAACGAATTGGATTCAGAAAGTAAAGAAGATTGAGAAAAACTAAAAAACGGAGAAATTACCGACCCGAACCAAGTTAATGAGATAGAGAAAAAAGTAGTTAAAAATGCGGGAGAAAAAGGGTCCCAAAAGAAATTGACCCTGATTTTTAGTGAGTCACAGCAGGACCTAAAATCGGGAAAAGCGGCGGAAATCAAAAAAGCGAAAAATAAGTTGAATAATTTTATGGTTAGCACCGATATTTACGAAAAATATCTTTTCTCCCAACGGGAAGCAGAAGCAAAAGCATTACTTAAAGAGTTGGAAAATTATTCTAGTCAAAAGACAACCAACTCTCCTTCTAAATTCCCTTGAGTAGTGATTGTTCCAGTGGGAATGGTCTTGCTGATAATTGTTGGAGCGGGGATGGTAATCTATCGAAAAAGAAAGAAAAAAAGATTAAAAAGGCATATGTAGTGCAAAATACTTGGGCATTCTCGGTGAAAAAAATACGGGTGGTTGGGTTTGCCCTTTCTTTTTTTGGATAATTAACTGTTATTCCATAGCCTCAAGAGTCAGGCAAAAGTATTAAATATTTTAAATGGTCGTATAGGAGAATGTAATTTTATAGTGGTTCGTATAAATGTTTTTGCTTCGCCGAACCTTTGGTTTCCAATAACTTCACTTTAATTCCATTTACTGAAGCAAAATCCAGGCAATTATCTCAATTTAATTGTTGGTGGTTGATATTAAAAATTTCTAAAATCTTTTTGCTGGTTTCTGGAGCCAGTGGAGCAAGCAAAAAAGATGCAATTTTTATTCCGTTGGTTAAATAATTAAGGGTTAAATTCAAAAGCAAAATATCGCCTTTTTTGGCTAATTCTCAAGGGGCTAAATCAGAAATTAATTTATTACTTTCATTAAGTAAATTTTGTATTTGAGAAAAAGCTTCCGTAAGTTCATATTGATTCATTTTTTTTTGAAATTCTGCTACTGCCAAATTACATTTTTTTTGGTATTCCTCTAATCTTTTTCTTTCGGTTTCTTCTTTTGGCTGCTCTTTTTTTCAACTATAATTATTTTCCGGAACAATTCCTCCATTATACAAATGGATCATTTTATTTACCCGTGAGACTAAATTACTTAAATTATTCACAAAAAAGTCTTGGTAAAAATTGCTCAATAAATCCTCCGTGAAAACTCCATCTTGTAAAAAATTAATTTTGGCTATTAAATAAACTCTTAATAAATCACGTGGGTATTTTTTTAACAATTGCAGTGGGTCGATAACATTGCCTTTGCTCTTGCTTCCTTTTCGACCTAACTGGTCTAATATTCAACCATGAGCCAGTATTTTATCAGGCAACTGGGCGGATAAAAGTCTTAAAATAATCGGTCAATATATGCCATGAAAACGAGCAATATCCTTACCGATTATTTGCACTATTTCCCAAGAATTTTTATCCTTTTTGGCACCGGCTAATTTTTCCAGCACATATTCCGCACCTCTATCGGGTTTTTGGCTATCAAGTTCTCATATTTCCGGAACAGAAAAAAACTTAACTTCTCCTATTGATTCCTTTTCTTGAGCTTTGATTTCTAACGCACCGGAATATTTTCGGGTTTGATAAAAATAGCCTTTTCATCAGATATTATTAACATAAAAGGTTTCTTCGCCAATCTTTTCCAAATCCGTAATTGTTAAGTTAGTTTCTTCTAATATTTCTCTTTTGGCCGCAGTTTCGGGCGTTTCGCCTGGTTCTATTTTTCCACCGGGGAACGTTCACTTGTCGCGTTTTTTACTGTAAACTAAAAGATACTGATTTTTTGGATTAGCAATTGCTACACAAGCAAATTCCTTAACCTTACTATCGTTAGGTACTTTAGGGAAAAAAAAATATTCCCCAATTGGAGAATTAAGATAATTAAGCAAAGCCTCAAACCAGACATAAATGACCATTTTTTCATTGTTGGGAACTGGAATGCCTCACTTGATATCACTACGGGTAATACACAAATCTCGCCTTTCATTTTTGAGAAAATTTTCGAATAATTCTTTTTTAATGTTAGGTGGCAAAAGAAAATTGGGGTTTTTTTGATAATATTCTATCAATTGTTGGTAATAATTACTAACTCGCAAAAAATAAGCCGGTTCTTTAATTTTTCGCAATTCGGACTGACAATTAGGAGTCGGACATAAATTGTTGTTAATAACTTTGCTATCGCTCACGTAATCCTCACAGGCAACACAATATTTTCCTTGATATTCCCCTAAATAAATATCGCCTTCATTTAATAATTCAGTAAAAATTTTTTGGACTTTTTTTTTATGGGTGGAAGCAGAAGTGCGATAAAAAATGTGTTCAGAAATGCCTAATTCTTTTCATAATTGTTGAAAAAGTAAAACATTTCGGTCTACTAATTGTTGAGGGCTAATGCCTAATGAAGCCGCTTTTTTTTCAATTTTCTCACCGTGGTCATCACTGCCGGTTTGGAAGTAAACCTGATAACCTTGACTTTTTTTGTAACGGGCAATAATATCAGCAATAATCATAGTATAAGCATGTCCTAAATGCAAACGATCATTGGGGTAAAAAATAGGAGTGGTGATATAGAAATATTTCGGCATATTAACAAATATTAAGTAATTTTTGAAAAGTAGGCTCGGATAGTTTGTCTTATAAGATTAAAAATAAAGACATTCTAAAAAATATAAAAAGTAACAAATAATTTCAAAAAAATTTTAAAATATAAATATATGGAGCAGATCGAAGTCATTAACCATAAAGGGGAAATAGTAAGCAAACAGCCACTTAATAATAAAATTTGGAAATCTCAATTTTCTCGTTGAAATATTTCTTTGGCTAATCGTTATTATACTTTTAATCAACACCAAAAAACACATAAGACCAAAACGAAAGGGGAGGTAGAGGGTGTTGATGAAAAACCGCATCCCCAGAAAGGAACCGGACGAGCGCGTTCTGGTTCGCCTTACAACCCTCAAAATCGGGGAGGGGGGATAACCTTTGGACCAACAGGTCAAGAAAGTCGTTCTTTGTATATTAATAAAAAATTCAAACAAAGTGTCTTTCAATCGCTTTTGGGAGAAAAAATGAGAAAAAAAGAGATAATAATTGTAGATAAAATAGCATTTGCTAATTACAAAACCAAAGAGGCTGAAAAATTCCTTGACTTTTTGCCAGTTAAAAAAACCCCAATTCTGCTTGTGCTATCCAAAGAGGAAGAAAATAAAGAAAAAATAATTTATTCTTTTCGCAATCTGTCTTATGCCAAGATTAGCGATAGTAAATTAGTTAATTTCTCGCAAGTATTATCTTCCAATTATCTCGTTTTTACCCATTCGGCTTTTTCGGAGATAGAAAAAAGATTGGGTTAATTAAACCCATAAAATTAAAATTATGTTTGGTTGGCTAAAAAGATTTCTGCAATGACCGGAAGGAGGCATTAAAAACATTAGTGATTTGGGTAATTATATTAAGGATTATTGATGAAAATTATTAATTTTCATAATTGTACTTATTGTGGTTATTTGAGTAATAGTAAAAATCCTAAAGATGATTATTTCTTTGATAAAAGGTAGATAATTTTCAGTACTATTTTTTTGTCGAATAATTAAATTGGATAATGGTTTTAGGGAAAAAAACCAGATAAATCTCAAAATTGATTGACTTTAATTTAAAATAATGAGATTTATTTGTTTATTCATAAAAACATAACTGTCGCGACAAAAAACTTGCAAAATACATAAATAACAATAAGAATACAAAAACTAAAAATAATTGAAAACGGAGGGCGTTAAAAAACCTAGCTGCCAAGAGAAAAAAAATAAAATTTTTGCCGTAAGGCTTAAAAAATAATTCAACTTTACAAAAAATCAGGAAAAAAATATTTGAGTAAGTAGATAAAAGTCATGATGATAGTGCATGAAATAAGGCTATCAATAAATCGACGTTTTCAAGAAAAACACTTCTTTTTGCAAGTATTAGAAGCTTTCATGATAATAATATGATTCTAAATCCTTTTTAATATATATGGTAGGACTAGGTGGATTCGAACCACCGGCCTCACCGTTATCGGCGGTGTGCGCTAACCAACTGCGCTATAGTCCCATTTTTTCAATATTGGTATAAAAATTGCTGCTGGCTAATTGTTTCTCTAACTCATGATAATAATCAATTTCTTCTTTGGCTATTAGTCGACAAGGAATTAAAGATTTTCAAAAATGTTTTTCTTCTTCTTCAATCACTAATTCTAATTTTTTTTCTTCAATAATCTTTTTTATTCTTGTCATTTCCTCTTTGTCTGGAGAAATCAATTCTCTTTTTTTTTCATCATAATTTGTTTTTTCTCAAATTTCGTTTGGCAAATAAGTAAGTAAATATTCTTCTAAATTATTGTCATTGCCCTTTAAATTAATTTTAAGACTATATAATGGTTGAAAATAATTCGACAGGGAGACGAGAGGCAAAGACTTTAATTGTAATTTTTTAACTAAATCAGCCGGAATATTTTTGCCCCCTTCTAAATAAATTAAAATGCCGAAAGGGGCCTGGAACAAGGCCTGAGTAAAATGATTTTCAGCCACACTATTCTTTAATTTCTCTCAAATCTGATAAACTTTTTCTTTAGGAAAACTGTGTTCTCGGGCAATGACAAATGCTTCTTTCGGAATTTCTCTTTTTTGCCTAATTAGAAGTTCAATTTCCCTTCTTGCCGTCTGATGCTCTTGACTCCGAAGTTCAGATTGACGGTCTTTTCTTCATTTTTTATTTTTGGCTGCAGAATGTCCTGCCATAAACTATTTTTTACGAGATTTTTTGCGTTTTATTAAGAAAAGCAAAAAAAATGAAATTAGGATTATAATTCCTAAAAACGAAAATAACAAAATATTTATTAGAAGGGACGAAGAATTGGGGTTTTGGTTTTGAGTGGCTAAATCCTCTTGGAGACTATTTTCTGGGATAACCAAAGTGTTAATTAATTGGTTATTAGAATAATTTTTGCGAAAATAAGCACTATTGGGAGAACGAAATTTTAAGGTTAAATCTTGACCTTTTTCGATACAATTAGCAATGAGAGAATGAGATTTATCAATATTTTTGCCTCTTAAATCAATTTCATTAATGTTTATGTTAAAGTTTTGGATTTCGTCCTGCACGGAATAAGAGGAAGCTAGTTTTAGACGAATATTTTCATTAGATTTTCAGGTAATTTCCACTGGTTTTATTTTTAAGGTAAGGTGCGAAAAATGAAGAGGTTCTAAATAAATATTTCCATCTGTATCGTATAAAGTAAGTTTATCATTAGAGCCGAGCAGTGGAAATCCCTCATTATCGTCCGGAACACACAAATTTCAATAAGTTTCTATTACTCCTCACCTGTCAATGTCGGCAACATCACCACGAAAAATCTCATTTCTATTTTTGCTAGTTTTAATTTCTAAATGCTTATATCCTAGATACGCGTAATTTTTACCGTCAAGTGAGAAAGGAAAGCGGAGTGAATTTTCTAAATCAAAATCATAAGTTATATTTCCCTCCATGTCATCGCTTTTTCCACTCTGCCTAATATTCAAAAAATATTTAACCATTCTAACGTTTGTGAAATCTTTTGCCTTTGTTAGCCTTTTTAGAACCAACTACTTTTCTCCATACTCTCCGGGAGTCTCGCGTTAGCAGAGAAAAATTTTTCAAAGTAATTTTATACTCTGGGGAAACTTTTAATAGTGCCCGAGCCAATGCTAATCTAATTGCCCCGGCTTGGCTTTGCGGGCCGCTGCCTTTTACTCGAGCAAAAAAGTCAAAATCATTTTCCTTGTTAAACAATTTGAGTGGCCGAAGAATATCCTCGCAGAGCGAAGGTTCCATATAAAAATAATCGTGAAGACTCTTTTCCTTCCCATTGTTTGTTCTGATCCGGGCTTGCCCGGTGCCTTCTTTTAAATAAACTCTTGCGTTTGCTTCTTTACGGCGTCCTAAGCCATTATAGTTATCATTCATGTATAATTTTTTTTATTTATATATTATTTTTTAAGATAAATTATTCGTGCCTATTTTTTTTGATAGATTTTTTTCGTTTTTTCAAAGTTCTACTTGTCAGCATTATAATTAGGGTTGTTACGGCCACAATCGCAACAGCAATTATTATTGGCTGAGAATAGTCGGATTTATTTTTTTGATTTTTATTGTTGTCAACGGGATTTTCCCCCCTTTTGTTATTGTCTGGTGAGTCGGAGTTTTCCCGGCTTTGCTTAATGCTGGTTCGGGCCGATTTTACGGCGACGAAGTTCTGGCTATCATCGATTGGCGAGTATTCTCCATCCTTTTGGGCGGCTCCTAATTCTTGTTTGACTTTTGCTTTGAATTGGGCTAAAATATGCTGATAGGCTTCTTTTTCCTGGTTTTCAATCGCTTCTTGGGTTGTGTGTTCTTTAATGGCTGTCAGGAAATTTTGCCAGGGGTCATCAGTCGCCAGTTGGAGATTTTCGGCCTCGGCTAATCAATTAGCGAAATTACGAATGGCGTTGTTTCAATAATTTTCTAGTTTTTTCTCCTCACTCAAATCATTTCAGCGGTCTCGCAATTCACTCAACAATGTGTCGACCTCATTTTGGCGAGCGGAGTAAGCATTTTTTTCCTCCTCGGAAACTGCTGACGAAGCAAAATTTTCTAATCCTTTAATGAAACTTCACAAATCACTATCCGCACAGGTTTTAGCCTGGCTCAACAATTCACTCAATTTTTTTGTGGCTCGGTGATTTTTAATGGCCGCAATAAGGTCATTTTTAGTGGCCTCTAATTCATTCAGAGTCAAATTTTCGTAATCATGGAATTTACTATCCAGTTCGGTGATATTCACTGGCGGGGAATTGTCTAATTCGGCCTTTATCTCAGCAACCAGCAATTTTGCTCTCTCTCTCTCTCTCTCTCTCTCTCTCTCTCTCTCTCTGTATTGTCATTACTTTTTATTTCTACTATTTTTGTTTTGGCAGCATTAAGAACGGAGTCAAAAAGAGAGGGATTTCTAGTTTTTCTAATTTCATCATTATAACCTTGTTGTTGGCTATGACTGAGTAAGTTTCAACCATCCAATTTTTCTAACTTGTTTTTAATGAAATCATTTCTCGCTATTTTTAAATTTCTCTCTTCTAATATATGAGTAAAAACCATCTCTTTCATTTTAAGAACACTTTCAATGTCATCGCTAGCGTAGATACTCTTCAATCCCTCTTTTTCTTCTTGATTTAACTCATTAGAAGCGTCAATCGAATCCTTAATAAATTTTAGATCCACAGGACTCATAATTTTTTCATAAAATACGTTTTTTTTAATTGCTTCGGCTTCATAATGCCTTAATGCTTCAACATAATGTTCTAAAAAACTACTCCGTGGACTAACGTTGGCTAGAGAACGTTTAATTTTTTCAACTGTATTAAATAATTTGGTATTTGCTTCAGTATTTTTAATTTTTATTCTCTTATAATCTTCATTACATTCTTTAGTATTACATTTTCAAAAACCATCGTGCATTGGCTCTTTTTTTATACCACTTTTTCTTGTTATTTTTAGGCATATTACACAACCATGCTCTTTACAATATTTTCACTCACGACCATAAGCATCATTTTCAAAAACATCTTTTTCACAAGGTTTATTACGACTAAATTTACTACTATCTTTATATTTCGAACATTTTTTGACCATACATTATTAATTAAATTTTATTTCTTTTTTGATTAAGTTCAGTTTTTGGGTGGCTAGAACTTTTAAGTATTCAGTATTTTTTTTTAATATTTCTTTAATTCTGGGTTGATAATCAATATATTTTTTTTGGATTTTTCCCAATTTTTCATTAAGTAAATCAATAAGTTTGAGTTTAAATTGGTGATAGTTGAGATTTTGTAATTCTTTTTCGGTCTCCTTTATTCCCTGCTTGCTTAACAAAGCATAAATGGTTAAGAGGTTGGAAATACCTGGTTTTTTGGCCGGATCATAATAGATTTTATTTTCACTATCAGTTTCCGCTTCTTTAATTTTTTTAGTAACAGTTTGCGGGTCGTCTAGCAGAGCCAAAAAATCATTTTCACTTTTTGACATTTTTTTTTGCGGGTTTTTTAAGTCCATTATTTTAGCCCCCAAATGAGGTATAGTAAATTGCGGAATTTTTAGCAGTTTTTGGCCGTAAAAATTATTGAATTTCTGGGCGATATTGGTGGTTAATTCGAGGTGCTGGGTCTGGTCTTGACCGACAATAACCAAGTCTGCATCGTAGAGAAAAATATCCGCCGCCATTAAAACTGGATAAGTCAGCAAAGCCAAATTACCAGATTCTTGCTCTCTTTTTTTCTCCTTGTATTGAATCATATTAGACAAAACACTAACTGTGATGTGCGGAGAAAGTAAATAAGCCAGTTCGACATGCTCTTTTATTTCCGATTGTATGAATATTTTACAATTTTCCTCTTTTAGACCACAAGCGTATAATAGAGAAGCGATTTCGTGGCCGATTTCCCGATAATTAAAGTTGGGTTTGGGAATGGTTAAGGAATGTAAATCACAGATCATGATAATGACCTCATATTCCTCTTGTATTTCTAAAATATTACGGATTAATCCTAAATAATTTCCTAAAGTAAGAGTGCCACTGGATTGGATACCAGTAAAAAAACGAGGTTGAGGCATGTTTGTTTTTACTCCAATTTTTTGTTTACTGCCGTATTTTCGGCTACTGATTTTGCCTCGCCTTTGGCCTGGATAATGGCATCCGCCACCAAACTAGCAAAAAAGTTAATGGGCTCACTTTTTTCATCATTTCCCGGAATAACATAATCTACTAATTTAGGATTACAATTATTATTACAAACCGCAATAACAGGAATTTTGGCTTTTATAACTTCCCGAAAAGCCGTTTTTTCTTTATTAAGTCCAATAATGAATAGAACATCAGGTTTTTTTTCTTTTAAATCAATCACCCCCTCATAAATGTTTTTTAACTCGTCTTGCCTTTCTTTGTACTTTGCTTGTTCCTTTTTAGTTAGACTTTTAAAAGTGTCCTTTTTGACAAAAATATTTAATCTTTGTAATTCTCTTAACTTTCTCTTAGTTTCCTCAAAATTAGTTAAAAACCCACCTTCTCATTTGTTAACAATATAAGGCATTCCGCAACGGATGGCTTGTTCTTTAACTATTTCAAAGGGATGTTTTTTGTCTTGTTCTTCAGGGATGTTTTTTGTCTTGTTCTTCAGGGATGTTTTTTTAGTACATAAAAACAAAATGGTCTTATTTTTCTTAACTATTGAATTTATATAATTACCTACTTCTTGACAACTATCAGCAATTTTTTTTAAATTTAAGATATGGGTTCTATTTTTGGTTTTGCCATAAATATAAGGGCGCATTTTGGGATTTCATTTACGGACTAAATTACCAAATTGGACTCCAATTTTGGCTAATTCATTCTTATTGAGGTTGGTCATGCTATATATTATTAAATTATTGTATATTTTTATTTATGAAAGCCCAATCATTCACTAGAAGCATTTTTTTTTTATTAATATTAAAACACTTAACTGTTTTTGAAAACTTGGTGATAATTGTAAAAAATTTTAAATACTAAAAAAAATCCGAGAAAAAAAAGAAACAAAATGAAAATAAAAATCAAAAAGTCAATCAGGAATTTTCTGGGTTTGAATTTAAGGTAGTAAAGGGAAGGAAAAAACATTACGGAAAAACAAAGCCCTGTAAAGGAAAGCAAAAAAAGAAGATGAAAAGTCAATGAATGTCTTCGCACTCTTCGCTCCTTCTCTAGCGCTTTTTTTAGCACTGATGAAATAACTTCTGAACCAAATATCAATCACACCGAGAAAAGCATTAAGAAGAAAAAGATAAGTCCAAGCAGACCTCTCAATAAAACCCCCAACACTTTTCTCTTTTTCATAAACTCTTACAAACGAAACTTAACTTTAATTGCTAGGAATTGCATTCATCACAATTAGGGTCATAATCTATTCCTCTGCTACGATGTGCTAAGTGGAGTATAAACTTAGTATGATCCGCTGCTTCTTTGGTTTTTTAATTTGCTTCGTAAACCTCACTAACAAAATTAAAAAGCCCGCTCGCACTACCACTCGATTGACTAGCAATTTCACCTAATGCATTTCCTGCTCCGCTTCACATCAAATCATTTCCTAATTCATCTATTCATTTTGCGAATTCACTTTTTTCTTTGTTTTCCACATTCCTCATAACCTTTTCCATAAGGTCTAAGTCTTCTGTGTTAATTCCCCCGCTACTATTAATCTTATTAATAATATTACCAAGTTCTAAAGCAAATTCTTTAGACACGTCTCATGTTAGAGCAGTCTGTTTAAGTTTCATTCCTATTGGCAAAGCGGCAGGACCAAGAAGAGCACCGGCAGTTTTACTTATGGCTTGTTTGCCTACGTATTTTGCTGTGTCTTCTGCTGATTGACTATTTCCTGGACCATAACTTTTTACTACACTAATGTCACCATAACCTCTAATTTCATTTTCATAACTCCCATTTATCACTTCATCACTTTCATAATCTTTAGCAAACTCCTCAAAACTAGGAACTTTGTATTCATTTTTTAATTCTTGAACTAATTCAATTAGTTTCTTGCTTTCTGTTAAATATGGATTTAATTTTGGCATGTTTGTATAAATTTATTTGATATTTTTTTTATGTTGTATTTGCTAAATTTTTAAACTCACTTGTTATCTTAATCCTTTTTAGTCCAGCCATTAACTAGCGAGAATAGGTAACACTTTATTATTGTATTTTCCCTAATTTTAGTTATCGTTATAATTTTGTACAAAATTAATCTCTAAAAATGCAATTTTGAACTTTTTACTTATTCTCTGCTTCTCGCTTCGGAATAATTTTATTATTATTTTTATATCATTTTTCTTTTTGTTTGGTTTTATCTCGTCTATTTCGGATCCTTCATTCGTTAATTTCTTTATGATTGCCGGATAGCAAAACCGCTGGTACTTTTAGACCAGCAAATTCTTCCGGGCGGGTATAAGTAGCAAAATCTAGTTGCGAGTTTTGAAAGGTCTCTTGCTGATAAGATTCAGGTTGAATGGCCCCTGGAATAGCCCGAATTAGGGCATCGGTAATTGCCAAAGCGGGCATTTCTCCTCCCATAGTAATAAAATCACCGATTGAAATTTGCTCGTCAATATAATATCAAATCCGTTCATCAAATCCTTCATAATGTCCGCAAACAAAGACCAGATTAGGAGTTTGGTTGAGTATTCTCGGCACCTCGTTTTGGGTGAAAGTTTGCCCTTGGGGAGAGAGCAAAATGAGATAACTGTCAGGATAAGTCTCTTGAATAGCAGCCAGAGCCGCTACTAATGGCTCAATTTTCAGGACCATGCCAGCTCCTCCACCATAGGGATAATCGTCAACCTGACCTTTGACAGCAAAATCCCGTAAATTATAAACTTGATAATCAAGTAATTTTCGTTCTCTAATCTTTTTGGCTAAAGAAATCTGAAAGTAATTGTGAAAATATTGAGGGAATAAAGTCAAATAAATAAAATTTATCATAAAGAGCAAGTATTAATAATATAATATAAATATATTTAAAAATATAATAATATGAAAAAAGATATAGAAAAAAAAAAAAAAAAAAAATGACGTTTTAGAAGGTGGCAGTGTTTACTTTTTCTATCGTCCTAAAGTCGAGAAAGTTCTTAATCAGCAAGAAGGGATACAACGTTTTTTTTCGTTTTACGAACTCAACAACAAAATAAATATCGATTATTAATTGTAGGCAAAAAACAGTTGCCTCCCAGCGAGAAAGATAGTTATTTTCTATTTTTAGAAGTTATTAAAAATAGCAAGGAGGAGTTATTGAATGCCTTACAAGAAAAACATTATTCAACCAAAACGCGGGGCGAACGGACCTCGCCAGTCTCTCAGCGCCTCGGAGTTGGCAAATATTTACTGGTGTCTCATGATAATCATAGCCATTTTATCTATCGGTTGACTGCTCCGGCACAAATTAAAGAAGTTCAACAAGAATTTAATCTCCAAAAGGAGGATGATTTTTTAATTAGTATTAAAAATCCGCAAGCGACCACGCCTCCTGGAGTTGAGTTAACGGAAAGGCAAAAAGTCAAATTCCCACCTTCTCTCCAAGCCAAAATGGCTAATTACTCTTTTGTCCCGCTTACTACCAGCGAATTTTTTGATTACGAAGGAGTAGAATTATTATTAATTGCCAGAGGCAAAACTAATTTAGCCAGTCGTGAAAAGGGGGTAGAATCCTGTCTGGAAAAAATTCCTTTGGATAATTTGGTGGATGAGTTGGCTAAAATAAGTTCACCAGAAGTTTTATCACCAATTAGAGAAAAATAATTATCCAAAGATTTTCAATACCTAATTTATTACAATAATGTTTTAGTTCGTTAGTAGTCCTAATTTTAGTGTGTCTTTGCTAGAGTTTAATTTTCTTTTTTACATTTGTCGCAGATTATCATTTTATAATTTACATTTATCATGGAAAACTACAACCCCAACCATTCCTTCACCTTTGGCAACAATTTCCAAACTGCAATCCCACCAACTACTCCCGCCAAAGTTCCACCAACTCCATACTTCACCTTCATACTGTTAGTTTTTTGTTGTAATTGTTTATATTGGATTTCTAAAGTGTTTATTTTAGTTTCTAACTTTTCTATTTCTTTTTCTAGTTCATCAATACCTTTCTCTATTTTGGGTTGTTCCTGAGCTTCTCGCTTGATAATTTCCTCACTGGCTTCTAAATATTTTTCTAATTCTGCTAAATCTTGGTTCATTTTTTCTCCAATGCCTTTAAGACTTTGGGGATTTTGGTCTATTTTTTTATTTACTATCTCAACTCTCTCTTTTAAGAGATTTAGTTTGTTGGATCAGTCAGCCATAATTTTTTCCTAACAAGAGAGAAAAAGAAACAATTTTTAATTGTTTCCTTGCCTGATAAGGCTAGAGAGAGAGAGAGAGAGAGAGACGAATTAATATGTCGATTACCATAATAGTTATTTTATCAATTTAGTTAATCCCCTCACCACTAACCTTAGACATTCTACTCGGTGGGGAAATTGTGATATATCACTAAACACTTGTAAATCAGGACAATTATCTAAATTGTAAACTTTTTTTTCAATCATGGCTTGACAATTAGTTAATAATTCACGAGCAAAATTTAGGTCTTTTCTTTCTAAACAAGAGCAGATAATATTAGCCACTGCCACAGTAATCAGACAGGACTGTTGACCTGAAAATAAGCATTTTTGTAAATTATTATCTTCTTTTTTTACTAGCAAGTGAATAATATCGCCACAACCTTGTTCTAGGCTACGAAAAGTAGCAAAAGGGATTTGTCATTCCTCACTCTTTTTTTTCAATTCCTCTAATTTTACCTGGTGGTTGGGGTGGTTATAATTAGACAAGATAATTTTTCTTTTTTCCTCGGGTGAATAAAGCATTATAATTAATTTTTGACAAGACAGTATGTAAATTTTTGCTCTCTTTTCACACTCCAACTGGTAAAAAAAATTATAGCAAGATTGAAAATGAAAAAAGGCTTAATATTTTTAGAATCGGCAACCAAAAAAAAGACCATTCAATCCTTTTTAGGCGAAGAATATGTGATATTTGCCACCGGAGGGCATCTATGAGAACTAAAAAAGTCCGGAGTATATAATTTGGGAGTAGATTTAGAAAATTTTCAGCCTTCTTACGAAGTAATTGCCGAAAAAAAAAGTTTAATCAACTTCTGAAAAAATTATTTAAGTAAAGAAAAAATTCTAGCAATTTATCTGGCCACCGACCCCGACCGGGAGGGAGAAGCCATCGCCCAAGAGACCGCAAAATCATTAGGAATAGACCCCATTAAATGCCAGCGACTACTTTTTTATGAAATAACCCCTCGCAGTATTAAGGAAGCCTTAAGTAATCCTTTGACTATTAACCAGAATTTGGTCGAATCCCAACTTTCTCGCCAAGTATTAGACCGCATGATAGGTTTTTGTCTTAGCACTATTTTACAAAAAAAATTACAAGCCCTATCGGCCGGTCGGGTACAATCAGTAGTTTTGAAATTAATTATTGAGCGGGAAGAACTGATTAAACAATTTGAAAAGAAAAAACTCTACATCCTTTGTGGTCTGTGCCAAGTCAACAAGCAGAAAATAACTCTCAAGCAAGTGGATGAGACCGGAGAATTGATCCTCTACAAAGAGAAAAGTGCGGCTGAAGAAATTAAAAAAAAATTGAGTTTAATTTTTCAACTAGCCGACCAAAAAGAAGAAAAAAAGTTCATTTTACCGAAGTCACCGCTCATTACTTCTTTATTATTATTCGAGGCCAAATCGCAACTAGGATTTTCGGTGGCTCAAACCACGCAATTAGCCCAAAAATTATATGAGGGGGTTTGAATAAGTAGCCAAAGAAAACAAATTGGGTTGATTACCTATCCCCGAACGGACGCTACTCGTATTAATCAGGAGTTCACGAGTTCAGCCTATCAATATATCAAAAAAAATTGAGGTTTTAATTATGTTAATACTAATCCGGCTTGAAAAAAAAAAGAAAAAACCCTTAATGTTCAGGGAGCGCATGAGTCCATTCACCCTACTTATTTGAATTACCAGCCCGAGGAAATTAAAAGTTCTTTAACGGAGGAAGAATACAAATTATATAAGTTGATATACAATCACACTCTCGCCAGTTTAATGAGCCCGGCCCAAATTAACAAAATTACTTGACGATTTCTTAATAATAATTATCATTTTGTTACAACGGAAAGGATTTGTCAATTTGCCGGATTTTTGGCAGTGGCCCCGGAAGTTTATTTTCCTAATTATAACGTTAAGTTAAAGAGTGAATTGATTACTCTTTGGTCTCCGGCAATGCCTGGCATTTCCCAACTAGAAGCCTATAAAATTGAAGTCCAAGAATATCAAGAAAATAAACCTGTTCGTTATAACGAAGGCAGTTTGGTACAAGAATTAGAAAGGTTGGGGATTGGTCGCCCTTCTACTTACAATTTGTTCGGTCGAGTATTGTTGAAAAGAGGCTATGCCAAATTGAACGAAAAAGGACAATTTATTCCTACTCCTTTGGGAATTGCGGTTAATAATTGATTACAAGCCAATTTTGCTACTCTGATAAATGAAGGTTATACTGCAGCCTTGGAAACCGAACTAGATAAAATTAGCCAAGGGGAAAATGATTATCTTACTTTCATTAAGACCTTTTGAGAGAATTTTTCCTTTTCGCTGGCGAGAATTAGTAAATAAAAATATTATCTTATTTTAACCTTGGCAGACAAGCCATTTTTATTTACTATTATGTTGTCCGGCGGGAAAAAAACTGGCTAAAACATAAAAAAAAGCCAGAAATAAACACGCCGCCGGACGCAATTATGAAAACACTTTTCTTTTAAGGGGAGAAAACAAAATTAAAGAACCCCATGTTATGGGGCGAACAGTGAGAATTGAACTCACGAAAACTAGCACCACAAACTAGCGCGTTAGCCATTCCGCCATGTCCGCCAACTTGGAGCGAGTAACGGGAATCGAACCCGCGTAATTAGACTGGCAGTCTAAGATTCTACCACTGAACTATACTCGCAAATCATTATTATTTTTTATTTCGTTAATCAAAAACTAAATCTATTTTTTCTCTAATCATTAACATTTCCTTTTCGGTCAACTTTCCTAATTTCTTAATCAGCCTTGACTTATCTACTGTCTTAATTTGGTCCAATATGGCTAAACCTTCTTTGTTGTTAACTATTACCGGCACTTCAAAATCTAAAAATGTTTTGGTTCTCTTGGTAATCGGAGCCACAATAAAGCGGTAATTTCACTTATTTAAATTGTCAGTGAAGACAACGACACCCGGTCTAATCTTTTTTATTTCACTTCCTCGAGCCTCTTTTCTCCCAATTCAATATAAATAAACTTCACCCTTTTTAACTTCACCACTCGCCATCATTATTTAGTTCCTCGTCAAGGTCAACATTATCTCATAATTTTAATTCTTTTTCTCTTTCTTTATTCTTAATGGCTTGCCCGTAGTTAGCAAAAATGTCTATCTTTTTGGAGTTTTTGGCTTTTGGTTTGGATGAGTTAATTGGCTGTTTTTGGAGAGTTTCCATCAATATCCGGTAATCAATCTTTTTACTCTTTAAGAAGTTTTGGATTAGTTGACTTTGGTGGCCCTTGTTGATTTCCAAAATTATTATTTCTTTCATATCCTTGTCTAATTGAAAATATTGGTCTCCGGCAATTTTACATCTATTTTAGTCTTGTCAGACAAAATATTGTATTACGTCTATTTCTCATATATTATATTATTATTTTATTCTAAATCATTTTTCAAATATTTTTTTCAATAAAGGGAGAAAAAGATCCAGCCAGTCAAAATAGAAAGAGGAATGGAAAGTGAAATGAAAACCAGCGGATATTGTAAAATAGTTTCTCAAAAAAAGTAGCCAACCCCAAATAAAACACCAATAGAAAAGCCCATAATTAAAGTAAATAAAAAGGAACTGACTTCTTGTTGATAAAAAAGTAGAGGCACCAAAAATAAAAAATTAATCAAAACAAAACCTACTCCATTAAGTAATAAGAAGAGGGAAGTAGACGCTACTCCAATCTTCGTAGCCACCAAAAAGTAAATAAAAAAACCGGTCGTTGTCAAAAGATTAATCCCCATAAATCAAGTAAAAGCCGCTACGAACTTGGCTAAAATCATTGTTTCGCGGTTCGTGCCCGGAGTAAAAAGCGTAACTTTGACATCTTCATCACGTCTAATTTTGGGAATACTAAAAAGTTTCTTTGCTTTCAATTCCTCTCAACCCAGGCCACGTCCGACCAGCCAAGAAATCAATGGGGTCATCGCTATTAACAAAAAACCCAACTGAATAAGGGAGACAACTCAGAAAAGTACCAATTTTTGCTGTAAAGTATCAATTGGAATGTCAGCCAAAAAGTGTTTTGCTCTCGATGGTTCTTCTAAAGAGGCTTTACCAGAAGAAGAAAGAGCCCAAATATAAACAGTAAACAGTGCCAGATAAAGAAGAACGATTCCAATTCTGGATACTAGTTTTCGCACATAATAACGATAAAGTTTTGAAAATACAGATTTTTGAAATTTAGACATAAAATGATTTTAATTCAAATCCTCCTCTTGATATCTTAAATAGTAGAGGGTAAGGAAAAAAATCCCACAAACTAAGGAAATAATGGTAAACCAAATGGGGTCAAAGAAAACATTTTCTACTTTGTAGGGTCAAGTCCAAGAACTAAACATTTTTAAGGCTCATCATAGTGCCGGTAGAAAGACTATCAGAGTGGAGAAAATCCATTTGCTGCGGCCTAACCAGGAACTCACAAAGAGATAAGGAACAAAAACTAAGAAAAAGAATAATAGCGGTAACACAATTACGGATATTAAAGCCAGTAAGGAGAACGACGACCAAGATTTAACTGGGGATAATCAAAAATAATAAATCCCGTACGGAATTAAAAAGAAAACAATATTAATTAGAAAATAGAAAGTCAAAAAGGCGAGAATCTTGCCTCAAATTAAATCACCTCTTTTTACTCCTGGGGTCATGGTTAAAACGGTCGCTTCCTCGCCATCCTCTCTTGGAGAGAAAAAAGTCCTTTCAAAAATCTCAAAAGTGAATCAATAAAGAACTACAAAACCGGTCAGATTTCACCAGGCAATATCAAAAAGTAATTTTCAAAAGGTTTTGCCTTTGGTATAATTTTGGTCGGCGTATCCCAGAACTGAACCATCTGTATGTTGGAAAAAGAAAACATTATCAGCGGTGAAAGGAAAGGAGAGACCAAAAATGTTAAAGGAATCAATTGCCTGACCAATTATTTTTTGTGCTGCGCTAAGTCCTTCGTTGCCTTCTTCTTCGGATTGCCCTTCTTCTTTTCTTTTTCTGTCTTTTTGTAGTTCATCCCGAAGTTTAAGACGTGCCTCTACTAGACCCACATCTAAACCTATCCCCTTAATTTCAATCTTGCTGCCAAAAAGTAATTTTACTGTATTAGAAAAACTGACGTTTTTTTCAATATTTCGTCTTTGCTCCGCAGTTTGGTCTAAATTACTACTTAGGAATTTAGCCACTCCTTTGCTACCAATGAAAGGTATCACAAATCACCACACCACTCCAATTAGAATGGTGAAAACGAGAATTCGTAATCAATTTTTTTGTCAGATTTTTCCAAAATAGAATCTATATAATTTTCCGGTCTGCGACATAATTTAATTTATTATAATTCAAATAGTTGTTGGCCTTTTTCAATAAAATATTCCTCATAAGTCTTTTCAATATCAGCCGTTTTCGGACCCGTGTAAACAATGTGTCCTCTCCTAATCATAGTAATATCGTCGGCTAATTTTTGGAGGTCAGAAAGAATGTGGGTTGACATTAAAATGGTGCCACCTTTGTCACGAATGTTTTTCAAATTGTTAAATAAATCTTGGCGAAAACTCGGGTCTAAACCATTAAAAGGCTCGTCCAGTAAATATACCCTTGGTCGGTAAAGGCTCAAAGTGAAAACTTGGAGAATTTTTTTTCAACCAGTCGAGAGAGAATGACAATTTTGCGAACGAAATTGGGAAAGTGGAGAACTGGCTAGTTTTCGCAATACTATTTCTTTCGGAATATCTCGTAAATAACCGCAATCTAGCAGATATTTTTCTACTGTCAAGTTCGGAAATTTTGGTTCGGCAGGAATAAAACCCAATCGCTCATTAAAGCGAGGGTCATGGTTAACCGATTTGCTTTCGATATAAGCCTCGCCGTGGGTTGGCAAGACCAAACGAGTCAAAATGCTGAGTGTAGTCGTTTTACCGGCTCCATTAGGACCAATAAAGCCATGAATAGTCCCTTTTCGCACGGCAAAAGAAACACTATTTAAAACCGTTTTATCACCATATCTTTTACTGACTTGTTTAATTTCAATTACTTTTTCGGACATATGATTTATTTATTATTAATTAATTTTATTATTATTGGCGCTCCGGGAAGGATTTGAACCTCCGACAACTTGTTTAGGAAACGAGTACTCTATCCACTGAGCTACCGGAGCACTTTAACTAATTTTTAACAATTAATCAAATAATAACACCAATAAGCGACGATTAGTTTGATTATTTTCTCACCCAAGTTTTTCGAGGAGCATTTCTATTATTACCATGTGGAATAAGCAATTATCGAAAATGTTAGGTTTTTCGTCTTTATAATTTGAGTTTCTTATTTTTTTTGTCTCTCTCTCTCTCTCTAAAGAAAGTCAACAATTTAATTACCCCATAAACTCCACTAATCATTAAAAAAAGGACAATCACCACTAATATAATTTTAGTGCTTCTTTCCGGTTTCTGTAAATCTTGAATTTCTCTTTTCAACTTTTCTATTTCAGCACTTAAAGATTTAATTTTTTCGGTCAGAATTTGGTTTTGTCTTGCGGTTTCTGTTGACTTGTCCTTGGTCTTCTTATCCCCATTTTCTCCGCTGGTTCTAGGAGAAGTAATTTTCTCCTTTATTTTTAGTAAAAATTCTTTCATAACCACTTCAATTTCCTCGCGAGAAGATGCCGTATTTATTTTTCCTTCGTAATCTTGGTACTCTCGATCGGTGAATTGTCCCCTAATTTGTCGCAATGCCAGCAAAGAGTTAAATCTCATAGTTTTTAATTGTATTTGATTATCCTTCTCTCCTTTCAATCTTTCCAATTCCTTACGTAAACTTTCTAATTCTTTTTTTTCGTCTACTGAGATTTTTTCCTGGTTATCCTCTAAATCAATGTTAAGAAAATCCTGGGGAACGACTTTATGGACCGTTTCTGCGTCAATCTTTACCTTACTTTCTAATTTTCCTTGACTTACTTCCTGCGCCCACTGCAAAAGACAATAATCAAAAATACTATCCAAAGCGGATTTTAACTGTCGAACGCCTTTTTCTTTAGTTTTATTGATTAATGTTTCCAAGGCTTCGGGAGTAATTTCCAGATTGTCGGGATTAAGACTGGAGTTTTGGTTGAATCACTTTTGGATAAACTGGCGAACGATAGCCTTTTTCTGTTCGTTATCGTAGCCTGGTAATTCAACGACAGTTGATATTCTCGATAGCAGGTACTCGGGGATTTTTTTCGGGTCATTGGCGGTTATCACAAAGGTTGCTTGGGAAAAATCTAATTTAACATCCAAATAATAATCCAAAATTTCCTTGTTTTGTTCTGGATCCAAAATGGCATTTAGGCAATTATGAATAGCCGAATCACCTCCATAAGAATTAACTTTATCAATTTCATCCAACAAAATTAATGGGTCGTGGGTTTTAGTCTCCGTCAAGGCCTTAGTCAATTGTCCGATTTCGGTTCCGGAAGAGTTTTCACTGGCTCCGAGCAGCAGAGAAGTGTCGGTGGTTCCCCCTAACGACACCAGAAAAAATTCTTTCTTTAAGGCCTGGGCTAAAAGTCGAGCATAAGTGGTTTTTCCCACGCCGGATGGCCCAAAGAGACATAAAATTAGCGGCGTTTTTTTAACGTTGTTTTGTTCGCGGTAATTCCTAATCCTCAAACTATTCAAAATCTTTTCATTTTGTCTCTCAAAGCCTATCTGTTGTTTGAGAATTTCCTCGGCCTCGGGCAGATTGGTGGCTGGAGAAGTTGACTGGTAAGCCACAATTAATTCGTTAATTATCTTTATTTTTTTTCTTAGAGTAATTTTTGTTACGCTAGAATGATTCAGATAATTATGTTGGTTTTGAAGTTCAGTTTTTTTAGCATTTAACCGATCAAGGACCGTCATTCTTAGTATAACAATATTTTTTTAACGCAGCAAGTCAGTCCAAAATACTTAAAATTATATTAATTAATAGAATTGTCTGAAGATAGTAATTGATATAAATTTGGTTTAATTAGTACCTTGCGTACTTACGAAAAAAAAGAATTAGACACCGTGATATTTCTAAGACGGTCTTAGAAAAAGATTTAGTTAATCTTGGCACCCAAGCCACCTGAGAAAAATATTTAGAGATTGTCGAACATAATCTAAAAATAGTAAAGTTTACTCTCAACAATCTGCCTCCGCAAGTAGTTCATTCTCGAATTACTTCAGATTTGTTGCCTTTATCCACTTTAAAAAGTTTCGACCCAGAGAAAATGAATTATGAACTGGTGTTGGAGGAGAAAAATTTTTTACACCTTTGTCAAGAAATAAAGGAACTTTTAGAAAAGAGAAAAATTACCGTTTCCATGCATTCGTCCCAATTTTTTAGTTTGGCGTCTGATGACAAAATGATAAGGGAAAATTCCCAAACCGAGTTGATTTATTATGCAAACATTTTATCATTAATAGCAAAAGAAGCCATTATTACTATTCAACTTAATTCGAAACGGGAATTGGTTGAGCGACTGGGAGAAGAAAAATATTTGCAATGAGTAGCGGAAGCAGTTCAAAAATTACCTGCTAATGTTCTGGCAAAAATTAGCCTAAAAAACGAAGCGCGCGGTTTCTGAAATTCGGCTAATCTTTACAAATTTCACCGCTATTACCAAGAAAAATATCAGATTTTTTTGCCGCTGGCTTGAGATAATTATCACGAATTGGCTAATCCTTCGCGAATTAGTGAAAGCCGAGAAAATTGAGAATGATTTAACGATACGTGAAAAAAACAGACTCCTCTTTTTTATTGGTCGGAAAGTTGCGGCCAAAACAAGATTGCTCATTGTGATTTTTTTCACCATAAAACCCTTCCACCCACTTCAATTCCCGTTTGAGTATGTGAAACCAAAATGAAAGAATTATCCTTAAAAGAATTGTTAGAAAGCCAAAAAATTAATATAGAGGAGGCGGCGGGAAAGAAAGAACGATAATATTTTTTTTGTATCGTTGTTTATTTGAAAATATCCTACTTATTTTTAATCTTGCCAGACCAGATAAAATATCCATGTCTATTTTTTAAGCCTAGAAATCTCCTACTTAAAATCTCGGTTCACAATTCTCTTTATTTTTTTCAGTGGTAAAAATCACCCCTCCGCCCAAACAAATATTATCACAGTAAAAAACCGCATACTGTCCGGGGGTAATGGCTCTTTGTTTTTCAGAAAATTCCACTTTTAACTCTCGAAAATCGACCAATGAAATAATTTTGACCGCAATTTCCGGTTGGCGATAACGAAATTTAGCCGTTATTTTTTGACTATTCAGACACTTTTTTAATTTTTCCTCTCTAATCAACCAATTAATATTTTTTACCACACATCAATTGCTATACAACCATTCGCTATCCCAACCACCTGCTACATAGAGTACATTTTTTTCAGGGTTTTTCCCCACTACGTAATGAGGCCTTTTTTGCCCCGGCAGCCCTAAATTGCGTCGTTGTCCGATAGTAAAGTAAGGAGTTCCGTAATGCTGGCCAATGCTCTCTTGGCTGTCAACATTGATTATTTTGCCCTCTTTTTTTGGGAAGTAATTAGTCAAAAAACTTTCAAATTTCCGTTCTCCAATAAAACAGATGCCAGTTGAGTCTTTTTTTTGGGCGTTAATTAATCCAGTTTCTTTGGCAATTTGACGGACTTCATTTTTAGTCAAATCGGCTAGGGGAAAAATTATTTTGCCTAGTAAATCGCGGTCAATTTGGCATAGAAAATAGGTTTGATCTTTGTTGTTGTCTTGGGGTTTGCTTAAATAATACTCTCTGTTTTCCTGAACTATTTTAGCATAATGACCGGTGGCAATAAAATCGGCCGCAAAATTTTTTTTCACGTGTTCCACAAAATAATGAAATTTAATTGTGCTATTACACAAAATATCAGGATTGGGGGTTAAGCCTTTTTCTAACTCGCGGAGGAAATTGGCGAACACTTCGTCTCAATACTCACGAATAAAATCCACTTTGTAAAGCGGAATTTCTAATTGTTGAGCAATGGCTTGGGCGTCATTTCAGTCTTGAGTTTGCGAACAAATATTAGTCTCTTGCCCGCCCAGATAATCGTCCCAATTTTGCATAAAAACAGCCTTTATTCTGCAGCCTTGTTTTTTTAAAAGAAGAGCCGCCACGGCCGAGTCCACACCCCCACTGAGAGCCACAATAACTTCTTTACTCATTTATAAAATTATTATATATTATCTATATTATTAAAAAAAAAAAAAAAAAAACAGTCAAGTTAATGCGGTCGTTTGGGGTAAAAAGGCAAAAATTGAATTAAAATTATGAATGACAGAATAAAACAATTAACCAGAAATTATCTCGATAGTTTAAATTTACCTTATTATCAGTTAGACGACAACCAGAAACAAGAAATAATTCGCATTAATGGAGAAACGGAATGAATAATTTTTAATGCTGGGTCTCTTAAGACCACTCCATGAACGCACGGTGCCTACGTGACTAGAGACTATTCAGCGGAAGTTTACGAAATAATTTCCCCCTTTTTGCAAGAAATACTCCAGGAGGTAGTGATAAAAATTTATCCCCGAGATGATTTGGATTCTACGGATATTGATGAAGGAGTCAAGTTTTTTTACTTTTTCGGTGGCTCTGGAAGTGGAACGGATACGCTTGGTCATACCACATTTATGGATGCTATTCCAATCTCCCGAGACGATAACCCAGATAAAAGCTATTGAGTAGCAATAAACAAAAAGGAAGCCGGAAAACACTTTAATGAAAACATAATGAGAGGTGACATTTTCTTAGGCAATGACCGCCATTACTGAAAAAAAGACAACCACCTCGCTAATTTATTAAATGAAAATGATATTGTCAACAGTCGGGAAAATCCCTCTGCTCCTAATCAACAAACTAATAATAACTCTAGTGGAAATGATAACAACACAAATAATCAACAACAAACTCCTCCTCACAATCAGACAACCATAACCAGAGATTTAACTTTTACTATTGATAGTGTAACAAATATTTGAGGAGATTATCATATCGTCCCCTTTTCTCCGATAGAAGTGGGAAACGCTTATGTTTTTAACATTAGTATCCTTCCTAACCACCGACATGATTCTACGCTCTTGAGAGTTGGTAATAAAATAATTCTTCGGGATGTCAGGTTTGGTCCCGGACCGAACGAAATAAGAAATTTTTCTCAAAATGATCTTTATGTCAGAGACTTTTTTCGTGCCATTGAATTAGCACCGACTACTACTCCTCCGCGGACAGAAGTAAGAGATTTAAACTTTACTATTGATAATATTTGACAGCACGGCGGCACTAATGTTTATTATATCGTGCCAACAACTGATTTGATGATAGATAACAAAAGCATCTATACTATTGTTGTTGAGTATAATGGCTCGCCCCTTAACGCTGGTGATCAAATAATCATCCGGGATGTGACTTTTGGTCCGGGTCAGGCCAGAAAAGAACTCGACATTGGTGAGATCTGGGTCCGCTCCTCTTTTCGCACTATTGAATTAATATCGACTACTACTCCCCCAGGCAGCAGCAGCACACCCAATAATCCTCCACCCCCCCCCCCATCTTTTCCCGACGTGTTGAAAAAAAATCACGATCTGATAGACGAAGAAAATAGTTTTTTTAAATTACGCGACGAACTGAAAGACATAATTAACCAAAATAAATCCGTGGTTCAAGAGGCTCAAACTCTCGGACTAACTTTGCCGTCATTTTCGAATAATGCTTTGGATTTTTTTCAAACCACCTCTTTCGTTCTCTTTGACGCAGACCAACCGCTCAACAGCCCTTTTAATCAACAAACTAGCGACAAAAATGACAAAATTAGACAAAAAGTATTAAATTTTAAAAATAATATTTACCAAATCTATGACAGCAATGTTAAAAAATTAAATGAAAAGAAACAGGGGGAGCAAGGAGGCTCCCCGCCACTCGAAAATGAATTAACTAAATTAAAAAAGCAAGTAATTAATAAAATAAGCAACATTCTCACTGATCCGGATAATTTAAGAAATATCGATTTAAATACTCTGGCTGGTGGTAAATATCAGAATTGAGAAAATGATATTATGGGATTAAACACGGCCGACGAAGTGAATGATTACTTAAATGCTTTTTCAGTCGCTTTAAAAGAAAAAGGAGTCGAGGAAAAAGAGATAGAGGAGCAAGAAAAAAATGATAATTCCTCCGATCATGACTCTCAGAAAAATGATAATGTTATTGATGATAAAACCAAAAATTTCATTAGCAATTTGCCCTTGCCCTCGGCCAAAAATGTGGCTAAAAGTAAAATCCTGGAATTATTCAGAAATCACCGACCTGATTTGGAAAAGCTAAAAGAAATTTGAGCGGGCTATGATAGTTGAATAGATTATTTGGATAATCTTACTAGTTCGGCCGAGGTGGTGGCCTTTTTGGAAAGAATGGAACAAGCCATGGTTCAACAACAAAGTCAAAAACAACAATCAAGCAAAAATCCGTCTGCTCGGCCGAATTCCATGATTTCCCCTTTTCTAATATTCTTCTTTCTGGCCTTGGCTAGTTTTCTAGTCATAGTTGTGTTAATTCGAATGCGGAAAAACCGGTTGCAGAGACAAAAAAATTAAAATAAAGCAATAATAAAAACAATTATATATGACTAATGCACAAACTTGGCTTGACGAAAATATTCCGCTAAATCAAAGAAATAATATCAGAGAATTACTGATTGACAATATTTCTCAACAGGAAAGAAATGAGAGAGACAATGAATTGGGTTTGCGGTCAAGAACAGCCAACGAATATTATTTAACTACTCCTTTAACCGGAGAATTAAACTTATCAACCTTTCCTCATCTGAAAAGATTGAAAGTGGAGCATCAATCCCTAACTCGTTTAGTTCTGGCCGATTGCCACAGTTTGGAATCTTTGGAAGCCAACGATAACTTGTTAAGAGAAGTCGTTTTTCCGACCCAAACCCAAGCACTAGAAAGTGTTTATTTAACTAATAATGATTTGTCAGCCCGAAACTTATATTGCTTTTCTCATTTTCCTAATTTGCGAGTTTTGTTTTTGGGAACTGATGATAAAGACAGAATAAGACAAGGTATTTATAACCGGTG
This sequence comes from endosymbiont DhMRE of Dentiscutata heterogama, assembly GCF_002888635.2. Classification (NCBI taxonomy): domain Bacteria; kingdom Bacillati; phylum Mycoplasmatota; class Mollicutes; order Mycoplasmatales; species endosymbiont DhMRE of Dentiscutata heterogama. The sequence continues at coordinate 478,370 of NZ_LN828718.1, forward strand.
AAATGGCTCTCTAATGTATTTGCTAACTTTAACCAAGTTGGAGGAATTAGATATTAATGCTACTGATATCGATGATGGATTAAGATGTTTAGCAACTAAAGGTTTAAATTATTTTACTTTCGGCAGCCAAGGTCGAACGGAAGCGGGAGTAAACCAAATTAAGAATATATTTAAAAATGATTTTAGGCTTAAGGAGGGAGAGGATGCGGAAGAATGAATAGAAGAATGGGCGGCGGATGATGATTTTGATAATAACTCATACAAAATAAGGCATATTCGTGGCTGACAAGAAAGACAAATAACCGCCTGAGTTGTCGAAGTTCCTTAAGTTAGAGGTAATAACAACTAAAAATTAAGATAATAATGTGTTAGATTTGAAAAAATTATTCACCGATTTTCCCGGTTTAGTGCGGGGTTTAGAGTCACGTGGAGTAAGCGAGGAGCAATTAACAATCCTTCGGGAACGCTATAAAGAAGAAAAGGAAATAATTCATACTCTCAATAAACTTCGCCAGCAGAGAAACCAATTGGAGGGTCCCAACAATGCAGAAAAAGTGCGAGAAGTTAGAGAAGAAATTGCGTTTTGGGAAGAAAAATTACGGACAGCAATCCAGGAAGTCGAAAATTTAGCCAACCAAATTCCTAATTTGCCAGCACCAGACACCCCCACTAATGAAGAGGGCAACCGAGTAGTCGCCAGCACTGAATATCAACATACTATTCAACACAATTTAACCCACGAAACGATATTAAAAAAATTAAAATTAATTGACGAGGAAAAAAGTATTCTCCTCTCCGGCAGCAAGTTCGCGGTTTATCAAGGTTTTGGCAGCCAATTATTACATGCTCTTATTAATTTTATGCGAGCCGAAAATAGTAAGCGGGGCTATCTTTTATTTGATACTCCTTATTTAGTCAAGGCTCATAACCTTTATAATACCGGTCAATTTCACAAATTCCAAGATAATCTTTATAAATTGGAGGAAAGTGATTTTTACCTCCTCCCCACCGCCGAAGTCAGTTTAGTTAATCTCTATCAAAACCAAATATTAACCGAGGCAGAATTACCTTTGAATTTATGTGCTTATAGCCCCTGTTTTCGGGCTGAAAGAATGGCTTCCGGTCAGGAAAATAAAGGCTTAATTCGTCTACACCAATTTCATAAAGTCGAATTAGTGAAAATAGTTGAACCCGCCAACTCTTATGACGAATTAAAAAAAATGTTAACTGACGCTCGCAATATTCTCCATTTGTTAAAAATCCCCCACCGCGTAATTGAACTTTGCCACCAAGAATTGGGTTTTACAGCTGCTAAAACTTATGATATCGAAGTCTGGTTGCCAATCAGTCAAAAATGATTAGAAATTTCTTCATGTAGTAATTGTGAAGATTTTCAAAGTCGTCGAGCTCAAATCCGAGTCAAAAAAGAAAACCAAAAATATTATCCTCATACCCTTAATGGCTCGGCTTTGGCGGTTGACCGCCTAATTATTGCTTTGTGCGAGTATTATTATAATGAGAAAGAAAATAAGTTGATTATTCCAGAGATTTTACAGAAATATTTTTAGATTCCCAAAAATTACTTTTTTAATTGGAAATTTAAACATATCTTCAATGAATATAACAATTTTGCATTAACCCAGAAGTGCAAATTTTCTTGTTGCTATTCACCTTTCTAAACAAAAAAAGTATTTTTACTCAATTTCTTATTAAAAAGCATTTAAAATTACCTAATATGACTAGAAACGCCCAAAAATATATCAACGAAATTATTACAAAAAGGACCACTATTCCCTCAATTTAAGTAAACAAGAACTAGTTGGAGAAATGGATTTAAAAGAGTTTACTAACCCGACAAGTATTAAAGCAGATGGCAATGAGTTTACCAGTTTAGAGTGATTATTTATTTTGCCTGAGTCAAGTTGGGAAAAGCTAAAATGATTAAGCCTATGAGGCAATAAAATCGAGAATGTGGATTTTACCAAATTGCTGAATAATTTTCCTAATTTGCAATCAATAAATTTGGAAAATAACCCGTTAAATTTAAGCAAATTGGAAGACTTAGATGATGAACAACTTTCTCAATTAGTAGAATTAGTTGAAACAAAAAAATTAAAAATTAATTCTTGAAAAGGCACTCCTCTATTAGACCTTTTGCGACAAATTAAGAAATTGAGGGAAAAAATTGCCAAATTAGAACAACAATTACAAGCCCAAGTTGAAGTTGCTCCGAAATAAGAAACTGATGTTTAGTGTCATTTTTGGATAAGTATAGAAAAGGATAAAAGGGATGATTTCTTGTTATCTCTTTTCTAGAAAAAATTTCTCAAAAGGCTGGTGATGTAAATTTTAGATTAAACTCGGCAAATCTCTTTCAACATGTTTCAGTTTTTATGCGATTTTATTATGTCTCCCTTAGCAATATACAAAAAACGCCATTTCTCAACTTTTCTTGCTTCCTCACCTAATTCTAAATTTAAAGCGTTTACTCATTCTTTTGCTGCCTGATTTTTTTCTTCTATTTCAGGATTGGGGTTATTATCATCTTTAATTTCTACTAATCAATAAGTATCATTTTCATCTATCACCAAAAAGTCGGGATAATAATGCCTTTGTTTTTTTCCATAAAGAATATAAATTTCATCTCCCCATTGCAAAAGTCTAACTCATTTTTTAACTTCTTGGGTTTTATCAATTAACTTCGCAAATTGAAATTCAATGCTGCTGTCAAAAGTGTCATAATTATACAGACTTTTGTTAGACGGATAGCCTTTTGTTTTCTTGACGAATTCTTCCTCTAAATTTCCCGCAACCATTTCACAACTAGGATGAAAATAATTGAAACTTTTTTCAACTATCTCTTGCTCGGGCTGATTTTCACCAACATGTAATTCTTTAAAAATGTTTTGGATTAATCGGGCTAACTGTTCGCCGGCGGCTTCTCAATATTGAGACACTATTTCTAAATTACCAATTTGGAGAAATTTTTCTACTAAACGACAGGCTGATTCTATTTCTGTAAAATTGGATGAATTAATAAACGAGCATTTACGAAAAATAAGACCAATCAATTGACTTTTTATTTTTTCTTCCTTAGGAAGTTGTTGAGTCGCTTCAATAATAAATTCTTCATCATCCGCCGTTTTTCAACTAATTTTTTGATTAGTATCTATCTCAATTTTGTAACGCTGTAATAGATTTTTTATCTCTTTTTGGGAAGTAAAATTTTCTCCTAATTCCTTGAATCTTTTGCCTAGCCCTTTGATTTCAATTATCCGTAAAGAAAAATTTTGGGGTTTAATTTTTTGCCGTAAGATTTTAATAATAAATTTCCCTTTTATTTTATTTGGTGGAACTACTTCTTGGCTTTGCTGTAAAATGTTTTTTTCTCGTTCGTCTAAATTTTGAGGGTTAAAAATGTTTTGACCAAAATTATTTTCTACTCCGTTTTGTGGTGTTTGAGAAAGATTTTCAGGTTGTCCGCTCATTTTTTTGTTGTCTTCTCTTTGCTCTTCTTCAACAATTCCAAAAAATTTGTTATTTAAGGATTTACGAACGTCTAATAATTCTTTAAAATTGTCATGCATTATAATTTCCAAAGTATTTAAGGCTTCTTTGGGAGTATATTCACCAAAAGGTAAACGCAAACCACGACCGATTATTTGTTCGATAAAAGTGGTTGATTTGAAGGCTCGCAAAGGGACAATAACATAAACATTTTTGACATCTCAGCCCTCTTTTAACATGCCAACCGCAATAATAATTCGTGTAGGATTATGGGGATTATCAATGTTTTGTAATTCTTGGGCTAAGTCGTCGGTAATTTTGCTACTATCAACTTGGAGGATATTTTCGGAGGGAAATTCACAATTAACAATTAAACTGGTGCGAATGTTTTCGGCTTCTTCAATGCTGGGGGCAACTACTAACATTAAAGCTTTTTGGGAGTTTAGATTATTTTGTCGGGTGTAATTATCTAAAAGGGTTTGCTTGGCATCCAATAATTTTATTGCGTCTTTTAATTTGGTTTCTTCCTCCTGATATCCATCATATCGGCCCACCATGACCGGAATTTTGATTAATTTATCTCGCAGGGCTTTTCATAGAGGATACTCAAAAATGATTTCGTTAGATGGCGTTTTTTCATGCGGAGTGCCAGTTAGCCCAATTAAAATTTTTGGTTTTAGTTTCCGAATGGCTTCGGAAAATTTTTCTCCATAATATAAATGATGTTCGTCAGCAAAAATAGTTAAATCATCTAATTTGCTTAAATGTTCCCGTAGAGATTGGCCTAGTATTTCATCATAATTACTAGTTTTGCGAGCCGTTTTGCCTTTGGCTTGGGTTAAAGATTGGACTGTGAAAATAAATAATTTGACGGAATTTTTATCAGTAGTTTTGGCCGTGTGAAAATTTTTGATATCAATAATGTGGGGCGGTTTGATAGTTAATTTATCAGCCAGAGAATTAGGTTTGTTGAGTGAAAAATTGTTAATGGTCTTTTCTCTAATTATTTTTCCTGGGGCCACAACTAGAAAATTAGTTATCTTTTCTGCTTCGGCTAAATAGTTTAGAATAGCCGCAATTATTAAGTTTTTCCTACTCCGGTAGCCACCGAGAGAATACATTCAGATAATTTTTCAGAATTTTGGTTTTTGGCTTGATAATAATGCTCTAAAAATGCTTGAACGGCTCCTTTATTTGGTTGACGAAGTTCTAGTTTTTTAGCAATGTTTTCGAGGGTGGTTTGGTTAATCATTAGGCTTTAGTAACATTTTTGCACGCCGGCAGTTTCAAAACTCACGGTAATCCTTCCCCAATTCTCCTTTCTCGGCCAATTTACCAAACTCCTCACTTCTTTCAGCGTTTCGGTATCACAAATAGCATATCCTTTTCAAATCATTTAATTTCAATCGCGGATAACTGGAGTTTAATCCGCCAAACTTTTCCATTAAATATCCCTTGCTATAAGAAGGTCTTTCCTTAATCACTTTTTCATAAAAAGGATCTTTTTCTATATTATTAATTCAGTCTCGGTTTTGAATGTAATTATCTAACAATGTTCTTATCTTTTTGTTAGGCTGATAATATTTTTTATAGAATTCTCGATCTTTTTTTTCTATTCGTTCATCATTGATTTTACCCCAGAATTCCACCTTTTCTTCATCATCTCCCTCCCTTCTCGCTCAACAATAAGCACTACAATACGTTTTCTTACCTTTAGTAAATTGGGGCAAAATTCCTTTTGATTCCCGACTTTCATAGTTCGTCTTTCCATAAATTTTTCTTCAACTAGGTTCTCATAATAAAGGACGGATTTTTCCTTTATATATTCCTATTTTTGGATCACAAACATAACATTTTCCATCTATTTCTTTTAACTCAACTATTTCGTGCTTTTGCTTTCAATCTTCCGGCAACTTATTTATCATTTTGTTTAGCGTTAAATACTCATTTCTAGTCAATTCACCTTTTTTATTTAATTCTTCATATTCCAAGTAATCATTGATTTCCCTTTTGTTGGTTTCATACCCCAATCATTGCAGACTTTCCAGTTTTTTTCTAGTTACGCTGTCAGGATCGAAATTTCATTCCTTTGCGTGTTTTTTCAGAAGGTCTCGTACTCTTCAGTTCAAGTACCCCCCTCCATTATAATATTTTCTCCACCTGTTAAATAAAACTTCTCTCCTTTTTCAATTACGCAGGGACATTTTAGAGTGGCGGTTTATGTATCATTCTTCTATTGTTCCTCCTTTTGCCGCTTCATATTCAATAATGCTTTTATAGTTATTCCGAATTTTTCTGAACTTAAATCATTTTTTAATCCTAAAAGATAAACTAGGAATTTTTTTCTTGGTTCACTCAAAAAGTTCATAACCGTCTTTGATAAAAATAAGAAGCACAATTAACTTTTTAAGCCCAAGTAGAAATTTTTTTGCGTCATGAAGAAACTCATTTAAAGTTAATTTTTGATGCTGTTTTAAAACTAAAAGAGGTTGTTCGTCTAATGGAAGAACTAATAAAAAACTAGTGGGAATTATTGGTGAGTTTTTTGTTGAGTAATCTTTTGCTTCGTTTTTCTGCCGAGTTATTTTCATAATTTCATTGTTATATTCTCGCATAATGCCTTAAAATATTATTCGGCACCTTGCCAATTTTAACATTATTATAATTTTTGCTTTCTAATTCAGGGTCAACACTCAACGCGGCAATTTCTAAAAACTTATTTTTATCCATAGAGTTAAGCAAAAAATTAACTAATCCTTCGGTCAACATTCCTTCCACTACTGCCAATAAAACATCTCCTTTTCTACCACAAAAATGTTCGTTATCGGGCTGATAATCATATTCCAACTGGGTCGCTACTAACTTCGCCAATTTCCCATTTAAAGCATTTTCAGCCAAACAAATTATTCCGGAATGAACCTCAAACATGGATTTCTCAACTTGAAAATAAGTAAATCCGCCGCTACCAGTTCAATTAACTCCCCCACTAATTCCACCTTTATCCTCGCCACTAATAACTTTTTTTATTCGTGGAACAGCAAAATTATTAATTGTTTCCTCATTATTTTCAACAATAATTCACTTTCTCCTTAATTTTTGAGCCACAGCAGCGGTAGTCCCTGAACCAGCAAAATAATCCAAAACAATATCTCCCTCATTAGTCGCAATTTGGATAATTCTTTGTAATAATTTCTCAGGTTTAGGAGTAGAAAAAGGCTTAATATCAGGAAATAATTTCTGGATTTCTTTTGTGCCCGTTGAACTCTGTCCTACTTCGTCGTGATTTCACCAAGTATGGGGTGGTCGCAGTTCTGATTTCTCCGCATATTGTCTAGTATAAGGCTTTCATCCTTCTTTGTTTTTCACTCAATCAATTTTGTCTTTATTTTCTTCGTAAGACAACACCCCTCATCTTCAACACCCCTCATCTTCAACACCCCGCGCCGTTCGGCGCATCGGGTATATTTCCTCGCCGTCAGGTGCCGTAATCGGATAAAACATGTTTGGACGGTCAGCTCGAGCACTATTCGCCCCTCATTTTTGAAGCATAACCCTTTTATAATAGCGACCTTGCTCGTCTTGATACTTAAATTCTCGTAAATTAGGCTCTATTTTTAAATAGTTTTGTTTTCATCCACTATTCTTGGAGTAAACTAATATGGTGTTATGGCTAGTTGAAAATTGCTTGGCATCCATCGCAATACCCGGTTTATTTTCTCATAAAACGCTTGCCACAAAATTCTCCTTTCCAAAAATTTCATCCAAAACCAATTTAAAATGATATAATTCGGTATCATCTAAATGAACTCACAAAGAACCATCATCACTTAATAATTCATAGGCTTTAAGAACTCTATCTCGCATCATGGTTAATCAAACTGAATGCTCCAATTGGTCGTCATAATTAGCAAACATTTGTCCGGTATTAAAAGGTGGGTCAATGTAAATTAACTTGATTTTATTCACGTACTTTTTTCGGTATTCTGGGATTTTGCTTAAACTGGTTAGAGCATTTAAACTATCACCGCAAATTATTAGGTTATCAGAGGAATTTTCACCAAATTTTCCTATTTCTTTAAATAATCGGACCTCTGAAACCCGATAATCATTAGGGTCTACCCATTCATACTGACCTTTGTCATAATCTTTAACAATCAGAGTTTTATCTTTGTTAACTCAATTTAGTTCTAATTTGCCATTATTTTGAACCATGTCCTTAATAATTATTTTTACCTATACAATAAATTGGAAGAGGTAAAAATTCTCAAAAAAGTCTTAAATTACTAATATATAAAACATTAAATGGTAATTACAATTAAAGATATTTACCAGCAGGTCGAAAAGTTTAGTAAATTAGAAAAGATTAAAGTCGGGGGTTGGGTAAAATCAGTCCGGGTAGGAAAAGAAAAAATTTTTATTACTTTGAATGACGGATCAACTTTAGATAATTTACAAATAATTGCAGAGCGGGAAAGTTCCCCCAGTGGTTTATTAGAAAAAGTAAATTTCTCTTCTTGTTTACTGGTAAGTGGTCGCTTATTGTTTACTCCTCAGCGTTCTCAGCCTTTTGAATTAGTGGTTTTAGGTTCAGATTTGGAAATAATTAATTCTACTGCTGATGACTATCCCCTACAAAAAAAAAACATCCCTTTGAACGTAGTGCGTGAATCGCCTCATTTACGGGCTAAAACCAACTACTTTTTGGTCCTTTTTCGCCTCCGTCATAGCATCAGTAAAGCCATCCATGATTTTTTTCACCGAGAAGGATTTTACTATGTCCCCACTCCGATTATTACTAACAATGACGCGGAAGGAGCCGGCGAAGCCTTTAACGTTACTACTGATAAAAAAGAACCTTTTTTCTCAAAACCTGCTAACTTGACTGTCAGCGGGCAACTCCATGCCGAAGCCTTGGCTCAAGGATTAGGCAAAGTTTATACTTTCGGACCCTGTTTTCGAGCCGAAAAATCTCATACCACTCGTCATTTAGCCGAATTTTGAATGGTAGAAACCGAAATGACTTTTGCTGATTTAGAAACAATAATCAATTTAGCCGAAAAAATGATAAAATATGTGGTAAATTATGTTCTTGACAATAATATTGCTGAATTAGAATTTTTAGAAAATTACGATAAGGAAAACAAAAAAGAAATAATTAATAAATTGAAAAAAATTGTTGATAGCAAGTTTAAAAGAGTTGATTACACACAAGTTCTTGAAATTTTAAAAGAAAGAAAAGAAATTTTTGTTTTTAATGATATTAAATGAGGTGTAGATTTACAATCCGAACACGAAAAATATTTATGCGAACATTTTGACAATAATCCAGTTTTTATTACTAATTATCCAGCCGATTTAAAGGCTTTTTACATGAAAGGCGGAATCTTACCAGAGGTCAAAGACAGAGTCTTGTCAGAGGTCAAAAATAATCCGGATAAAAAAATGGCAGTCTGTTTTGATTTATTATTTCCGGAAATTGGAGAGTTGATTGGCGGAAGTTTGCGTGAGGACAATTACCAGACTCTGCAGGAAAAAGCCAAACAAAAAAGTTTAAATATTGACAATTTAAGTTGATATTTTGATTTACGAAAATACGGTTATGCCCCCAGTGGCGGTTTTGGTCTGGGCTTAGAAAGATTGATAATGTTTATTAGTGGAGCCGAAAATATTCGGGATACTTTGGCTTTTCCAAGGTTTAATGGCAAATTAGAATTTTAATGTTAACAAAGTCGAAATTGTAAACAATTTTGCTAAAATCTTTCATATGAAGTTCAGCGTTGATTGGGCCAAATTAAAAAAATTCTTTCTCTGGCTAATTGGTTGGTGGTCGGTAGAACTTGCTCCTCCCGTTCGCGGTCGAATCCTCAAAAAAAACGAAAAATCATTAGTTGGCAAAGCCTACTATTTTTGTGATTTAAAAAGTTGAAAAGTTAAGAGTCCTCTTTCAGGAATTATCAGTAAAATATATCCCAATTATGCTATCCAAATTACTAATAAGGAAGGATTACAAGTGTTAGTGAATATCCAACTTGACAGAAAAAATCCCATGCCTCTTGATAAAATATTTCAATGTGAAGTCAAAGAAGGAGACAAAGTTAATCCAAAAATCACTCTTTTTATCGTTTATTTAGAGGAACAAGTTATTAGTGTTTGTGTTTATATTCCCTGACAACCAGAAATTATTGGTAAAATTGGTGAATTCCAAAAAAATGATAAAAAATGCTTTGTCAAGGTTCACTATCGTAACCCTTATTCAAAATTACAATTTAAAAAACATGGAAAATATTAAGTAAAATTTCTTTTTTTCTTTTCTCAGAAATTAATCTTATTCAGTTTTCAAAGAAGGTAGATTTTCTAATCCACAAATCGTATATATTATAATTTTATGTGCGGGACGCCCGCTCCTCCTAAACTTCTCATCACTTATATATATTTATTATTTTATATTGTTGAAGTTAAATATTTAAAATTAATATTATAAATGTCAGCCGATAAACCGCCTCTAATTACTAAATGCCTTAATTGTGGAAAAAAAGTCGTCGTTAAATATGTGCGTGCTTCACGTGATTATAGCCAAAAAAATCATTGGGGATACTGAACTGAAGCCAAAGAAAATGATGGATGTTATACTTGCGACCAGTGTTTATTTCGTCTTTATAAAAATTATAGGTGAGAATTTTGTCAACTTATTCCTAACAAAAAAAAGCGGGTCTTACTACGTCAATATATTGTTAATGGCGATATTAAAGGAAAGATCGAGCCTGCGTTTAGTAAATTAAGAATTAAAACCATAAAGAAAGAGTAGAAACCTTTCTCCTCACCAACAAGGGTAAAAAAATAGGTAAGGGAAATTAGATTTCTTTACAATAAAACCATTTTATAATGTTTTTTTATTTACTTTTATAAATTAATAAATATAAATATATAAAAACACTATATGATATGGCAAAAATAAACTTAAAAAAATATCAAGAATGGTTAGAAAAAAGAAATTTATCTTCGCACACTATTAGTAGATATAACTGAGGTTTGCGAGAATACGGGGCAGAAGAACTAAACACTGATAAAGTCGTTGCTTTTTTTAAGAAAAATTTAGCAAGGTATGAACCCGCTAGTCTACATCTTCACCGTTGCGCTTTAATTTCTTATGCTAAATTCAAAAAGATAAAAATTGAATGAGAACTAATTGACCAGATTATTCCGGGGATTCCCTTGAAATTTTTCGAAACGATTACTGAAATTGAATTAGAGAGATTAAAACAAGCTAAAACTAGGGCTAGTGATGCCACTAATCAACGAAATAACTTAATTTTAGATTTTTTATTTTACACTGGAATGAGGGTCAGCGAATTAATTAACATTCGCCATTGCGACTATCAAGGAAAAAAGTTAAAAATACATGGAAAAGGTAATAAGTTTAGGTATATCCCCCTTCCAGATTTCTTAGCCAAGCATTTTAATGGCAGTTCTGATTACTTGTTTAAAAATTATCGGGGTGAAAAAATGAGTGATGTCTGAATTCGAGAAATTTGTTATAGAAGAACTAAAAAAGCAGGTCTTAACAAGCAAATTAGTCCGCATACTTTTAGACGTAGTCTTGCTACCATTTTAAATAAACGGGAGGCTCGTTTAACCACTATCCAAAAAATATTGGGACATAGTCGAATTGATACTACCGCTAAATACATCCATAATTCTTACGAGGAAATTTATCAGGACTATAGCAAGTTGTGAATTTCTTCCCCCCCCCAATGACAGTTTCTTTAAAAAATAAGGAATAAGTCAGTCGGGCGATTGTTGTTATTCTTTATCTTTTTCTTCCGGTTCCATTAATTCAAATCCTTCTAAATACTTGCTCCTATCCGTTTGCTTATAGTTGTCGCTTCCGTTTCCCTCCTGCCCGCACTGGTGGCACTTATAAGTCATTTCGGCAAGAATATTTTTATTAGTAGTGGCTAATCCTGTTTCTTGTTGGCATTGAGAACAGAGTATGAGAAATAATTGCATAAATCTTTTAATCTTCACAATATTTATCCGGTTTATCTTCTGCATAATTTTCATCTCTATCGTTATCAATTTCTAGCAATCTAATTCTTTCTTCTAGTTTATCAAGCTTGGTTCAGAGAGCAGGAAACTTCTTTCTTTCGATTTCTTCGGCTAATTTCTTTTCCTTTTTTTCGTTTTCTATTTGCTGGTGATATTTAAAAACATCCTCATCTACATACTTATCATTATGACAGAGTTCGCAAGAACATAAAAAGAAAGTAGCAAAGATAAATCCCATTGGTCGACCATCGGGATATTTTTTTCCATCTGTATACTCTACTCTAATTTTCTTTACTTTTTCTATTTCCATACTATTTTTTAGTTTAAAATTATGTGATTTTTCTCTTGGATAATAAATCTGGTCGTATCAAAATTTCATCATTACTACTATTTAGCACCGATTGTTGCCCCTATTGGTGATTTTGGTCAGCACTCAAATTGTTTTTCACTCTTTTTTCACCGGATCGTATAAAAAATTAGGTTCTTTTCCTATTCCTGGGCATTTTCCTCTATCCATTGTCGAATAGTTTTGTGACGATTGGCTATTATTTCTTTGTCAATTTGTCCTTCTCATTCAGTTCCCCTTTCTAATTGGCGTATAAAATCCTTTGTTTCTTGGGTTAATTGGCTTATTCTCTGATAATCCTCACTTTTTAGTTGTATTCTTTCATTCGGAGGCTTGTATCAGGCCTCCTCTCCTAATTTTTCCACTACTAGGGCGTCTAAAGTATTTTTTTTCCATAACCTTTCCTCTAATTCTTTTTTTTGTTCAGTTGTTAGCAATTCTTTTCTGTTGGGAGTGTATCATAAAATGAGGAAATTGCTCACTAGAAAGGCTTCTTTAAAGATTATTTCTTGCTCTTGGTTCATTTTTAATGTTTCATTTTTATGAGGTTATCACGCATTCTCGGCTACGTGACATGCTAAAATTTGACTAGTTATTTTATTCTTCTGATTCAAGTTTTTTTATTCTTTCCACACTTTCTTGGGTTCGTGTCTTTCAATCTCATATTAACACTTTAAGATCCTTCTTGCTTATGACAAGTGCATTGGCATCTTTTTCATGCGGAGTTATTTGTGCTTCAATGTTGGCCAAAATTTGACCTCTTGTTCTTATTAACTCTTTAAGTTTTTCTTTTGCTTCTTTTTTTAAATTTTGTATCTTTAAATCTAGTTGGTTATTCATAGTATCTTGAATTAATTTTTTTCTGCTTCCTTTCTAATTTGCAGCAAAAATTCAGTCGCTCTGGTTATTTGCTCGCTATTAAAGGTTCGGACTAGGTTTTTAATTGCTTCTCTCTTTTTCATTATGTCGCTATGTTTACTGTTTAAATGCTTAGCGTATTTTTCTTCATAATTGTTATGACCACAAAATCGGCATATTTTTTTCTTTTGGTTTTCTTTTTCCATTTTTAGTTTTTGTCTTTCTATTAATTACTTTTTTTGCTTATTGTTTTGTTGTAAATTTGTTCGCTTTTATTGCTTTGCGTACCTTTTTACTGAACTCTATTTTTCTCTTTAATTTTTCCTTACCGCTTCTTTTATGGTTTTTTAATTTCTTTAAGGGATGGTCTCCGATTGGCAAGTTCTTTATTCATTTATCCTATTTTTGTTAATTCATCTATTTTCTTTATAATTTCAGGGTCGGTAGTAGTTCTAATGATTATTGTCCCCTTTTCCATTTTAAAAACTGCCCTACCTCCTGCTTTTAATACTTCCAAAATGATCGGGTTTGCTTCTTTTCCTATTTCTCCCTCTTTTATTTGCTTATAATTAACTTCTGTCATGGCTTATATTTCGGTCTTTCTCTACTTGGTCAGCTATCTTTTCTATTTTGGTCTTGACTAATTCCTCTATTTCGTCGCCTTTCCTGTATTCTATCATTTCAGAATAAAAATATTTCTGTTTACCCGTTCTTGGCTCGTGTTTATAATATAATCATGCTTGCCTTCGTTTGGTCCCCACTTGCTCTCAATACTCAATAATCACGCTTTTTTTTACCTGTTCCAATAATTCTTTACTTGTCATGGTCGTTTTTTATTTGTTTTCGTTTCCATATTTTCCTCAAAAATTTCTTTTATCGGCAGGAGTAAATTTAATCCCTTGTTCTTGGTATAGTTTATAAATTAAAGGCTTTTTATCCTTGATTTCTTTATCGTTCATTATCCTATCCAACTCTTCTCTCCTTTTCTTATTCAGTTTATACCACAAAGGAGGATAAGCGTGCATTGGATCCTTAAATAATGGTTTGCCAGTTTTGGAACAATAAAGCATTTGCGAAATATGAAGCATAGTTTGTAGCCGGAAGTTCCCCCTGGCTGATTTAGTGAAAAATTTTCTCTCTGGATCTAACGATAAAAATGCCTCTGCTATTTCTTCGGCACTATGCTTGGTTTTGGATAGAGTTTCCGGTGTTTCTTTAAGCATTTTGTCAGGGCTTATTTTATTTTCTTTATTTTCGTATGTCGAATTTTCCATCGCCTTTTATAGTTATTCTAACCACTTCAGTAAATCCCATTAATTTTTTGTTACCATTTTTTCCCTCTTTTAATTCTAACTCGTAACTACTTCCTTCTCTTAATTCTCCCCACTCTTTCTTTGGTACATGTTTATCAAATACAAAAATTTTATCTGGGTTAGTTTTAAGTATCAAAAATTTGCCCCCATCTTTACCAGTTCCCTGGATTACTTCCTGGATAGTAGCAAATTTGGTAATTATTTGGTCCCGATTTGTTCAATAATCCATTTATTTGCTGTTTATTATTCTAATTTTTGCTCTAATTTGGTAAAATTCACTGATTTTCCTCATATCTTACTCGAAATAGTCATTAGGATAACCATTATTTTATAAAAATGGTCACTCTCTCCCCTTTCTCTTCACCCATCAGGCATAAAAAATTAAAACTGCATCTCTTTCATGTTCGTTTAGTTCTCTATCTTTAAAAAACCACACTTTTCGTGGAGCTCCCATCTTGCCCTGAATCTTTTTTAACTCCAATCCTGCTATATCGCCTTTGTCGGCTACTCTATTTCCTCATTTGTCCCGGTACTGATTGCTTACTCCCTCGTATTTTATTGTTCTTTGCTTAGCCACATACTCTAATGCTCCTACTGTTCTTATTAAGTCAACCATATTGTGATTGTATTTCTGATTTCTAAATAACTTTCCGGTTTCTACTAATAATGTCTTCGGTTGTAGTTCTTCCAATCAATTTTCCATGTTTTCGGCTTGGTTTAATCAATTTTTATCGGTAAAACTAAAAATCGCCCATTCATTTCAACTTTTATAGTAAAATATGCTACTAGTACTAGTTCCGCTGGGATCCGTAGCCATTGTACCTCCTTTGCTTATTCCTTTCTTATTTATTCTATAAGAATACTCCGTATTTTCTATATACATACCTAGGTATCAATTAATTATCCCCTCTCCCATCTTATTAGTAAACACATTATTTATATTTTTATCTTATGTAATTCAATTATCATTCGACTTTTTGGCCGCGAATACTTTTTTGACCTCAAGCCCCTCGCTTCCTTTTTTTGGTTGTAGCTCAATTGGCTTGATTTTTCCGACCCGACCGACCGACTTTTCCGCTTTTCTTGGGAGTTCACTTCAGTTAGCATTAACTCTTGGCATAGTCAATCTTTAACAATGACAAGGTTAAAGATTGCTTTCCAGAGTATCTCTAACTGGCATTATACCCCAAACAAATGGCAAAATTCGACGGGTGTGGCGAAAAAGCATGACTTTGAGGAGCCAAAAAAGGATGGGGCTTAACCGCCAAAATATTTTTTTAATATCTAATTAGCATTTTTCGGCATTTTCATCTCTTTTATCAAAACCAAAAGTGTTATTGATAGAATTATCGGCGTTAAAAACACTTGACCTATTTTATAACCCCCCAGGTGATGTTGATTTCTCCCGTGGTGTTTGTGTTCTGCTTGGTGGCATTTGCCATGTTGATGATTATGATTTTCTGCTATCAGCACCTGTTGTCTGCAATGAGAACAACAACTACTTTCTTCACAACTACTTTGGTGCTCTTGGCACTTCCGATCTGTTTTTTTATTACTTTTCACTCTTTGCCAGTCAGAACAATCTTGGCAATTAGGAAATTTGCTCTGTTTATTATTAAATTTTATCTTCTTTTTTAATCAATAAACAAAAATTCCGCAAATTATCCCTATGCTAATAATTATTGCTATTTTATTCAGATTGACCGTCACTTTTGCCCGATTTTGCTTTTGGTTTATAAAAGCCGCTACTTAAAGTATGGTTGATGCTTTTTTCTTCTAATTGCTCGGCTACTTGCCTTGTTATGGATAAGACTTGCTCTTTTTCCTTCGCGGTTAGATTTTTAACTATTAAACTTACGCTATATTTCATTTTGTTATTTCGTTATTATATTATTTTACACAGAATTTCCACTTGGCTTCTAACGTTCCAGTATTCATTCTATGCCTTGTTGTTGGAGTTTTTGCATAATTTCTTGCTGTTCTTTTTCTTCATCTTCGTATCCTTTGTTATAAACTCCATTGATTATTTCATAATATTTTTGACTTGCTGGCAATAGGTTCTCATATTTCTCTAATTCTTGTTCTACTTCTTTTATTTCTTCCTCAATTATAGGGCGAACTAGTTCGTGGATTTGCTCCTTAGCATCCTCTCCGTTTTCTGTTGTTGTTGAACCGTTTGGAATATATTGTCATAATTTATAATTGGATCAACTTTCTCAATTCTGCAAATCTTGCAATTTCTCTCGGTTTTTTTCAATCATTTTTTCGCATACGCTTGGGGTTATTACTGACATATTTTTTAACTAATTGTGGTTTTTTGTCTTCCATAGGAGAAATTGTAATTACCTTTGCCATTGTCAAAGACTTGGTTATATTCTTTAATTCCTTTAACTCGGCTTTTAAATCCTCTTTTTTCAAAGGCATCAAAAGGAGCTGTTGAGGCATTGGTTTCAGCAACATTGGCTCGCTCTTGTTTTTGGGACAAAGGGTCATGCCGCACTCCTAGATATTTTTCCATTTTTGTATGCCAAAACTCATAATCCCGGATATATCAGGCTCGGATGTCTAATTTAGGCTCATAAGTTTCGAATTTGACCTGACTGGGGTGAATACCGGTTTTACCATCTGATGCTCCTTTTTCCGGCCGCCTACTCTTTTCAAAGGCGATAAAGAAAAATATGCCTTTTTTTCACATTTGGATTAGATAATTAGCGTCCTCTTCGGCCGGTTGTTCGGGAACTATAAATATCAATTTGCGTTCACTCATAAAAGCATCTATCGCCATTTTTTTTACGGCCTCAACCATTTGTTTAATAAAATAATTGATCCGCTTCATGTAGGCTTCATTGGCTCGGTTATTTTCAAAAACTACGTATTTGTAAGGATAGGTTTTTTTATTACTTTGAATTTCTATTTTTTTGTTGGCTAATAGACGCAATTTTACTGTATCATATTTGTTTAGTAAATTACTATCTTCTTCTACCACTTCGGCTAAGAAAATTTTACCAGTAATTGCCTCGGGATCGTTTTTGTATTCTACTAAGGCTATTTTGCCGCGAGTTATTAATTCTTCTTCTACTTCGTCTCAATAATCTAACAAAGTTCCACCTCCTTCTAAAATGCTTAATCCGCAATAATAATTAAAGACAAATTCTCTGATTGCTACTTCTAAATCTTCTTCGCTATATACTGTTCCCGATAAATCATGCATTTGTTCTAGGGTTCCGTTTCAGTAGTTTACCATGTAATTTTGCTTGTTTTTAATGCGATACTAATATTCGCTTTCTTTCTTTATTATTTTCATTTTCATTTGCTATTTTGTACTACTATTTTCCATATTTGTTGATCGTGAGCATTATGTTATTCATCCAGTCTTACTCCTCTTTCTATTTCGGCTTTTAGGCCAAGGCTGGTGTAGCATAAATCGCACAGTTCCATTGTTGTTCCATCAAGGACTTGGACAACTCAAATGCTTCCATTTAATATTGCTACTCCTCCGCAATGGTCGCAGGCTCAATTTGAGGTTTCTCTTTGTGTTTCGTCAAAAGTTCTTTTTTCTATTAAATCGTATCTACTATTTTCGCGTTTTGTCATATTTAGTTGCTATTTTGCTTTATTTCATTACTGTGACAGGCTTCGCATATGATTTTAGTTTCCTCGTTTTCCTGGTTTATTCAATCATAGTAAATTCCTGGTTCGTTGTGTCCACATTCTTGGCATGCTACTTGTTCATGCATTCCAACTTTTCGCATTCCAAATACTTCTCAATTGCTAATTTGGTTGTCCACTTTTGTTCCTTTATTGTGCCATAAGGCGTTGTGTTTGTTCAAATTCAGCCTGACAATCATCGCAAGTGATTTCTTGGTGACCATCTTCGAAGTGAATTCTGTTCATTAGTTCTTCACTTCTTCCGCATATAGTACACTTGGCATTATCTAAGTCTTCTGTATGAATTTCTGTTCCAGTTATTTTCCCGTGTCCGCCAAAAAAATAAATTTTGTCAATTTCTGTAGGTTCTTGGTTATTCATAGTTATTTCAGTTTAAATCCTTTAATTTCGCCAGTATTTTTAACTATTACCTTATTCTGCTCTACTTGGGTTTGATAGCAATCTTGGCAATAGTTATTGCTATGTCCCATAATTCTCTTTAAATCATCCTTATAATACTCGTAAACTTTAATGCGATTGGTTATTTTCTCGCACGTTTCACAAGTAAAAGTTATTAGTTGGCTGTTAGTCATAATATTATCAATGGTTTATTAACTCTTGTCCCTCACGAGTACTAAAACAATCAGAGCAATAAAGATTTACCCAACCTTTGCTTTCGGTTACTCCATATTCACCTTCATCATAAAAAACATCAAATTCCGTGCGGTAAACTTCTTCTCCATCGGCAAAATATTTTCCGCAACCATGGCAAGGTCTTAGTCTATTTCCCTTTTCCGCTTCAAACGAATTTAAAAGTTTAAAGTTTTTATAAGTTGTATCATTCATAATTACTTAGTTACACCAAATAGTCGTGAGGATTTACATATTCTCTTTGGCCAATCGCATTAAAATTTTCCTCACCATGTAGTTCCTTCTACTCCTCCTTGTGGATTGTTGTTGAGAAGACTTTGAGAACAACTCTGACAAATTGGTTCAAAAAGATTGCCGCTTTCATCAGCCATTATCCAAAATTTTCTCCTTTGTCAATAGTTTCGCTACATTGGTCACATGATAGCACATATTCACCCTGATTAGTGGTTTGTTCTTCTATTGTTCAGTTCATTTCAAAATTTATTATTTCTATATCTGTTATTATTAGTCGTTCTGAAAGAGAGATGCACAAGCTTCGCACACATTTATTTCATTTCCCCCTCCAAACTCCGAGGGTTTTACTCCCTCGACAAATTCTACAGTTACATAATTATCGCCCACTTGCCATGATTTTCCACAAACATTACATCCACCCTCGTATAAATAACTCTGATCGAGATCAGTTAATTCTTCTTCTGTTACTAGGAAACTATTTTTCTCGAAAGTTACCATAATCCTTTAATTTGTTATGCTACCTTTCAAGCACAGTAGTTTAAGCAAGTTATTAATCCCGCATAAACTTTGCTTGGACAGAAGAACCAGTTAGTTTGCGTTTCTGGCTCGTATTTGTGTTCTAATCCTTTATTTCTATCACGTGGTTTCAATACCATCACTCGCTTATCGAACATCACTATTTTGTACTTATTTGGTAAACTGGTTTCAATTACTTCCCCAAATCTTTCTTTTAAATCCACAAATTTAAAGTTAAAGGCTTGGCTGAATTTACCAATCGCTAATAAGTTGTGAACAGTGGAGTCTAATACTAGGAAAATGTCTTTTAATTTCTTGGTATTAGTTTTTACTTTGGTTCTAGTAGCAGGATCTGTTGGTTGATCTGCCGGCTTCATTCATCCTAATTGGAAAAGGTCATTTTTATTTAAAAATGCTGAACTGGTATTATAAATTGCTCCTAATACTTTATCAGCCTCACTAAATCACTTATCTGACATTTCATATAAATTGCCATCGGGTGCTTCTCCATTTTCTAAATTAGTAGTGTTTTTTTTGTAATTGCCATCGGTGGTTCAAATTTCTTCAACTTTCTCGTTAATATCATCAGTAATTTGTTCGGCTATGTTTTCTTTTAGTTGGGTAGTTAATTCTGCTACTTTGGCAGGGGTATCCAAGGCTTCTTGGAATCTGTCTTCTACCACCAAATCATAATAAACTTTATCTATTACTGATGGGATATCGATTCAAGCGATATCTATTTGCCGGCTAAAATCATTTCCGGAATGAACCGACAAATCAGGTCTAAATTTAATACCGGCTTTAGGTTGAGTTAAAATGTACCTTGCCTGCCCGGCGTATATTTGGATTTTGTTTTCTGAGAATAAATCCAAGTAGCGGCTATCAGCCTTAACCAATTGGATTATTTCGTCTTGTTGTATTTTCTGTTCTAATAAATGTAAGTATTGGCTTCTATCGACTGTCATTTGATTTTAAATCTTGGCAGTCGGTTTTGGTAGCAGTCGGTTTTACTCACCATTTGGTGTCTTACAACATATTTCTTAAGAGGGGTAACCGAACTGCCTTTTTGGTGAACCCCCCCTTGGGGAGGAAATTGTTGAGCAGTTCGGTTATTTTTAAAGTTTGTTAATTTAAACTTCTTACTTTTTCTTGTTTTGAATTAATTGCTGAAAAGAGCCTGTCATCAATGATTCAAGTTCTCTGGAACTAGCATCTTTTTGCATCTGAATATTCATCCGTTCGCGTTCCATAGTAGTTTGCCGCAAGTTTTCGGTTTCGCGATTGGCTAACCTATCCTTTAAGTGTCTAATTTCTTGCTTTAATCCTAATACTTCGCCATTAGCGGCTACATAAAGCCGGCGGTATTCATCTCTTTCTTTTTCTACTGTTACTACTGCAGCTTTGGCTTTTTCAGCAAAAGTGGCTATTTCTTGAGCGTCACTTTTTTGAGTTAAATCGTCACTTTCTGTTATTGTTGTGGTTAAATTTTTATTTTCTTCTGTCATTTGATTAATTGCTTAAATGAAATGGCAGTTCAGTTTTGTTTTCGATTTCGTTAGATATCAATATACATTTTACAATATATTCACCATGTAGAGAGGCATGCGGGAGGATTTTAAAAAAATATAAAAAATTACTATATATCATATGCAAAAAGAAATTAAAAAAAAATCAAATTAACTTTAAATGTATATTTTGTGCTTCTGATTTAGGTTGATATATCGAAGAAGAGGCAAGGGTAATAAATACAAAAGACAAAAAGATAATACAATCAGTTCTTTTATGCGTGAATTGCATGGGAGGTGGATTTCCTCCTGCTGAAAAGGATTTAAAAGTGATTAATGAGGGCTGAGAGAAAGGTGGTTTGCTAATTCCTAACTTAAAAGTAAACCCACGAGGCGAATTATTACTAAAACTTTTGCAACAAATGCTAAACCAAAAAGAAATACAGGTTAGATATATTGATGGAAAAATATATTTGGAAAGTAATAATTTAGTAGTGGAAATAAAAAAGAATTAAGAGTTGTTGTTGTTGTTGTTGTTGTTTTTGCTCTATTTTGCTTTATGTCTTTCTTTGATTTTATTCAAGTAGTTTTTAATTGATTGTAGAATTTCTTGTCTGTCTTTTTTATTTTTTACAATAGTTTTTCAAGCAAATCCCGAGTAATAGCCACGTTTATCATTTGGTTTTCAAATGCTATCAACTACTTCTTGATCTTTCATTTTTTTTAAAAATATGCTGATTTCACTTTTTAATGGTTCAATGCCTAAAAAAGATTTCTGATTTTTCTTATCATAAGTGAAACACCTGTGTTTTCCTGATGGCTGTGGTTGAGTCGCTTTTCCAGTTATTTCTTTTTTGTCTAATGAACGAATAAATTTGTCAATTATTTCTATTTCTTCTCTAATTCACCGATCGAGATTATTTTCATCTAAAAATTTATCAATGCTGGTTTTTTCACTTTCAACATTTTTAGTGTCGTTTTCTTTCTTATCACGCACGCTCGGTTGCACATTGTCGCTGGTTTTGGATTTTTTATCTATTGGGGGTTTTTTCAGTTGTTTAGTTTTGGGAATAATAACAATAAAACTTTTATTTTCTACCCCCAAAATCTCTTGTGCTTCATTTCTTCTTTTTTGCTCCCTATTGACCAAAGAGATTAAAGCAAATAAATTTTCTTTGTCTTCATATCTCCTAGCCTCTACCAAAATTACTCCATCTTTGTCAGCATCTGTTCTTAAATGATCATTGCCATGCCCGCCTTTATGAAAGCTATAGCAATCAACTATGCAAATAAGTATTATGTTTTTCAAATTATCTTTTGCACTACTGTCATCATTTCATTTGATTTTAACTTTCAAACGAAGTGCGGTATCTTTTATGGCATAGTAATTTGTATGGTTGCTTTCTAATTCTCTTTTGTACTTTAATATTTGTGTTATAGGATCTGAATCATTTTTTCTTTTGTATTCTATAAGTACTGGTTTTGTTTTTTTTGCCCTTTTTTGATAAGCAGCTAAAGCATCAACAATGTTGTCTTTATTGTTGCGATTGTGTTCAGGTATCGGTCATTGGTTTTTTATATGAATCAAGTTGGGGAAAAAATATCTCAAATTTTCAGCAAAAAAGTTTTCCATTTCTGTTTCACTAACAAATTTCTTGGGTCGGAGAATATTTTTCACAGCACTTTTTTTGTTAACCATAGCCTATTTTTCCTCTTTTTTTCGTAATAAAAGCATTAATACTGATGACTTTAATTTCTTTATGATCTTTTCTTCCTTACTTTCGAGAGGTATATCCTGATAGTGGAAAAAGATTTATCACGTTTTAGAACCAGTAATTTTGTCTACCGAATAAACTATCAAACTTATTAGACAAGGGGAAATAAGTTCCCCTTTTTGTTACTACTATTTTAATAATTAATTTCCGCTTTTGGTTTACTTTGGTTCGCAATTAACCGAATCTTTTTAACTTTTCAGCGGAAAATAAATTTAAGAAAAGTAGTAATTATTTACTTTAGGAGGACTTCTACTTGAGATTGGTACTCAGATTCATCATCATCAGAAATTTCCACAAGACTAATAGGTTCTGAAATTGCAGTTTCAGATTCAGTATCATATATGTCAGAATCATACACGTCTTGAGAATGTATTTGTTTAATTGGTTCTGGTTTAATTCTATTGACCTCTAAAAATTGTTTTTTGATTTCATTATCATCTTCTTGATCCATTTCATCTAACCATCGAGCGATTATTTCAACTATTTCTGTTGCTGTAGGTCTTTTATCAAAATCTTTATCCATACATTTCATAGCTAAATTAATATAACAATCAGGTCCTAAACATTCCGGTCTAAATCCATTTATAATTCTTAAAGTAAGGTCGTCACTAAACGGAATTCCATCAAATGCCCTTTGTCCAGTCGAAATCTCTGTCGCGATAACTCCAAGACTATAAATATCTGATGCTTTGGCATACGGTTGACCTACTAAAATCTCAGGTGCTATATACGGAAGAATTCCACAAATTTTTCCCTCCTTTACTTTAGCAAGTGCAAGATCAGCAATATGTGCACTATGCAAATAATCTTGTAAAATATTACCAGAGTGCAAATCTCGATGAACTAATTCTTGTGAATGAATTGCCTCAAGATCAGAAGCGATGCAATTTAACAGATTCAACTTATCTTTCCATTCTAATCGTGATACTTCTACAAGATTTTGTCGTAACGAACCTTTTAGTGCAATTTCCATAACAATAATATAATCACCATAATTATTTCTCGACACTCCAAAATAGTTCAAGAACGAAGGATTCTCGTAACCAATTTCACAGTGATTTTTCAATTCCTGGATAAATTCTTGTTCATTTTTGTTTGAATCATGAATCACTTTAAGTGCAACATCATTCCATGTACCATTAATTCTATCGAACCAATTTGCATAATATACAGTAGCAAATCCTCCTTTTCCTATTTTCCTGATATCTCTGAAGTCATTATAATCAATCCAAGATAATTTAAATCTCTCATCATCTAATATTCTCTTAAGTTCAAGATTGATATGATCTGGCGATTTATTAGTTTTCAAAAGACTTCTATATTTTCTAAACCAATAATTTGCACTCTGAATATCTCTTTTCGTACCGATACCATTTCGATAGAATCGAGCAATATTATGCATTGCTTCTTTAACACCCATATCGGCAGACTTTCTATAATATTCAAATGCTTTATTATAATCTCGATAAACCCCTTTTCCATTTGCATAGCAATGACCAACATTACATATTGCAGAAGCATTACCTAAATCAGCCGGTCTCTTATAATATTCAAATGCTTTCTGAAAATTTTTTTCTACTCCAATTCCATGCTGATAACAATTCCCAACATCATTCATCGCTTTCTGATTTCCTAAACCAGCTGCTTTCAAATAATAATCAAAAGCTTTCTTTTTATCTTTTTCAACACCAGCTCCGTACTGGTAACAATCACCAACCTTAAGCATTCCATTAGAATTGCCCATATCGGCGGATTTCATATAGTACACGAATGCCCTATATTCATCCTTTTCTACTCCAATACCATCCAAATAACAATCACCAAGTTTATATTGTGCCAAACTATCTCCACTTTCCGCAGATTTTAAAAGTAATTCAAAATCTTTTTTAACTTTTTCAGAATAATACTCTTCTTTTAATTGTTTAATGCTTTCAATAACATAATTTAACACTACTTTAGTAGTTAATTTCTTATCATCTCTCAATCAGGCACAAAAAAGAGCATCATTTTCCGGATTAAAACTTCTTCTCAAAGCATTAGCCCATTCATTAACTTCTTCAATGCTAAATCCTTGTTTTTGTCATTCTCCAAATACCTCTTTATAATTTAGCAATTGTTTGTTTAGTTCGATTAATTCTCGTTCTCTCTTTTCTGTTTCAACTTCAATTTCCTCTAATGATAAAATCATCAGATCTTCCTTATCCTCCGAACTTTTTTCCAATTCTTGCAGTTGATTTCACAATTCATCAAAATTATTATCTATATTAGAAAGATCAACGCTATCTCCAACAATACTGCTAATAAAAGTATTGCCTCCTGCTACCTCAGCAATTTCATTATAGTTATTAAAAATGTGTTTTAAGACTTCTTTCCGAATAGTTTCTTCTTTTTCAGCAATCTCTTCTTTTAATTTTTTAACCTCCTCTAACTCTTTTATTTCTTCTCGTAATATGTCAGTTCTTTTCTTAAGGTTGGTTTTTATATCCCCGCTTCTTTCAAGTGATTTTCTAACGGCTGAAAAAATTTTAAGTACGGGTGTTTTTTCTTCTTGTTGAGAGAGCAACTTTGTTTCATTACTTTCTGTACCTGACTGAGAAATTCCCTTAAAATCATTTTCATCATTTTTAATTGCTGTAGAAACTTGAATATTAGTTACTTTAACTTCTTCCTTTCTTTTAATTTCTAGACCCAACCTTTTCCTTTTTTCTTCTAATTCTTTTCTCTTTCTGATCTTTTCTTCCATATAAGAAAAAATATCATCACTTAGTTTTTGCAATTTAGAAGGTTGGTAAGGAGATTCTTGATTTTGGCAAACTTTTTTTAAATGTTTAAGTAATATTTCTCTAGATTTGCTTCTTGTTATTTTTCTTTCTTCAATTTCTTTTTTATCTTCATCATCAATAATATCAAGATCTAAAGAGGGGTTGTCAACATGAACGATACCGTTGCATGAGTTAATTATTTTGCTAAGTTCTTTGTGAGTGAGTAAAGATTTTTTGTCTTCCTTGCATTCTTCCTCGCTTCCAAAATTGGAAAAATTAGTTCGAATAACAGTAGTGTGATTAACGACTGAATTGTCAAAAATGATTGACTTTAATAAACTATAATTTGCTATTTCTTTTTCATCAAAACGACCACTAATAACAAAGATTACTTGACTAATGCCTTCCCGTGCTAAGTAAACCGCTTCAGCTAGTTTGTCTAACACCTCTTCTCTCTTTAATTGAGTATCACCAATTCCTACCGTGTCAATTGCTACATAATTGATACCACTTTCAGTAAATTCTTCTCTTTGAACTTCTCTAGTTACACTAATGCTTGATCCGCTTTCGATAAATTTTTCAGTTCCACTAATTACATTAGCTAAGGTAGACTTACCACTACCAGTACTGCCAATTAAGATTATTGTTTTGCCGCTAATATTTTTTTCTGGTGTTTGATTGGGAAGCGGTTCTTGTGTTTTAGGAGTAGAAATTTCTTCTATTTCGCTTAAATTATCACTAGTGTCTTTATCTTTTTTTTTGCTTTTAAAAAAAGCGAATATTTTTTTAATACCTTTCTTTTTTTTTGATTCTTGATTATTTGGTAGCATGATTTTTTTATTTATTTCTCAAATCTACTTTGCTTCTTGAATTATTTGAGCTAATTGAAAGATTTCATTTTCTTGAATTTCTTTTCTCACTTGTTCAGCTGTATTAGTTTCTAGATCATCAATTTGTTGTTTAATTTCCTCTTCTTTCTGGATGGTGTCTGCTTGATCTTTTTCTTTTTCTAACTTTTCTTTCTCTGCAAAATAATTCTCAATTAAAGTTTTAATATCTTCTATTTTTTCTCATTCTTCTGGTTTAAAAGGATTTCTTTCACAACTATCATGTAAATGATCTAATACTATTTCCCGTGAAGTGTTGCGATTTTTATCGTTATTATTGTTAACATGCAGAAGACCTCGACAACTATTGATCGTTTGCTTAATCCCCAAGTCTTCCTCCTTCAATGATTTTATGTCATTTTCACGCCTCTCTTTACTTTTAAAATTATCAAAATTAGTTCTTACTATGGTGATAAGGGATTCAGTAATTTTCAAAGCATTTAACTTACCAAACGCTTCTTTTTCTTTATCAGAAAACCTTTTTTTATAGACAAATAATACGTGACTTAGTCCTTGAGAAACTTCACTAATCGCTTTACCAATTCTAATTAATTCTTCTTTTTCATTCACTTCGGTATCACCAAAACCAATGTTATCAATCACGCAGTAGTAATTTCCTTTTCATTCAAATTCACTACTTGGTCTGCCCCATTTAGTTTCCGGTGTTGATTTATTGCTTTCTATGAAGTCTTTACTGCTACTTAACACATTGGCTAATGTTGACTTACCGCTTCCAGTTCAGCCAACAATTAGAATGTTTCTAGTAGTGATTTCTTCATGAGAATAATTAGATTCAGAATAATCATCATGAACGTATTCACCATCAGTCAAGTATTCATAACTCCTTTTACCAATCATTCTCTTAATACTTACTTTGCAAGGAGTAACTATTTTAACTTTTTGTGCTTCTAATTTAACTCGTGTTCTTTTTCATGGCGAACAAGGAATGTCAAAACTTTTTTCAAAAGTCCTAGTTTCAGTATTTTTAATAGTGTTAGAAGTACTAGATTTTTTTTCAAATTTCCCACCGACTCCTATTGTAGCAACAGCCGAGGGAGCTAATTTAAGATCAGCCGAAACCCCTCAAGTAAAATCAGTAGATAAAGTAAAGTTGTACTCTTTTTGGATTGATTCAGTAAATTTAAAAGTATGTTTCAAAGTATTTCCGCTTTTATTATCATAACACTGAGGAGCATCAGTTAACACCTTTTCAGATTTAATTTCCTTTTTTCTATCTTCATAAAGTTCGATATCCTCTATTGTTTCTTCATAGTTGGCAATATTTTCCGTGGATTGTTGTTTAATAATAATCAATCATTTTTCTTCGGGTGATAAATAAAATTTTTTGTCATTTACTTCTAGGTATTCATCTTTTTTATCTTTTCTTTGCAAACTCATTCTACCATCACTATTTTGTTTAACAATGAAAATCAGAGCATTTTCAAAATCGGTTGAAAAACTTCGTGATTTTGATAAAAGATTTGTCAAGGATTTATTCGTCTTTTTGGAAAGATAATCATTATCTTTAATATTTCTTAATTTAATTGTGTTTTTCTCGGCATCATCTACTTCTACTAGCAAGGGATTGCTATTGTTAATTGTAACGATATCTCCACTGTAGAGATTGAGATTATTTTCTAATTTGATAGGCTCGTTTACCATGTTTTTTTATTAAATGTGTTAGTTAGTTTAAATTTTCCAATCACTACTCGGTAATTAAGCCCTTTATATAGCAAACCAGGTAGCAATTGATTTTAAAATTATTCTAATTTGCTATTTACTATCGTTTCGACCATAGGCAATTTAATATTTTTTTCTTTTCTGACGATTTCTCATCAAGATGATAGTAATTAAAATTCCAACAAAAACAATTGCTCCTCCCCCAATTACCCAAGGCATTTTACTGGACTTATTATCTTGCTTACCTACTTGTCGTAACTGCGTAATTTTCTGCTCTAATTCTTTTTCATCCACTTTATTTTTCCCTATTTTCTGTAAATAATCCTTAAATCTTTGTCACATAGTTCTTTGTTCATTATCCATACCAGCATTGTTTTCATCAGTTAATTCCTCGCTACTAATAGTTTGAGGAGGTGAACTATTAGTACTAGTTTGTTTGAAAGAAATTAATAAACTTCCATCAGCCTGTTGAGTAATTGAATGAATATTATTGGCAATAAAATATTGCTGAATTTGGATTAAAGTAGGTAAAAAAGTTTGATTTGCTTGGCTAGTCTGATTGTCATTTTGATTTCCATTTTCTCCATCGTTATTATTATCACTGTCTTCGCCGTTGCTATCGTTTGAATTAGTTGGAGAATTGCCTTTTATTTTCTTTAATTTGTCTATTATAATTCTATCCTCCTCTTTAATCTTGCCACTCATAAAGTCCCCCTCTTCTAGGTTTTTTATTCGGTAATTTATACAATAAGGGCGGCCATATTTATCCAATAGCAGACCAACAGTTGCGTCAGTTGGTTTAAATTTTGTTCCACATTCATAACATTTCGCTTCGCAATCGTGGTTAACTTTGTTGGCAGTATTATGGAAAGCGAGCATTCTTTCCATATTAGTTTTGGGTTCTTTTTCTCCCGTGCTTCTAACCCTTTTTGCACAATAAGAACAGTGAAGAGTTTGTCTGGAGTCAGTGACAGAGAAATCTTTCCTAGTTTGACAAGTTCGGCATACCATTCAACTCTCCCAAAATCCCCCATTATAATGACTATATTTGTCATAAGAAGCAGGATGATTTAACCATTTGTCGCATTTTTCACAATATCTTCTTTCTAAGTCGCTTTTATCTTCGGGTTCATTATCTCCCTCTCTAACTGGAATTCCTTCATTTTTTGGGTCTTTTGTTCCGTGGTAATTACCATCTTTGTTCTGCTCTCTCTCTTGCACTTTCAATAATCCTTGCTTGATTAATGATTCGCATTCGACTTGTTTCCTGGTTCAGCAAGGAAAACAATAATCCCCCACTTTGTCATTCTCCTTGTAGAGTTCATAATATTTACCTACTGGAATTTCATTTTGGCAACTTGAACATTTTTTTACAACTTCTGACATATATTTGTAATTTTTATGTTTTTGTTATATAATATATAGTAATTTTAATAATTTTTGTTTCCCTCGCTTATTTTTTTTTATTTGGTAGCGAGATTTTATTTTGCACTCTAGTTCCCTCTTTGACTACTCTTTTTATTTTTTGGGAGGCGTTTCTATTTGGGCTACTTGTTGCCCTAATTTTAATTTACCTATTTCTTGTTAAATTTGTCTTAACAGCGAATCATATTCTTCTTGGATAAGAATTCTTTGCACACGTTCTTCTACTTTTAATTCCAATTTATCTTTTTTTGCTCTCGTTTTTAGGAAATCTTTCAAGAAATAAAGTTTGAAGTCAGTAGAAGTAAGGTTAATTTTCAACTCTTCGGCAACTATCTTGCTAATTCATAATCTTTTTATTTCCTCCCCATAAATATCCTCTTCTCTAGCAAAATCAATTCAATATCCCCTTTCCTCATTTAGTAAATCGTGAGTGCGAACTTTGGCAATTTCAATTCCTCGATAGTCTGATTGTTCATAATTTATTGCTATTCTTTCTTTTTGCTCACTTTCTTCTTCCGGAGTTTCTACCAGTTCTGGTCTCCAATCCTTTTTATAGCCCGGTTCTCATTTTTGTTCTTTTCAGTCATATTTTTGCCAGTCAGTCACTAAATTTAGTACACTTTCATAACCTGTTACTCGGCCATTTTTATCCTTTACTTCTTCAACATCCCTTTTTTGGGTTAAAGGCAATAAATAATAAGTTCCATTAATTTCATAAGTTAGGTTAAGGGTTCCTTCCCCGCTTGGGTTGGTTACATATTCTTTTTCTGCAACTTGGTCTAAATAAGGAGCCTGATTAAATAATCCTCGTACTTTAAAAGTAATTAGGAAGTCAAAAACAGTCACTAAATTCATAATTCCTCCCCGCACTCCAAATTCTTCGGTAATGCACATTTTCAAAAAATTATCATTTATCCTTTCTCTTATTAGTTGTTGGTCGGGAGTAAAATTATTCGGTTCATATCTTTTGTTATATTCATCCTCATCATACTTTATCTCTATGCCATTTATGCTTTCTGTTCCTCTAATATTACTGGGAAAATATTCTCGGACAAAAGCATCTCTTCTATTTTTTAAAATTTCTAGTCTTTCCTCAAATTTTAATAATTGAATATTAACCCTTTTGCAACGAGAACGAACAAAGTCAGGCACTCTATCTCAATAATTAGCCGTCAGCATGATTATAGTTTGGCTTAAATCGACATCCCATTCTAAAAATTCATCAAAATAGGCAAAGTTAATTTCTCGGTCAGTCATTTGTCCTACTACGAACATTACTGTTTCTTCTTTAACTTTTTCAAATTCATCCAAGAGGATTATCGATGCTTGGCTTGGCAAAGCATAAACTTTCCCGGATAATCTACCTATTCTTTCTTTTAAGTTTAGATACATTATTTGTTCTTTTTTGGAACCATATTGATTAATCGCATTCAAAGCAGTTTGTAAGCGATCCCCATCCTTTTCTTGCTCCTCGATGGCTTTAATTTCGCTTTCAATATATTTCATCCGTTCCTGCTGATTATTAGTTGGTTTGGCCTTATTTTTTAGTTTATTTAATAACTCTTGCCATTCTTTTTTAGTCCTAAATACTGCCCAAGTTTGCTCACATAAGGCTTCAGTCACTCGTCCATAAGAAGCATTATCCAAAGTTGGTCGCATTCCTTTTAAAACTTTGGTGTGATTTTGCCCAGCCATACCAATTATGACTATGGGACGCTTATAAGCCTTGGCCAAGGTTTTGCTGATCTCAGTTTTACCCACTCCGGCTTTTCCTACTAAACAATAAAAGGTTTGGGGCATTTTTTTCCCAATACTGCGATAATAGTGGGCTACTTCAGTCCGATTTCTTAATTCGGCTTTAAATTCAGTAAATCCAGTTATGCCATTCATTACTTTATCGAAATTCTCTAAATCCGACCAAATAATCTCTTCAGTAAAGGCTAAAATGAGACCTTTCATACCTTTTTCTCTATTCTCTTTGGTTGTACTACTACGAGAGGCGAGCCTTTTTGTTTCATTATACCTCCTTACCAAATTCTCTAAAACCAACGTGTCTTCTACTGGTTCTCCTCTTTCTTTTAAGGATTGATATTCGTCAAGGGTTAATTTTTTAAATTCATCTTTTTGCTTTTTTCTCCTTTTCTCTTCCTCGCTTTCCAGAGTTTCTTCTTCAATGCCTATTATTCCTTTTCCGCGGCTTGACTTATAATCAAAAGTTCCGGTTAGAGGATTTCATTCACAACTTGCACCAAATGAGCCATAAAAATTATGGGAAAAACTATCCACATATTCAGCAATTGGTATTTCTAAGGACATACATTGGTCAATAATTTTCGCCATTTGCTGAATAAATTGCGGTTGTTCCTCCTTGGTACTCAGGCGAGTAGTATTGTCCCTTTGTGTTCCCTTATCCCGATCTTTATCTCTTTCTGTTAACTTGTCAGTGCCGTGGTCTAAATTAGGTCTTATTTCTCATCTATTTTTTTCTTTATTTCAACTTCTTAATCCCGTTATTCTAGTTGCTTCAGCCGATAATCAATTACTCCGAGTATTTTTTAGTTCAGTTATTACTTTGCTATCATGGGTGCCATATTCTCCCCCAATCATATCCACGGTTTTGATAGGTGTTTCTTTGCTAGTTACTCGCTCTCCTTCTTGGCGTTGATTTTCTTTGTCAACGGTTCTATCCACACTTTTATCTTGGAACCTGTCTTTAATAGTGTTACCAATGGTCTTATCAGTGCTTTTTAAAGTTATTAATTTCTCTATTTTTAACTTAATGTTGGGGTATAATTTTTGGAATAAATCTTCCTTTCTTTTTAATTCTTGAAATTTAGTGGCTATTTCAGTAGCAAAACGATCAAAAAAGTTTTCCGGAGTTCCATAATAAACATTGTTTTTTCATTTGTCATAAACTTTTTGAGTGAACCACTTGGCCGTAAATTCTATTATCCTTTCTCTGTTATCAGTACGCAAGCCCGCAAAAAATCGAGTTTGCATCTTCGCTCCCACTCAAAATTTTTCGAAATCAGGGTACTTATTAGCGATAGTTTTAGATTGTATTGTGTTAATTAACAATCTTTCATCCTTATTAAAGGTTTGTCAAGGGTAAAGGGCCATTTTTTAATAAATGGCAGATCGGTTTTTATTAACACAATTTTAGGTGATATTTTGTTCTCTTTTGTTTTTTCTGACCTCCAATTCTCTTTGTATTTTTTTTCTAGTTCCTCAAACTCTCTTTCGTATTCAGGGTCGCTGTGGATCTTATCTCATATTTCTGCTTTTTTTATCCTTCCAAATCCTTGTCTCTTTCCTCGTAATGATAATTTCTCTGATCTAAATACTTTCCTCCTTTATATTTGGGTTTATCTACACATAGACAGTCATATTTGCTTTCGCCAGGATTTCAAGTATCCCGACCGTCACTAGTGCGGGGGCAGTATAAATCGGCAGGAATTATTTCATTTTCTCAACATCCCTCACACACTTTGGCTATTCTTCGCGGATCTATTCCTATGCTTATTTTGTTAGCGATGTGAACTTTGTGCGGTTTTCCCCGGATTGTGTTTTTACACACAGCACACGTATAGACTTTATCTTCGCCAGTACTTTTATGGGCTTTTTTCTTGGCACTACTTAAACAATTAGTACATATTCAAATGTCTTTTAAATTGCTTAATTCTTCTCATGCTTTTCGGATTAGATTTTGGTATTTGTGATCTTTAATCCTTTTTTCTTCCTCATTTAAGTCATTACGGAATGGCAATTCTGATCTTTTATCCTCATACTTCTTTTTGGCTTCTAAATAAGTTTCAGCCGCTCGTTTATTTTCCCCTACTGCTTCTAATTCTGATATATCGTGAGAATGTTTACACCATGAGCATTTAAAGGTTTCTGTCATACTGCTTTAAAAAAATATTTTTAGTCTTTTTCTGCCACTTCTTAATGGTGGTAATTTGGCTTTTTACTTTTCTTTATTAGAAAGGATCTGGTTCTATTTTGTGACCACAACTTCCGCAAACAATTAACTGTTCTCCCGTTTCCTTGTTTTCTATTTTATATAAGTAAATATTGTCATCACTTACCTTACTTTTTTCTTCCCCACATTTTTCGCATTTTTCGCCATCTACTGCTCGTCATTCTTCTAAGATTTTCCATTTTGTTTCTTTCATATCAATTACATTTTACCCTAAAAAGAAAGGCGGGCCCAATTTGCTATTTTTTATCCCCAAAATCTCCAAACTCTTTTGTTTATATGAGCAAAAATGGGTGGGTCACTTTTATTGCCTTAATTTTCCACTAATATGCTTTTGCATCGAACACAAACATTCATGGGAATAGCAGCTGTTTGTTGATTTTGGACCACATACATATAACCTTTTTCTACTGTAATATGACAATTCTCACAATTATTATATTTGGTAGCAAAACTGTCAATTACTTTTCATTTGTTCTGTAATTTTTGACTTATCACGCACGCTCGGCTGAGTGATGTCGCTCTTGTTTTATCTGGCTTGGTACTTGTCCCTAATTTTCTTTTCCCTTTGTCATAAATAATCAATGTTTTTGTTGATAATTGACTGATATTTGGCTAATGCTCTTTTTTGTTCCGAAGTTCCCCACTCTTTCCATTCTAAAAATTTAGTCAACACTTGAATTAAGTATCCTAGATTTCAGTCTTCAGCCATTACTACTTCTCGTAATTTGGTTTCTATTAATCTTTCACTTGGATTAGTCCCGGCCGTTCCTCCTAATTCTGCTACTTGGCTTTTTAGTATAGTTATTTCAGCCTCCTTATTTTTCAATTCTTTTTCTATTTCCCCCGGTTTCTTTTCGGCAAATTTATCAGTTCATTCTTTTAACAGACGAGAATTCTGCTTATTTTCATGTCTTTCTCGGGACAATTGCTCGGGAGTATGATCGGGAAACTTTTCGGTTCATTTCTTTAATTCCTTTGCCTTTTTTAATTGATTTTTTCAGTCCTTTGGCAAACCCTTGACATTTAATTCATCATAAACCTTGATTTTTTTTTGTTCTTGTTGGGCCAAAATTTTAGAAGCGATGTCATCATCTCACTTTTTATAAATATCACCTATTTTTTCTTTTATTTTTTTGGATGGCAAATTAGAAGCCAATAGGCGAGAAAAAATTTGACTTCTGTGCTTTTGGTTGTTTGCTCCTTTTTTGCCGCCTAATTCATTTATAATTTCCTCGTACAAGGATATTGTCTCATCCTTTACGTTAATCAGAGTATTAGATTTGTTAACATCTGCTTCTAGTTCTCTTATTTTCTCATTAGCCTCTTTTAGAGCCTGGGCTAGTTGATAATTTACTCCTTTTTTTACTTTCTCTTCTAACAGATCATTTTCAGCCGTTAGTTTTTGTAAATTAATTAAGTATGTTTGAGCCTGGTTAGCATGAAATTTTACTTGCTGTTGGAGTTCTTTAACTTTGCCAATATAAGGGTTAAAGTTGGGGTTGTGAATGTTTTCAGGGTCAGTTAGAGAAATATTATCCTTAACGGGTTTAAAAGGTGGAGTTGGTGGGGGCGTGGGTATTCCTTGGTCGGAGTAAGTCGGAATATTATTTTTTACTGTTCTATTCTTTGCCCTTTGTTTTTTCAGGTCAGAAGGTTTTAGACCTGGTTTTACTTTTTCGTTAATTTCTTTTTGCAATTGGGTTTTGTTGTTAGTCATAGCAATGAACTACTCACCTCTTAATTCTTACGAATTTGAAGATGGGAGATTCGTAGAGGTCAGAACAAGTCTGACATGACCGAGGCTATACTCTCTCGGAGAGCCTAGATAACCATTACTAGTTATCAAGTTCCTAGCCCGAACCATGTTTTAAGCATGGTTAATATAATTTTTGCCAATTCAACTCCTACTTGTAGAAGTTAGGAGCCTTCTTGGCTAGTTTGGTAAAAACTATCATATATTAACCTCCATATAATAAATAAACTCTCATGGAAGCAAAACTAATAAACAAACATTCAAAAGAATTTTTAATTACTCGCATACGGGCTATGCAGTGAGAAGGAGACCAAAGCGGAGAGGTCATTAATGATAATCAATTATCAGAAATGAACTGGAATGATAAACTTCGCTCTCTAATAAGTTTATATGATATTTTAAAATATGCTAATAAAATAGCCAATGAAATTTTAACTATCCAAGGAAAAGAACTCTGAAAATCCGGAGAGTTTCATTTTGAAAGACCCGAGCAACAGCAGTGGTTCTGGCTAAATAATGTGGAGGACCAGAAAGATATAATACAAACTTTAGAAAACGCCCTCCAAGAAAGAGATAACCATAAGCAACAAAACGAGCAAATTTTAACTAATTTGAAAAATATTCTCGGCGACGATTTAACTGATTGAGAAACTAAAATAGCCAAAAAATCAGAAGTGGATCAGGCTAGCCAGGAAAAAATTCAGCAAGAAAATCAAAAAAAGCAATTACAGCAAAAGCTTTCAGAATTGACCGACCAATTAAATAACCAGGATAGCGGCCAACAAAAAGAGGAATTAGAGCAGCAAATTAAACAATTACAGGCAGAGTTAGAGCAGGCTAATAATAGACCGCAAGAGACCCCAGACGATTATCAAACCATAAAGAATGAGTTGGAACAATTAAAAAAACAGACCACCAAAAACCCTGATAGCCAATTAAGCCAAAAAGTCATGGAAATGTGCGATAAAATATTAGCGAGAGAGAGAGAGAGAGAGAGAGAGAGAGAGAGCAAAACCAACGAGAACCTGCGGAACCTCCCATCAAACAACCAAAAACTATATTGAGTAATTGGCATAGGCGGAGTGGTTATAATTGTTCTTTTGGTAATAATTATCAGACTTTTAAGATTCCAAAGAATTAAGAAAAGAAAATTAAAATAACTTATTATCTATTTACCATTTTTTTCTTCTTAATTATAAGAAACTATTCCTCTTTCATTATGCTAACTAACGTGGTGCAAAAAATTATCAATTACTTTCCGGTATTGGTTCGTATTTATTTAATCTTTCTTGCAAATTCCTATTTTTTGCTTCTAATCTTTTTACTATCTCTTCTAAATTGTCAATCGTTTTATAAAGTTTGCTAATATGTTCAGCGGCTTTTTCTGTGGCAGGAACTATAGTAAAAAGTGGATTAGTTTTTAATTTTTCTTTGTCGGTTATTTTAAATTGTTTTTTTGTGTCCATTATTCATATTTTTTCGTGTGCCATGATTGACAGGGCGAAAAGCGTTTTTTAATTGTTCAAGCAAAAACGACCCACCCTTTTTATCGTATAAACAAGAGATTGGGGGCATTTCAAGCCAAAAAACGGCTCATCCTCTCCCCCCTTTTATTTAGAAAAGAGAAGCAAAAACAAATCTCCATTAATTCCCTAGTTACTTAACTTTTACGAACTTCAATCTCCGCACTCACCCCTCCTGTTGTCAACTCCTAAACTCTTGCCTTAATGATTTTTTTCATATCTTTGTATATTCGAAAATATTCTATCTATTTTTCATATTTTGATTTACTTTTACATTTTTCAATAATTTTCTTTAATTCGGTTATCTGCCTCTTTTGTTGCTCTACCTGCTCTTTTAATTCATCTATCTGATGCTGCTCATCTCCATTTTTGGCTTCTAATTTCTTTATTCTTTCCTCATTCTTTTTATGGTCCTTTTCGCCTTTTTGGTCATTTTTTTCTAACTTTAGGGTTTTGCGGTCAACATGTATTTTATACCCGTATCCCATGGCGGTTAATAACACCGCCACTCCTCCTACTAATTTTGCACAACTTATATCCATGATTACTGCTTCTTGTCGCGAACTACTCCCATCATTCTTTCTAGGAAATTGTTAGCACTATCCTCATTCCCTTTAATTTTTACTAGTTCATCATAATTTTTTCTGAAAGTTTTTAGTAAATTATAATAGCCATCCATAGTGTCTTCTGTTATGGCTTCTTCGGTTAGTTTTTTTAATTCACTTATTTTCTAAAACTTGCTTTCTTAATTCTTGGTTTTGTCTTTGTAATTGTTCTAGTTGTAGCATATTCAAGTGCCAGAATAAAGTGGCCATTTTTCCAGGCATCCCAATGTTAAATAACCACTTAGGTCCGGCAGTTCAATACAACGAGGGGGTGTTTTTTAATCCACCCCAACTCATTCAAAACTGGTCTCTCCAAATCTAAATTAGAGGCGGGTAGGCAGACAAATGGGATTTTATACAAGCCTACCCACCACTTTTTAATTAACCAAAACTCAATCCTGTTCTACCATCTTTTCTGAAAAAGTATAAGGTTCAGCAAAATATAATTCTCGGTAATCCTCTTTTCGCAAAGAATTAGTGGCCCAAGTATTTAAATATTGAGAACCATCTTTTAATTTTTCACCGGCTATTTCTATTCCTTGACCAGCATATTTGGTTGCTTCAAAAGTTTTTTCCAAAATCCAAGAACCATTTTTTACTCCCGTTCCTGTTCCTTGTGTGGCTAAGCCTGTTCCTAATCCAAAAAGGGATAGGGCTAATCCGGCATAAATGATAAATTTTTTGATGATGTTCATGATATTAACATTTTTAATTTTTTAATACTACTTCACCCCTTTTTTTACAATTGTAAATAGGGTTGTAATTATTCTTTTTTCTCTACATTACAATTTTAATTGTCTGGGGAGTTGGATTTGTTTGTTTTTATAAGTTTAAGTTGCAGTTTATGTTATAACTTATATTAAAACTCTAAAATAACATATATAATATATAGATTGAATTTCCTTTATTTCTTATTTACCATATGCTTGCATTACTTTAGTAATAGCATATATAGGTATAAGTTAATAAGGAAATTTTATAGTCCAAAAATATGACAAATAAAAAAACAATTCAATACGATGCTCTAAGTGTTGCTAAATATTTGCTTTCATTAGACCCCAATAGGGAATATTTTGGCAATAAAAAAATGCCTAACCGCTCCATTATTAAGGGTAATTTTCGGTTAAATCAAATGCTTTACTTGCTCCAAATATTTTATCACCTGAAACAAAAAAAAACACTGTTTAGCGATAATTTATATGCTTGGGAAAATGGAGTGATAGTTTATAGTGTTTATACTCGTTTTTGAGAATTATATCTGCAAAAAAATGGTCAAGACACAAATGCTATTGCCAAGGAGGACCAAAAAACCATTGCCACCTGCTTTCGTTATCTCAAAGATATTCCTGACCGAGTTTTACAAGAGTTCGCTTATCATGATCCGGCTTGGTCTTCCACTTGAGCCAAAAGTTCGCAACCCGAAATTAATTTTAGCGGTCGGGAAAATTTGGAGACCTACCGCCAATTTTGCTCGCGTTGACTACCCGAGGCAACCCGATTATAAGTAAATGGAACAGATTCTAGCACCAGGTCAGATTTTTTGGTTAGTTATTCCGCTTTTTAGTGAGAAAAAATGAACCTATGAAAGACCTTTTTTAGTTTATGGGACAGAGGATGGAGATTATATCTTTCTGAAAATTTCTATTCGTCCCAAAGAATATTTAGAGCAGTTTGAATTTTCTCCTGATAACAAACCTAGTAGTCTTTATAAAGACAAAAATTTTGTTGAAACTAATATTTTGATTTATATTGAGCAGGACTTATTTCCTGATCTACTTAACAAGACCACTCGACTAGTTGAGCAAGGTCAATTAATTCTGCCCGAAGCTTTTCAGGAGATAAAGAAAAAAGTTAAAGAATGTTTTCGCGACAATAAGTTTCGGGGTAATCGCTATCAAGTGCGAGTGAAATAGGAGCAAATTAATTAACTCTCACCGAAACCTTCTGCTGACAACACCCCGACTTCACTTTTTCTTTCTTTCCCCAAGCCTACCTAATAAACCAAACATGGAATATAAGAAAAAAGAACAACATAATCACAATAATTCCTAACAATCAAACAATTTTCTGCTCCAAATATCCTTTAGCCTTTTCTTTTTCCGGGCAAGTAGAACAGGGTTCACATAATTTCTCAATCAATTTATCCCGTAAAGAACGATATTGTGTCCTTTCTTCTTCCAGTAATTTATCCACCGCTTCTAATTCTTCACTATGCTTGGTTAATATTTGATTAATTTTAGTTTGTTTTTCGCCATTAGTCAATTCTGATCGTTCTAACTCCTTGACTTTATCACGAAGTTCTTGCTTCAAATTATTTTTCTCCTGCTGGCAAAGTTCTAATTTTTTCCTTCATTCTTCCAACTCTTTTTCTTTACTGGCAATATCTTGTTTGTTGCCATTTTTCGCTTTCAAAAACTGTTTGCCAAGAGTGTTTAACTCCTTCTGATAATTAATTAGTTTTTGTCGTAATTGTTCAATAATTTTTTTTGTATCTCCCGTCATAATTGGCTTGATTATTTAACTCAAAACGATTAGGAGAATTATTGTTTGGGAGGAACTTCAAATTGGTTTTTGGTTTCAGTCTTAACCTCTTTTTTAGGCCAAAGCCAAGTAGACCATCCCTCCGATGGCTACTGTGGCTATTATGGCACTAATTAGGTAGATTGTTTTTTTTTTTAAAAGCAATGAACCGTTATTGACATAAGTAAACAAAATTTTCCTCTTTTTTGTATTTGAAACATTTTCTCAAAAAAAATATTTGTCCTCTTCATACATTTTTAGTAAGCAAGTATTACAGATATATTGGTTATTATCTTCTTTTTTTTCAGTTCAGTAGCCTCAAATATTTCTTTTAACATATCCGCCATAACCACGATTATATTTAATTTCAAAAGATTTTTGGCAGGGATATTCTCCTAAAAAGGAGCGATTTTGATAAGAACATTCAACTGGCAGAGGTTTTAAAACTGGTTTTTTGGGTTTTGTTTCATTGTTCATTCCTGGTCATTTTTAAAAATTATTCCTCCTTTTTAGGCTTGATTTTTTCAGTAACTTCATCAATTTTATCACTGGCAGACTTAGTAAATTGATTGGCTTTTTCATTAACGACTTTGGTGGCCTGATTAATTTTTTCCCCCACCACTTGCTTTGCTTGGCCAACCCCTTTTTGGAATAAATTAGCACCTTGTTGTTTTAGACCGGACAAAAGATCCGAATTATTTTCTGGTTCCGGACCCCTTTTTTCCCCTAAACCACTTTCCCATCTAAGTTTTTCGGTTTCATAATCAATTTCTTTGAGAATAGTTTGCTTTTCTATTTCTAAGAGTTCTAATTCTCATTTATGTCGTAATTTAGCCTTGGCAATTTGCCCTTCTTTGCGAATTAGCCTGGTTTTGGGACTAGATTTTGGTTTAGGACGATTAAATCACCAAACAATCAGAGCTGGGGCTGCTACACCCATAGAATATGAATTCCGGTTTCAATTATTTGTTTTCAGTTATTTTCAGTCATAATTTTTTATTTTTAAATATATAAAATATTTAGTTCCTATAAAGTATTAAAAATACTTTCTTCTCTTTTAATTATTATCGATCATATGTTAAGTAAGTCTCGTGCGTTCGGGTAAGTGATATATACTGATAAATTACTCTCCTTTGCTTTCCGATTCTTTTGGAGTTTCTGCCTTTTCTTCGGTTTTTAGTTCTTCCCAATGCTCATCGCAGTAATATTTCTTGCTGTCTTGGTCTTGATGTTCCGCTTCTTTATTACATTCAGATTCAGAACATTTATGTTCTTCTTTTTCTTGTTTTTCGGCTTCTTTATTTTCGGCGATTTTAACTTCTTCTGTCATATCAAATACATTTTACTAATGTTTTACAAAATCCAATTCTGATAAAGAGATTCTTGACACTTTCGGCATTTATAAAAGCAGTCAGGGCAGAGATATATTTGGTCATGATTTTCTTTAAGGCAATGTAAACTAATATAATATTCTAGACTATCTTTTTCTTTTTGGCATTTGCTACATTTGATGTCCTTCTCTATTATTTCTTGGTATTTACCATTCCCTTCTAGTTGCCAATATTTGCCAGTTTTTTCGAGATTAAATTCATAAACTATTCCGTAACTCCCCTTAAATTCTCCCCACTTACTGATATTCCACCACATACTCTCTCCTTTTTCGGTTGTTATTCGGCAACTTTTTAGAGTTTTTTGACCATATTGTTTTTCATATGGTCTAATTTCTTTAATTTTGTCTATTAGTTTGGTCTTTTCTACTACTTTTTTCTCGCTACTTTTGATGTTTTCTTTTTGTTCCGGCTCCATCATTATTTGTATATATTCACTTTCCCTTGCTAATTTTTTCTACTCTGTCTTTTTCGCTAATAGTAAAAGTTAGAACGGCTTGTAATTTCTTTTCTTGCATGTAGTAGGTAATGTTGCCTCCTTCTACCCTTTTATAAAATAATCTAATGCATTCGTAAACTTCAGAAGTTCCTTTTTTTCTTTTCCACTTCCCAAATTGTATTCAATGGTTTTTGTTAATTAAGGGTTCTAAATTAAAGCCTGCATTATCTCACTTATCTCGCCAATCAGGGCTTTTTTGTTCTGTTTTTCCGTTAGGATATTTAATAACAAGGGTTTCTTCCTGGGAATTGAAAATAAAAGTTAGTAGGGAATGCATGTAGGAGCAGAGAAAGGTTTAACTAATATACAAGCCATTCTTAGTATTAAAAAAGGGATTGTTTAAGGGCAAAATTATGGCTCGTAATATATTATTAGTTTTATCTAATAAACTACTAAAACTCATTAGAAAAAGGGAACCCGCACCCCCCCTTATTTAGAAAAAAACTATTTTTCTTCCTAATATTTGATTAACCTTTTGCTATTTATTTTTTAACTAAGAAAAAAATTAAAATTGAGAGGATTACTGAAAAAAGGAAAGAAGTTCCTATCAACCAATAAACAACTTTAAGTCTTGCTTCTATTTTTCGTCATTTTTCTTCATCAGCTTTTTTTTGCTGATTTTTTATTTCCTCCAACTTTTTGTTACTCACCTCCTCCAATTCTTTTTTTTGCAATTTTAATTGTCTCTCGTTTTCTTCTTTCAGAGAGAGCAACTCATCTTCGCACTCTTTTATAAAAGAATTAGGAAAATTTTGTTTGTTTTCGTTTTCCATATATAATAGTATTTTTTAAAACGGTAGCGAAAAAATAATTAATAATGACGAATAATTCAGAATTAAGTGCAGAAATTGTTAACCTTACTAAATTAAGAGACAAGTTATTGGATCTGAGGGCTAATTCTCCCAAGATCAAGTTGTATTTAAGGAAAGATTTAACCTGGGATTTATCAGAAATAGACGAGTTAGCATTAACCAATAATATAA
The DNA here is from genome assembly GCF_002888635.2 of endosymbiont DhMRE of Dentiscutata heterogama. Classification (NCBI taxonomy): domain Bacteria; kingdom Bacillati; phylum Mycoplasmatota; class Mollicutes; order Mycoplasmatales; species endosymbiont DhMRE of Dentiscutata heterogama. The sequence continues at coordinate 520,773 of NZ_LN828718.1, forward strand.
ATTTTTCCTTAGGACTTGCCTCTGAGTTAAATTTGCTACTTAAAGGAGAAAAGGAGATTATTTTTCTCGACTTAAGCCCTTTACTTCGTTCGTTGGAGAAAGCCGAAGAAAAAGAAAAAATACGAAAAAAAGTCAAACAATTATGAGGAAACTCTCAAAGAATTTATTTAGAAAAAGGAGTGAATAGTCTTTGGCTTGGTCTTTTCTTTTGCCGTGGATACCTTTTTGAAAATTATGTTATTAATGCCCCTTTATTTTTCTTTCCTGCTAAAATTTCAAAAAACGGCCTGGGAATCACTGTCGAAAAGGACAAAAAAATTAATTATACTCTCCTATATTTTTTTAAGAAAATATTTAAATTAGAAGAGGATTCTTTTAGAAAATGCCGAGAAAAATTGGAAAATAATTCCCAAGACAGCCTGAAGCATTTTCTTCTCGACACCCAGCAAACTTTACGAGAATTATTACAAAATCATACTTCCATAAAACTTTCTGATTTGGCTAGTACTGATGTGACTACTTCTGCACTAACATTGCTAGGAACTAGTTTTGCTTCCGACGAATTAAAGTTGGAGTCTTTTTTGTACTTAACACGGAGCAATAAGACCGAGAAATTCAAAGAAGACGAGTTAGAAATAAGTTTCAATGCCGTTCTAACTATTGACAGGGAAGTCAATTTAAGTCTATTTAATGATTTTGAGCAGATGATTGAAAAATGCACAAATGATAATCTACAAAATTATCCTTCTTCTGGGTTAGATTTGCTTACTAATAAGGAAGAGAAAGATGATTACACTAATACTGGCTCCTTTTCAACTAGTTCTAAGCATGTAAACGAGAGAAAAAAAATTTATATCCCTTTTGATAGTGACCCCTCTCAGTCACACATTCTAAAAAAAGTTCTTTACGAATTCCACAAAAACGTCCTATGCATTGACGGTCCGCCTGGCACCGGAAAAACCCAACTAATCTGTAATTTAATTAGCAATTGTCTAATTTATAATCAAAAAGTAGCAGTTGTTTGCGAAAAAGATGTTGCTTTGCAAGTTATTCATGATAAGTTAAACAAAATTGGAATTAAGCAGTCAGCAATCAAAATAAATGAACTAGGACAGACCATAAACGTTTATCGTCACATAGTTGAGGTAGAAGAAATGTCGAGAAAAAGTAGAATGTCGTATCATGCTAATCACGAATACGAGGCAAAAATGACCGATTTAGAGGAAAGGAATACTTTATGCCTAGAAAAGTTAAGAGATTATCACAAAATTCAAAAAGACTTTCATGCCAAGCGTGGTATTTTACTGGGTAAAGTTTATGTTGAAACAAAAAGTACTAAAAGAACTTCTGAACTCATTTCTTTAATAAAGTGGGTAGAAAACGAAGAACAATCGGACAAACTTAAGTCAAACTTAGAAGACTATGTAGGCAAATTAAAACAAGTTATCCAAAAGCAAAAAGAAATTTGCTTGGATTTAAAGCATTTGTTTTTATCTTATAACCAACTAAATTTTGCTTTTATCCCTTTAAACGAAAGTTATTTAAATGATATTATTTATTCTTTGTTGCAAGAATTAAGGGGAATGGGGAATTCTAAACTACTTTCTCAAATTTTCCGAATAAAGTTAGTATGAGAAAGTAGAAAAAAAATAGCAGCAGTTCATTTATTAGAGAGGAAAAGAAATGAATTTATTTTCTTGTCACAAAGACCAGATTTAAAAATCTTATTCTTCTTTCTAGACATAAAAAGTTTGGATGAATTTTGGCAGAAATGCTCCCAAGAAACGTTTTTGTTAAGTTTACAAAAATTCGTCAATACTAATTTTTCAGCAGTTGGGAGTCTTTCCTATTTAGTAAATAGTCTTGATAAGAACACCCAGGAAATTGTTAGGTTCCTTTTGGAAAAAGTCTTTAATTTTCAGGAATTCGATTGGCTGGAAGATTACCCAAAAATTGTAGAACAAACTGTTTACCTCAATTGAATAAGTTTGCTAGAGGAGAAAGGAAACGTTCAACACTGAGGATTTCTGGAACTAAATAGGATTCATCGAGAAATGAAAACGATTAACGAGGAAAAAAAAAGAATAACCCAAGAGATTTTAAAAGTCAAACAACAAATTAATCATCAATCATTAAGTGTTAACGGTACTTTAATTCAATTGGTAAAAAGAAAAAGAAATATTCCCCGTTTAAGAAAATTATTACCAGAACTGCTCAACTGTTTTCCCGTCTGATTAATGACGCCCGAGGTTATGTCGTCAGTGGCCGAGTTTGGCAGACCAAGTTTTGATCTACTAGTTTTTGACGAATCTTCTCAAATAACCCTAGAAAGTAGCATCCCTCTTTTAGTGAGGGCAAAAAAATGCTTAATTATTGGTGACGAAAAGCAATTACCGCCGACTAATTTTTTTAAACTTCTTTTAGATGAAGATGAAGAGTTAGCATTTGAAGAGGAAGAAGAGGAAGAAAAAATAATTGGTCAGACAGTGAAAACTATTAATTTACAACCAGATGACTTGAGAAACAATTTTAGTTTGCTTAACTGAGCAAAAAAATATGTTAATCCCAACCAAAAGGAAACTCTCCTGTATCATTACCGCTCTAAATATCCCGAATTAATTGATTTTTCTAACCAAGCCTTTTATCATGGTGTTTTACAAGTTGTCCGGGATAATGAAGATAGGAAAAATTACTCTCCTATTGAATTCATTAAAATAAAAGGCAAATGAATAAATAATCAAAATGATGTCGAGGCACGATATATAGTTGACGAATTGTTAGAAAAAAGATTACTTGGCACGGAAAAAAGTTTAGGAATCGTTACTTTTAATAAAAAGCAAAGACAGTTATTAGAAAGTCGCGACGAGATTATTGAAAAATGAAAAACAAAAAATAATTTGTTTATCAAAAATTTGGAAGAGGTTCAAGGTGATGAGCGAGATATTATTATTTTTTCTATTGGTTATGCTCCAAACGAGGAGGGAAGATTTCTTCATTTCTTTGGTCCCTTGAGTAAAGAAGGAGGAGAAAATAGGTTGAACGTGGCTATTTCTCGAGCTAAAGAGAAAGTTATAGTTGTTTCCAGTATTTTGCCATCAGAATTGAATGTTGCGAACAGCAAAAATATCGGTCCTAAACTGTTAAAAGAATATTTAGAGTACGCCTGATCCTGTCAAGGAAAAGATTGAGTAAAGCAACAACAAATACTTGCTGAAAAAATACCGATGATAATTAATACATCATACTCCAAAGACAAAAAAGCAGATAAATTTGACTCCCCTTTCGAAGAAGAAGTGTATCAAGAGTTGGTAAAATTGGGCTTTGAAGTAGAAACTCAAGTGGGAAGTTTTGGCTACAGAATTGATTTGGCTGTTCGTAATTCCCAAAACAATTCATATGTCTTAGGAATCGAATGTGACGGTTGGGCTTATCATCACAGGTCAGAAGATGTTGAAAGAGATGAATATAGGCAAAATATTTTGGAAAATAAGGGATGAAATATAATTAGAATTTGTTCCCGCGACTGGTGAGGAGATAACAACAAAAAAAGGACAATTGACTGGATAAAGAAAGAAATTGAAAAAAATTGTTAGAAAAAGTATTAAAGTTTGGTCAGGTAACTTCAAGCCCTTTGCCGGTCTTTTTCTTTCAGTAAATAAGCCCTCACGGGAAAGTTATCAAAAGTGACCTCGCCCTTTAAATTATAGTCCCTAAATATGTCGTTTAAGAGTTTTATAAAAGAGTTAGGTTTGCTAGCATTTTTTTCTTTTTGTCAGTTTTGGGTTTTGGTTTCAAATAAGTTTAATAATTGCTCAATTTGTTCTTTATCGATTATTTCTTCCGTTTGCTCTTTAGGAATACTCTGCGTTTCTTTTTCTTGGTAATCTGGATCACTAGTATCTTTGACTGGTATTAAGAAAAGTTTTGATAATATGTATTTAGTAGAGTAAGTTTCTGATGCTCCTTTGGCCTTGGCTAAATCATTGCTTTGTCCGCAAGCCCAAAACTTAAAAATTAAGCGACTATTTGGGCTATTGCTATCTATTATTTCTAACCTTTTTAAGTATTTTAAATAATGGATGCTGCCCTCTTTTTCATGAATTAAAGGTTGACTTTCTTCATCACTTAGTATAAAAAGTAATTGATTTTTGGCTAATTCGGGCTTTAATAATTCTAATAATTGTTTTTCATTAAAAAAAGAGTATTTTTGTCCCTTATTCTCTTCGGTTTTGAACAAACTTCCTACTTGACCTTGAATGACTTGCAGCTTTTGATAAATGTTATTGTTAGTTGTTTCCATTATAAGGGTTTGCCCTCTTGTTAAAAAAAGCTCCATCAAGTATTTTTACTGGTTAAGTTCTCCACGAGATCCTCTCTTAAACTCAATGCTTATAAATTTGCCTGATCTAAATGCTTCTATCATGCTGGAAAGTTCCTCATGTTCCGTTACCTTTTCAATTGGTTTTTTGCTTGGCGGAATACCTAATTTTCTGTCTAATATTTCGATAATTTCCTTTATATTCTGCTGGGAAATTCCCTTTTCTTTTATCCAATTTTGTAATTTATTTTGTAGTTCTTCTAAAAGTTGTTCGTTGTTCATTATTATTCATTTTTACTCTTTCTTTGGTATTTCCTCTCAATTAAATAGCCGATATAGTCTTTGTTTGTTTTTATTTTTAAGATAGCAAAAGAATACATAACGTTTATCTATTCATTCGTTATTTTTAATGGCTTTTCAGACTTTTTCAGTGACAATCACGTCCTCAAAAACGTATATTGTCTTTATATTTTCCTTATCATTTTCTATTCTCTCCTCTACATCCAGTTCGTAAAATACTTGTCCGTAATGGTCACTGTCTTTGCGAGCAACTTCCTTTTCCCTGACTGAGTTTATTCCTCCTACTAGCCGGTAAACTATTTCACTCTTTTTTTTCTCTTGATTGTCCGGTAAATCATCCGGTATTTTTTCCCGGTCCTGATTATCTCGGTTTATTTGAATACTTTGGGTTTTGCCTAACTTTTTATTAGAAATTACCCAGCCAGTTTTGTCTTTGGTTTTTTTCTTTTTTTTAGTATTAGTTCTTATCGTCATTTTTACTTCATATCACGCACGCTCGGTTACGTGTTGTTAGTCTTTATTAATATCTATTGTGCTTCGCTAGTCTCAATAGTTTGTTCGCTCCGGTACTTGTCCCTTAAAACATCAATAGTTTTTTCAATAGCATTTCTTTCTTCGGTTTTTTCTTGCTCCTTTCTTAATCAGCATAAATAGTTGAGAGTGAATAATTTATGCTCGTCGTTCATTTTTGCGAAACTCCATTTGCTTTCGTACTTGTTATCCTCTTGGTTTAATTTTTGGTTAAGCAACTCTTTAGGAGTAAAATATAGTCTTCTCCATTCCCCTTCTTTGCCTTTTTTTCACATTATTTGGTATCATTCTTTGTTTTCAGTAATAGATAATTCCTTAATTAGCCAACTTCTTAATTTCCCTTGATCAGTAAATTCAGTAAAAGTGCTAGTTTTGGGATTAAATCAGGCATAAATTTCCTTATTGCCTAGTTTATAGTGGATTTTTGTTCGGTTGTTTTCTGAGTTTTGGATTTTTTCTTTATTATTTTCCGTCATTTTCTTTGATGTTTTGTTCGTTGCGGTAAATATTCCTTATCATTTCTATTACCACTTGGAATTGCTTGTATTCATTACTATCTCGGTAATAATGGTCGCGTAAATAGCATAAATACTCTAAAATGAAAAATTTCTGTTCGTCGCTTATTTTTCCGTAAAGCTTCTTTTTTCGTTGCCAAGTTTCTATGTCTACTTCGCTTTCAAATTTAGCAATATATTCTCTGTCAAAATCGTTGAAAACACTACTTTCTTTTTTGCCCTTTTTTGGATAATTGGGTAAAACTGGGCAAGTATCTCTTTCCGTATCGGTTACTCCTACTTCTTCTAAATAATAGTTAAGGGAGCAGTAATACTCATCTTTATGTTCTATTCTTTCTTTGTTTTCTGTTCAGCAAGTTTGGCAGATCGGTTTGTCTATTGCTAGGGAATTATGTTCCTCGTGAGAAAATCCTGCCAATTCCTCTTTCTTTACTTCTGTATTACAAAATTCACAAAAATTATTTTTTAAAATATTTGAAATTTTCTTTTCTTCATATTTTTTGTCTTTCTCCGTTAGTGGTTGCTCTTTATTTACTTCAAATGTTTCATCAGCAAAATTATAACCGACTTCTATTCGGTGATTGTGCTTTAAAGAACATTGGTATTCATAGTAGTTTCCTTGGTATATTGGAGGTTTCATTTCTTTTTATCGGTTTATTTTAAGTGCGACCTATACTCTGTTTTTGACCGTCCTACAAATTATAAGTATATTTTATCATACTATCTTCCGCAAATAGCAGTGATTTTTTTTAACTCTTGAATATTTGATAAGAAGTTGCTAACAATTGGAGAACAGAGACTATTAAGTTAGCAATTAATAATCATCTTTCAACCTTTTTCCACTTCTTTTCTGATTTGTCTTCTATTTTGGTTATGGGTTCCTCGTCGGTCATGTATTAAGTATGTTTTCTAACTTTTTTTCTCCTTATTCTTTTTAATAATCCATCAAAAGGCCCAAAGCAAAAAGATTATTACAGCAATAACAACCCCCTCCTAAAATCCAGGCTCAAACATAACCACCACCTTTTTCCTTAGCTAATTCTTGTTCATATTTTTCAAAACAATTATCACAAAGGTAATAAGAGGCAGTTTCAATAGGCCAGTGGTGGCTGGACCAACCAGAATATTTACCGCGGTAAGAGGAATGACTACCAGTTTTAAGGGTTTTCTTAATTTTTATTTCTTTGCCTTCTTCAATTTCTTTACCACATTTTTTACAAAATTTTTTAGCCATTTTTAATTACTCAGTTTCGGCAATTTCTTTTTTCAAATTAGGAGAAAATTTTATTTTTGGCACTCTTTTGGCCGGAATTGTTATTTTTTCTTTAGTTTTTAGGTTTATGCCTTGTTTTTCCTTAGTCATTACTGTTTTAAAAGCAAAATGACCTACTAATTTGACCTCTTCGCCTTTAATTAGTGCTTTATTAATTTCTTCTAAAAAATCATTGATGATGTTTTTTACATCCTGCTTATTAATGTTATCATTTTTGTCTTTAACTCGTTCTATTAAAATTTCTTTCGATACTATATTATTCATACATTAATACTATTTTGATTGATTTATTCTAATTCGTATTCAGTTCCTTTCAAAAGTCTTTTGGCATGTTTTAAATATTCTTCCCCATCTTCGCACAGAGAACCCTTGGCATTTTTATAAGCAATAATTTTGTCTACCATGCTTCTGCCTAATTTATCTGCTCCCTCTTTGCTAGTGATGTTCCTATCAAACTTTTCTTGAATTTCTTGCGTAATTTTCATTATTGCCTGACAAGCATCACAATGCCATTCGTGCTTTCACTCTTTACCTGCTTTTTCCGTAATAATTTTGGCGATGTGGATTTTATCACTTTTTATGTCGCTACTTTTGGTTCTCTCCTCCTTAACTAACCTAAAACAATCTACACAAACTCCTTGGTTAGGCTCCAATTTTGCATAATAGGCTGAATAGTCGTATTCTTCGCCACCGGCCATTATTTTTTCTGTTTCATCTTTTTCACAAAAGATACATTTTCTAATCTCGCCTTTTTCAAAATCTTCAAAAAACTTTTCCATTTTTTGTAGGAATTCAATCATTAACCGTTGACTATTTTCACTCACTGCATCTTGGTCTTTGTTAGTGTAAATTTTGTTTATTTTCTCTCGATTAATAAGATCTATTCGCATTTCTCTTATACAATTGTAGCAATAGTCATTCATTTTCTTATCTTTTTCGGTCACTTCCTTTCCGACAATAGTTTTAATAATTGGTAATTGCATAACTACCGCCTCTGTTTGACAGGAATCGCATTTACCTCGCTTGATTGGCGAATTATAAGCCGAAAAAGTTTTTAACATTTTAGGATCGGTTATTTCTAATTCACTTTTTGTTTTCTGCGACTGCTTTTTCTAGCAGTTCTTTTTCTTTCTCATTACGAGGCAATAAGACTATTCTTCTGCTATCTGCAATTCTATAAAAAGAATGAAAGTGATCCATTTCCTCATTTTCTTTTAAAAAATGCACTTTAATTAAGAAAAGGTTATTGAGACTTCTTTCTATCTTTTTAATTCTAATATTTTTTATGTCGGTTTGTTGCATATTTTTATTCTATTCTATTTGATGCCATTTGGCAAAATTTCTCATTCTTTTCACAACCGATATAATTTCGGCCTAATTTTTTTGCCATTAAGGAAGTGGTTCCAGTGCCGCTAAACAGATCCAGCACTAAGTCTCCTTTATTGCTACTGGCTTTAATCATTCTTTCTATCATATCCTCAGGTTTGGGAGTGGGATGCTCGTTCTTAACAATTCTACCGTTCACTTTCTTCTTGTGCCGATCACTGCTTATTTCTCAAACATCAGGGCAAAGTTTACCATCGGGATGGGGAAATCACCTTTTGCCATTTTTTAGTATTCCTTTGGGGGAGTTAACTCTCGTGGGGTGGGTATAAGGTATGCGAATATCATTGTAATTAAAAACATAGTTCTTACTTCCCGTAAAAAAGAGAATAGTTTCTTGGTCGCTGCAATATTGCCTTTTGTTCGAACTTAAACCATCTTTTTTATACCAAGTTATTCAATTTTGATAAATCAGACCTTTGTTTCTTAGGTAAGACGCAATATAGGCACAATTATAAGGAGTGTTGAATATGTAAATAGAGACCGTTTTCTTTAATTTAGGAATTAATTTGTCTATTCAACTGTAAGTGAAATTAAAAAATTCCTTTTTATCTTTAAATTGGTCTCATTCAGCATCTATCAAATTATGGGGAGGATCAGCAATTACTAGGTCAATGCTATTTTCCTCTAACCTATCGAGGAATTGCAAGATATCCATTTGGTGAATCTGATTTATTTTTAGTTTTTTTCCGTTTCCCATATTTTCAATTTCGAATTTTTACTTGTTCTTTAAATCAGAGGGCTTAAGCCCTTCCTTTATGGTCATATTCAGTTCTTTTTTAACGATTCCTTTAGGGAAGTTTGAGTTTGATTTTCTTTTGATGGAACCGACTCTTTTTTTGGTGACGGAGGAGTGTTGTCTTTAACTTTTCCCGACTTTGATTCATCTGCATGAATGTCTTTATTTATTTTTTGAGTTGCTTTTTTGTTTGATTCTTCTATAATCTTATCCAATACTTGCTTGTTTAAATCATCACCCAAAGTTCCTTTTTTTACTATTACGGCCTTACAATTTCCTTGGCTCGGCACTATTAATTGCAATCCATTAGCATCTAGCCTTTCGATAAGTTGCTCGGTTTGTTGTTCGATGGTTAAGTCTTTGGGAATAATATTGAATAATTGCTTGTCCATTTCCTCACCACGCCTTATTAAAAAGCCTATGGTTGCTAATGTGTCTTTTAGTCGGGTTATTTCCTGCTGTTGTTCGCTAACTTTTGCTTCTAATTCAGATATTTTTTTATAATTCCTAGCCATTAATTACTTATTTTCTTTCAATAATAATCTAATTTTATCCCCCCTTGATTTCGTAACCGTTTAATCAATCTAATATTTTTCGTTTTCTTTAATTGCTTTTCTCATGCTTTGTTTTTTTAACTTCTAACGCCGTTTTCTTTCGTTTTTTAATCAATATTAACGAACTAATAAACATCACCACGATTGCTGCCACTAGCAAAGAACCGACTGTTCCTCAAAACATACTATTATCGTTTTTGGGATTTTGAGTAGCAGGAGAATTATTTTTAGCCTCAGTTTCCATCTTATCCAACCGGGCTTGAAGTTTCCCAATTACTATATTCTTTTCATTTAATTTAGTTCTTAATTCTTCAATACTTAAATCTTTGGTGTCCTCCTCTTTTTCTTGGGGAGGAATTGGTTCATTCAACTTTCTTTCTAATTCTTCCTTTTCCTCATTGGCTTTTTTTAAGTCCTCTTTCAATTGGTTCAATTCCTCGCCATTGGGAGTATCGCACTTGTGATTGAGGATTTGTTGTTGTTTCTGTTTTAGTTCTTTATCTAAATTATCCTTTTCATTGGCCAAATCGCTAACTTTCTTTTGTAAGTCAGTAATATCCTTATCACTACTTCCGGCTTTAACTATTTTGCTTTCTCAATTAGTCAAATCATTTCCTACTATTACTTTTAACTTATTCTGAAACTCGCTAATAGAGTTTGCTTGATGGTCAAAAGCGGATTTTAAAGCAACTCCTTTTTCGCTTTCTTGTTCCAGTTCCTCCATCATAATTTTCATTAATTTTTCTCAACTCTTTTTAGAGAGTTCTTTTCTTTTGGTTTTGGAAACTAAAGGAACGCTTCAATTTTTTGCGGCTACTTCCTCTCTTAATTTAACTCCTAATTCGTGTAATTGTTCTAAGTCATCAGTATTGTTAATGGCATTTTCTCAATTAGCAATTGAAAATTTCTCATCTTTAATTTTCCATCTTTTTTGTTTGCTTTTTATGTTATCTATTCAAAATTTCTTTATTTTATTGTAATTCATATTGCTTTCTATTTCTTAAAATTGTCTATATTTTCGCCTTATTTAGGTTTAAAAATGGCAAAAAAGCCATCTCTTCCCATTTTATTTCACTTTTTTAATTTGTATTGATAAAATCTATATTTCTAATTCGTTGCTTTCCCCGTAATAGTTTAGTCAGCCCATATCCTTACGACCGACTTCATTTTTTAAACTTTGCTGTCATAAAATACAACACTTTCAGCAGATAGGCCGTTTAACTGTCTGGGGATAAATATCCCAAAACAAGACATAACCCATTACTAATTCATTATTTTTCTGTCAGGGTCTTTTGAATACTCAGCAGAATCAGCAAGCCTTTTTTCTACTATTTTTCCTTTCGGGAATGCTTTTTGTTTCCATAGTTATAAAGGTATATTCACTACCTTTTTAGGCTTACCATTGCCATTACCGCCATTGTTTTTTTTCTCTTTGCACTTGCTACATCGGAAGCAAAACATCTCACTGATATTTTTCTCTTTGCCGCACTCGCGACATTCTTTAAAAGTTAGGATTATCACTAATCCCACCAAAAAGAAGTTAGCGGTCAGGCTAATGGCTAAAATTGCTTTTATCATATTACAATACTCAAATTAAATGTTAGCTATTAAGATTTATAGTCTCTCTTTTAGAGAGCGGGGAACTCGTCGTTCTTATCCTAAATCTTAAACTAGGCAGATTGGGGGATGCCTGGCCTCACAGCATGAAGCCTTTACTATGATTAACTTTTTGTGTTAACATAATCCTCTTCTTCTGCTTCTTGCAAGTTAATTCGAAAGTTGCTTTCTGCATCTTCTAAATCAATATCAATTCTACTGCTATAACTTTCTCAAATTTTGTCAGTTTCACTATCAGCCGCACCTATATTGAGTCTAATTCTTTTCTCTTTTCGCCGTTTTCTTAATTCTAGCAGTAATTCTTTATTGGTCAGTTCATCCTCTTCAGATTCATTTCCTCCATCTAATAATGCTCGATAACTTCTTTCGATAACTCTTTTATCGTCGCCTAATTTTCTTCAATCTTCCACGTGTAAATAATCAGCCTCGTTCTGCCGGGATTTACTATATTTAAATAAATAAATGCAGCCAACCATCAGAGTATAGGCAAAGCGGTTTCTATTTTTATTGGTAAAGACGAATAAAGGATCATCACTGTTTGGTAAAGGTAGTTGGTTGCTTTCGTTTCTTAATTCAAAATACATTTCAGTTAGTCTTCGCCGGATGCTTAATTTTAAAAGATAATAAGTTTCACCATTTTTATCTTTTTTGACTTGTCTTTCGACTAATTCAGCGATAACTACTCCTTGATTTTTTATATTATCACTTTTGTTTGTTTCTGTTGTACTCATTTTCTATTTGATTTACTTTAAAGATAAGGTTGGGGTCATTTTCCCTCGTATCATCTGCCGTTATAGAGATAATGCTGATGTTTCTTTTTAGTTAATTCGCCATTACCACTTATCGCACCTTTTTATTTGATTTTCCATAGTTTTAATTCTTATTTCTTTTTGTTGCGGTTTTTTCCACTCACTTCTTAAAATACTCGCTATTGTTTACTTTGCCTTTTCTGTTTTCCTTGCTTAAACTATTTAAATGGCAGTAGAAACACTTTTGTCGCCCTTTTGAAAGTCAGCATATAATTTTGCCAGTCCTACTTTTTCCCCTGTGGTACTTTATGATTGTTTCGTTAGTCATTATGCTTTTATTTTGTCGGGGTTGGTTTTCGCCCAATCCTCTCAATACTTTTTCCTTTCTGAATATTCAGAACGTTTAAAACTCTCACCATTTCTACATTGTTTACAAGGAATAGTCCTGTAAACTGTCCTATTTTCGCAATTTTTCATTATACAATATGCTTGTCCTGCCATGCGTTTATGCTTCCAATATTTTACTCGTTTCTGTATTAGTTCCTGTCATAACCTTTTAAAATAGGGGTATTTATTTATCCCAGTGTTTAGAGCAGTAAACCCCTTTTTGGTTATCCTCGCTATCATAAAACACTTTCATCTGACCCTCTTTTATTATCTCAAGGTCTTTATCGCAGATCATTCCTTTTGGGTTTACTTGCTTAATGTCTACTTTAATGCTATATTTTCCTTTACTATCTTTCTCCTTATTCATAAAATTTACTTTTGCCGTCTTTCCGGCTGTCTTTTTTTTGTTAGTTTATCCTTTTTCCTCTCGCCTAGTCTTTGTTCACTCTTAGTTTCATCTTCTTAAAACTCTTCAGTTCGGTTTTACCACCTTGCAGGTTTAGCCTGCTGGCGGCATGTTGGGTTTGTCAGGTTTTTCATCCTTTTTCAATTTTTATATATACAATATATCATCTGTCTTTAAATCATTTTACGAAAGTTCGACCTCCAAAACCTCAAATTTTGGTCCTTTTTTTCTCTCCGCTCCCTTATTTTCCGTGGTTTAGAGTTTTTACCCCTCCTATAATTATTGGTGCTTTATTCCCTGTTTTTTTATCCTAATCACGCTCGCTCGGGTGGGCGATATGCTTAAAATAAAAATTGAAACTTTTTTGGTTTCGGTTTTTTAAAAAGTGTTTTAGGCTAAAAAAACCCTCCTTTTTAAAAAATATCTCTGCCCTTAAACTTTTTCTTATTTTTTTGCTTGTTCTTTTGCTCTTACGTAGTTTTTCTTGCCGGGCTTAATTTTTGTTCGCCAAATTGCTTGCCGTTTCCTTTTTTAGGCCTTAATTTTGAAAAGTTTTTTAGAAATATTTTCGGTTTTAAAATGCATCAATGCATCGTTAATTGCGTGCGTGTTCGCTTTAAAGTATGTCTTATCTCTCCAAGGAGAGAACGACACCAATAGTTAGCTAGGTAATAGACAAGCAATACACACGGCTAAACAAGCACTTATATCTATCTAAGTATATAAGCAAGTATGCGACTAATAGCACACATAACCTAATCACCATACTAATTCAACCTAGTATTAACCATTACTCCAATTTTTGGGCTAATCTACTAAATTGAGAATATTGTTGCAGTTCATTTTTAACGATACTTTGGTATTCACTGCCTAATTGATTGTAGCCTTTAATAATTTTCTCTTCCAGTTGTTCTATTAATCAATCAGCCAATTTAATTAGATTGGGTATTTGATCCTTAATTAACCCTTTTAAGGCCCCCGCAATAAAGGCCAGGGTCTTATCCTGTAAGTAATTAAAAACCATATCTCACCAAATTCCTTTGACTTGAAATTCATTCGCATTTTCATCTTTGTGAAGTTCGACAATATGTTTAAGAGCATACTGTTCGCCTTCCTGATATTGTTGTTCAATTGGCAAATCTGCCCCTTTTTTGGTTAACTCCGTGCGAGGAATATCGTTTACTAAGCGATTAATTAATAATTTGTTAAAGGCTTGTTCTCATATTTCTGCTTTTGTTTTTCAGATTTGGCATTCAGTTTTCAAGGCTAATTCTTCGGTCATGGTTAAACACATTTATTAAGAGATTGGCAGGCTTTCCTCTAACCTCATAATCCTAAACTTTGGCGAAAATTATTGACTTCTTGCAAAATTTCTTTTAATTCGGCGGCATCTTCCGGCTCTAGTTCTTCATTTTTGGCTTGGTCGACACAAAAAAGAAAATCATTATACAAAATCTCTGCTTCTCCTCCTAATTCAGTTGTATTATCGATTTGGTTTTGGATTTTGCGGTATAACAAGAGGACATCGTCTTTTGCTTTAATTACTTCTTCTCGATAATTATAACTTGCCATACTTTTTTTCTAATTCATTAAATAGTCGTAAGACTTCTTTTTCTCGCTCGGCAATGTGTTTTCTCCATTTTTCTGCTCATGCTTTTAACCGGACATTGAATTCCGCTTGTCCTTTTTTTCCTCTTTCTATCTCTTCATCTAGTTTTTTTAAAGCCTCCTCTTTGGACATTGGTTTTTTTAACCCCGGAGACACAAATTTATCAGTTACTTTATTCTTTTTCTCTCATTCTTTAAAATAAGCGTCATACTTGGCTTTTAATTCCTCCTCAGTTTCGCATTTATTTTTAGTTCAGTTCATATTTAGTTCTGCCGAGTATTCTTGTTAAGTTTTAGTTATTAATTACTCAAGTCATCATAAGCCTCTTTAACGGTCTTGCCTTGCAATTCAGTCAGTTTACCCGTGGCACCAAAAATAATGTCTTTAATATCTTTTAGGTGTTTGGCAAAAAAGTTATCAATTGCCTCTTTTTTCTTCCTTTTTTTCCCTTGACCATTAATTATTGATACTATAAAGAATTCTGCAAAGCCGTATCTTATAGAATTAGCATCAATTTCATCTAATTTTCCTTTTTTTGTTTTATCTTCCGGAATGGCATCAATATCTTCTTCTCATTTATCTTTATGATGATAGTGTCCTCCTATGCCGCCTGATACTTTATTGTATTCATTTAACTCATCCTCAAAATTTCCTTTGACAATGCCTTTGCCTTGGTAATCATCAATAATTGCTTGCAATTCATTTTTCAAGTCTTGTCTTTCTTTAACTAGTTTGTCTACTTTGCCTAGTTCATTGTAGGCTTCTTCGATAGTTTTATTACCTACTGAATTGGGAGTTTTATCTTGCAAAATATCATCTTTACCATGTGGTCATTTAACAAAGTATTCATCTATCATTTTCTTTTTATCAGCATTGCTTTTAGTTTTATTTTCTAGCACTTTTTGTACGAAAAAATGAGCAAAGCCAAATTTTATTGAATTAACTTCATTCGCGTCTAATTTATCAGTGTCGGTTGTATCGGCAGGCGTTTGTTCCACCTCTTCCTGCCAAGTAGCAGCGTTTTGGTGAAAGTGTTTTTTTCCGGCATTGTTATTAAAATTAACTACTTCAGTTTCAAAGTTTCCAAACACATTAGTTTCACCTTTGTATTCAGTTATAATCTTTTTTAATTCATCTTTTAAGGCTTTTTTCTCTTTTTCTAGGGGAGTTAAGCCTCCTCCAGTAGTTGGAGTAATTGTTCCTAATCCTCCTATTTTTATTAATTCTTGCTTTATATTTTCTAATGCTGTTTTGTTAGCAGGATTTTTATTAATTTCCTGTTGCAAAAGTGTTTCAACAACTTCTTTTATTTTGTCTAATTTATTGCAAAATTCTCTAATTTCACCGCTTTTCGCTCAATTGGGTTGCGACATTAGTTTATTAGCTCCTTGCAATCATTCGGCTGGGTTTAATGGATTTTTTATTTCATTTTCTTTTGTTCCTGTCATTTTACTATTTTTATAATGTTAATTAGATTTTTTATAGTTTCTTTGGCGATTGTTCTATTTGAGCAGTAAACTCTTTGTTTTCTTGTTCTAACTTGCCAACTTTTTCTTTTAACTCTTTTACTTCCACTAATATTTCAGCCAAAGCAGTTTCAAGTTTTTCAGTTTTATGCTCTAATTCTTTATTTAGTTCACTGTTTTTTTCCTCTAAATTACCTACCTTATTTTCTAACTTGTCAGTTATAGTCTTGGTTGCTTTTGCCAAAAAACTTTCTTTTCAATAATAATTATGATGTTGCCAGTCAAATCAAACAGCGTTGTTTCCTTGTTCGATAATATCGTTAAGATACTGAATCTTATGTTCTTTCAACCACTTTGGCTCGTAACGAAAATCATTTTCGTTTATCTCTTTTTCTAGTTTTTTCTTATCGTCAATTAATGCTGCTTTGTGTAAGTTGTACATATTTTCTTAATTTCTATTTCGTATTAAATATTATCAGAGTTGGTTCAAAAAAAGGAATAATCAGTAATTCGCTAATTTCTACCCAACTCCTAGTGAAACTCGGCAAATCGGCATCTTACCTAGGATTCCGACTGATTTTTACTGTCGCTGCTTCACATATACATTTTACCTATCCGAACCCATCCGATAAGCACTCATCCCCGCTCCTTCTTATATAATACACAGCAAAAATGTTAAAACTATAATATTATGGTAGTAAAAAAAGGAACTAAAAGAAAAGTAGCGGACAGCAATTGAGATAAATTAGTAAACAATTTAAGAAAAGGGATTGCAGAAATGGAAAAAGATAGAAAAGCCGGAAAAAAAGAAACCCTAACGGCGGTGGAAGTAACTTGTACCCATGAAGACGTGGCTAAATCCGTTAGAGGATGAAAGAGAGGGAAGAAATAGATCACTGTAATCATGCAAGGAGGACTTCATGTTTTATTGGAAAACTTAATTAACTCTACTTACCAATATCATAGAGAGAGGCTTTCAAAAGCAGGTATTTATGGTAAAATTCACTCTTTGGCTACTTCTTATATTACTTTTGGCGGTTGGGAACCTAGTTGTGATGGAGCCGGTTGAACCCGCCTGGGAATAACAAAAGTGGGAAATATTTCCTTAGTTAGCAAAACCCTCTATTTAAGTTCTAATTATACTTACTGCTTTGCTGGTCTGCCAGTTATTCTTTCCTATAAGTTTCCAAGTCTCCTTAACACCATTGCTCACGAGTTGTCCCACTGCTTACTAGGCGATTTTGACTTAAAATGATCTCAACTTCATGATGAAGGCAAGCATGAACTATTAACTCAAGAAATCTTAAAATATTTATGAACTTTACCGGAAGTCCAAGAATTAGAGAAGTTGGTAGGACTAGCCGAAAAGGCTAAAAAATAGTCTTAAGTTGAATAGATGTCCTTGTTTTCCTTACCTATTTTGCCACTAGTAATAAATTCTTCTATTCTTCTTCGATTTTCCAAATTAAGAAATTTTATTTTTTCTTCGGTTACTTTTCACTTTAATTCATCTTGGAATTTTTCTTTTTCGATCACCGCTTTTAAATAATTAGGTTTGCGACTGCGGATAAAAGTATAATTATCGACTACATATTCAACTTTCTTTTGCATCCTTTCAAAATATTCCGGTTTATTCTTTTCTAACCAATTTAACTCTACCATTATTTCTGTATTGCTGTCACTAGCAAAAAAGCAGGCTAAATCATTAAAAGTATACATTTCTTGTCAGCCATCTTTTCACTCCACCACTCCCATTTTCTCTCTTTTGGCAAAATATAAGTCTCAATTAAATTCCTCGTAACTTTCAAATTCGTATTCATCCCCGACAGTTTTTTCTAAATATAATATCTGCCCCTTATCATTATACAGGCACTTTATTCAGGTTCATTTTCTATATTCCTCTGGGTCATGTGGTCTTGTTTTTCAATATCATTTTTCCAACTCCTCATTTTGTTTATTAAAACTGGTTAAATAAGGGATATTTCAGTAAGGATCATTAGGATTTCCCAAGAATACTTTATTAATATTGGGATTTTTCCGGCGACAACTCTTTTCAATATCACTATATCGCTTGACTTCATTAATTTGGTAGCCTTTGCCTTGTTCCCGCATGTCCCGGGAGGGAATAAACTCGTCAAATATTAAGTCAGTCAGAGGATTATTAATTCTCCTTTTGGCTTGGGCGGGATTATACAAATCTAAAAATTTTATTCTTTCTTTACTTTGATAAACTATCCCTCGATATAACGAACGCCAGTCTAAATATCAGTTATCCCGCCATTCTTTTTGCCGATTATCTCTAAATTCTACATCTTCATCTTGTCAAATTTCGTGAACTCATTCTTGCAATAAATCCTCATAATAGGGTCGGGATTGGGTAGTATTCTCATTCCAATCTCTTCCTAATAATCCGGCCTGATAATCTTCGTCGATAGTTGCCATATAGAGCATTCAAATAGAACTGTTTTTGGTTTTCCCCAATGCTCGGTCAGTTATGCCAAATTTGGTATTAATCTGAATAGTTTTCTTGCTTGGGCAGGCACAGGAGGAAGTCCAGCCTTCTAGCATAAAGCACTCATTTGAGACTGGTTCTTGGCAAACATAAATCTCTCGTAGGCGGATTAAATCTGTTACTTTCTTAAAGGCTTCTTGAAATTCAGGATCAATGCTTAATTCTTGAAAAGTTATTTCTCGTTTTCGGTCTTCTTTTGCCATTTGGTGGATTAAGTGGCAGTTCGGTTTTGTCCGCTTTTCAGTTAAACTTCCTCAACATCATACTTTAAAGCACAGTCTCCGTAAATTCATTCGATTCCTTCATCTAATTTACTTTGTTCATTTCCTCAATTAATTTTTAATTCATGGGTTACATCATTTTCAAGAAGTTTTTTTCCGCATTGGTCGCATGTTTCAAGTCCAGAAGAAGTTATTAGTTTTTTATCTCCGCTTAATTTTTTTTCCATATCAAATACATTTTAGTGAACAAAAAACGCGCAAGAGCCACTTCTCTCCATTATGGTCCACCTTTTATTCCTTACAAAATAGGCAAAAAGACATATTTTTAAGGTAAAAACGGCTGTTAAGTGGTCCACCCTATTTTCGCAAAAATTGGCCTTAAGTTCTGCACTAACATGCCATTTCTCCCGAGTTAATTTCTCACATGTCAGGATGAGGAGAAAAATTAATCAATTCAATTTCGGGCAAAAAGGTTTCTATTTGTTCCACTGGAATGCTCTGTATTTCCTCAACTAACCGCTCTTCTTTTCACAATACTTTCCACTCTAAAAACTCTTTTATTCTCAACTCTTTAATCACCGAACCATAGTAAAATCTCCGCATGGTCGGTTCATTTTGTTCTAGATAATTAATTAGCATTCTCATTCGCTTTTTGTTTTCAGCAATTTCCTCCTCATTTAGTTTCTTCTTTTTGGGAATTAAATATCAATGCTCTACTCCTCCGGAAGTATTTTCCATTTCTTTTACTAATTGGGCAATTGGCTCCCTATTTTTTTCGAATAATTTAGTTGCCAATTTAATGGCGAGGTTAGTTTTATCAACTTCTTTCAAGTTTCGGCTGCTTACTTTGCGAAAATATTGGCCAATTGTTTCTCCCTTTGGTTCATCTAATCTCTCTAAAATGTATTTGATAAAGCAATAGTCATGTTCTTTTAGTCTTTTCCGACTTACTTTTTCCTTATTTTCACTTTTATATTCAGCCA
The DNA here is from genome assembly GCF_002888635.2 of endosymbiont DhMRE of Dentiscutata heterogama. Classification (NCBI taxonomy): domain Bacteria; kingdom Bacillati; phylum Mycoplasmatota; class Mollicutes; order Mycoplasmatales; species endosymbiont DhMRE of Dentiscutata heterogama. The sequence goes on from NZ_LN828718.1 coordinate 540,336, forward strand.
TTATTTGTTCTTTGGTTTTTCCCGCACAATTAATAAAGTAAATATTTTCCTTATCCTCTCTGTTTTTCCGTAATAGGAGAACACAAGTATCTAATTGAGCGTTATCAAAGGCATTTCCCGTGCTGCTATCTTTGTGAATAAAGTCAAAAAATACTGCTTCTAGGTAATTACTACTTACTAATCTTTTTCTTTCTTCGTAATATTGTTCAGTAATTAAAATACTAGTTGGTAAAATAATTAAGCAAACTCCGGCCGGCTTTAAGTGTTTTAAACATTGACGAGTTCAAGCGGTATTACCATCTTTGCTGCCGTACACACTTCTTCTTTTAAAAGTTGATTAAAAGGGGGATTGCAGAGTACTACATGGAATTGTCTTTTAAATCCATCTTTTTCTAAAGTATTGCCATACTTTATTTTGCCTCTTCTCATTCCAGCTGGTTTAAGGGTGCAATTAGGTTCTCCTCCGCCAAGAAATCGGTTCATTTTTCGCAATAACATTCAACGGGCTAATAAGACGCTTTCGTGTTCTATTTCTTGCCCGTAAATTTCACAATCAGGTTTATATTTACGAAAAGTATATAATAATGCCCCAACTCCACAAGCAGGATCGTAAACTTTTAATTGTCATTCTTTTCTAGGTTTTTGGCGTTCGCGGATAAAATTTCAGTAACTATTATTCTTGTCTTTTTTGTTTATTTCTTCTCAATTGGGCTGGTAATTTTCCACGTATAAAAGTGCTAATTCACTCAATAATTCACAATAATTCTTGGGAGTAAAAAAAACTCCGCCTTTACTGGCTAAATAACGAGGATAAAAATATTCGACTACTTCCGGATATCATCATTCTTCTTCATTGGGTCGGTATCTTTTGATGGTTTCCCGCAATTTTCTCTTTATTTCTTCTCCTCCTTTGGGTGCTGGTCAATCCAAGAAAGCACACCAGAACATTTCTTTAAAAGTATGGTTAAGATGGGGATTTATTTCTTTATGTTGATTGCTATTTAAGAAGTGATCTTTGTATTTTCATTTGCTAATTCTTTCGCAAACTTTTATAATGTTGTGTCAATTTCATTTTTCTCTTTCGATAAAAACCATTTAATTCGTTGTATTAACATTATTTTGAGTACTTTTTCGGTTTTTAAGAAATTATAAGTAGGTTAATAATTTAGTTGTTTTATCACGCACGCTCGGCTGCGTGTTGTTATAAACTTTTTATAATTGTTTTTCCAGTCTCTTCATTTTCCGTTCCATTTTTCATTGTTGGTAGCAAAGAGAACACAATAAACTTCATTATTTTTCTTTTCAGAGTTATAATTTGATGTGCTTTCTCAATAACCTTCGTTTATTTTAATGTCTTTTTTGCACTTGCTACATTTCATAAAGTTATTTTGCCTTACTTTGGCTATATACTAAAGTGAGTGCATTCATTTCTAGACTTATTTTTGAGTATTTTGACAGTCCTCGCTACAAAAGTAAATCCCTTCATAACAGCCAAATAATTCTTTTTTTTCCTTATTTTTGACAGGTATTTTTTGATAAATCAGATTTTCCAAGTTTCCCGGTTCTTGGCAAGTTTTGCATCTTGTTCATAGTCTATTAGGGTCAGTTAGTAATTTTCTTTTTTTTGATTTGTTATTCTTTGCCTTTGATAAATCTTTCATCGTAATGTTCCCGCATTCAGTTTTTAATTTTTTCATCCTCTTGCTTTATTGTAATTGGTTCGGTTACGCTCTTATAAATTTGCCTATATCAATAACCTTTTTCTATGTCGGTTTTTTGATAAAAAGCTAGGGTTCAGTCATCATCGTTTTTGCAAATCATTCTCATTTCAGTAATATCCTCGTAATAGCGATAGGCAAAACTCCATTTAATTTTTCCCTCTTCTATTCTTTTATTTACTTCTTCTAATAGTTCTTTTTCAGTTGTGTGTTTTAGGCACATATTTTTCAAGTTCTTTAAAGATTTTATTTCAAATCTCTTCGGTTTCGGCAGGTGTTGGTTCATTGGTTTTTAATCAGGTTAGACCCTCATAATAGGCTAGAAAGTAGCTTTTTATTAATCTTTCTTGTTCTTTATTAAATACTTCCATCGGCTTTTTTTTAATATTTCTTTTCTTATTCTTTTGTCAATAATTTTTCATTGCTTGGTCGATTGTGGTCAAATGTCTTTCATGCTCATTCTATAAACTTCCATTAAAGGATTTTATCAGTTTTTGATAGCAAAATACAAAGCAATCACAAAATAAACAATGCTAACTATTAGCCAAGCCCAACCCATGAAAGTAAATCTCTGCTCTTCCTTAATTACAAAAAAATAGTTGAAAAAGGCGTAAATAACTGGGCCTAACAGTATTATTTTTTCGGAGATATCTTTTAAGGTTTTAAACATTCCCATATTTTCTTATTCTTTCAGCGGTCTTTTCACAAATTTCCTTTACCACTTCTTCCGCATTCCTTTTAGTCTTATGAGCGATGGGAATTACCATAACTAGAGAAAAATCAACTCCATCGGGATTGTTGTCTCATTTAATAAAACTTTTTTTTCAGGCAATGCCATATTCTTTTGCCATTTCCTTTCAAATGTTAAAAAGATTTTCTAATTTTTTCAAGGCGTCAGGCTGGTCCACCATATATTTTTCCAAGCCCTCAATTTTGGATTGTCCTACAATAATTTTTTCTGTCATAAATATATAAGTTCACATCTATTTAGCATTTTTGTTTTCTAGCACATTTTAATATTATAAGCAATCTCAACAAACCCCTATCATTAAACCATCTCTGTGAAAAATGCTGGGAGCATTCTTGCATCGTTCACAAAGAAGCCGCGGAGTAATATATTTCTTGCCATCAATTTCGGCATGTCAATTATAAACTGGCTCATTTCTAATTTTTGCTTTTTCATTCGTACATAATTCATTGGTTAGGTACATCTTTCCTCTTTTTCCCAAGCTTATAACTCTTTTAATTGCATTCATGATTTAAAAATCCTTTTCCATTAAGTACTCATTTTGTCTTATTTTTGTATAATAATTGGTAGCAGGGGCAGGACTTGAACCTGCGATCTTTGGGTTATGAGCCCAACGAGTTGGACCGACTACTCTACCCTGCGTTATGGTCGGGAAAGAGAGAATCAAACTCCCGTCACATGAACCCAAATCATGCATCTTATCACTCGACTATTTCCCGCTGTTTACTCATGCTCTCTATCCTCCTCTGTCGTTTTTAGCATTTCTTCTATTGCTTCCCAGGTAAATTGTTCTTGTTCTTTAATGGTTCCTTGAGTTTTTATTAATTCATCACACTGTTCCTGGGTAATTCCTTGTCTTCCGGCCTGGTATTCTTGAAATCACCCCTCAAAAGTATATACTTTTTCTTTCGGTTGTTGTTCTTTTTCCGGTCGCATTTTCTTTTTCTTATCTTCTGGTAAAAATAAGTCTAATATTTCTTGTGGGATTTTTGCTTCTTCTTCTACAAAAGCATCCGGGGTTATAAATATTCGATCATAATGTCCTTGACTTTTTAAAGCATCTTGTAATGCTAGTAAATGGTCTTTTAAACTTTTAAATAATTGGGTGCCAAATTCAGTTTTTTTGTTAAAGGATTGCCCTAAGGCATAATCATTTACTAGAAAATTTTTCTTGGTGCAGCATTTGCAACTGGCTCAGATTTTCATGTTAAGTAGTTTTTGTGCTTACTTTTGTTTTAGTTTTTCCTCTACTAATTTGGGGTCTGATTTTAGTTCTTCGCTAACTTTAATTTTTCTTTTAGTTCTTGGTATTTTTGTAAGAGTGAAGTGGTTGACATCTTTAATTTTTAGGGGGGATTTGGATTTGGGGTTGGGGGGAAGTTTTTTGCTGTTCATCTGGGATAGTTAACACATTTGAGTCAAAAAGATGTAATTCTATATCTTTACTAGCACTGTCTAGTTCAGAAATCTTTAACTTTTGTAATTGTTCTGTGATCTCCTTAGTATCTATCACTTTACTAGTAGTAACTGCCTGCGGGTGAATTTGATAAGGAGTGTTTTGGGATCACTGATTGTATTGTTTTTTTGTTTCTTTATATTGTTGGTAAAAGGAGGTATTTTCCCCTTCATAAATTTCATTACATCAACTACTAACAACCTGTTTTAACTCTCTTGCGTTAGGTCTCTTTTTAGGATCGTTATCTCAACATCTCCTAATAAAGTCTTTGCATGCCCTTGGTATTAACAATTTATCTATCTCAGGTCGATATCCTTGACAGACTTTCAAAGCCAAATCAACATCGCCTAGTTCTGGATAAGGATAAGCCTGAGCTAATAATTCATAAGCCACGATACCAAAAGAGTAAATGTCACTTGCTTGTGTATAGGGCTTGCCTTGTAATACTTCGGGGGCTATGTAGGGAAGAACACCGAAAATTTGGCTCTTTTCTGGTTGAAAGTTGGCTGGCTTGCTGAGACCTAGATCGGCGATAGAACTATTTAAATTATTAGAATTCAACACATTGCCACTATGAAAGTCTTGATGGATAAGGTTTTGCTGGTGAATTATGTCTAATCCGGAGGTAATATTTGTTAACTTTCAAAGTTTATTAAATAAACTAAATTTATTAGTTTTATTAGTTAAATACTGTCTTAAATTACCTTGATACATATATTTCATTACTATGATATAATTCTTATTTTCATCCTGAGAAATACCATGGCATTTGACAACATTATTACCACCATCATCAACTAATTTAATATTAAAAATCTCTCTTAAAAATTCTAAGGTGATATTTTGGGAACTAGTGAGGGATTTGAGAACTACTTCTATGTAATTTAATTCTTCGTAATTCTTTTTTTCACTATTTCACTTTTCACTTCTTTTGCTTTGTCATCTAGCCTTATAAACTTTGCTAAATCCACCCTCTGCTAAGTATTCAATATTAGTAAATTGCTCGTAGGGAATTCATTTTAATTCACTTTCTTCTAGTTGTTCGGAATAAATTAAATCCTCCAACGTATTTATTTCTTGCTTTTTTTGTTGCTGATTAAACTTCTCAACTAATTCTTGCCCAACCAGATTTTTTATATTAACTTGCCATTCTTTCTCAAAACAAGAGTGACATCGCCCTTTATTAGTATTAGGTTGTTGGCATTTTTTACAAAATCCGTATTTAATTGGCTCTAGATCGGTTCCTTCTAAACTTCTGGGCAATTTGTCTAGGTTTATTTTACTAAAGTTGACATTTCCAATATAAAGTTTTTTTAACCTGCCACTAGCAGGTAAGGATAAATTAGCAAGTTGGCTATCTCGGCAATCAATTTCTTTTAACCACACACAATTAGTTAAATCGAGGCCGGTTAATTTATTACTAGAGCAATTAAATTTCCTTAAATTAACAAAATCAGAGAGATCTAAGTTGCCGGTGAGGTTTCTTCATCTAATATCTAACTCTGTTATTTCTTTTCTTTGCTTACCAAAATTGTTATCGATACTTCATGACTCATTTTTTAATTTGCAGACTCCATCTTGGGGATAAAAGTAATCTAAATAATTTTGAGCAATATAGAATTCTTCCCTTAATTGTTTTAAGTCTAAATTCTTGTTAGGCTGGTAGTCTTTATCTCTTAGGTAAGCCGCAAATTCAGTATCACTATCGCCTAAAAAAGGTCTTAAACTAATCTTTCTTCACACTCTGGCTTCTTGGGGAGTAAAATAATATTCTTTTCATCGGCAAACTTCATTCAAATCTCTTGGTTTAAAGCCAACTGCTATTCATTCTTTTGCTTCTTGATAAGATAAGCCAGTTTTTTCTCAAAGTTGTTGATAGGTTTGACCTCTTAAAAATAACTTGATAAAACCAGGATGGAGAGCGGTTCAACAATTCTCTGATGCATAAGCCATTAAAACATTGCTATTGTTCTTACCTTTTTTTACCGTAAATTGATAAGTTTTATCAACTTGCAAATCACTTCATTGGTCAACATCTATCCAATTAGCAAAAACTAGGATAGTTTTTCGATTTTCTAATTCCAGAATGAGATATTGTTGATTATTTTTATCTCGTTTAAACTTTTTATTAAAAACAATAGATTGGATAATCCTTGTATTTACCATAATGAATAATTTTAGCAAAAATTATCTATTACATACAAGCATCAGCCAACAATATTTTACTCTACAAAGGAGTATCTTTTTTAACCTATGACAAAGTATAAAATTATAATATAGTTGTCTATCAGGGACTACTGGCGGATGAAAGAGGTTTGTATAAAATCCCATTTGTCTGCCTACTGTAGTCTGTCAGGCGTTCCTACTAGGCAACTATACAGTAAAGACAAATGGGGAATTACTACTTAAAGCAAGTCAAACTTGTTGTTAAACATTTACGGTTACGAAGAGATGTTAGGAGGGAGGAGAGATTTTTTTCGCTCGTTTCTGCTCCAAAAGAAATTCCTCCTTAATTAATGTTAGCGAAAAATTATTCTTATTACAAAGAATATCTTTAAGAAGAGTAAATTATGAATAATTTATCTTTCCAAAACAGATAATTACAAAAAAAATACCCCCCAGTAATTATTTATTTTGGGAAGGTTTACACTGAACTGTCTCCAATGAGTACTCATCCATAGGAATAACACATAAAGCAAAATATTGGAAAGTTAAGAAGTAGTGTTTCTTGACTGACCAGACCATTGGCGGAATTATACCTAAAAATCCAATGGTGGGGCAAATGAGAAACATGCCCCTAGCATCCGCTAGCAAAGTTTAATCAACTTTCGAAAATAAGTAATTAAAATTATTTATCTTTGGAAATTGATATATATTTATATTTTATACTTTTGAAGGACGCACTAGATAAAAAGTTACTGGCATTCTTTTTTTAGCCTACGACAAATTATTCACATATAATTTTCACTCCCTAAATAATTTTTCATATTCTTCAATCGGGAAATCACGAGTGCTACCATACATCAATATTCTAAAACTCACATTTTCCTTATACTTCTTTACTAGTTTTATTTTTTTTGTTATATTAGAAGGAGTATACTTTTTTGGGGGGATACCCAAGTTATCTTCTAATGAAAGCATTAAAATAGCGACAGCGTGATAGTGAGTAGAGGCCATTTCTGGATACTCCCCTCTTTTCTCCTCTCTAATATTTCCCTTACCCGGACCACTTGCTTCCCGGTCCACAATGTTTTTTTCTAGTCAGTCGTAAAAACTTTGTCAGTTTCTATTTGTTGTCTTGTCGTTTTTGTTGCTTTGCGAATCATTTTTTTTCGAATCGTCTATTTGTTGGGGGGGGGGGGGGGGGTGTAGTTTTTATAGTATTCCCTAGCTTGGAGAATAAAATAAACAAAAGTAGCTCGCCCAATATCACCTCGAGCATCAACAACAGGATATGCAGCACTATTGTTTTTATCCATCCATACTTCCCAATATAAATTCTCCACACTTAAATAATAAAGAACGGCGTATTCTAGCATATTTTTTTTTGCCGAAAAGAGAAAGAGGGAACTTTGTGGAGACAAATTTTTATTCATTAAAAAATTAAAGAAACCGGTATTATTTTTGTCTTCATCGTTTTTTCATTTATCCACCCAGCCTTTTTCTAATGCTAATTCAGCAGCCAATTCCTCCTTGGTTTTTGTGGCTAAATCTAATTGGGTTTGTAATTCATTCTTTTTTTGGGTTAGTTCAGTTATAGTTTGTTGACTTTTAAGTTGTTCTTTTGCCCTGGCAATTTGCTCTAAAAACAACAAACGCACCCTTTTATATTCACCCCGTAACTTATCTCATTTATTTCCCGTTCCAAGTTCTTTTAAAATTTGGTCGTAGTCATTTACTTCTTCTTCTTCTTTTTCTATTATCTCCATCAATTCCTTTTCCTCCTCATTCAAATCCCCTTCTTTCAACTTCTCCTCTAAATCTTTATTTCTATTTTCTAATTGCTCTTGGCTTTCTTTACCCTCAATTAGAGAATTAACTAATTCTAATAATTTAGTTCTAATTTCCATGTAAGGGTGGCGTAATTCTTCTCAATATCATTGCTTTCCAGAAACATCCTCTCATCCGGCTTCTAATTCGTTTTTTATAGTCTGATATTCGTCAGGTTTTCAGTCTTTCCAATTTACATGTTTTAGTAATTGTTGTTCGGTGGGATTATCTGTGACTTGGTTTTTGAGGGTTCCGATTTCTTGTCTTAAATTTGCTAGTTTAGTTTGTAAAAGAGAGACTTTGTTTTGTTCTTCGGTTAGTTCTTGCTGATATTTAGTGATATCGGCTTCCATTTTTTTTATATCTTCCCCAGTTAAATCAGTTTGAGTTCCCATTTCAGCAGTAGCAGGTTTTTTTAAAGCCTGTTCTAATTTAGTTTCTCAATCTTGGTCTTTTTTAGTTAAAAGTTGTAAATATTGTTGTTTTTGAGTTTGTTCTTTTTCTTGGAAGTCTTTGATGGTTTGTTCTAGTTGGTTTTCTTTTTGGGTGAGTTGGAGTTTAATATTGTCTATTTCTTTAATAACTTCCTGGGTCCGCAAGAGTAGTCCTTTTTGACTAGAAGCCTGTCCTAAAATGTCATAAACCTGCTGATCTACTTTTTGAATATCTTCATTCATCTGGGCTAAATTGGTTAATTTAGTCCTTAAATCTTGTAATTCTTGGTCTAATTTTTTTTCCTGGAGAGTTAATTCTGTTTGGGTTTCTGCCTCTACCATGACTGGTTTGGGCTTATTAAGTATCACATTAGCACTATCCAGTTTGTTTTTTACCTCCGCCAACTCTTTTTCGGCATGTTCTTTATGGATTGTAGTTTTTTTTAAATCTTCTTGCAAATGCTTAACTTTGGCTAAAATTTCTTGTTGTAACCTCTTTAATTCTTGGTAATCGGTATTTAATTGCTTATAGTTTTGTTCACTAGTTAGCAAATCGTTAGCAGTTTTTATTTGCTTATTTTTCAGTTGGTCGAGTTTTTGTAAGGCTTGGATGGTATTCAGGGGCATTAGAAAAGTTTTTACTATAAGTATCAATATTCGTTCGGCATACAGTGGCGGCAAAATTTTTCTTCTTGCCCGGTATCTTTGTGCAGAACATCATAACCATTATCGCGATAACTACCCGGTTTGGGTTCGGGACTTACTTCTCTCCCGCATTTATCGCAAACTCCCTCTTCAGTTGCTTCTATATCTAATTTGCTTGCTGGGTCGTCAAATGATAATGTTGTTGTCGTCATGTTAAATCAAGTTAATTTTATGCTATTCAAAATTTATTACTTCTTGTTTGCGACTGGCTTTTATTTATGTTACACAATACATCCGAGCGAGTATAATATTTAGTTATTAAAACATTTATATATAAGCCTATATGACTGAACTTCTAACTTCCCTTAAAAATTCCTCATTAGTGCAAATTCGCAAAGTAAATTTGAGGTATGTTAATGGAAAAAAAATGTTAATTAATGAAAAAAATATACTTGACCAATATTTTACCAAAAAATATATTGCCGAAAAATTACTCAAAAAAACTAAAAACATAATTTCTCAATATGAAAAAATTGAAAAATATACTTGATTAGAACCAAGCGTAGGAGAAGGATGTTTTTATGATTTGCTTCCCCCAAATAAAAGAATTGGTGTCGATGTTGATCCAAAAAGAAAAGATGTAATTAAAAGTGATTACTTAAAATATAAATTGCCAGATAAACCTTTAATTGTTATTGGAAATCCCCCTTTTGGGCATAGAGGTGTTATAGCTTTGGAATTTATAAATCATTCAAAGGAAGCCGATTTCGTGTGCTTTATCTTGCCTATGTTTTTTGATAGTAAAGGAAAAGGAAGCATAAGATATAGAGTTAAAGGATTCAATTTAATTTATTCCGAACAACTAGAAGAAAATGCTTTTTATACCCCAAATAATAATGAGGATATTGATATAAAATGTGTTTTTCAAATTTGAAGTAAAAAATATTCAAATCCTAGTATACAAGACTTAAATTGATATTCATTAAGAAATAAAAACCCTTTTAAAAAATATTTAGATGTTTTTACTGTCTCTCTGGCAAAAAAAAGAGAATGTGGTAAAAAATGAATTTTTGAAGAAAAAGCGGATTATTATTTATCAACTACTTTTTACGGAGAAAATAAAGTAGTTGATACTTTTGAAAAAGTAAAATATAAAAGTGGTATTGCCATTAAAATAAGTACATCAAATAAAGAAGAAATTCAAAAAATCAAATATTTACTAGAAAATGCTAATTGAAATAAATATAGCAGTTTAGCCACTAATTCTTGTAGACATATTGGCAAAGTTCATGTATACGAAATATTGAAAGATAATGATTTTCAAATAGAGTTATAGTATGTTTAAAGAGTTAATGCAAAAGATAATTAATAAGAAATATGAAGAGTTAAATTATGATAAAAGAAACAAAAATAATATCTTTTGAAAAGTTACCGAATTTGAAGCAAACGCCATAGGTCAAATAGGAGAAGAATTTATTAGAGAAATATTTAAAAAGTTCAATTTAAGATTTGATGAGAGCAAAAAAAACACTCGTGATGAATATGATATTTTGTTAGACAGTGGAATAAAAATTGAAGTAAAAACAGCGAGAAAAGGAAAAAAGCATGATACTTTTCAATTTAATGGCATAAACCCCAGATATACTCCTGATTTTATTATTCTTGTTGGAATTTTAGAAAATGATTTACTTTATAGAATTTTAAGTAAAAGTAAAATATCGTATGTACATAGAGGAAGAAAATTTATTGTTGATTTAGAAACGACTAAAAAACAATTAGTAAAGATGAACCCTAATAATGAAGTAAATTTTAAATTAACTTTAAATAAAAAAGAATTAGAAAATATTAATAATTTTGAGAATGAATTAAAAAGTGTGCTAGAAAAACGACTATTTAAGTCAAAGTTATAGATATTGAGGAGTGCAGGAAAGTTACTCTAGAAATTTTGCAAAAAGATGCTAAAAAATAAACTCCTCATCTATTTTCCTTAACAATTTAATTCATTCTTCATATCCTTTTTGGGTAAATTCTTGGGTTCCCGGCAAAGCACTAGCCAACAAAAGCGGACTAATTTTATTTACTTTTTCTTCTAATTCCTCCGGAGTGTTCTGCTCTAAATTAATTTTGGCTTCGTTAACATAGTTTTCCAAACTTTTAATCTTATGATTATTGGTTAAATTAGTTACTTCTTCAATAAAATTATAAGTGTTAGGCAAGCCATTATAAATAAACAAATCTCGCAATTCTATTATTTGCTTGCTATCAAAATCTTGTCCAATTAAAGTTAAAATTTTGTCTTCTAAAACTTTAATACTTTTATCATCGGTGTCTAATTTTCTTCCTCTTTTTGTAATGTAATATTCGTAAATGGCTTTTATGTTTATTCGGCCTTTTTTGCTTTCTGGTTCTTCATATAAGTGCCAAGGGTGAGTTTTATTATCCGCTTTTCACATTGTAACTCTGTAGTCGGCTTCTATTCCGACGCTACGTTTTAATTGAATATTTAAACTATCTGGTTCGGCTATTCAATCATCTCATCAACTCAACTCATTAGCCAATTCTTGTTCAGTTCTGATTATTTTTTGGCTTAATTCTTCTAAACTATTTGCTTGGTGTTTTCTTAATAATAAGTTAATAGCATCTCTTAAATTGCGGTTTTCTCCAATTATCTGATACAAGTTCTTTCCTTGGAGTAAACTGGCTAAATGACTTAAATTATTAATTGGATGGTCGCTGCTTCCCAACATCTCCATAATCTTTCCACATTCACGACGCCAAGCCTCTTTTAAATTTCTTTCATTTTCTAATTTTTCTTCTAGTCTTTTTATCTCATTTTGGCTTTGATTTAGTTGATTTGAATAATCGTTTTTGGCGTGTATTTCATCAGATAACTTTTGACTTAATTCAGATAAATTATTGGTTCCTCAATATTGGCAAATGACTCTAATTTCTTCTTTGGTTTCACTTAGACTTGCGGTTAATTCGTTTCTCTGCTTTATTAATTGACTCTCGCTCTTTTTTAAATCGTTTATTTCTCCTTGAAACTGCTGTCGGAACTTCTCTTCTACTTTTGGCAGTTCTAAATAAGGACAGATGTGGCCATCCGTTCCTAGCCCAGTAGTTGTGCTGGGATTGGGTTCAAGCGGTTTTTTAACCGGGGGTAGTAATTTTAAAGTATAGGGACTATTGATGGCCTGCAATCAGTTTTCGTTTTCAAATATATTGGTCGGACCTTTTTCATACTCTCCTGCAAACTCCACTTCATTTCCTTGTCTTAAGGCTTCTTCAATTAATTTGGGATATTGACTAGGGCCGAAGGTGGAGGCGTCTACTTTGCATCATTTTCCCAGCCCCATTTCTGTTTCTATTTTTTCTTTTCAAAAATTACGAAATTTCTCTATCGTTTCCGCTCCATATTTTTCAGTTAAGGCCAGCGGTTGATCTATTTTTTCATCTTGCCGCGTTTCATACCCCATTATTTCTTTAATGTATAAGCACAAATAAACACCACAATCATGACTATTGCTTTGCTTCTCTCCTTTTAAAGTGGTAGTGTCAATTTGGTCAGCCACTTGTTCATTAGTTAAATAAGCGATAAGAGGCTTTACTTGTTTGGCTTCGCTAGCAAGATCATTAAGAGAAGAAGTTCAATAAGCCTTGTTTTTTTCTAAAATAAACATTCCCCAGTGATTGCCCGGGTGAATTCCTAAGGCAATGGGGAAGATAGTATATTTACCGGCTCACTTGTTTAGTTCGTTCTTGAATTTCTCTAACTGTTCTTTATCCTTTGCATCCGCTTTATTTTCTTTAAGGCGTTTAGCCAGTTCATTGGCATGATAAATATTAGCCAGATCCGTTCGTAAGCAGAAAATATTGCCTAAATAAATATTTTTTTCTTCATCTTCTTCCACAGCGCTATCGGTGACATAATGCATATTCCTCAAAATAAAGGCTACATTATCATCCGTCAATCATTTGCTCGTGGTTGGTTCAGTATTTACTTTTTTAGCATCTCCGGCTAAATCTAGTGGTAAAATTATTCCGGTGTATTTGGCTCCTTCTTTTACAAGTGGTTCCACGAAAGTAACTTTAATTTTTTCTCTATTTTCTTTTCTTTCTTCCTCGTCGTCATATTCGGCTTCAAGGAGATTAAAATCCAATTCTTCTTCCCTTGTTAGTTCACTTTGTCCAACTTTAAAAGTTATTTTTCCCTGTGTCATTTATTTTCCATATTTTTTATTACAATTGTCGCAAATTCCTCTTTTTATTTCCTCATCCGTTATTAGTGTTTCACCACATTCACTGCATTCTGGTTCAGTTTCTATAAGTTTTGCAGTACAATCATAACAGACACCCATCTTCACCTCTTGCTCGCTCTCTAATTCCTCTCCACAATCCGAGCATTCTTTTTTTTCATTTTCTTCCTCGGTTTTTTCAGTGCATTCTTCGCAAATACCACTCTCTATTTCGGCTTGGGTTTCTAAAATATTGCCGCATTCTATGCATTCTTGTTCTTCTATTTCCTCCTCTTCATCATCCTCGTCATCATTACCACCCTCCTCGTCTTCTTCTTCCTCCAAAGTTAAACCTTCTTCAATTTGTTTAGCACAACGTTTGCAGACTCCAGTATTTTCATCCACTTCTACTTTCCGACCACACTCGGGACACACCTCTTCCTCCTCTATTTTTAATTGATATGTTTTGATAAAATAAGCCTCTCCTTCTAGTTTTTGCACTTCGGCTCATAATTCTTTTCTACGGTCTTCTCAAAAGTTTAATTCTCGGGAGTCGAATGGTTGGTTCTCATTATCAGGATTGGCCTCTCATTCTGCTCTTTTTTCTCTCCCATAATCAATCAAATTTCACAACGTTTCTACTTTTTCTTCTTTAATTTTAATTTCTTGTAGAATTTCTTCGTATTTTTGTTTTAATTCTTCTTTCGACTGAGCCATTTTTTTAATTGTTGGCAGTCGGTTTTTTATTAACTATTTTTTCTTAAGTAAAATACTCTTTTTCATCTCTATAAAAAGTTTCTGATAATCTTTTTATAACTTTTCTGCTACTTATCATTTAGTACAATTTGTTTGGCTCTATTAATTTCTTCTTCCATTGGCTCATACCCCTCCGTTTCCCACTCTTTTATCACTTTTCTAATTTCCCAATAGTTTTCTTCTATCTCTTTAAGTATCTTTAACTTTTTTTCATCCTTTTCAACTTTTTTGACTTCTTCCAAAGCCCGAGGTATTTGATAGAAAAATTCGCTTCTTGCTTTTTCTCTTTCGTTCTTTTCCCTCCTTGCTTCATTAAGGCTTTTCTCTATTTTATTCTTTTCCAATAAACGTTCCCTAATTCTTTCCAATTGTTCCCTCGGCACACCTCGGCAAGCATAAAGTTTAACCAATTCCTCAAAATCCTCGTCTTTTTTAAATCTTTTTAAGTCAATCATTTAATTTCTTTATTAAGGATTTTTAGTGTTCTTTCAATTCTTCTTAAAATTTTCACAAAGTTTATCTTTAATTTTTCTATCCTTTTTTTATGGAATATCACGCACTCTCGGGTGGGTGCTTATTATCTTTTTGCAAATTTGCAAACCTTTTTGTCCCTTACTTTTGAGAATTAAGATTTAACCTTTTTTCTTCTTCCCGCAGTTCTTTGTCCGTTTCTTTAAAGAATTTTAACATTTCTTCATAGCCTTCTGCTGAATACCTACATATTCTTTTAAAATTGTTTTCATAAAAGTCACAATCGCTAATAGTCTGTGAACTTATATCAAGTCTTGTTAAGTACTCATTTCCTTGTTCGTCAATCACTATTTCCCTTGTTATTTCTTCTCTTTTAGTTATTCTTTTGAGCTTTTTCATAATTTATTTTAACTTTATTGGTGAAAACTTTCAACTTCGGACAAAATATCGTTTAGTTCCTCTTCTTCTGATGGTTCTAATCCTTCATTTCTGGCTTGGCTGATATAAAAAGTTAGATCAATATGCAAAGCATCATCTTCGCCTTTTAAGTCACTAAGTTTGTCCCTCTGATTGGTTATTTTCCTGTGAAAGAGGAGTATTTCATCCTTTGCTTTTAGTATATCTCCTCAATATTTATTTACTGCCATACTTTTTTTCTAATTTTTCAAGGCGTTCTAGAGTTCTTTCCCACTCTGTTAAATGATTTTTCCAACGAATATCATCCAACATCCTCCGAAATTTATCCTTTAACATTATTTCGTTATGTTTTTTTATTGCTATTTCCAAACTATTTGACATTTCCTTTTTACTTGCACTTACCGGTTTGTTTTTTTATATAACTATTTTTATCCCTCTCTTTCGTAATCACAGCCCTTCTCGGCCGATGGTTCAAAGTCCTCGGTTTCCTCGGGTCCGGGTTGGTTTGTCGCATTCTCCGTTACACTTGCCCTCATCTTTATAGCATGTCGGGCAAGTAGGCTCACAATAAATAGTTTCGCAACCATAGGGGTCAGGCAATTCGTTGCACTTGTGGTCGGCTCCGTCTCTATGCTCTTCCCCGCAATTACCACACTTTCATAAAGGCATTTCGGGCTCCTCATCAATGTCAATATCAGGTAGTTCTTCTTCGGGAAGTTCTATTTCCACCTCCTCGCTTTTGTCGTTAATTAATTCTTGCTTTTTGCTTGGTTTTTTCATTTCCTATCCTCCTTGATCCTTGTCTCGTTCTTTATCTCCATCTCCGTCATCTCAATCCCCTTCGTCTTTGTCATCCTTATCTTCGTCCTCATCTTTCTCATTATCTTTGTCAAAGTCGATATCTTTATCTCAATCATCATCCCAGTCATCGTCTTTATCTAAGTCAATATCGCTATCCACGTCATCATCCTTGTCTTTATCGGTGTCTTTATCCCTATCGGCATCAAAATCAGTATCATCATCTCGCTCTTTCTCATCCGCATCAGGATCTATGTCGATGTCATCTAAATCTTGATCGTCACGATCATCATCCAAATCTAAGTCTAATTCGGTGTCTATTTCAGTTCCTAAATCCGGCATAGTTGGTTGATTGTAATCTTGGACTATGATCTGTTCTTCTTTTTCCCGATCGTCTTTTTCCTGGATGTATTCGATAGTCGGATCACCTTGTTTTCTTAACCCCGCCTGTATGCTAACATGTCCGGTTTTTTCCGTTCCTCTAATGGCTACTGTAAAGTAGTTAGCCTCAATCCCTTTGGCTTCCTCTAGGGGATGCAAATTATACCCTACCATTCGGTAATCATACATTCCCTCGGTAACTTGAACTTCTATTGAGTCATTACGATTTTCATAAAAGTATCAATAACTACTACTATCAGGTCTTTTACGGTGGGAAGCCAGCAAGGCTTGCATTAGAGTACCTATAATGTTTCCACCCGGTCCACGGCAATAAGATTGCTTACTGATATATAAAGCGGTAGTATCGATTGATACATCATCTCCTCCCTCATTTTTCGGTCCTTTTTTATCTATGTCTTCTCCTGGGTTAACTTTTTCCATTCCTTGTCGGTTACCAGTCGGACTAGTAGGAGGGAAAGTAAAACTCTGCAATACTGTTCCTTTATATTGCCAGGGTTGAAAAGTTTTTTTTCTTTCTTCTTCACCGCTGGTCTCAAATTTGTCAAAAGTTTCGACAAAATGGACTCCTTTATTCAATATCCCAACAAAGAAACTATTATCATCATATCGCAAATTAACTTTGCCTTGCCACTCTCCTGCTTTTATGCATTGTTTAAAGGCGCTAAATTTGCAATAAATATTTTGTTTAGGAGCCAAATTATTATTATTTTCTAAATTGTTAAATAGTGTGCTGCTATGCTTGTATCGGATTTCAAAAAGTTTGCCAGTGATTTTATTAGCAAGTCCTCAAAAATCCGCGTTAATTTGAATAGAGTCAGGATTATTTAGGGATAAGGGGCAGTTGATTATTGATAATACTTCGGAGTTTTTGGAGTTCTGTAAAAAAAGTAATGGTTTAGTGTTTTTTGGTCCCATAGGAAGTGGTAAAACCGCTATTTTAGCCATGCTGGCTAATGAATTGCCTGGGGAAAACAAGTATGCCATCTTCCCTTGTCAGTTACCGTGAACTGAAAAAGCACAATAGGACTTTTCTTACTCTCCTAGTCAAAGATTAGGAGTCACCGAAACTATTTTCTTGGATGAAATAAATTTACTTTTTAAAGGGAATATAGTGAAGGATGTTAGGGAAAGGCAACGGTTTTTAATGCACTTTATTGCTTTAAGTAGGCATCAAGGAACTAGATTGTTTGTGAATGCTCAGAGGTTGGGGCGGGTGAGTATAGAGCAGAGGGAGGTGACTACTGGGATTTGTCAGGTGAGTTTGTTAAGCAAGACGGATGAGGGGATTTATATTCAGTGTGTGATTTGGGAAGCAGCCGCCTGAACCAATTCTAAAACTGAACAAGGCTTCGTTATTTTTGTTCCTAAGAAATACCTGGACGCATACGACTCCTATTGGTTGAAAAGTTTGAAATATTTGAGACCTAAGCAAGGTTATATCTAAAAAACTTGGCAGCTTAGTTGACTGTAAAAAATATATAAAATTAAAAATATAGATGATAGTTCTCTCTAGAGGAAAAATTTCTATGCAAACAATACAAGTATTATAAATAAATAATTGCCTATGATCAGAAAAAGGAAATATCTAACTAGTATACTTTGCTAAGTTATCGAAAAAAAATGACCAAATGTGAAAATAAAACTACATAGTCATTTATTTTTCATTATTCAAATTATTTTTCGCTTTTAAAATCCTCTTTTGCTAACTGCATCCTCACCAAAAACAGCACTTTGGGAGGAACTAGCAACTATTTCAGTATCAATCATAAGGTCATCGCCTGCTTTATAAGTGTTAAAAGGTGGTTTGTTAAAAACAGTAATAGAATTAGAGGTTTTATCTTTGTAGTCTAATACATTGTTTAGTTGGATAATAAGTCAGTTTCGGTAAACATGGGTGCTGGTTGCTTGGAATGGTTTTCTCATATTAGTTATTTTTAGTAATTGAAGATTGCTTATTCTTTTTCACTTATCTCTTTTTCTAATTTTTCTAATAATTCTTTTAATAGTCTTTTTTCTTCTTTACTAAACTTACTTGCCGATTGCAATTCCTCCTCATTTATACTATTTATGCTCTTATCTGAGACCTTTAATTTACTACTATTTTTTTCTTTATTCTCTTTTCTTTTTGTGAACCATTAAGATTCAATATAATGTCTCCTCGATGAAAAATGCCAATTTTTCCTACCTTTCCTAGATTTGTTGACTTATCATCAACATCTTTACTATTACTAATACTTTTGTTAATGCTACTCTCACCCTTTTCTTTTTCGCTCAAGAATTTTTTAAACAATCACTTTATTATTTTTACTCGAAACTTGCGATGAAAGGCAAAAAAGGCAAGTAATACTATTACACATATTACTATTAGTCAAGGAGGAATAAGTCATAGTAATATTCCCAATTTACTTGGCATAAGAAATTTCTTTTTCCTTTAAATCACTGTGATATCTTGGGTCGGCATAGAAATATCCTCTTTCGACTATTTCCTCATTAGGTCTTTTTTCTCCAACTTTTACTCTGAAAACAGGAAAAGAGTCGGGTTTTTTGATTTCTTTTGAAAAATATGCCTCTTTTAGTTTTTTGGAATTCAGTTCTCTTCCTAAAGTATCTCGCAATAATTCTTCTGCTATTTCTTTATCTCCTTCGGGAATAAAAGCATAAGTAAAGGGATAAGGAAATCTAGTCTTAACTTCTTCTAAATAACTAAGGAGAGAAAAGGCATCACAGTAACCTTTTTCGTTAGTATAGAGTATAATTTTTTGATGAGCTTCATAAAACAAATCAAATTGTTCTCTCGCTACCTCTTTGCTTCCTGCACCTTCAAAAATAATAAATAAACAGCCTTTAGTTCTTTCATTATCTATTCTTACCATTAACAATTCATCATTTAATCTGCTCAACTTTTTCCGATGTGTTTCTATATCAAATGCTAATGTTTCATATTGAACTTTTTTTTCTCTTACTCAGTTTAATAACTTTACATCTAATTCGTCAACAGGAGGATTACACAAAGGTTCTAATTTTTTCAGATAAGTTAAAACTCTTCTAGCCCTATTTATTACTTCTTGAAAGTTATTTTGAGTAACCCCTCCATCTTTTTTTCATATTTCACCTCAATCATTAATTAATCCCAGTATCTTGTTCGTCAAGTTTAATTTAATTGAATCTTTTTCGAATTTGTTATTAGTTTCCATAATACTCGTTTTTTAATTCCGCTTTCTTTATAATAAAATTTTGGCACTAGTATATAATTTACCAGTAACTTATTAAGTAATTTTATAATCAGAAAACTAAAATAAGTTAATACGACATGAAATCGCACAAAAATATATTAATGAAAAAAAATATGAAATTAAAAGTAAAAAAAGTTTTAGAATTAGAAATCAATAATAAACTGGTTGAGAAAAAGATTGAAGAAGTATTAGTTTACAAAAATGAAGGAAAAAGAAAATATCAAAGAGTAATAAAAACTAGAAATACTTACTATTACCCTAAAGATGAGAATGGAATACCAGACTTAAATTGAAGAAATAGAAGTCGGAGTTATGATTCCAATAATATTGGAGAAAAAGTTCCTCTTTTCTCAGACTTAATAATCAATAATTTACAAGTTTTATGTCAGAACCTAATAAATGCCTAAAATGCCAAAAAATCTTCAAAAACGGAGAAGAATATTTTGAAGTATCCAACAATCCTAAAGCAGGAACTTATCATAAAAGTTGCTGGGCTGAAATAGAAAAAGAACAGCAGAATAGCAGCAATTATCCTACTTGCCAAGAGTGTAAAAAGCTAATAAAAGCAGGAGAAGAACGTGTCAGCGAAACTATGCCTGATGCTTTTAGCCCTCAAACTTTTTATTATCATAAAGCTTGTTTTAAGAAAACACAATGTTCTAAATGTTCTAATCCAAGGCTAGAAGGTAGAGATTTATGTTTTGATTGTAGTATAAGACAGAATAATCGTAGCCATCTTGATGATATTATGGATAATCACAGGAGAAATTCAAGTTGAAATAATAACAATAATGATGACCCTAACAGAGAGAGAGAGAGAGAGAGAGAGAGAGAGAGAGAGACAAAATCAGAACTCTCAATCTAATAAATGCCCTCACTGTGGTTCATGAGCCAATTCACAAGGCAAATGTTACACTAAATCATGTGTAAATTATTGAAAATCTGATAACCCTTCTAATCCTCCTAGCAGATTCAAAAGAGGAGGTTGCCCTGAATGTGGTCGCATTAATGTCATTATCAATCCTGAGACTGGTTTGTGTAATGATTGTAGCATGAGACAACTTCGCTTGATGATTCAAAAGTTAATCAAAGATGAAGGTCTTAAGTCTGCTCAAATCGAATGAGAAAGTATGAAGTCTCAAGTGGAACAGATACTTAACTGAGCCAAACAAAATGAGCCAGAAGTAGCAAAAGCAATAGAGAAGAATATAGAAACTATCGAAAGAGATTTATATCCTGAACGGAGCAAGAATAAAGGTGGTTCAAGTTGGATATGGATTTTAGTAATAGTCGGGGTTGCTGTAATAGGATTAGTCAGTTTTATTTGGTGGAGAAATAAAAGGAAGAAGAATAATTTTTAAAGAATCATGGTCGAGTTTAAAAATCTTTCCGAATTATCAGAATTCTTTCCTACTAAACAATCTTGTATTGACTACTTTGAAAAACTTCGCTGAAATGGTAATCCAGTTTCTCCCTATGACCCCACTTCTAAAGTTTATGAACTTGCCAGGAAGAACCAGTATCGGTGTAAAAATACTGGTAAAGATTTTAATGTCATGACTGGAACTATTTTCGAGAACTCAAAAATACCAATAAGAAAATGGTTTAATGTCACGGGCATTTTGGTTTCCCATCTAAATGGCGTCTCTTCTTATGAACTAACTAGAGATTTTGGAATTACTCATAAGTCGACTTGATTTATGTTGCATCGTTTACGTCATGCTTGTGACCTTCCTATTTTTAAAACTATGATGGAGGGAACTGTAGAATTAGATGAAACTTATATAGGCGGTAAGAATAAGAATAGACATAAGAACAAGAAAATTCCTTATTCTCAAGGTCGGAGTCAAAAAGATAAGGTTCCAGTTTTTGGGATGCTAGAAAGAAGTAGTGGTAGAGTAATCATGAAAGTTGTTTCTGATGCTAAAATGAAAACTCTAGTGCCAATAATTAGAAAACATGTTAAAGAGGGTTCTAATTTAAACACTGATGAATGATATAGAAAAAGTAAGCAGTTAGATAGACTGTTTAATCATCAACTAGTTAATCATGGTGACAAAGAGTATGTAAAAGAAAATGTCTCGGTTAATGCTATAGAAAATAGATGGTCTCGTCTTAAATCAATGATTGGTCTAACTTATCGCCGTGTAAGTAAAAAACACTTTCAAAATTACCTTAATGAATTTGCTATAAGAAACAACGCAAGTAAAATTAGTTTTCAAGAAAAGTTTGACTTGGTGCTTTTATCAACTGTAGGTAAACGATTAACTTATCAACAACTAATCAGTTAAAATAATATTAATGGAAGCGAATCAAAAAGAACAAAACAAAGTGCTATGCGATAGTTGTGAGCGTTATTTTGACTCTTCTTGTGTTACCAAAAATAAGAATGGCTATAATTATTGTGAGGGTTGTAATCGTATGCAAGTTAATGCTTCAAAGTATGATAAACCAATAAATAAATCAGACTTTGACAAGATGTTAAAGATGGCTTTGGATACTCCGCCGTTGGAATTCGATTGATTGAAAAAGACCAAAAAAAAGGAGAAAAAAAGAAAAAAGGTTTCTAAATAACATCGTGACTCACATAAGACCTTAGATGGTTTCTCTTCCTCAAATCAGTGATGGTTTCTAGAAATTCTTGTCTCTGCTTGAGATAAAAATCTCGCAAACAAGAATTGCAAATTTTAAGTTCCTCATCATTTTTTCTCTCAGTTCAATAATCTCAATTATTCTTTTTAGCATAACTTTTTTGAGTGCCAACTCATTTTATTCAGAATTGTTTTTGACACTTAAAACATTGTGCAGAAACAGCTTCGTGAGATTTGCAAATTTGAAAACCCCTTTGTGTAATTTCTACTAACAGTTCTTCATTAGTAAAATTTTTAAGTTTTCTATTTTTTGATGGAGAATTGTATACTAATGCCAAAATTTTAATGAATCAAACTGCTAATTATTTCCCTTACTAGTTTTTTAATAATTGCATATCTTGCAACACAAAGGTTCTAGCGATTATTGCCAAATGCCTTGAACCTTGACACATTTTATGCCATCGTTCGGTATGCCAAAAATACTTGTCATTCTCAGTTGGAGAAGTAGCATCAAGTTTCATTAAACACTCTTTAACACTATTATCCAAATACTTAGTTAAATCCTCTTTCTGAAAGAATTTGACTCTTTCTTCAATAACTGAAAATAATCTTTCCTTAGTTCTGGCTTCTGCTTTTCTTACATCCCCCTTGAGGATGTTATTCTTTTTCTCAATTGGATTTAACTCAGGAGTGTAAGAAGGCAAGTAAATTGGCTCAACGTTCTTGCTGACTAATAACTCAGCAATAGTTGGCAGTTTTAGTTTTGCACAAGACTTAGTAGCTTTATGAACTGACAGATTATCCATTATCACAACATTTTTCTTACCATTATTAGGAGGATTGAAATCAGTTAAGAATTGGTGAAAGTCTTGGGTTTTCATTCCTCCCTCGATTAACCTTCAATGGATTACCTTTTCTCCATTAGTGATTTGAGCTAGGAACATCAAAGTATGGTTTTTGCCTCTCTCACCAAACTTTTGCTTAATTGTTGGTAAACCTTTTCAACCATAACCTTTTCGTAAAACCATATTACATCTAAATCCAGTTTCATCCAAAAAAAAGATATTAGCACCAATTGCTAGTAAATAAGGAAGAGTTACGTTGATAAAGTAATTAATCTTGGCTCTATTTTTCAATCGTAATTGTTCAATAGATTGGTAGGTGAATCCTTTATAAACCACTCTTGCTCTTTTTAGAGATAGGCAGATAGTAGATTGACTACAATTAAATATCTCTGCTAAAGCCCTTTGAGCAGTGGGTTTAATTTTATTAATGGCAATAACACATTCGCGTAATCAATCAAGTAGCAGACCATCTATTTTTCTTTTACGCCCTCGCTTCTGTTTTATCTTTCGATTTTCTTTATCAGATTGGCGGGCATGTCTTCGCAAGGTGCGTTCACTGGTTTCAAATTTATCAGCTAATTGCTTCCAAGTGAGTTTGGAGGCTATTTTTATTTGGTTAATTATGTGGGGAGCAGGAAGGCGACAATTTTTATTTGAGCAGTAGGGATGCGAATTAGACATAATTATTTTCTCTTTCTTTTTCTATATCAAATAAAACTGACTAATCCTCCAATTGCAATTGCTCCACATATTCAAGGTCAGTAATTAGTAGTTTTGGGTTGGATTTCAAAACTAGGCTGGATTTTTCTTTCTAAAAGTTTTAATAATTCCTGCTTTTGTTCTTCACTAAGATTTGAGTTGATAATTTGTTCTTTATTTTCAATTGTTATTTCACCACTTTTTATTTTGGCTAGGAGTTCAAAATATAATTTCTCATAATCAGGTTTATTAGGTTTTGGATTGCTTGGAGGAGTAGGAGTATTATTTTGGGGAATTAGAGGGGATGATTCTTCCTTCTTCTGTTTTTCTGGTTTTGAGAGATTCTTCTTCTCATCACCTGTTTCATAACCCTCATCAGCGAAAAGAAACCTCTTGTTAAACTTTTTAATACCTAAATCCCTTAACTTAGTTCTCAAATCATAGGAAACTCCATGCAATTGCCTTCCTTCTATACTTATTAAATATTCTAAGGAGAATTTACTTGGATTAGCAAGAATTTGTTGAATTCGTTCGGTATTTCTGATACCAAGAACATCAATTTCTTCCATAAAAGCACATCACTCTAGCCCATCTTCACCTTTAACTTGCTTTCTTTCAAGAATCCCAACTTTTTCCAAACTGGGTATAGTTCTTCAGTCAGGAAAAACTTTTGCCTCTTTGGAATAATAGACTTCTTTAAGGTTGTTGGCTCCATCAAGGTTCAAAACACTAATATTGGATGGCAAACTATAATCTAAAAAAGTTAAGTTTTCGCAGTTGCTAACATTTATTTCAGTTAATTCACTCGTTACTTTACAAGACAAAGTTTTTAACTTTTTGAGATTACTACAATCTACTTTTTTTATCTTTCCATTCTCGGCACAGTCTAGTTCTTCTAAACTTTCGCAACCTTGTAAGTTAAGACCACCCATTAACCCTCCCTTTCCTTTACATTGATACTGACCTTGACAAGATAGTTTCTCTAACTTTTTCAAGCCATTGCAATCGATTTGATTCAAACCATTATCGTAACAATACAAATATTGCAAGTCTTTCAAATGGTTAACTTCCAGTTCTTCTAAACTATTTTTATAACAATATAAACCTATTAATTTTTGGTTATTAGTTAAATCTAACTTTTTAAATTTAAAACTTTGTGACAAAGCACAGTTTAGTTCTTTTAGTTCGACAAGACTACTCAAATCTAATTCATCAAATTTATTAGAAGTGAGCATTAAGGTATGTAATTTAGTTAAACCAGTTAAATTTATTTTTTCTATAAAGCAATGATTAGCATGAACTTCTTGTAATTGTTTGTTTTTGCTAAGGTCTAAACTGCTTATCCCAACTTTGATTTTCTTCTTTCTTTTCCTTTCTGTTCATACTCCCTCTATTTTTACTGTTTCTTTTATTTCTGTTTCTCCAATACGGTAATTATTCGAACAATCTAAATATTCTAAGTTGGGGCAATAATCCAACTCTAACTTAGTTAATTCATTATCACTAACATCTAGTCTCTTCAAATTAGTAAAACCTGCGAGGTTTAATTCGCCACTTAAACCTAATTCACCTAAGTCTAATTTTTCTACTTTATCTCTTTCTACTAATGGATACTTAGCATCTAATCAAGTTTGAGCATCACTATCTACTCTACTAATAATTACTCTGTCTGGTAAACCTAAAGTATCTAATCTTGCTTTTTCAGTAGGAGAAAGAGGATTATTGCTGTAAGAGACAATTCGCAAATTCTGCTTTTTCATCTCTTCCACTGGCACATCCCACTTTTCCAACTGATTATTATGGGTGTATATCTCCTTAACACTTAGGCAGTTTTCAATAGTCAGTTTAGTAAGTTTATTATGAGCCAGTGAAACCAACTTTAAATCAGGGCAGTTTTTAATTGTGATTTCACTTATTTTATTGTTACTCAAATTCAACTGTTTTAAATGAGGAAAGTCTTCAATTACTACTTTTCCTTTTAATTCTAGTTGAATAAAACAAATAGAAACAACCTTTGCCTTTACTTCTGCTAAATTATTGAAGTCTTTTTCTTCTTGTTTAGCTTTTAGTCTTAACCAGTTGGTTAATCAGGCTTGATTTTCGTATTCTGTCATGAGATTTTATTTATTTTTCTGGAATTAGTTTAACTTTGTGTTTGTCATAATTTTTTGCAGTTGTTTAAAATTTCAAGTTTTTTCTCGTTTCATTTTAACCCATTGATTTTTACTAAAAAGTATTCTTTTTCTTTTTCAAGGTAAGCAATTCGCTCTTTAGAAAGAAGAGCGGGGAACTGCAATTCAAGATTAATCTTTCCTACTTTCTCTTCTGAATATTCTAAAGGCATTCCGTTTCTATTTGGTTGTTGTTGGAGTCAATCTCCAAACTCTTGAAATTCGTAAATCTGCATAATAATATATTTTATAGGAAGTTTTCATAAATTTCCATAAACCTTGTAAAACCATGCTCAATAAAAATAAAAAAATGTTTAAATGATATTGTGGTAAATATAACTTCGAAGGGTTTGTCTTTTGTTTTCGCCCTTTATTTGGTCTAAAAACTCTCATTTTTTCGACAAATAGATATCGCGGAGGCAATCGGAGCATATCTTATCTCCTCTCTCGCTTTCAGGTTTCCTACGAATTTGCTTATAATTCCAATTCTTATCCACTCAATAATTTCAATAATTTTTTTGAGAAGGCATGCCTACGGCAGTGTTGTAAGCAATGTGAAAAATCTTCCCACAATCTTTCATAAAGCATTTAACTTTTGTTGGCTTAGGTAAACTAATTCGGTTTGTTGTTTTGCTAATTTTTGTATCTATATTATTAATTTTACTTTTATTCTTTTTTAATTCTTTAATTTTTCTTTTCATACTTGGTCATTTTTTTTAGATTTGTTAGTAAAAACAGTCGCTCCTGGTTAGATATAAATTGTCTTGGTTGTCTATGTAGTGATTGTAAACAACATTTTTGAACAATAATAACGAAAATTTAAATTAAATAATATGACGATATGACTAACTGACAAGAAATCCATCCTAATTTTACAGAAGAACTAGTAAAAAAATAAGCCGCTAAAGGTTTTACTTATGAACAAGTTAAGCGTTTAGCCAATGTTCAAGGAGATAGATTTGATGTTAATGGTTATGATTATTTTGACCGTGCAGAGGAAGATGAAAACCAATGAAAAAGTAGTGAAATAAAAGAAGTCATATTTTCAGAAGTA
Source organism: endosymbiont DhMRE of Dentiscutata heterogama (assembly GCF_002888635.2). NCBI lineage: Bacteria > Bacillati > Mycoplasmatota > Mollicutes > Mycoplasmatales > endosymbiont DhMRE of Dentiscutata heterogama. The sequence goes on from NZ_LN828718.1 coordinate 566,999, forward strand.
GATTTAACTAATAATTCACAAGACCAATTAAAAAGTGAATTAATAACAGAAATTTGATCCTCTGAGGAAACAGATTTAACCAATGATTCGAAAGAAATACCAAAAAGTGAAGAGATAACAAAAGTTTGAAGTTCAGAAGAAGTTGATTTAACCATTAATTCTTTAATTGCAGAGAAAATAAAAAATCAACTAGAGAGCAGTGAAATAACAAAAATCTGAACTTCTAAAGAAGTGGATTTAACTAAAAGCTCCCCAAATTCAAAATCAGTTTCAGAGAAAAAAAATAAAGGTAAACAACAAAAGGATAAATTGAGTCTAGAGATATTCAAACAAATAAAAGATTTTCCGCCTTATTATTCTTATGAGAACGGAGAATGGGAGGAAAATAAAAATTTAAGTTCTGAGCAGAAATCATTAATTAATAAATTGATAGTAGATGAAGAACTGAGAGAGAGGTATAAGATGTATGGATTATGTGATGAGTGTTGACAGCCTAATACTAATATGTATAAATGATGTAAGCCTTGTAACACTAAACATTTTAAAGACAATTTTCCTAATTGGACCAGCGGCAATCCCGAAATAGACGAATTTATCCGAAAATATCAATCAGAGGTGACTGGGTGGACAGGGGTATTAGAATGAGTTCCTTATGATCAATTTACTGATATCAAAAAAATTGGTGAAGGCGCTTTCGGTGAAGTTTATAAAGCTAAGTGGATTGATGGAGTAATTGGAGTTTGGAGTACTGAAAATAATACGTGAAAAAGGGATAAGGTCGATAATATGGTCGTTTTGAAAGTTTTAAAAAAATCTGAAAACATTACTGTCGACTTTTTGCGTGAAATCACGAGCCAAAAACAGGCTGAGAATGGCAGTTATATTGTCAAATTATGAGGCATTTCCCAAGACCCTATTACCAAAAACTATGTGATGGTAATGAAATACATTCCAGATGGCAATCTAAGGCAACATTTGAATGCAAATAATAAAGATTTGTGCTTTAAGACTCTGCAGTTATATTTTATAGCAGCGGGATTAAATTCTGTTCACGGACAAGGATTAATGCATCGAGATTTACATTCGGGTAATATACTAAACCTAAACGGGAACAAAGATGAGGATTTTTTTTGTTACATCGCAGATTTTGGGTTATGTCGACCAGTTAATGAAGCTGATAAAAGCAAAGTTTATGGAGTAATGCCTTATGTAGCTCCTGAAGTATTACAAGGTCAACCTTATACCCAAGCATCCGATGTTTATAGTTTTGGCATGATTATGTATGAAGTGTTAACTGGTTTGCCTCCTTTCTATAGCGAAGAACATGGGATTAATTTAGCTTTAAGCATTTGCTGAGGAGTTAGACCTCAGTTTCCTGAAAAGGTTAAATATCCTCAAATACTAATAGATTTAATCAAACAATGTTGAAATTCTGATCCTGCAAAAAGACCGAGTTCTAGAGAGCTGGACAAGACTTTAAAAGATTGATGATGGAAAGTTCAAAGAAAAGAAAATACGGATTTTTATCAGCAATATCGGGAAGCTGAAGAATTTAACCAAAGGTTACCTGATGATATAAGGTTTCCTTCATATGAGAAGCATCCTAAAGCGATTTATACTAGTAGACTTTTACCGACGACTAAGGAAATGATTAAGTTGTTGCAAAAACCCGAAGAAGCCAAAATTCTCCAATCAGTAGAGTTTAACCTTGATAAACTTGATGACTGACTGGAAGAAAACGAAGGATTAGATGAATTTGTTAACATTTTTTCAAGAATTCCGGAAGTAGAAACTGAACTTGTTGAGAAAGTTAATATTGATGACAATGAGAAAGAACAAGTTGAGCAACAACTCCAAACTCAGGTCGAGATGCCTGTTAAAAAATAGTAGTAACTAAAGGGGGGGAGACCATTTCCCCTTATCTAATAAGCATTTTTGTTTATCAGATAAACTAATTCAGGTTCTCCGCTAAATATTCCCCCCTCAATCTTTTCCTCTCCCCTGCCAAATCCACTCCCCCCCCTAAATCATCCCCACACCGTCAACTGCCATACTTCAACCTCTCCGTTCAACTCTGATTCTTTAACTCAATAATCCGCTGCATAATAGCAATCACTGCTACACCACAATCATACCCATTATTTTGCCTCAGGTCATGCCGTTTAATTAAATAGTTGGCTAAATATTCCTCCTTGATATCCCTCGCCTGTCTAATCTGCTCCAATAATTCTTTTACTAAGGGCTGAACATATTGATAATTTACCCCACCTAGGGTATCATAATGCCAAAACCTTTTCTCTCTTGCCTGATAAACCAACAAACTTCAATGATGGTTAGGATTGTTAACCAGAATAAAAACTAGTTCTTTACTGTCATCACTTATCTCAGTTAATAATTCTTTAAAAATCAAAGGATCATCTTCTCTTTTCGCCTCCCTCACAAGATGGAACTGATGGGCGGACAGGATTTTAAACCTTTTATCCTTAGGCAATCTTTCGCAAGCCCAATCAATCTCTTTATCAGTCAACCATCTTCCCTCTTTAAATCATTCTTTATTTTGCTCGGCTTGATGTTCCTTTCTGGTTTGTTCTTTCTCCTTTTCTCATTCACTAGTTTGCTTGGTGTTTTTATCGCTTTTAGTCGGTGAAGCAGCAAACCAACTAATAACCCATACCAAAAACAAGATTATTAATAAAAAAAATAGTTTACCTAACATATTACTTATCTTGAATTTGACTTCATAATCATCCCAGAGCAATTACTATTATTATTGCTCCTACTCCATAAAAAACCGGAGTTTTAATAGTCTCTCAAAAACTTTTTTCTACTACTTCCTGAACTTTTACTCTTTTAGCCCTAAGTTCTTTTATTTTGGCTGCCAACTCCTCCTCCCTTTTTTTGGTAGTTGCTAATTCACTCTGTAATCTTTTTATCTCTGCTTGGGATTTATTTCGCTCTTGCTGACTTTTTTGTTTTTCGGCCGCAAGTTCTCTTTTCAATCTTTCCAACTCCTCAGAATTATCCCCTTTACTCTCTAAATCCTTTATTTGCTTTTCCAACTGCCCTATTTTACCATTAGCACTAACCAAAGCCTCCTCTAACTTCCTTATCCTCCTACTAGCCAAACTCAACCCCTCCCCAATTAAATTCTTCTCTTTTTCTAACTCCTCCAATTTTTTTTCTTTTTTATTTAGTAACTCCTGGGCTTTTTTAAGATTACTTTCCGCAGTTCTTAAAAGATTTTGATAATTAACTAACTGGTTAGTTTGTTGACTAATTTTCTCATTTTGTTCTTGGACTAGATTGCTTTTTATCTCCGCCTCTAGTCTCACTCTTTCCGCCTCTTGCTCCTTCTCACTTAGTTGGTTATTTAGTTGTTCAACTTGTTGACTAAGTAACCCACTACTAACAGCCAAAGCAGTTAATTGCTGCTCTAATTCCCCCGACTTAGTTTGCTCCCCGGATAATTTTTCTCTTAAAACATTTAATTCCTGTTCTTTACCACCCAACTCTTTTTTCCACCTATCCAACTCCCGTCTAGTTTCTGTCAAACTAGTTTCTGATTCATTTAATTTACCCTTTAATTCCTCTTTTTCTTGCTCCAACTCCCCCATTAATTCCCTTTCTCTCACTTGCCAACCCTCCTTCAACCGCTCCAACTCCTCCTCTTTTTCCCTCAACTCCTCCTCCACCTCCCTTTTCTTTTTCACCAAAATGGGGTTCAATTGAGGTTTGATAGACATTATAATATATATAAAATTAATTATATGTGAGAGAATTAATAGAGATTATCAAATAGAACGGACGAAAAACATGTTGAGTTTGGGCGAGGAGAGGAATTTCGTCTCTCTCTCTCTCTCTCTCTCTCTCTCGTGTTTTACATAATTGAAATACATACAAAAAAATTATATTAATAAATAAATATCATGTGAAATGAACCATTAATAAACGCAAATAGACCCCAAACCAAAGAAGGATTAAAAAACTGATGAGCCGAGTTGAAAAATATTCCGGCTCGTTATAATGAACCAAATGATAAATTCCGGCATCTATTACCAGATGCTTACCGATTAGTAGATACTTCGGACTTAGATGACTGAATAGAAAATTATGATTTTAGTCAACGGGGCAATCCTCAATATCATAAAATCATGGGTAAAAAATTCCATGGTTGAAGACATTTAGATGAGAATTATGAAGATTATCCTACTTTTGCTTTTGAAAGCACAGAAGGAGTATATGCCTTAGAAAAGATGTCTCAAAAGGTTTTAGCCCGTTGTTATATTGCCATGAACCGCTTATTACACGGAGTAGAACCGGAATGAGAAACAGAAATAAATAGATTATCTAATAATTGAGTAAGAAAGACTTTACAAACTGCTTTTGAAGAACATACTACGGAAGAAGAAAGGAATAGTTTACCTCAGTTATTAGAGGAAGCCCTAGAAAATCAAACTGCTGCTCAGCAATTGCAGGTGAGGAATGGGTATTAAAGAAAGAATATAAATAATTATAAATAATATTAAAGAGAGGTAAAAATTAATAAAGTATTAGTTATCTCTCTCTCTCTCTCTCTCTCATGAAAAAAGGAAAAGAATATGAAAATCAAGCCTGATTAGAAGAATGGTTAAAAGATAGAACCAAGTTTCAGGATGAAGAATTAACAACTAGTTTGGGTAAGCATAAAAACACAGTTAAAAATATTAATTTTAGTTGATACAATCTCAAAGGTAAATTAGTAATTGAAAACTTCCCTAAACTAACCACTTTAAACTTAGGTAATAATGAATTAGAAGAAGTAGAAATAATTAATTGCCCAGAATTACAAAATATAATTGTTTCTCATAATCAAAAATTGGAGAAAGAAGAGAAAACTTATACTTATGTTGAAAAAAAAAAAGATGGGACCGAAGAGACTAAAACTGGAAAATACACAGTTAGTAAGGAAACTCAACCCACTCTTAAAAAAATAAACATTAAAGATTGCCCCGCAGTAAGAGAACTTTATTGTTCCAATAATGGTCTTACTGATTTAGATATTAGTAAACTAAATCATCTAAAAGTTCTAGCCTACGATAATAATAAATTCACTCCTGAAAAGCAACAAGAACTAAAAGATTTAGGTTTAGATACTGAAAATCCTACTGGTAATCCTATTAAAGTGTTAAATAATGATGACTTTATTAACAATAATGAAATAGAAGAAATTGATATCAGTAATGAAGCAGGTTGGGAGGGAGAACTAGAAGTTGAGAACTGTCCTAAACTAACTCATTTAACAGTTGATAATTGTATGTTAGAGGGATTAGTTATTAAGAATTGCCCCAAATTAAAGCATTTAAGTTTTAGGTTTAATAAGGTTGAAAATATTAACTTATCAGAATTAACTAATTTGGAAAATATCTATTGTTCTAGTAATAAGTTAGCCAAATTAGACCTAAATAAAAACACTTCTTTAAAAAATTTAGTTTGTGATAATAATCCTATTACTAAATTAGAACTAACCCACTTAAAAAACTTAGAAAGTTTGTATTGTTTTAAGTGTAATTTAGAGGAATTAGATTGTAGTGATTTAAAAAAGTTAAAAGAGGTGTATTGTGCTAATAATTTTTTTTTTTACGAACTAGATGGAGAGGAAGAAGTGAGTCATACTTTGACAAAAATTAAAGTTTTGGGTGCCGATTCTTTAGAAACACTGGATTGTGCTGAGAATAGTCTGGAAGAATTGGATGTTAGTAATATGGGAAGTTTAATTTCTCTTTCCTGCAAAGAAAACCCTTATTTGTTTGCCTTAAAAATTAGGAATTGCACTAATTTAAGATTTCTTGATTATAGTCGAGTGGCTGACGTTTCTGGAGACTGCGAATTGATAATTGAAAATTGCCCTAACATTAGATCTGTCTTCTGTTCCGAAGATTTATTAGTTGATTGAAGTCAATTTATTAATCTAGAATTAGTTGAAATTGGAAGAGAAGAAGAAGTGGTTGACAGTGATGGAGATATAGATACCGTTTACAAGATTATCAAAAGAATTGACTTCCGAGTTGACCGTAACACCAAAAAAATCCAACAAATCTTAGCCAACCCCGATAACTATTCCTTAGATGATTTACTAAAAATAACAAAAAAAGATTTAGAAGGAGTAGATTGAGAATTAAAAGAGCAATTAATTAAATTAGTCAAAGAAAAAACCAAGAGAAAATTCACCCCTGATGAGGAGGAAGATTATAATCCCCAAAAAAAACAGAAAAAAGATTCCCTAAGCCCAAAATCCCTCTTAACCCAATCCATCTCAGCCGTCAAATCCTACTGAACCACTAAGAAAATCCTCGACAAAACCTTAGAAGAAGTCTTAGGTCCATATTGAGAAGAAAGATTCACTAATAAAGAGTTTGATAAATACCCTGCTTCGGTAGAATATCTAAAAGATTTAATTGATATCTGAATGGAAAGAAACCGAAAACCCGAAGATAACTCTAATCCTCCTAAAATAGAAATTACTGAAGAATTAGTAAATAAATTCTCCTCTATCCCCAACTTTAATAAAGAAAAAGTAGAGGAATTACTAAACTCAGTCAAAGATAATGAGGAATTCTTACAACAAAATCCTGATCTAACTAATAAATCCTCTAAGGAAATAATCATCGCAACCAAAAGGTTTGAATACGATAAAGATAATAAAGATAATAAAATCCGCCAATACTACAACCTAAAAGAGGACGAACCCCTTACTGATGAACAAATTAATGAATACTTATATTTGGAAGCTGTTGGTCAGTTGCAAGAAAATAGAGAAAATACAGTTCCGAATCAATCTAATCCTGATAAAGGCTCCTGAACTCCAACCCTAATAGTAATAGCAGTTTGAATAATGATTTTGGTGGGTATATTCTCAGCAGTGGGTATTAAGAAAAGGGGGTTGAAAGAAGAGAAGAATAAATCAGTAAAAGCAGCCTCCATACCCGAAAAATAGATTTGGATGAGGAAAAGCAGGAAGTGGAGGAGAAACAATTAGCCCAAAAAAGATTTAAAAAAGTTAAGCAAAAGCAAACAAATTAGTTTACCTACATACATGAGCATCAAAATAATATATTATGAGTACTTTACAAGAATATTTAAATCAAAAATATCCAACTAAGAAAGACAAAGAGCAAGTAAAAGAAATCATTATTGAGGACAAAAGTTATTATGATACAGATTTAGAGGAAACTATTGACGATAATCCTTGAGAAAAAATTGATGGAGGGGAGTTAGACTTGTCAGACTATTCTAATCTAAAAAAAATAAATATCAATGAAAAATGTTTGAATTCTCCTCTCACTAAACTAGAGTTAGGTGCTAAGCCAAAACTCTCTTCCTTAAGTTTGTCAGTGGAACAATTAACTGACTTAAAGTTTAACAATTGTTCTAACCTAAAAGAATTATATTGTTCTGGAAACAGATTAACTAATCTTGATCTTACTGGCTTAATTAATTTAGAAAAACTTAGTTGTGCCAACAATCAATTAAATAATTTACATTTAAACAATCATCCGCATTTAAAGCATGTAAAGTGTGATAAAAATGAAATAACCAGTTTAATTATTAATGATTGTCCTAACTTGGAAATAATTGAATGTGAACACAATCGAATTCCTGAACTCAATGTGAGCAGTTGTCCTGAACTGAAAGAGCTTTGCTGTGGTAATAATCTTTTGACTGACCTGGAGTTTACTAATAACCTAAAGTTAGAAAAACTAGAAATTAGCAATAATAAGTTTACTGAAAGGGATCTAAATTTTCTAAGTCATTTGGTTAATTTGAAAGAATTATACTTATCAAACAATGGTATTGTTGGTTCCTTAAAATATTTGCAGAATATGGTAGAATTAGGAGTACTTTTCGTTAATGACACCGACATTGATAGCGGCTTGGAGTATCTGCCAGAAAGTGTTTACGAACTTTATTGTGAAGCGACAAATGAAGAAGAAGATGCTAAAATAAAAGTTATTAATCAAGAATTACGTAATTATGGCTGATGAAATTGGGGTAGTCAAGCTCACCTTCTCAAGGGATGAAAAGAAAAGCACCATGAAAAAGTAAATCCTATTAAAGTTATTCAGCAAGCCCAATTAATTGAACGTTTAGAAGCAAAATTAGTTACTGAAAGAGAAAATAACCAATCCAAAGTAGTTGAATTAGAAGAAGAAAAGCACCAGTTTCAAGAGCAACTTCAACAATTGTTTAGTATAGTTTTTCCTATACAGTCTTATAGTTTTCTTGCTCTTCAAGCCGAAATTCAAAGGATAAAAACACAGGATTTAGTTACCCAAATTTCCTTGAAAAAACAAGAGTTAGAAGAATTAACTAATCTTCTAAAAGACAACCTGAGCGTATCTGGCAAGTATCTTCTTGAAAAACTATTAAAAAAGCAAAAGAAAGTTTTGCAGAATAATGACAATGCTTCCGAAAAAATTGAGGAGTTAAAACAAACATTGAGTGCAGAATTAAGTAACGATCAAGAAAGTTTACAAACCCTTTTAAACAAGCAAACTGAGATTCACCAATTAGAAAAACATTTAGTTAGTTTGCAAAATCAACAGCAGACAGCTCAAATTCTCCAATCTACCAACAGTTAACAATTACTCGCTCAACTAACCTCCAACCCTTCCTCACTTCCCGAGTATCAAATTTTGTTTAATATATTTATCATTGGCCCCAATTGTTCTTTAGCAAGGGAGTTAATTAATTCCAAACCATCCAGGATTTTCGTTTCTACTTCTTTCAGAGTTTTAGGGTCTAATTTTCCTAAATGTTTTATTATTCTTTGTTTATCAATATTTTTTACTTGGTAGCACATAATTTTTCCCCTTTGCTTGTTAAAGTTAGAGTAAACTTCCCAACTCTCATAAAAGGGTTTACGGGTGTGAGTTAGCGGAACCACAATAATTCGGCTGCTTTTTTGGATTTGAATGTCATTAGAAATTACCACCGCAGGATGGGGGTCTTTAATTTCGGTATTCTTAACAATTTTTTTTAACTTGCCTTTTTTTAAGGGGTCAAAACGAATTAAATAGACTTCACCGCGTTTAACTTCTATTTTTTTCTCGGAATGAGGTCTGATTTTAATGCCAATCATTAACTATTTGAGTTTTTCTCGTCCTCCTCTTGTATTTGGTCTCATTCGGCAATTTCTTTATTGCGTTGTTCGTCTTTTTCGGCTAATTCTCAATCTTTGGCTAATTTTTGCTTCTTTTTTTCGGTTTGCTGATCGTAATTGACTACTAATTGGCGAAGACTGTTAATTATGAGGAATTTCTTGACTTCTTTAATATCGCTTTTGATTTCTCTTAATTCCTGAATGACTTCTCGGTTTTCGGTTGTTATTGCTGTTCGGTGATTACCCGGCATGGCTTTTAGTTGTTTTTTAGTCATATTAAGTTATTTTTTATTCTTTTTTCGCTTCTTTTGGTAGTGTTCTCGTTGTTTTTTAGTGAGTTTTTTGCCTGCTCTGGTTTGTGTCAACTATGAAAAAACAAAACTACTTAAGTAAGCATCTTGCTAAAATAATATATTATGCGAGGTCACAATGTCAATATTTATTTTTCAGAAAAAACTTACAATAAGATCAAGCCTTTAATTAGCCAGAGGAAAATTAGTGAATTTGTTAATCAGGCAGTAGAAAAAGAGTTATCTCAGAATGAAAAGAAAGAAAAAGAGCAGTTAAGAGAAAAATTAATTGTAGCCCATCAACGAATAGCCAAAAATAAGAAATTAAAAAAGGTGTTGGCGATTTGAGATGAAGCAGTGGACGATTATATCAACAAAAGGTAATGAAAAAAATTAAAAAAGTTCCGCAAAGGGGAGAAATGCAAATTATTGCCGCAACTAAAATTCCCCACCAAGGTGAAATACAAAGTATTAAAAATACGAGTATTCCTCGACAGGGGCAAATCTGATTAGTGAAATTCAAAAAAATTAAAGAAACCCCCAAAACTTTTCGCTCTTGTATGGTAATTAGTGGTGACATTCAGAATGAGTTTAATGATTTAGTAGTTGTAGTTCCGTTAACTACTGACAATGTCGAGAATATTGAGCCTTTTGAAGTTTTTGTCAAAAATACCCCAGCAACCGGATTAAAGGAGCCAAGCAAAATCCAATTTATTTTCCCTATGACTATTGATAAAGAGTTGCGCTTAGTAGAAAAGTTGGGAATGGTTAGCAGAGAAATAATGGAACAGGCTAAAAAGGCTTGGAGGATTGCTTTTGATATTGAAGATTGGTAATGAAAGCAAAAAAAAAATGAAGTTGAGGTTTTGAAATAGTAGAATATGTATAAAATATAAAATATATGATGTAAATGATGAAATAATTATAGATGACCGATAATAAATAATGATGTAGAGCGATTGAGATTTCGTCTCTCTCTCTCTCTCTCTTTATGTTGTTTTACATAATGAGGATAACAGAAAGTTATAAGAACGCTAATATAAAATATAATAACTATGGAACTTAAATGAATTGGTCACGACGACAAAATTACAAAATTAAAGAAAATATTAATATTAAAAAAAAGTGAATTAAATGCTATTTTAACAACAGTTAGTGGAATTGAAACTAAGAAGAAAGAGTTAGAAAAGGATAAATCTGCTGAAATTCGTTTTCGCGAAATCGAAAAAGAATTGGTAGACACTGACGAAAGTATACATAGGGTGACTGTTGAAATGACAGAGTATGCTGATGCTGCTAAGGGCAAGGCTGCATATGCAAATTTCAAAGCCAAAGGTTATGGTGCAGCACTTAACAAATGAATTAAAGATAATGCCGATGAAAAGTATACTAATAGATATGAAGTTACTTTAGAAGATGGAAGTACTATGTATACTACTGAATCGCTTGGTGCTCAAATGATTGGGCAGGAAATTGTTTTTCAGTTAGCGAAAATTGATGATACTGACTTCAATAGTAAAATAGCGGCAACTGGAACTCCTTTTGATACCACCCAGCAAACCAAGTTAACAGGCTTATTAGCAAAAATCAGAACTTATGCTGCTGAACTGGATCATACATGAACGAAGGTTGAAAATGGAAAGGCGGTCGGACCAGAAGGATCGGGGGGAATTGGAAGGAGGTATGAAAAAAATGGAGTAGAAATAATAACCCATGAGTATAATACAAAATTGCCTACTCTTAAATATAAAGATTTGTTCGATTTTGTTCATTTGCTAGCTCCTATTACAGAAATGAATGGAATAGATGCACCTTTTTTTACTAAACTAAGTAACAAGTGAGGGACTAATCAAAAATGATATATTTGAAAAGCCCAAGACCAGCCTTTAACTGAAGAAGAAAGAAAAAAACTAATAAAGGAGGGAAATGCTCCTCAGGAATTTTTGAATTGCAAATTCGCTTATTTTGATGACCATAATAAAGGAAAAGTTATCAATCTAAAAGATGGCTTAGAAGGCTGGATTAAACTTTACTACATGATTTTTCTAAATAAGAGTAATCGGGAGAAAGTTATTCGTTCTGTTAATGGGGATGGTGGCACTCTTGGAACTAGTATTGAAAATATATTAATCACTAATTACCATGATGCTACTTTTCAAACCAATTGCAGTTACGAATCAGAATTAGAAGATGAAGAGGGAAATAAAATAAGAGTTTTTGCTGTTTCTGACCCTAATGAAGTGGCTAGTAGACTTGGATTAAGGAAAAGAGCCCTTGAAACTAAAAAGAAACTTTTAGAGGAAAACGAACTCAAAGACCAGGGTGTAATATACAATGAATGAAAGAAAAAAGTCGATGATGAGAAAAGAAAACTCGAAGAGGAAGAAGGGAAAATTGATGCTTTAATTAAAGACGAAATTGCCGCTAAACAGAAAAAAGTTACCGACATGAATTTAACCGGTTTAAGTGATTCTGATTGAAGTAATGCTAACACTATTTTAAAGGCTACTGCTGCTAAAAGACTATTGTTGGATATAAATTGATTAGAAAATGAAGGAAAAGACGGTAGACCTTTTAAACAATCAACTAATCAGACTATTTTAGATCTTATTGATTCTAAACGAAAAGATGTAGCGGCTTGAAATGCTGTAATTAAACAAAAATTTGAAAGTCTTGGCACAGATTTAGCCTCTAGAATAACTGCTGCCAAAGCCGATACTGAAATTGGACTTGAACTTTTTCGAGATGCTTACGAAGAATTAGGAGACCAAACCGTAGTGGATGCGATTAATGCTGAATTAGCCAAAGATAAACCTCAGCAAAGCGGTATTACCACAGAAAATTTGAAAGCCTTATTCAATTTTGAATTCACTGCAGACGAAGCAAACAGTTGAAAGAAATCAGATGAAAAAACGATAGCAAACGAGAGCGATATCAAAACTATCTTCTTTGACGCTTACTCTCCAACGGCGGCTGACAAGACCAAATATAATGCTCTCCTGAAATATTTAAAAGAGAATGGTGACGATGGGGGAAAAAAAGAATATGATGACAGCGATGATACTAAAAAAGCCGAAAGTTGACAAAAATTTATCAAAAAAGGTGCTAAAACGGTTATCCGAACAATTGTGACTCATGAACATAAGGCTGATTTAGACAAACCTGCTAATAAGGATAATCCACTGGTGAAAAATATGAAAAGTAATGCTACTGCTGATAACAATGGATATAATACTGACCCAACCAAAAATAAGTTTAACAAAGAGCGGTATGGTAATCCAGAGACTGGCGAAGGAATAACAAAAGATAAGATTATTACTTACCTCCACGATAAAAGAGTGAAAGATATTAAGTTACGAAGTGAAGCCTGAAGTAAAACCGAAACTCCTAGTACGCCATCGCCAACTGAGGAAAAAACCGGCTGAAAGGCTTGATTTGTACCTGGCAAAGGCAACATTGTTAAACCTTTGATAACTTATACTGGAATAGTATTAGGATTGGCAGCCATTGGTGTGGCTATCTTCTGAAAACAAGTTAAAGATTGATGAAATGGACCAGCCGAGGAAGAAGGGGCTGGAGTCGAAAAAAAAGAAGATGAGGATGAAATAGAAATTAGAGATTAAATAAGCAATCGTGAATGGTTGTTTTAGTGTCGTAGATTAAATAAAAAAAGGGAGGAAATGAATAGTCTTTGATAATTCTATTATCGGAGGCTAAGTTGTCTCCTCCCTAATTGTATAATAAACTGACTAAGCAAAATTAAATAATAATATACATATGAATAAAAGTGAAGGTCGAAATTTAGAGGAAATAAATAAGAAAAAAATATTAAACTTTGGTGATTTATCTCGACACCAAAAGGATCTCGGTATTAGTGTCGGTTGGGATGAAGTCTGAATCAAATGTGAACGCTGTAATGAACGAACTAAAGTTAAATGAAAGGATGGTGCTTGGAACATGGAACCAAATTGGAGAACTTACATGAAAAAGGCTCAATTGAGGAAGCAGGATTTAGGTTACTATATAACGGCAGGAATAAAATTTTATTGTGCCCAGTGTGATAGTTGACATAATTGACGAGAAAGATAGATAAAAATATTTTGCCTAATAAAGACCAAAGATAGAAGTAATGCTTATACGAAGTATTAGGCGGATAGTGTTTTGAAATAGATAAAGATACAAAAATATCTTATAGAGATAACAAGATGGTAAAAATAAATCATGAAGACTGGTGGCAGTTATTTTATAACTGAGGAAAGTCCGTACTCGCACTTGCTGGAATTGTAAGTAGTTTTAGTGCTAGGTCCAATAAACCTAGGCAGATTTTATTGTTCTTTCTGACGGCTGGCGAACTACCTAAGTGCCTCTCTTTCTCTCTCCTCGGCATACGGTATATTAGCCTATAAAAGTGCCATAGTGACGATTACTCGGGAAACCGAGGAAGTGGAACGTCGTAAACCCCGCTAGCGAGCAATCCAAATTCTTAAATTGGTAGGAGCACCAAAGCAAGAGAAAAATAATCTTAATTGGTAATTCTCAAAAAGAATTAAGACAGATCACCGGTTAAAAACAGAATGCGGCTTATTCTTCATGATATTTTAGTTATTATTTATTTTACATAGTATTTTTACAAGGGCAGAGAGCGACAGATGTCTCTCAAATTAAGAGGTGTAGTTCAATGGTAGAACATCGGCCTCCAGATCCGAGAATGTGGGTTCGAGTCCTGTCGCCTCTGCCATTTTTTACAAAAAGGTTTTTTTAATAAAATTCCTTTCTGTAAGTTATTTAACTATGAATGATTTAATAGTTTATTTAGTGGTAGCCCCAACAGCCTTTGCATTGGGAGTTGTTGTTGGTATTCTTGTTTATCGTTATATGGCAAAAGTTCAAAAAGTACCAGTTGAAGGAACAAAAAAGGAAATCAAAGCCTCTGACGAGAAAAAACAACAAAACAAAAAGAAAAAAGCCAAAAAGATTCTCCAAAGAAAAAAATAGTGATTTGGGGATTAGTCTATTTTGAATTCTTTTAACAGAAATCCCTCTCAAATTTTTTATCATAATTTTAGCGAGAATGTACATACCTAAGTGGCTTAAAACAGTCATCAGAGTTTATTCATTTATTAGACAATACATTCAAAGTCAGGAAAATTATCACGACAGTTATTTTATATAAATTTCCAAGAAAAGAAAATTTAATTTATGCCTGAAAAGAAAAAGAAAAAAGAAGAATACGGAGCCGAGAGCATTCAGGTTCTAGAAAATATTGAAGCGGTCCGCAAAAGACCGGGAATGTATATTGGCTCCACTGACGAACAAGGCTGACACCACTTAGCCTGAGAAGCCATTGATAATCCAGTCGATGAAGCCGTAGCCGGTTATTGTCAAAAAATCTGAATTACCCTTTCGGCCGACCAAACTACTATTACTATCAAGGACGACGGGCGGGGCATCCCTATTGAAACTCATCCCAAAACTAAAATGAGCGTTTTGAGAACCATTTTTGAGGTTCTTCATTCAGGAGGAAAATTTGACAACAAAGCCTACAAAACCTCTGGTGGACTACACGGAGTAGGGGTGACGGTGGTTAATGCTCTCTCTAGATCTTTACGGGTAGAAAGTAGCCGCGAAGGAAAAACCGAAACCATAATTTATGAGCGGGGAAAATTAATCTCTTCGCAAATTACTGACACTCCCGAACGAAATAACGGCCTATTGGTAGAATTTACTCCCGATTCAGAAATTTTCAAGGAATTTACCTATTTCAAAGTAGAAACCATTCAGCGACGTTTAAAAGAAATAGCCTACTTAAATCCTAACCTTACCTTTTATTTTGCTACTTCTCCCATGGCCGAACCAATCGTCTATCATTTTACAGGCGGCCTAAAGAGTTGAATTGAAGAACTCCATGCCAGCAAAACAACTTTAGGAGAAATTTTTCACCAGGTAGTGAGCGAGGAAAAAGCCTCGGAATATTTCCAATTAAGTCTGGCTTTTCAGTATCAGGACAGTTATGACAAAAACAATATTCGTTCTTTTTGTAATAATATTCGCACCGGTGGCGGTGGTTCCCATGTTAGCGGCTTTGAGAGTGGTCTTTTTGAAATTTGCAAAGAATTAGTCATCAAGGATAATCCCAATTTAGAAATTGAGACGAGCGATATTTTGGTAGGTTTAACATCGCTGGTATCGGTCCGCATTAAAAACCCTGAATTTGCCGGACAAACCAAAGACCGATTGGCTAATCGGGAAGTCCGCGAAAAAACCAAAAAATTGACCCAAGAATTAATAAGTGGTTTTTTTCAAGACAATGCTGCCACGGCTAAAATTATTAAAGAGAAGATTATCGATAATGCTAAATTGCGTCTACACTTGAAAGAAGAGCAAGATATTTTTCAAGGCGGAAAAAAAACGCTTGATTTAGTAAAAGTATTATCCGGTTCGGAAGAAAACGAAGAAATATTTTTTGTCGAAGGTAAATCAGCGGGTGGTAGTGCTGAAGAAGGTCGGGACGTTAAAACCCAGACCGTTCTCGCTCTCCAAGGTAAACCACCCAACGCTTTGAAATTAGTGCGACGGGTGCTCCAAAATAAGCAAATCTATAACATTCTGTTAGCCTTGGGATTTGCCGACACCAAGGGACTTTTGAAAAACAATTATGTTCGCTTTCGTCCCTGATTAGAAAAACAAGTACTTGATGAAGAATTAACTTTGCCGGAAGAGTTTGTTTACGAAGAAGAAGGCAAAAAAAAGGCAATTGCGGCCGATACTCCACTTAATTTAGGGCAAGTATCCATTATTGTTCGAGAAACTCTCAAAAGTTTATTAGGCAAGTCCAATTTTAGAAAAATCATTTTGATGGCTGACCCGGACGACGACGGAGCACATATCGTTATCTTATTAGTAACTTTTATTTTCAAACACTTGCCTTATTTAATTGAAGGGGGAAAATTATTTGTAGCAGTACCTCCACTTTATCGAGTCCAAGCCAGAAAACAGATCCACTATTTTTATAGCGACCAAGAATTAGAAACTTATTTGAAAGACCACCCTCGCGAAGAACGAAAAATTGAGCGGATTAAAGGTTTGGGACAGATAGACGCTTCGGAATTATTTGAAAGTACCATGGACCCTGAAAGACGGCGTTTGTATAACGTAAATATTGCTAACTGGACCGAGGACGAGCAAATAATCCGGGGGCTAATGGGAACCAAGAGCGACAAACGTAAAGAATACTTGGAAAAAAGGAGTTATCGAGAAGCCACTTTAACTATCAGTGAAGACCAAAAAATTGATATGGGCCACTTGGCTTTGGTTAATTTTCTCCGTTATGCCTACGCCGTGGTCGAGGACCGGGCCTTGCCAAATGTACACGATGGTTTAAAGCCCGTACAACGTCGAATCCTTTTTGCTCTCTACCAACTAGGAATTACTCCTAACAAAGCCGAAACAACTTCGGCTAATATTGTAGGTAAAACTATGTCCGATTGGCACCCCCATGGTGACCAAGGTATTTACAACGCTATGACGAACATGGTGCGGTCCGACAAACTTCGTTATCCATTAGTTTATGGTCGGGGCAATTTTGGTTACGACAAAAATCCCCCAGCGGCTATGCGTTACACTAAGGTGAAATTAACTCCTTATGCACTTCATTTATTAGAAGATATCGCTTACGGGGCCACGGACTGAAAAAACAATTATGACGATAGCAAGGGCAAAGAAGAACCGGTTATTTTGCCAACTAGCCTGCCCAATTTGTTATTAAACGGATCCAGTGGCATTGCGGTGGGAATGACTGCTAATCTTCCTCCTCATAATTTAGGAGAAACTTTGACAGCCACTATCAACTTAATTCGTAATCCGGATTTAATTTCTATTCAGAAATTACAGACAGACTTACAGAGTAAGAATCAACAAATCATCGCTACTGATTTTAAAAGGGAGGAGACGCAAAATGCTGCGGCTAAACAATCAATTGAGGAACATTATAACAGTCTAATTACCGAAAGAAAAAAAATCGAAGAAGACCTCCTTCAGTTAAAAAAGAAAATTAATCAAGAATTAGTTCACGATTTAAAAGGACCTGACTTCCCTGGTGGTGGCTATGTTTTAGAGAAAGAAAAATTACCTAGCATTTACGAAAAAGGCGAAGGCACTATCCATTTACGAGCCAAGGCTCAAATTTTCTCGCCTCAAGAGGTGAAAATTGGTCGGGAAATAGCCGGAACAACAAAAACGGCTCGCAATATCATTTGGGTTACGCAATTGCCTTACAAAGTCAGCAAATCGGCTCTCGTAGCCCGCATTGCCGACCTAATTAAAATTAAGGATGAAGACAAAAAAATTGCTGGATTAAAGAAAATTGTTGACTATTCTAATCGGGGAATTACTGACATTCGCCTAGAATTCGATGCCCAACAACACGACGGACAAATAATTCTTAATAAATTATACAAAAATACTCAATTACAAATTAGTTTTTCCGTTAAAATGCGGGCTTTGGTAGGCGAAAATCCTAAGATTTTTTCTTTGACGGAAATTTTACAAGCGTTTATCAGTAATCGCCTAGAAAATATTCGCCGTAAATCCCAATTTCTCTGAAAAGAAAATGAAAAAGAGTTGGTTAATTTAAATACACGGCTCTTTATTATCAATAATTACCAAGAAATTGCGGAAATAATTAAAGGTTACCCGACCGAAGAAGAACGTAACGAACAATTAAAACAAAAGTTCACTGAAATTAAACAAGGAAAAATTAAAATTGAGAACATTTTAAGCATGTCGATTAGTTTTCGTCAATTTACGCCGGAAAAACAAGCCGACTTGACCCAGGGAATAGCCGACCTAAAAATCGAGAATGAAAAATTGGCTCAATTAGTTGCTAGTGAGGAAAAGCGCAAAGAAAAATTAATTGCAGACTTAGAACAATTGAAGAAGGATTACGAGAAAGACCATCGCCGTACTCAAATCATTTCCGATTCTCACCTAATCGACGAAAGAAAGGCCATTGCTCCCGAAGAAATTATTATTATTCTCAGCCGTGGTGAAAAGAAAAAAGCCAAGTCGGAAACGGGGGAAAAAGAAAAATTGCCTAGTTATTTAAATATTTACAAAATTAATTCTTTGGAGGCTACTAATATTCCGAGTGTAGGTAAGGAATTAAAAACTCGTGGGGAAAATTTAGCCATTATTAAATCCAACCGTCGTGATGATTTATGGTGTTTTTCTAACCTTGGAAAAATCTACATTCTCCCAGTTTACAAATTGGCTGATAAAAGTATTAATTTACGAGAGAGCAGAATGTTGAAATTAGCCGAGGGGGAAACTATCGAACAAGTTATTTCGGTTCGCGAAGACTTTCTAACTACAACCGAAAAAAAAGAAAAATGATTAGTAATTAGTACAAAGAAGGGAAAAATTAAGCGTTTATCCCTAGAAAAAATTGGTAGAGTAATGAAAGGGGGGAAAAAAATAATTAATATAGCCAAGCACCGCGACGAAATTAGTCAAGTCGCCTTTACTTCGGGAAATGATGATATAATGGTATTTACCAAGCAGGGAAAGAGCAAAAGTTTTGCTGAGAAAATGGCTGGGGACTTCGGCCGGGCTGCTTATGGAGTTACTGCTATTAAGTTAGAAGATGGCAGTCAAAAAACTCGTTGTCCTAAACACAAATCTTTGCTCGAGCAGCACAAAGCCGCTTCTTGTTGTGATAAGAGTCAACTAGGTGCCTCGCTTCGTTGCCCGCGGGGAAAAGAGATAAATAAAGAAATTAGAAATTGTCCGGACTGTAATAAGGTAACGCCTGTTGCACCAGGCCAAGCAAAAGATGAAATGATTAACTTTTTAGTAGTAGAAAAAGAATTACCGAAAAATGAGTTCAATTTGTTAGCGGTTCGCGAAGATAAAAGTGGAGTAAAAAAATCCCTCTCGGCGGTTTTCCAATTAGCCAAAAAGCGGGGCGGAAAAGGCAAGAAAAAATTCCGAGTAGAGGAGAAGTTGACTTCAAAGTATTGTGATAAGCACGAGAATTCTATTAGCAAGTTAAGAGAAAATTGAGAAAAATTGGAGGAAAAATTAAAAATTGTCAAGAAAAAAGAGGAGGAATTGAAAGAGGTGCTGGGGCAGGCACAAAAAGAACAAGTTAATCCAGAGGTGATTGAAAAATACAAAAAAGAATTGGATCAAATCAAACAAGAGCAACAAGGTTGAAAGGATAAAGCCGACAAAAAGAAAAAAGAGTTGAAAAATGCCGAAGAAAAAACCAAAAGATGTGCGGATTGTCGGAAAAATTGTCTTCAACACGAAGAGGCAAAAATTCAGCACGAGAATGATAAATGTTGTGATAAGAAAAAAAGAGAAAAAGAAGAATTGAAAGGAAAAATCGAACAATTGCAGAAGACTGCTAAGCCTAGCGCTAAAAAGTTGGAAAAATTACGAGCAGAATCGAAAGAATTAAATAAACAGTCCAGTAAAAATCGTCTGGAATGTCCTAAATTCCAAGCCCTAAATAAAGAAATTAGAAATTGTTCGGAATGTATCGGCAAAAAAGCCAAAAAAGCGGTCAAGATTATTCCATCCCATTTACAAAAAGTATTTTTGATTGACAAGCGAGCCAAGTCCGAGATTTATCTATTAGCCGAAGAAGTGGTATGCTGATACAATAAAAAAGATTTAGTCGATTTTCTTCAAGACGAAAAAAAGAAAAGAATTCAACTTTACAAAGGGCAAAAATTAATTACTAGTCTGAATGCCTATCCAGTAGATAGTTCCGTTACTCAAAAGTAAATCTAATAATAAATAAAATATTTTCTAAAAATTAAAAAAAAGGACAATATTGTCAAAGCGTAAAAAATAGATAAGAATATTTTATGCGAAGCATTAAAAATAAACCTGATATTTTGCCGGAGGCTAAAAAGAAAGTTAGAGAAACTTATACTCCTCTACAAGAAAGATTACACAAGTTGGAGAACATTTTTTTCGCCACTAAAGAAAAATTAAAAAATTATGGGGCTAAAGATTGTTCGGAAAATAGCGACTGGATTTTATTGAATGAAAATTTACTAATTTATCAAGAACAAATTGATTATTTAAAATCCAAATTAACCGCAGCCAGCCACGAGGAGGATAAAATTATTACTTATCGTTTATTGGAGACCGACGAGGAAATAACGGTTCGGCTAACCAGCGGAGAGACCAATCCCGAGCAAGGCCGAATTTCCCGCGATTGCCCTCTCGGAATGGCTCTCAACAACAAAAAAGTTGGTGAAATAGCCGAAGTCAAAACCAGCCAAAAAGAATACAAAATACAAATAGTTGCTATTAAAGAAGCCCAATAACGAAGTAGAAATAAATATCATGTTAAGTAGAAAGAAAGTGATTAAGCCAAAGAAAGTAATTTTAATAATTGTCGGTCTCGCGATTTTAATCTTGCTAGTGGCAAGTAGCGTTTTTTGGTGAAAAAGTGGAGATTTAGACAAAAGCCAAAGTTCTGATATTAATCCCAACGATTCGTCTAATCAAGAAACACCCCCGCTGCCAGAAAATAATGATAAAACTGAACTAAAAATTTTTTGAGTAGGCAGTTTGTCATTTGCTAACGACGATTGGAAAGACTATTGAGTGTTTTCTGAGGCAAAAGAAGGAGAATGAATGTATCCTACCAACAAAAGATTTCTGTTGCCAAAAAATACTCCTATTTTAGTAGATAAAGATTTGTGGCAACAAGACTTGCTTTTTAACCTTGTTTACTCCAAAAATCAAGGAAGTAAAGTTGAAAAAGCCGATAAAAATGGAAATCCAAACTTAACTATGATAAAAAATAATTTTACTTTAATTCCTCTTTCTCCAATTAAAAATGACTCTGACTTTTTAAATCGCTGAGAAAATACCAAAGCCAAGGAAATTTATTTTGACTATTCTCAGTATAGCGGCGGAGACTACATTTTTATCGATAACCAAATCCAAGGAGGAAAACCTGAAAAAGATTTAGATAAATACGTATTCCATCCGGACAATCCCTCTATTAAGGAACTTCTTGCTAAAAAACATCTACAAGTTCAAAACCGACGAAGTGATAAAGAATACCAAATTTTTTATTTAGAACGAGATATTGAAAAACGGGTCTCGGCAGGAAATTCCACAACTTACTATTTTAATAACGAAGCCAAAGTCAAAACTGCCACACTTCGTCCCTAAAAACCCTTACATGCTAACTATTTATAATTATCAATTACAGAAATATTAATATGAAAATTCGCTTTTTACTTTTTAGTGGCCGTTGAGAAAATGAAGGTAATTTTTACCTCTTAGAGTCCGAAAAAAATATCCTTCTTTTAGCCACCGGCAAGGATTATTCCTTAATTGGCTCCCAAGAACAACAAGTCGGTCGTGATTATTTGAAAGAAAACAGGAATAAAATTAGAGCAATCATTGCCACCAATACTAATTGGCAAAATATCGGATTATTGGCTGATATTGGTCGTGAAATCGGCTTCCAAATCCCTATTTACACCAGTCATCCGAGCAAATTAATTTTGTCTCATCTTTTTCCTCGCTTAAGAAACAAAATAATCGCTGTGGAAGCATGAAATTTTTCTAAGGAGCTAAAAATTGGCGATTTTTCATTATCTTTTGTTCCCCTCAATGGCTATCTATTAGGAAATTTGGGAGTGGCAGTTCATCATTCTCAATCCAGTTTCTATTTTTTGGAAGGGTTTATTTTTAGCGGTCTTCTGAATAATAAAATACTTTTTGCCTCTAATTTCTGGCCCAATTTTCAACAATTTTGTGCGCGAAAAAGAAAAAATACTTATTTGATTACTAACTATTGAGGTCTCCACTGGCAAAACAAAAATTCTCTTTTTTTTGCGGCCAAGAGAATCCCGAGCCAAGAACGACCACTCTTTTTCATTTTCTACGATTTTGACTGATTACATATTCTCGAATTACTGGAATTAGCCCGCGTCTGAAAAAAACAGGTTCAAATTCTCAGTCCGGAATTTATTCCTCTCATTAAGCAAATACTCGGCAAAAGTTCACTCAGCGAAGTGCTAGCCAAAGAACGCTCTCCCTTTGACGGCAAAAAAGGACCAGAAAAAATCTACTTGCTGGTTGGAAATCCGGAAAATATCGAACAAAAGTTACTGGATTACTTAGCCAATTTGCCTTCCGAACAGAAAGCCAATTTTCAATTTATAGTTGGCATTCCACCAGTTATCGGCGGAGAAATGAGATTAGCCCGCATAATTGACTATCTTTATACTCAGAGTGAATACGTAATTAATTTCAGCAAAAAGGAATATTTAAGTTTAGGTGTTAGTTTTTACGACTTAAAGTTGCTACTTCAATTATTACAGCCAGCCGGAACCATTATTCTCCAAAATAGTTATAAGAACAAAAATTTTCTGCCCCATTTGCCCGATCGATTTTTGACTCTAAATAATGGGTGTGCTCTGGATTTTCCCGCTCATAAAATTTCCCCCCTAAGAGCCAAAAAGTCTTTAATAAGTTTGGAGGAAATATTGGTCGAGCAAAGAAGCAATTTGGGACAAACCGGATTATTGATTGTTCTCCTGACCGCTGACTGGGAAGATAAGCAATTACAATTAAAAGAAGTAAGGGTTGAACCTGTGGCTATCAGTTCGGTGTTAAATATTCCCAAATTTGTAAACAAAATAAACGGTTGATGATCGACTAAATTGGTTTCTGATATCCAAAAAGAGGATCCGCTAAAAATAATAAAAAAAGCCGTAGAGAAAAGATTAAATGGTTTAGTAAGAAATTATTTGAGTTCAGAACACGATCTGAATGTAGGAGAAGCCCTTATTTTGTTGTTTATTCATTAAAAGAAGTATAAGTTAAGCCATTCTCCTGTAACCTGAAAAATTACAGACGGTCATTTGTATTTTTCTTGCGCGGGGGCCGAATAGGCGAGAACATTGCCATGATGTAGCCAATAATTAGGAAATATTTACCATATGATTTATTAATTTTGCTTATAGAAAGAGGAAAAATTAGACGGAGATATTTTGCTGAAAGGCTAAAAATGGATAGGAGTATTTTGTTGTAAACTAAAAATAAAAGCACGGATATTCTATCGGAGATTAAAAATAGACATTAATATTTTGTCGTGGGCTAAAATCTTTTTAATATGGGCTATTCACACCAGGAAATAGAAAAAAAATGACAAAATTATTGAGAGAAAAATCAAATTTTTTTCACTAATTTAACCGATAAATCGAAACCAAAAAAATACATTTTGGCTATGTTTCCTTATCCATCAGGTAGCGGTTTACATGTCGGGCATATTCGCAATTATACTATTACGGACGCTTTAGCCCGTTTTTATCGAATGAAAGGCTACGAGGTTCTGATGCCGATTGGTTGAGACGCCTTTGGCTTACCAGCCGAGCAGTACGCGATACAAACTAATAATCACCCCGCCACTTTCACCCAAAAAAATATTGATAATTTTAAGAGGCAATTGTTAAGAATGGGTTTTTCTTATGATTGGGATAAGGAAATAAATACTAGCGAGCCCGCTTATTATCACTGGACGCAATGGATTTTTTGCCAAATATACCGGCAAGAATTAGCCGAATATAAAGAAATCCCCGTTTATTGATGCGAAAAATTAGGGACTGTCCTGGCGAATGAGGAAATCAAAAATGTTGACGGCAAAAAGGTTTCAGAACGAGGAAATTTTCCGGTCGTAGAAAAAAAAATATCCCAATGAGTTTTGAAAATTACTCAATATGCTCCGCAATTATTAGAGGATTTAGAAAAATTAGATTGACCCAACAGTATTAAAAGTTTACAAAGAAATTGGATCGGTTTATCGAGAGGAACGATTATTAATTTTTCGCTAACCGAAAAAAAATTGATTATTCCTGTTTTTACTACCCGCCCCGATACTATTTATGGAGTGGTAGCAATCACTTTGTCAATTAATCACCCTTTAATTTCGGAAATTACTTTGTCTGAATATCAAAAAAAAGTTGCTGGTTTTTGCGAATATTGAAAAGACAAAAAAGAAAGCAAAGAAATATGTGGAGAGTTTACCGGAAATTATTGTTTAAATCCTCTAAATAATGAAAAAATACCAATTTGAATAGCCAATTTTGTCATTAGTGATTATGGCACCGGAGCAGTCATGATTGCCCCCTTTTTTCTAGTAGAAGAAATATATTCTACCTTAAAAAAAACTTCTCCTCTTGCCAAAGAGATTTCAGAACAAGAAATGAAGCAAAACAAAGAAGTAGATTTTGCTTTTGCTCAAAAATATCAATTATCAATAAAAGGTGTTGGCTTTTCACACAGTAGGATTTTCTACGACAAATATAGCCAATATGGTGATAATCTCGATATTTCTGGTTTTTTTTCAAATTCAAACGGAAGAAAAGAAGAACTTATGGAAATCATTAACCAAAAATTAGAAAAAAAACAAGTTGGTAAAAGAACCGAAACTTATCACCTAAAAGACTGAATTTTTTCTCGTCAGCGCTATTGAGGCGAACCTATTCCGGTTATTCATTGAGAAAACAATCAAAAAGAACTTTTGTCCGAAAAAAATTTGCCCTTAATTCTCCCTCCTCTAACTGATTTCACTCCTGATTCTCGCTATTATTCTCCTCTCCAAAAAGCGGAAAATTGAGTAAATTTTGAAAATAAAAATGGTCTAAAGGGAAAAAGAGACGTGAATGTCATGCCCCAGTGAGCGGGCTCTTGTTGATATTATATTGCGTTTTTGTTGCGGAAAAATGACTCCTACTTGCCGCTGAATAGCCTAGAAGCCCAAGAAATTTTAAAAAACTGGTTGCCAGTAGATATTTATATTGGAGGACAAGAACACGCAAATTTACACTTGTTATATGCTCGTTTTTGGCATAAAATATTACACAAAATTGGTGTGGTTTCCCAATCCGAACCTTTTCAAAAATTAATTTGCCAAGGCATGATTTTAGGAGCCGATGGCGAAAAAATGTCAAAATCGCGAGGCAACGTTATTAACCCCAATGAGTTGGTGGAAAAATATGGAGCCGACGCTTTGCGTCTTTACGAGGTTTTTGTTGGTCCTATCGATCAAACCGCTAACTTTAATACTGACGGTGTGCGAGCCATGAAAAAATGGCTAGACCGCGTTTACAACTTTTTTGTTGACTACCGCGAAGCCGTTCTCACCGACGTTCGCAATCAGGAGATAGAAACCGCTCATTACGAAATGGTTGTAAAAGTAAACATTTGTTATGAAAATATTAAATTGAATTTAGTAGTTGCTTCACTCATGGAATTTATTAACAAATGTTATCAAGCCGAGACAAAGTTCATGCCTACTGAATGTTTTTTGGATTTTCTTAAATTATTAAACCCTATCGCCCCTCATATTGCCGAGGAAATGTGAAGTTATTTTGAAAAAAAATCTATCAGTAAAAGTCCTTGACCGCACCTTGAAAAATTGTCAATAACTACCCCCCAACAAGTAAAGATTGTAGTCCAAATTAACGGACAAAAAAAGGTCGTGATTTCAGCCCCAAAAGACCTCGATCAGAAAAAAGTGGAGGAATTAGCCAAAAAAGACTCCGTTATAAGTAAACTGTTAGTGAAACAAACAATCACCAAAGCAATTTTCATAAAGAATAAATTAATTAATTTTGTTATTAATTAAAAATTATGTCAAAATTTTTAAGAAAAATACTTTTTTGGGTCATTTTAATAGCATTAATACTTGTGGCCGTTTTATTTGTTAATTGAAAAATAGAGAATGGCAAAAAGGACAGAGGAAATTCAGAAAACAAACCGCAACAAAATCCGCCTAAGCCATCAAATAACGATGGTTCAACAGAAAATCCCGTCCCAAAACCACCGGTGGATGCTGAAAATTGATGATTGGGTGAGGAGGAAATTGAGCATGCCTACCAAGAAATTAGGAAAGAAATCACCGACTACCCAGAGGTTCAATTAGCCAGCCCTAGTGAAGTTCGCGCTATCCAAGGGGGCGGTGAAATTAGCGAGAATTTGAAAAAGGCGAAAATAGTTTTCTTTCCGGTAAACAATTCAGAGGTTCTGGCCACCGGCCGAAAAATCCAAAATCATTGGACTTTAATGTTATTTCGCTTCTGGCGTCCATTAGACGACCCCGAAGGAGAAAAAAGAATTTCTTTTGACCTTTACGACCCCCTCAAATTCCTTTGAATGGAGTTTTTATAGAAAAGGAGTTAGCCAAAATAAATTAGCCGAGCAGTGAGAAAAAAAATTAGGAAAGACTAGTTGGACCGCAACTGAAAGCCCTGATAATGCTAAACAGACTAATGATAGCGATTCTGGCGTTTTTGTCATTGCCTTTACGCGGGCCTTGGTAAAAAAAATTAAAGAGGAGAGGATTAACAATTTAGAAACATACATAGAATTGAGAGAAAAAGACTTCATTTTCTCAATTTCTGAGGAAAGACAAAAATTAAAAGAGGCCGGTTTCCCTAAAAAATAAAAGATTTGACACAACCCACATTGTCTTTTTATATTTTTGTATTATTCAAAGAACTTTTCAACTTGGCTTGGATTTTTTTCTTTTGCTTTTGATAGTAAATCAATTTTTTTTTCTCTTCTTCTATTAATTGCAAGGGTGCTTTTTTTTGAAAATTTTTATTGTTTAATATGCCTTGGCTCCTTTGGCATTCGGCTTCATAGAATTTTAATTGTTTTTCTAACTCTTTTTGGTTAATTTTTTCATGATATCACAGAACGCCGAAAGGTGGCAAATCCAGAAAAGAACTGAACTCGGTTTTTTTCTCTTTTTGAGAAAGTTCAGAACAAACTCTTTCCTTTTCTAAAATGAAAATTTTACTCTTGGTTAATGGCTCTAAATATCGGTTAAAATCGAAAGCATTATTCAATTTATTTTTTCATTCAGGAGTCAGTTCTAAATAAAATTTATCAATATTACTTTTTTGGTGAAAATTACGAATACTACTTACTAGAAGCAGTAAACAATCAATTTGTCAGAGTTCTTGCTTTTGTTCTTTTATATCAATAATTTCAATTTCGGCTTGTAATATTTTTTGGTGGGTTAATTCTTGGTAAATATGCTCGGTAATGAAAGGAGTAGCTGGATGAAGCATAATTAATAATTGCTGATAAACAAAAAGTGTGGTATTTTTAGTATCAGTATCCCAAGGAGCAATTTTGCTTAATTCCAAATATTCATTACTTAATTTTTCTCGCGCAAATTTAATAAGTTGTGCGGTGGCGAAATTGATTTCTTTTCTTTTTAAATGGTAAAAATAATTCTTTTGACAAAGAGTTAGTTCATTTAAAATTCAACTGTTAATTAAGTCCATTGGTTATTTTTTCTCTTTTTAGAGCGAAAATAAAAAACCAGTCCTAGAGCAA
Organism: endosymbiont DhMRE of Dentiscutata heterogama; assembly: GCF_002888635.2. Classification (NCBI taxonomy): domain Bacteria; kingdom Bacillati; phylum Mycoplasmatota; class Mollicutes; order Mycoplasmatales; species endosymbiont DhMRE of Dentiscutata heterogama. Next base: position 594,815 of record NZ_LN828718.1, read on the forward strand.
TTACTACTCCCGCCCCAATGCCTCCAAATAGTCAGAGATATTTATTTCTGTTATCAGAATTAGCAGTATTATCAGAGTTAATATTTAAACTTTCTCTGGTTATTTCTTTTTGGTTATGGGCTTGAAAATATTCTCTTATTTTTTGGAATAACTTATCGTTTATTTTGGCTTGTTCGACAGAATTAATTTCTTGGTTGTAGTCAATGGATAAAGTGTCATTTTCAAAGGTAATTTTCGCAATATGGTATTTTTGAAAAATATTTTTTAATCATTCTTGTTCGTGGTCGTTCATTTTTTTATTGTTATCAACTGGCAAAGGAGAACCATTTATTAAGGCTTCAATTTCGGCTCAATATTTTACTATTTCATTTTTTCCGCCGCCTCAATAATGATTAATCGCCAATTTTCAATACCTCCGACCGGATGGCTGATGTTTAACCAGTTGATTTAGGTTTTTGTCAGCATAATTCTCATTTTTCCCCCGCTCAATTTTCCACTCGGAAGGATTTTGCTCTATTTCTTGCTTTATTTTCTTAACCAATTCTCTTTTTACCTCATAATATTCGCTGCTAGCATTATCAAAATCATATAAGTCTATTTCCTCACCTTCAATGGTTATTTTTAGATAGCGGTTTTTTCATTCCCTTTGATACGGCAAGTTAAATGTCTTTTGGTATTCTTCCTCCGCTTCATCTGTTTTTAAATATTCGTTATTCGCCAAATAACCGTCTGGGTCTAAACATAATTTATCCAAATTACGAAGTAATTTTTCTTTTATCCGAACATTATTTTCGTTTGACGGTTCTTTACCCGCAAAATATTTTTTGGCACATTCGGGGTGGAAGTAAGCGATAACTTTTGAATCTTGACCAAATTCTTTGCCAATTGTTTTTTCATTTCATAACAACATTCGACCATTTTCCTCAAAAGTCATTTCTCCACAATTCTTACACTTTTTCGGTTTCTCATGTTCTAACCCTCTATTAGTAAGACGTCAATATAAACCTTCATGCTCTCCCTTGCCATGTTCGCCATCAAGTCGATAATAATAATTATTAGCAGAATTAGTTTTGCTATAATCTAAATAGTCGTTGACACCCGACGGAAAATCAAACTTCTTTCGCAAAAAACTTTTTAAACGTGGTGAAAGATGACTTATCGCCCCCGTTTTATGTTTTTCTGAATAATAAGGAATTTCAAAATCAACCCCCTCCTGATATTCATTTTTAATTTTTTGGATTAATTCTTGAATTTCTTCAATTACGTTATTTTTACTTGACATGACCTTTTAATTCTATTTTAAACTTTTAATTACTTCGGTGGTTAGAATTTATTTGGATTTGGGCTAATTGGTTGTTTTGTCATTGTTTTTACTCCTTATCATTTTTATTATTCTGCATTGTATCTTTATATATAATAATATTTAAGCAATTAAATACTTTTTTTGCTTTTGTTCTTTTGTTTACTTTTATAACGTTTTTTTTGGTGGGGAGGCATTTTTTTTCCTACTCGCTGTTGTCAACTACGACTTTTTACGCGTGAGGGGTCAAAATTTCATACATGTTCTAACTGTTTTTTCTCTAAATCGGTTTTGGGCGGTTTTCTTTTAGAAAAAACATTTGGAACGACTTTTCTCTTTCCACCCATCAACCAACTTATTATTTTCAACGGCAATTTTAAGCCGCTAGTTAATAAACTCATTTTTAAAGTAATTATCTGAGAATAAAAGTCATAATATATTATGTTGTTATATACAGATTGGTTACTTTATTATTACCTCGCTCATTAGTCTCAAATTCAATTTCTACTTCACGAATACTTTCGTAATTATTAGTTAAATCCTCTCAACCACTTTTGACGGCTCCTGAAAAGCAGAAATAGACTTCATCCTTGTTGTCATTATTAATAATCAAATAGTAAGTGTTTAAATTCGTGTCTTTCAATTCTTTGATGGTGATATTAGTTAGGTTTAAGGTTGGCATATAATATATTTTTGTTTTATTTAACCTCTTTATTCTTTCATTCATTACATAATAAAATGGTGCGCTTAGGAGGAATCGAACCTCCGACCTCTTGCTCCGCAAACAAGCACTCTATCCACTGGGCTATAAGCGCTCTATAACTAATTTTATTTTAAAAGCATTTATTACTAATTTGTTTATTCCACAATCATTCTAACCCCATTAGGCTTCTGATCAGAAATAAAAATCCTACTCTTAATTGTTAATAAATAATAAGAATTCGTATAAAATTCGCTGAAATATCCTGCGGCTAGGAGGTTTATTCAATTTCGCTAACTCGTTAATTTGGCTCTCGCTCAAAAAAGTAAATTGTTTGATATAAATTTTGGCCTGTTCGTCGGGCATATTCCTAAAAAAATCGAAAAACACCTTGTGTTCGCTATCTAGCCATAACGCCTGCTTGCCGCTTTCACTTTTAGAAATTTTTTTGCCGCTGGAGTCGGCCAACAATGGAAAATTGAAAGCAAAAGTCTTATTTTCCGGAGAAAAACTCTTAATTAATTTTAAACCAGTGGTCAAATTTCCTCACTGGTCGCTGCCTCCTAATTGTCCGTGACAATTATAATTTTTGTATAAATAATAAAAATCATAAGCTTGGATAAGCGGATAACTAAATTCTAAAAAAGAAAGTCCGGTATTTATTCTTTTTTTAACTGTCTCTTTGCTGGATAAATAGGCAATAGTCAAATATTTGCCGGTTTGCCGCAAAAAATCAATAAAATTCATTTTTTCTAGTCAATCCTTATTATTTAAAATTAGGAAGCGATTATTTTCTTTCAAAGGTCAAATATAGCACAAATAATCCTCTCATTGTTGGTCTTTGTTGGTGGTCGGATTTACATTTAATATTTGATAAATATCATTTAGTAATTTTGGGTTGTCAGCGTAAAATTGTTCTAGAGGCGCGAGATCATTTTTTTCTCTTTTTTTGGGCTTAATTAATATTCTTTCTATTTGTGCTTTTATTTTGGCCTGATAATTCTCAACTTTTTCGACCGCCAGTAGCGGTCGCTCTTCATTTTTATCGCTTGGGTCGCCGATTTTACTGGTGGCTCCGCCTAAAACCAGGAGAATTTGAAAACCTTCTTTGGCAAAGCGAATAGTTTGAATGAGTAAAAATAAATGTCCGATATGAAGTCTTTCTCCCGTGCAATCTATCCCTAAATAAACCACCTTTTTTTTTGGTTCAAATTCCAGTTGGTAAAAATTATCTAAATTAGCCACATTAGCCACTATTCCTCTTTGTTGTAAATCTTGGAAAAAGAGTTGCAAATTATTAGACATATATAGTTAATATTTTTAACGCGAAACGTTTTTTCTCCTTTCCTTTCTCTTATATGCATAAAATTATAATAATATATGCTTATCGTAAATGATTGGTGAGAAACCAAAAGAAAAGAGGTCAAAAAGTTGGTAGGAGAAAAATTTCAGCACACTACTCCTATGCAAACTACGGATATTGAAAAAATTGTCCTTAATAGTGGTGTCAGTCAAGCGGTCAACGACAAAAAAACATTGGAAAGTACCGAAAAAGCTCTCATGTTAATTGCGTACGGCCAAAAACCGGTTATTACTTATGCTCGTAAATCGATTACCGGGTTCAAACTACGAGAAGGGATGCCGATTGGTTGTAAAGTAACATTAAGAAAAAAAAGGGCTTGGAGTTTTCTTTTTGGATTAATTAAACTCGAAGCGCCTGAAATTACTAACTTTCAAGGCTTTTCTGAAGAAAAATTTGATCAAGATGGAAATTATAACTTGGGAATAAACGATTTAAACATTTTTTTCAGAGTTCCTTATAATTTAACTTTCAAAAATCAAGGGGTTCAAATTACCGTTGTTTTTAAATCTAATTCTCGCGAGGAAAATAATTATTTTTTACATTTATTAGGCTTTCCTTTTAAGAAAAAAAGATAACAAAATAAAAGGGATTAGTCAACTTTTACTTTTAAAAATTAGACATTGATAACTTCATAAGAGAATAGATTTTTATTTATTTTAAATGGGTTTAAACTTTAATAAATTAGCCAAATCGCTATCTTTAATATAGAGAGAGGTGGTAGAAACCCGACTGTGTCCCAAAACTTTTTGTAAAATATTGAGGGGCATGCCTGCTAGAAGATTATAGGTGGCAAAGCAACGACGAAGAGTATGAGGGGCTAATTCCGTATGCGGGCTAACTTTTAAATCATAACGAGCCCGACGCAAAAACTCCCAAAAATCCCGACGATTAGTTTGGTTTGGCTGTCAATTATGGGTTTTTAGGATAGCGGCTATTTCTGGCGAGACATAAACATATCGGTCTTTCCTTCTTTTGCCCCGCAACAAATATAAGTCTTGATATTCGGGTTCGGGATGTCGCAATTCTAAATTGAAATTAATGGCTTCGCTGACTCGCAAACCAATTTTTCAACAGAGTAAAAATAAACAGTAATGGATTCATTTTTTTCTCTCGCTTTTGTGATTAGGGCGAGTAGCAATGAATTCTTGGACTTCTTGCAAAAGTTGTTGGGATGGGAGTTGTTGTAGGGTTTTTTTGGAGTTTTTCATGAAAACTGAGAGGAATATAAATTAATTTTGGCGGGTATTGAGACAAAACGACGAATTGCTAGAAAGATTAAGAGGCGGCAAAAAATGCCAGGCATTACTTACTTATAACAATTTTTAAATTAAAAAAATAAAGTCAAGGTTCTTTTTCCTATTCCCATGGTTATCGTTTAAATTTTACTTTCTCTTATCTTTTTCCTAACACTCTCCAAAATTTCGGACCAAAAAAAAATCTTTTTTTCCAACTTCTCCACCACCTCCTTTTTGGGTTTAGTTATCGGATTTTTAGGCTCAAATAAGGAGCAACAATCCTCGTATTTTTGCAAAGAAAGTTCATAAGTTCCAATGTCTTCAGCAGTAGCAATTATTTCTTTTTTGTCTCAAGTAAGTAAAGGACAAAGGATGATTAATGAACTAACTTGGTGAATGACCGCCAAACTTTCTAAGGTTTGCGAGGCTACTTGGGCTAAAGAATCGCCAGTAGCAATAGCACCAATTTTTAATTCCTGGGCCAGGGAGCATGCCAAACGAACGAACGCCCTTTTTAAAATAATTAAGCGATATTTTAAGTGATATTCGTCTTCGGGTTCTTTCCTCTTTTTTACTGTTAAGTTCAGCATTTTCAAACTTGAAATTATCCTCTGCTTTCTGATATGGCTAATTTCGGTGAAAAGGGGTTGGGCGTCAATTAAATAAACGTCCCGAGCATAATTGTTATAAGGACTTAATTTTTCCCCTAGTGCAAGGATTTTATTTTGGCCTTCCTTTTGATGGTAAAAATGGCAATAGTCAACTTGTAAGCCTCTTTTCATTAATTGGTAAGCGGCCACTGGAGAATCTATTCCCCCGCTTAAAAGTAGCAAGACCCGTCCAGAAACGCCAACTGGTAGACCTCCCAACCCTTTCATTTTTTCGGTAAAAAAAATGATAAAATCCTGGTAAATTCGAATATAAAAGACTTTTTGCGGTTGCTTTAAATCGACTTTTAAGCCTCAATCTCTAACCACAATTGCCCCTAATTCTTTTTGTAAGGTCAAGGAATTTTTTGAAAAAGTTTTATCACTCCTTCTAATGTCAAACTTGAAAGTAGTAAAATTAATTTGGCAATAATCATTAATTCTCCCAGCAAAATTATAAACTTCTTCTAAATCATTTTTTAGTTGATAGGCTAGGTAAAAAGTACTAATTCCAAACACTTGGTTTAAAAAAGAGGCCATTTTTGGCAATTCATTGTCGTTGGGATTTGTGATTATCAATTGGTCGTGAAGTTTTTTAATCTTGAAATTAAAAAAATCATTTTTTTGAAAAGTTAAAATAATATTAGCGATTAATTTTTGAATGAAAACATTTCGGTTTTTCCCCTTCAAAAACAATTCCCCATAACGAACAATTAGGCAGCGATTATTCATTTATCGTCTCTCTCTCTCTCTCTGACCTCCGGCAAGAACTCCCCCTCGGTCGTTCTTTTTCTTACCAATAAATCTCGAGCCATAAACTTCTCGTTTTTTTCTTGCCAAGGCCCGTTTTTTGTTTGATAAATAATGCTTTATTTGTTTCCGATAACGCAAAATTAGATAAGTTAGCAAACTAAATAAACTAAACCAAAAGATAACCAAAATAATTTTCCAAATGGAACGGTAATCGCTGTCAACACCTAATTTTTCGCTCATTTTTCTGGAACTTAAAAAAGGTAAGGTTCACCGAGCATTAAATTTTTTAAAATACTCTCTGTCGCCCAATTTACTGCGAAAGTAGCAATAAGCAAAATAGAGAGCAGGTTGGGTGAAGCAAAGCAAAATCGTTAATTTTAATCTCTTTTTCAGCAGGTCTGTTCGCTCGTGGCGGAAAAATCAGACCAAAAAGTAGGTTGGAGCAATAAAATGTCAAATTGGTGAATAGAGCCACCATTGAATTACTTTAAGTAACTGGTGATCTGAATAATTTATTACGTGGCTTGGGATAGGGACTAATTTGGTTGTTCGGCTCGTAATTCCTCAATAAGTAGTCAAGCCGGTAATTAATCAGATAATTAAGCCCAAACCATAAATTAGCATAGTCATTATATTGCTAATTGTTACTATCAGAGAAAAGATTTGGTAAGAATAAGTGTTGTTCTTGGGTCGCTTTATCAATTTTCAGAAAATAAAACCGAAGGTTAAAATGCTGTTTCAAGTACACCACCAGGCCAAAAAGTGTCAAAAAAACTGACCCGGAAAATTAATCTTATCCCCCCCATTAAACCAACCTGAAATTAGGCAATAAACATGGGAAAACAACAAAAAATAAAAGATTTTCTTTTCGTGCCTCCGTATATTTGAAAATATCCCCGTAGATTTTTCTTTTTTTAGCATATTGATATTTTTACTTAATATCCCTCTTTGCCTTAATTTTTTGTTCTCGTTGTCGATATTTTTCCACGGCCCCGACATTCATTTCGCTAGCCAAGGTGCCGGTGTAAAAAGGGTTACAATTGCTACAACTACTACTCGAAATATTTTGGTTAGCAGTAGAAACTGTTTGATACTGCTGATTACAATAAGAGCAAGTAATAATTATTTGATGAAGTGGTAAATGAATTTTCTTTTTCATATCTTTTTGAAAATATTAGTCTCGACAATACTCGTTCTTTTAGAATTTCTTATTTATTTTTAATCTAATGTTATTAAATGTTAATTAGGCAGGTCAGAGGATGCCCGACCTCTCGGCGTATAGCCTTTACTATGGTTAACATAATACATCTATTTTTCACACTATATTATTATTTGTAACTTTAAAAGATATCTAACTGTTCTTTAACTTTTTTTTCTTGGGCTCGTTCACCTCTTATTCATTTTAAAATCTTTTTTCGAAAAATAATTATTGAGAGCAGAGCCGCCGCTAAAATGGTAATAAAAATAATTCAGCCTGTAGTTAATTTAGGTTTACTATTTTTTTCCTCCGTTAAGTCACCTCCTTCGGAAAAAGTAATTTCACTGGTCACATAATATTTTGGTTCAATCTTAATTTGGTTCTCGAGCAAAACCTTGGAAGAAGTGGCAGTGGCACCTTTTTTGTAAAAATTCAATTGAATTTTCCCTTCGGTCTCGGTTATATTATAGAGAATGTTATCAGAATCAGGAAGAGATTTTTTTTCGTCGATTGAAAATGGCTGATTTTCCTTCAACAATTTTTTGTGGATTTTTTTTATTTCTTGGTTAAACAAGGACCCGTTCTTTATTTGGATGGCTCCGTTATTTATTTCTCAGGCATTTGATTTGGGTAAAAGATATTTAATTTCGCTGTCTTCGACTTTCTCAAATGCTTTTTCTCATTGAAATTTCAAAATAATTACTACTTTGCTATCAGTGGGTAGAATATAGTCATATTCTTTCACTTCTTTGTCGTTGTTATCCAAGATTTTCAGTTCTAAATTCGATTTCGGAGTAGTGTAGAAATCAACTTTACCTTCTGCTGTGTCAATATATTGATAAATAAACCCTTTAATTTTTTTCATATCTTAAAATTAGTTTGTCAGTCAAGCAAAATATTTTATTCTTACCAGATAAAATATTCTGTTTACTTTTGACCTACGGCAAAGCATTTTATTTGCTTTTAATCTTATAAGATAATAACATTCCTATCTATTTATTTTTCTTTTTCTGAAAATACATATTTTTTCTGTAAGTTCGGAGAGCAAAAGAGGAGGCTTTTTTGAAAATAAGAAAAGATAATTCCTTATTATTTTTGTCCAAAACTTTGATTTTTATCATTAATTTAATTTATGGCGGTTCTGACGAGAATCAAACTCGCGATCTCCTCCGTGACAGGGAGGCGTGTTAATCACTCCACCACAGAACCTCTAATGGTGCCCACAGTGGGAGTCGAACCCACACTGGACGGATCTTAAGCCCGCTGCGTCTACCAATTGCGCGATGTGGGCCGACAAACCTGGCAGAGGCGACAGGAATCGAACCCACATTCTCGGATCTGAAGGCCGATGTTCTACCATTGAACTACGCCTCTTCACTTTCAAAAGACAATTACTATTCGTCACCGTGTCTCTACAAAAATTACTGATAACTGACCGCCAATCTGGTGACCCGTGCGGGATTCAAACCCGCGATCTTCTCCGTGAAAGGGAGACGTATTAATCACTTTACCAACGGGCCCTACTTAAACATCTAAAAACTCTCGTAATTGTTGGACGCTCAAACTCCCTGACCCCTTTTTAATCATTCTGCCTTGGTGGAAAAGAAAAATAGTTGGCACGGAGGAGACACGAAATTGTGTTCTTTGGGCTAACTGGGGGAATTTTTCCGCATCAACTTCTAGCACCAATAATTCTTTTTTTGGTGCGGCTGTTTTTTCCAACTCTGTCAACAATTCCCCAATATTTTTTTGTAGCACCTGGCAGGGCGGACACCAAGCCGTCGAAAATTTCACTAACACCAATTTGTCGTGATTTTTTTGGAGAAAAGTATCCAAATCTACTTCCTTGACTAATTTAACGAACATAGTCAAAAAGAGGAGTAATTGCTACTCCTCGTCTTATAAACTTTCTTCCTCTTTGTCTTCTTTGCGTCTGGAAGCAATTCATCATCAGATAAGTAGAAGTAATCCGACAACAATACCACCCGCTATTGTCCAAAATGGTCATCTTTTTGACGCGAAAAAACCGACACCTACTTGTGGTAACTCCTCTTTCAATTCTAAAGTCCCCATTTGTTTTTTTGTTATCTTTACCCCTTTAAAAAAAGTAGTTTCTGCATATTTGACATTTTCTTTTTCTACTGTCCATGTCGTTCAATTACTTTCACTCTCTTTTTTAAATTCTAATTCCACTTGCCCTTCGGCTGTTCCACCATCCTTAGCCTTGTCATCAAATTTCACCGTTTGTCCTTCACCACCTTTTGTGCGTACTTCATATTTATCAGTGCCGTCTTTTAAATTTAATCCTTTTTTATGAAACTTTATTTTGTATTCTTTACTCATATTTATAATTTTATATACTTATTTACTTTAATTTAATATTCTGTTGGAGCGAATAAGGGGAATCGAACCCCCATCAATAGCTTGGAAGGCTACGGCTCTACCATTGAGCTATATTCGCAGTAGCGGAAATTTTACTTTAGTCTTATCAGACAAGTTTCCTTTCCGCTCTTATTTGTGATTATCTTTTTATTAGGCGAAAGCCTTATCTGCTTTCTTCTTACTAATCTCTTTTTTTAACTCAATCGAAAACTTCGCTTTAGGAACTCTTTTAGCCGGAATACTCATTTTTTTCTTAGTTTGGAGATTCATGGCCACGCGAGGCTTCTGTAATACCGTCTGTAAAGAAAAATATCCCGGGAAACGAAGTGACTCTCCTTTAAGAAGAGCTTTTTTGATTTCCTCCAATGTTTCGCTAATCGTGGCTTCAATTTGTGATTTACTTAATGAAAGTCTTCGACCCTTACCGTTATAAACTCTTTCAGCCAATTTGGCTTTTCCTACTATCGATGCTGATGATGCTTTTGTCTTTCGTACTGTTACCATATATCTTAATTTTATTGTATTATTTTTACTGGTGGTTTAGGGCAGAATCGAACTGCCGACCTTCTGATCTTCAGTCAGACGCTCTAACCGACTGAGCTACCAAACCTTTTTACGTATTGATTACCATTAGCATACGCGGACGGCTTCCATAATCATAGAAAATAGAAACTTTGGCTGGGGACAAATGCTCTATTATTAATTTTATAACTTTTTCGGTCTGGTGAGAGCCAATTTCGACCATTAAGAGAAACTTTTTTGCTAAAAACAGGCGGGCCTGCTGGAAAATTTTTTGATAGAAAAAATAACCCCCGTTGGCGGCTATTAAGGCTTCTTGGGGTTGTTCTTTGACTGCCGGAGCCAGATTTTGATATTCACTTGCACTGACATAAGGCGGATTAGCCACAATAATATTAAATTTTTCTTTCTTGTTTATATTGCTAAATAGATCGCTTTTGATGAATTGAATATTTTTTATTTTTTGTCGAGTGGCGTTTATTTTCGCCACCTTTAAGGCTTGTTCATTGATATCCACAGCCAGAAACCTCCCCACCGGTCGATTTTTCGCTAAAGCAATAACTATATTTCCGCAGCCCGTGCCAATATCCAAAACTTTTAACTTTTCTGTTCTTTTCCAATATTTATCCGTTCATTCAAGGGTTTTTTTCACCAATATTTCGGTATCTGGTTGGGGAATGAAAACCCCTTTTTCGACCAAAAAATCCAGACCGTAGAAAGAGACCTGGTTAGTTAAATAGGGAACCGGACAATTTTCTGTTAAATGTCGGCTTAAATTATGACAAATCCGTGAATAATCCGAAGTAGACAGCAATTTATTCGAAAAATCCGATCAAAACTTCTCAGGCGTAGTTTGACAAAGGGCAATTATATCATTTTTTACTTCGGCAAGGTTAACATTTTCCCGTAAAGAAAGGGCATAATTTCAGCAATCTTGATAGGAATAAGACATGTTTTTATATAGTATTTTTTGTAATGTGCATGTCTCTAAATTAAAAAATCCCGTTTTAATCTCCGATAGAATATCCCGTCTATGTTTCAGACTAAAATGTATAAAATATAAAAAATATAGTTAATATGGCAGTTCCCGCTCGAAGAAAATCCTCTACTCGTACTAAAAAAGGCCGCGGGCCGAAAAGTTGAAGTTTTCAACAAAAGGCTCTTCAACAACCCTTAATCAAGTGTTCTGGTTGTCAAAAAACAAAAATACTTTATCATATTTGTCCCCATTGCTCCGCCTACCGAGTTAATTCAAAATAGAGTAGCATGAAGCGAGTAAAATTTATTCTCTGAATAATAGTTGTAGCCTCTTTAATAGTAACAATCTACTTATTTTCTCGCTCAATGATTCAGTGATGCTTTTAAGGGCATTTGGTGGGTATGGACTGTAAACAAAATACTATAATAAAAAACTTTATCCGGTCAAAAGGGCAAAAATGGGGGCGGATTTGTATCGTTTTTCGCCGCTCCTCCAATAATAAAATTTAATATATCATGAAACATTCCCGTCGTTATCGAGAAATCAAAGAAAAAATCGTTAATAAACATTATGATTTGCCAGAGGCAATCGAATTTTTGCGGACTAATAATCCCGAAAAATTAAAAAATATCAAAGTCAGTTTTTCTCTCCATTGAGTTAAGCAAAAAAATGTCTTTAAAACCAGATTAGTTTTGCCTTATGTGGTTAAACAGAAAAGAAAAATAGCGGTAATTAAAGAGGGGTTGCCTGAGGATATTTTGGCAGAATGTCAAAGGAATAGTGAAGTCAATTTATTGACTGTCGCCGAAGTTCGCCAACAAGTAGAGAAACAAAAAAAATCTCGTTGAAATTTTAACAAAATACTGATCCATTCGGCCGGAGAAGAAGCAATTAAACCATTGCAAAAATTACTCGGTCCCAAAGGGCTTTATCCGACCAAAAAAAATGGTTCTCTAACCGAGAATATACTAGGAGAGGTTACTAAATTTCAACAAGGAGAAACCGAACTAAAGACCGATAGTGGAGGTAATATTCAGGCCGTAATCGGCAGTAGTAATTTTAGTTCCGAGCAATTGGCCGAAAATTATAAAGTGGTATATAGCAAAATAACCGAACTAAAACCGGCCGGTTGAAAAGGAGAATTTTTGAAAAATGTAACCCTTTCTACTGCTATGGGTCCAGGATTGAGGACATTGAAATAGAGTAATAAGAATAAATTATACTTTGTAATCTGTAGAAAGTAATAAAGCAAAAATTTGCTTGGATAATATAAAAGAAATAGTTATGGTTTGTGACAAATGTTATGAAAAGATTAAAAAAGGTGAGGAAATAAGGATTGAAAACTCACAATTTTTGTGTAGAAGTTGTGCGAAAGAACCTATCGATCGATGTTATACATGTTTGGGTAATATTTATCGTAATCAAAAAGTTCGTAAACTTTCCAAAAAACAAAGCAGAAGTTTTTCTTTTTCTCGTTTATTTTCCTTTTCTGATAAAACTAGTTCTTTCGAACAAGTAAAGCAATGCAACAACTGTTATGTAAATTGAAAAATTGAAGAGAGAATATGAAAAAAAATCTTAAAACTTTGAATTTTTAATGTAATTTTTTGGATTGTTATTTTTATAGTTCATTGGATATTATTTATTCTCCTTTCGCATGAAAAAATAAATTTCGATCAACCTCATTGATTTATGAAAATGATTTTAAATCATCCTAAATGATGTAATATCGGTCATCTGATTGCTTTTGCTTATTTAGTTCTTTTTTATGTGTTCATTTATTTAAAACACTATCCAAATAGGCACAAATTAAGGTTGAAATATTAAAAATATGAAAAAAATAAATCGTAGAGAAATATTTAAACCTCTCTAATCTCTAATTCTGAATTGTTTTCGTTAAAAGTAAAGGTAAAATCTAATTCAATTTCGTCAACTTTTCCATAACGGATAATAAAAAACCTTTTTCGTTGCAATTCTCCTTCTTGCAATAGTCTCTTAATTTGTGGGTGATTTTTGCTGATAAAAAAGATTTTTGGGTTTGTGTTGGTATAGGTGTTAAAAGAATGATAGTTATATGCGCCATTCTCGTCCATGGCACTACCCATATATTTTAGTTTTATTTCAGTCTTATCAGTAGGCGGAAGATTATGACCAGGTTTATCACCCCCAATTTTTTCCTTAATCTCTTTAATTTCCTGCTCTAATTGCTGGATAGTTGATTTATCCGGGTTAATCAGATTTTTTACTTTATTTTCTAGTGCCGTTATTTTGTCCTCTAATTGATTTTTCTGAGGCTCGTCGGTTAAATTATTTAGTTGATTTTTGACTTCTTTTAGTTGTGTTTTTAAGACCTGGATTTCAGAATTATCACTGGGCGATTGACTATTTTGGGAGGTTGGCGATTGGCTTTTGGCAGACATCTTTCCCAACCAAAAACTGCCGCCAATCAAGGCCACCGCCCCAAGGAGAATGCTAATGATTACTAATGTTTTTTTTTTTTTTTTTTTTTGCAACTGTCATATTGTTAATTTATTTATTATTATTTTTTAAAAGTGCTCGTAAATTGCCAGCCCCAAAATTTACTTTGCCTACTTCTTTCATGCGAGACTTGCCTTTTTTTTGTTTGGCCCAGAGTTTCATTTTTCGGTCTAAAGCCCCACCTCCATGAATCCGAGATATAACATTTTTTTTTAAGGCGGACAAAGTCTCTCGGGCAATTACTTGGTTGCCAATAACGGCCTGTATCGGAACGGGAAAGTTTTGCCGATTGAGAGTGGTTTTTAATTGCTCGCAAGTCGTTTTAGCTCTTTCATAAGCCAAACTCTGATGTACCAAAAAAGATAAATCGGGAATTAGTTGATTATTTAATAAAATGTCTATTTTTACAATATCACTGGGATGAAAACCAATTATTTGGTAATCAAAAGAGGCATAGCCATGGGAAATTGATTTAATTTTATCATGAAAATCGAGAATAAACTCAGCAAAAGGCAAATGATAATTCAACTGATAGAGGGAGCCTGTTTTTCACTCTTGGGATTGTCAAATACCTCGCTTGTCTTGGCATAATTGGGAAATTTCTCCCAAATGCTCCTCGGGAGTAGTGATATTTAAATCAATAAACAGTTCTTCAATAATTTTTATTTTGTCCTTAGTCGGTATTTTTTGAGGATTGTTAGTTTCTAGTATTTCTCCATTAGTCAAAATCATTCGATAATCAATACTTGGTGGAGTAATAATAATTTCACAACCATACTCCTTTTCTAATCTCCCACTAATAATTTCTCGGTGTAATAAGCCTAAAAAGCCACCTCGTAATCCCGGACCAAGCAGTTGGGAATCAATGGGTTCTAAACTTAAGGCGCTGTCTTGGATTTGTAATTCCTCCAGCGATTTTTTGAATTCCTTGTAATGAGAACTGTCGCTGGGATATAAATTAGAGTAAACTGTGGATTTTGCTTCTTGGTAACCAGCCAAGGGCGAGGAATTATTATTGAGATCGAAAACTGTATCACCAACTTTTACTTCTCGCATGTCCCGAATGTTGGCCGTAAATCAACCAATTTCTCCGTCTGTCAATTTGTCTTTTAAAATCTCTTTGGGGATTTTTACCCCCGCTCTTTCTACTTGATAAACTTTTTGGGGATTAGTATAAAACTTAATTTTTTGTCCTTTGGTTAATTCCCCAGTAAAAATCCGCACATAAATAATAACCCCGTAATAGCGGCTATAAAGTAGATCAAAAATTAGAGCTTTTAGCAATTTTTTTTCCATTTCTTTTGTTATAAGTTATAAATGAAAGCATCTAACGTCTATTCTTCTAATCTTTTTTTCTTTTTCTCGCCACCAAAAAGCCAGCGCCTAACACAAAAACGGCTAAAATTGTTATTCCAGAAATCATTAGTCAATTGTTTTCAGAAGGAGGAGAATTACCACTATTTTTTGGCGGGTTAGGAGATGGAGGATTATCATTTTGACTGGGCTTTGGTGGTTGGTTGTCCGAACTGATTTCTCGAAGGCTACCTATGTCTAAATCGCCCACGTTATTAAAATAAAGAGAATTATTGCTGGCTCCTCACCTTCATCGCTTAACCTTCATACTAAAAGTTTTACCGGCACTTTCGGCTAATAATTTACTATTATATAATTCAGTCTTTATCAACCCTTTCTCCCTTTGTGTTTGTCCTGGAAGGAGAGAAATAAAATTAAAAATAATTCGGGAAATTTCCGGTATTCCCTCTATGCCGAGAGAAAAAGGCTTAACTACTAATTCGTGGCTATAATTTTTCGGGTTAGGGTTTTCCCCTTCGATTTTTTTCTGCTGACTAATGACTTGAAAAGTAATTTCTGCCTGCGTCCGTTCAGTCTCGATTAGTTTTTTCACTTGACTAGTGTCCTTAATTAATAAACCATTAATAATTTGTCTTCCTTTTTGAAAACCTGGTCGATACTTTAAGTTCGAAAGCGGAGTAAAAAAAACGTCATAACCATCCGGATTATTTTTAACGTGGCTAGCCAGCAGTGAATTATCGTCAGGAATAATTAAATGAGTTCTGGGATTGTCTAGTTCACAAAAATCATCTTTGGTAAAGTTAGCCACAAGATATTTTTGCCCGCCGTCGGTGTAATTTTTTATCCTTATTAGTGATTCGGTGGTCGCAAAGTAAAAATTAAAATTGTTATTCATTTTCCGATTTTAGATAATAATTAAGTTTTTAATGATTATTTTCCCGCCTCGCTTCAATTGTTTTTAAATAATCTGGGTAGGAATTAGCAATGTTTTCTAATTGATACAGCATTAATCGTAAACATAATTGACAATCGGAATTATTGGCAGACGGATAAATGATTATCTCGGCTGGGAGATAGGAAATTTTACAATCATTTGAATAATTTTTTTGGAGAAAGTTAACTGTCCCATTAGTAATGGCCGAAATCGCCGCACAGACAATATCCTGACCTTTTTCAGCAAAATTGGCATGGTCTTTGATAATGATATGCTGAAAATTATTTTTGGCGTCTTTCTTACAGAGAACAGTGGTTGGCATATATATTAAAATGTGTGAAGTAGTTTATTTTTCCAACTCTTCGGCCAATTCCAAAACTTTTTTGTCATTTCCATAACCGCTATTTATATTAATGCTAACCGGCAAATCATTAACAAAACCAATGGGTAAACTTAAAGAGGGTAAACCAGCGAAATTGGCTAAAAGCAATAAATTATCGCTCCAATGAGAAGATATTAATCCGGCAAAAGAATGATTAAAATTAGCTGCTGGTGGAGCAGTGCTATTAGTGCTGGGAAAAACTAGAAAATCATAATTTTGCAAGACTTTTTTCACCCACTTATCTACTAAATAACGCATTTTTTGAGCCTTGACAAATAATTCTTGCTTTTCTAGAAAATAGGACCCGATTAATAGCCGTTGTTTCACTATTTCTCCCAAGCATTTACTTCGCTTTTGAGTAATGGCAATGTTTTCAGGTGGGCCATAAGTTATTCCTTGAAGCGAATTAAGATGACTAATTAATTCACTAGAACAGAGAATTAGATAAGTAGTTTGTAAATGTTCTCGTATTTTTTTCGGTATCGTTATTTTTTCAGTCGTATATCCTACCTTTTCCAGTTTTTTGATAGTATTATGATAAAGGTCGTTTAGTTCGCTTGACAAATATTTTTCTATTCCAGCCACCACTGCAATTTTATTTTTGGCGTGAGTGCGGTTTTTTTTTCGTTTTGCAACTGTTAAGAGGTCGCGTGGGTCAGGTTGGGAAATAGTGGCGAATACTGATTTGATATCATGGATTTCACGGGCCAAAATCCCTACTGTATCCAAAGAGGAGGCCATAGGAATGACCCCATAACGAGAAATTGAGCCATAAGAAGGCTTAAAACCAACTATCCCACAATAGGAAGCGGGGCGACGAATAGAATCTCCTGTATCGTGTCCTAAAGACCAAGGTGCTAAATTTTTTGCTACCGCCCAGGCCGAGCCGGATGAGGAACCTCCTACTATACAAGAGGAATTGTAAGGATTAAAAATCGGTCCAGTGGCGGCATGAAGCCCGGTTCCTCCGCAGGCAAATTCGTCTAAAACAACTTTGCCTATCAATTTTTTTTTCTTTTTTTTCAGTAACTCAATGACAAAAGCATTTTGACTAGGCTGAAAGTCGTCTAAAAATTTTGATGAAGCAGTAGTAACTAATTTCTGGGTCCAAAAATTATCTTTGACAAAATATCCTGATGTTTTTTTTTTCGAATTTTTGCCTAGAATAATACTAGTATAATATTTTTCGACCGGCTTTTTATTTTCTATCGACATTTATTTCTTTTAGAAAGGGTTAAAACTTTAGCAGAGATTGATAACTCACTTACTTCTCTCTATTAATTATTTTCTCTTTCATATCTCTAAATTAAAATATCTGTCGTTTATTTTTAACCTCATAAGAATAAGTTATTTTATCTAACTTTCAAACAAAAATCCTTGTTTTTTCTATTTAACTTGCCTCCTCTTTCTTACTAGCACTATTACTACCGCTATTGCTACTACTACCAACGAAACCGGAATAACTATTCCTCATGGAGTTCCTGTTAGTTCAGAACCGGTTTGGTTTTGGTTTAAAACCGTGCTAATACTCTTTTCTAACCTTTCTACCTGACCTTTGTTGCTACTATAAAAACTAGCCAAATAAGAGTTAGTTTCTGAACCTAAACTTTTAATCTGTTCTTGGATTATTTTTAAATCTTTTTTTAATTTCTCAGTAATACTTTTTTTGGCTTCTTCTAAGAGCGATTTAGCCTTATTAAACAAAGTAGTTCATTTTCTTTCAGCACCTTTTTGACCAATTTCTTTGATGGCTTGTTCTTTAATTGTTTTAACTTTATCTTCATTAGTAATTTCGCCATTAATTAACTTTTTGACTTCTTCACTTAATTCATCGGCATTAATGTTATTATCTTTTAATCTTTCTTTAAGAGAAGTAACGATTGTGCTTCGGCAAAGTTGAGGATTTCTTTTTCATAACTCTTCTTCTATTTCTTTTCTAGTTTTTTCATCATCGTATTCCTTTTCTCCTTCCAATCGGATTGCGACTTCAAGTCCGCTTTTCAATTTATTATCTTCAACTTCATTTAATATTCCATTTTTAAGAAAGTCTTCGTAATTTTTTTTATCCTCGTCACCCAATTTAGGCTTCCTATTATTGTCATGAATATCCTCTCCTTTCTCGTCTTCTCTTTTATGTTTGCCTTTTTTGGCATTGCGTTTGGTTTCAATATCAGCCAATACTCTATCTCTAAGTTCATTAATTTCTTGTTCAGTTTTGGCACTGCTTAAAAGGTCGTCTCAGTTATTATCGCTCAATTCGCTACTAAAAACAACCGGGTCTTGATTTAGGACTTCATTAACCTCTTCCCTAACTCGCTTACAAAAGTCTGTTAATTTTTTTGCTTCTTTCTGGTCGGAAGATTTTTTTGGAATCGATTCTTCACCAACTTTTCTTATTACTTTTTTACCATTCGGGTCTTGGTAAACTCGATATGTAATGTCTCCGGTATTTCCGTTCCACTGGTGCTTCCATTTTATATCTTTTAAATCAACAACGTATTCCTCACCCACTTTAATGTATTAAAAAACTCAACAAAACTTTGCTTATTGGGACACTCAAGATATAATCGATGACCTCACAAACCTAACTTAAATGCTGGATAATCATTTAAATTCTCTTCTTCTATGTCTATAATCATTCTTGTATCTCTATAATCAACATGTCCCACCCTATCTTTATCTTTTACCTTAAATCGAAATTCATCAGTTGATTCTTTAAAATTAGCCTTTTCAGCAAATTTTAATACTCATCTTGGCTCAGCGGTGCCACTGCCAAAACGAGGAACTATTGTTGCTTTGCTGTCATCTATTTCAATACTTACTCACTTATCCTCGGGAAAGATTGTTAATTGTTGTTTATAAAACTCTTTGTCTTTATTTTTAAATTCTATGTAACCAACGTTTTTTCCTTGGTAATTAAAATGATGACACTGAATTATATTTTTAATCGCTCTTTTAACACTAAATTTATCTCTAATATCTTTCAAGTGTTCTTCATTACTTTTATACAATTTATTATCAGTTTCGTATATTCGCGTATTTATTTTCATGATTCTTAATTTTTTTGGCTTTTTTCTCCTTTGGCTAATTATTAAGGTGGAAATAAAAATTACTACTGGAAGAATGATTGTTCCACTAGTAAATAATTTTTCGTAGCCTGTTTTGGGTTGGCTGGATTGGCGAAAATTATTCTTAGTTTTTTCCTTATTGTAGTGCCCTGCAAAAATCAATTGCCGCTTTATAAGAACATTTTTTGTAAAGTAATGGGGGTGGTCTCTCACTAGAACCACCCCACTTTTATTTGCCAAATGGCAATGAAATGATTGTAAATTATTATTTCCTTAAAAAAACGATGAGTCGTTTACTTTTGACTAAACTTTTCTTTGAAATAAGTGTCTCAATCAGTATACTTTACCAATTGTCAATCTCTATCTTCTTTGGCTTCTCATATACCATTTACACCATCACCAGCATTAGCAAAGTCAACTACTTCTGCTTTTTTATTAACTTCTTCGATCTCTTTATTTCACAAATAGTTAGTTCCTTTGTGCAAGCCAATAGCAACTTCCGGGGCTATAGCAGCAGCAATATCTACTCGTGGGTCCATCGGAACTCCTGCTGCTCTGGCTTTTGCTACTCCAGTAGCAAAGACTCCCAATCCTATTATTCCTACTTTCATTCAAAAAAACTTATTTTTTAGCGTTAATTTCATATATAAATATTTTCTATTTAAGAATAAAATAATTTGTTGCACAAATTATTTATTTCCGTATTTCATCCTCGACAATCGCATTTCTCATTCGTGGATAAGTTTTTCCAACTCCTCCTTATATCTTTCTTTTTCTGTTAACTCCTTATTTATTACTTCAAATTCATCGTCATTCTCTATGTTATTATCTTTAATAGTTTCTATGTCGCCTTTAACTTTTTCTAAATGAACATTGCTTTCTTTTATCAGAGACCCTAGTCTTTCTTCATCCATTTTTTCTTGAATGTTTAAGTAGTCCTGGCGAAGTTTATTAAAGTAATAAGGAACATCGGAAGCCACCCGACTTCCTTTATTTATTACTGCTAATAATATTCAGACATCAAGCAAAGTACTTGCTATTATATTTACCATAATATTATAGTTTATTATTATTTACGACTTCTGCGAAAAAAATGGTTTGAAACAGAACCAACCCCTTTGACCGGCTGACCCTTACTTTCTAAAAAGTACTGGCAATGAACTATCTTCCCCGTAAAGAGTATTTTCGTCACACAAGTGCTTGACTTCTGTATTCGGAATGGGAACAGGTATTACCACTTGGTTATAATCACCAGTACAATCTAATTTATATTTAATTTTATAGTTTTTGAATTCTCTCAAGACCGAACGCAAAATTGAAAATACCAAAAAAATAAGTCCTCGATAAATTAGTATGGCTTAACTCAACATATTACTATGCTTACATTTGCCACCTATCAACCTCCTGGTCTAGAAGGTATCTTACTCCTTACGGATGGGAAATCTTATCTTGAAGTTAGTTTCGCACTTATATGCTTTCAGTGCTTATCTAATCCCGACGTGGCTATCCAGCCGTGCCCTTGATAGGACAACTGGTACACCAGTGGTCAGTCCACTCTGGTCCTTGCGTACTAAGAGCAGATCTTCGCAAATTTCCTACGCCCACAACAGATAGGGGCCAAACTGTCTCACGCATGTAAACCCTTATTTTTCAATAAGGCATGGACTATATCTTCATCCTACTTAATCAGCAGGAGTCGGCGTTTTATATTTTTTCTCACCAGAAAAAATATCTCGGGTTTTTATTCCCTCAGTCTCTACGGGGAATAAATTATGTTTTTCTAATTCATTTCTCACTACTAAAGCAGTTATGGTTCTTTTTTTCGAATCATTGAGAAATACCATCTTATCAATCAATCCGCACAACTTTATAAAAGTCGGCGGATTTTGTAATTTTGACAGATTATTAATAATATCTAAAACCAATTTAGCCTGCTTTCTTTTCAATTGTAAGTGTCCTTGTAAATTTTCCAAAATAATCTTAACTATTTGATTTCCTACAATGGCATACTCCGAAATTCCATCAGGACGTTTCCGGATCGCTCCATAAACTAATTTCTTTTTTAACCATAAGAGAAACCAATGACGATTAGATTTTTGAAAAAAGGTTATACTTACTCGAATTTGAAATCGCAGTTGGTAGTCCGGACGGCGAACTATTTGGGCATTAATACACCCATCGCCATCCAAAAAACCTGCTATATAAGACTTTTCTTGGTCAGAGATATCTTTCATTATTATAATTTATTCTTCCCTCGGTATTACCATTTCAGCCAGTTTGTAACTGAAGAAGGCTTCACCGATATTAGCCGATACTAGACTGATATTACTATCAATCAACGCAGTGTTCCTACGTTCTTAACCCAACTCACGTACCGCTTTAATGGGCGAACAGCCCAACCCTTGGTAGCTTCTTCACCACCAGGATGCGATGAGTCGACATCGAGGTGCCAAACACTTCCGTCGATGTGGTCTCTTGGGAAGTATTAGCCTGTTATCCCCGGGGTAACTTTTGTCCGTTTAGCGATGGCCTTACCACTAAGAACCACCGGATCACTAAGTCCTGCTTTCGCATCTGTTCGACTTGTTAGTCTCACAGTTAAGCATCCTTTTGCCTTTACGCTCACCGTAGGATTTCTATACCTACTGAGGATACCTTATGAACACCTCCGTTACTTTTTAGGAGGCGACCGCCCCAGTCAAACTACCCACCAAACACTGTCCTTTCGGCTGTAAACCGATAAGTTAGAATTTTCTGCTAATAAGAGTGGTCTTTCACCTTTTGACTCCGCTTGAACTGGCGTCCAAGCCTCACAGTCTCCCACCTAGCCTACACATATCAGAAAAAAAGTCAATATCAAGTTGCAGTAAAGCTCCACGGGGTCTTTCCGTCTAGTTGCGGGTAACCGGCATCTTCACCGGTACTAAGATTTCACCGAGCCTATAGTTGAGACAGTACACCAGTCATTACGCCTTTCATGCGGGTCAGAACTTCAAATGTGTTCGCTAATAGTTTCCTACTAGTTCAGACTATATCTTCACCTTATCCAATAATTTTAGAAATTAAGTTTATTAGACAATAATTTCATGATTATCTTTTACTAAATAAGGGCTGACGTATTAATTCGTTTTTCGCAAATTCTCAACTTTCGTTTCAGTCGTTACGGGTCACAAAATTATTGTGTTCCCACGGTATTCCCATATTTTGATAGAAAACCAAAACTTAGGGTTCACCGTTATTAGTCAGTTTACTTAAACAATATTGCTACTGTTTTCAGGCAAATTCTTTTCACCTGACAAGGAATTTCGCTACCTTTGGACCGTTATAGTTACGGCCGCCGTTCACTCGGGCTTCAATTCAGAGCTTCACCAGTATCTTACTACTGGCTAACCCCTCCTCTTAACCTTGGAGCACTGGGCAGGCGTCGCCCCCTATACATCCTCTTACGAGTTAGCAGAGAGCTGTGTTGTAAGTAGACAGTTGCCGGTGCCTCTTCACTGCGGCCTAGGTTGCCCTAGGCACCCCTTCTCGCGAACTTACGGGGCTAATTTGCCGAGTTCCTTAACTATAGTTTGCTCGCTGGCCTGTGGATATTCTCCTCGACCACGTGTGTTCGTTCTAGGTACGGGTGCCATAATTATATCTTTAGAAACTTTTCTTGGAAGTAAAGCGTTCGGATAATTCGTTGCCTACCCATCATATTTCAAGGTTAAACTGGGCGGATTTGCCAACCCAGACCTCTTTATACTTGGACCAGAATCAATAACTGGTTTATCTTAGCTGACTTCGTCGCTCCATCAGTAATTATGGCGAGTACAGGAATATTAACCTGTTATCCATCGGCTACGCCTTTCGGCCTTGCCTTAGGCCCCGACTAACCCAGGGTAGACGACCTTAACCCTGGAAACCTTGGTCATACGGCCAGAAGGATTCTCACCTTCTTTCGTTACTCACGCCGGCATTCTCACTAGTAAAAACTCCATTAATCCTTTCGGTTTAACTTCAATACTTTTACTACGCTCCCCTACCGCTAGTTGGCAAAAGAAAAAATATTAACTATCTACATATAATCGCATACTCTTTTCTCCACATTTGGAACAAACGAGGCAGTTGATTCCTTTTTCAGAAATAACCTGTTTATGTCGACATTTTTTTTGAACTTTTTTCATTCTCTTAATCTCAATAATTAATAATTCTTTTATTGCCAACTAGCCTATGGCTTCGGTATAGTATTTGAGCCCCCTTGCATTCTCGGCACTGCTCGACTAGACTAGTGAGCTATGACGCACTCTTTAAAGGATGGCTGCTTCCAAGCCAACCTCCTAGCTGTTTTAGTCTCACAACTTCCTTCTACACTTAATACTATTTAGGGACCTTAGCCGATAATCTGGGCTGTTTCCCTCACGTCCATGGAGCTTATCCCCCACAGACTGACTACCAGATAATAGACAATGGTATTCGGAGTTTAATTAGAGGCGGTACCCGGTTAAAGGCCCTTCTCTATTCAGTGCTCTACCCCCACTGTTTTCACTCTGGCGCTAGTCCTACAACTATATCGGGGAGAACCAGCTATCTCTAGGTTCGATAGGCATTTCACCTCTAACCACAAGTCATCCGAGGTCATTTCAACGAACACCGGTTCGGCCCTCCATGAGGTTTCATCCTCACTTCAGCCTGCTCATGGTTAGCTCACCTAGTTTCGGGTCTATAATCATTGACTAATCGCTCTATTAAAACTCGCTTTCGCTACGGCTCCATTTCTCAAGAAACTTAACCTCGCCAATAATTATAACTCGCCGGCTCATTCTGCAAAAAGCACGCCATTAGGCTTTAACGCCCTTTGACTTCTTGTAAGTGTTATGGTTTCAAGTTCTATTTCACTCCCCTTCCGGGGTTCTTTTCAACTTTCCCTCACGGTACTAGTTCACTATCGGTGACTAATGAGTATTTAGCCTTACGGGGTGGCCCCCGTGGATTCCCACAAGATTTCACGTGTCTCGTGGTACTCAGGATGAAATGCAGAGGACTATTGATTTCGAATACTGGACTTTCACCTTCTTTGGTGTGGCTTTCCAACCACTTCTTCTATCAATAACTTTGATAACTCTTGATATTAAAATCAGCATTTTCCTACAACCCCAATTTACAAACATAATTGGTTTGGGCTATTCCCAGTTCGCTCGCCACTACTATGGGAATCACTAATTTGTTTTCTTTTCCTCCGGATACTAAGATGTTTCAGTTCTCCGGGTTTGCTTCTAAGTATTATGAGACTCAGACTTTACCACATTACTGGTAATGGGTTGCCCCATTCGGACATTTCCGGATCGTAGCCTATTTTCCGGCTCCCCGAAACTTATCGCAGGATATCACGTCCTTCATCGCCTATTAGTCCCAAGTTATCCACCATACACTCTTAGTAACTTAAATTTTCGGTAAAATCTTTTTTTGCGTTCAGTTTTCAAAGAAAGAGAGAGTAAAAAAACATATACCTCTCAAAATTAAGTAGCCAAAAACCACCACTTACTTTTCAAAAGTATATATTATTTATTTTATATTGTACAAAAGGATTCCGATTAGAGCCAACGATGACACATATATTATTATTTTAGGGAAAAGGGGGAATTAATTCTCCCCCTCCCTTTTTCAACTGCCTCAATTAACTTATCAACTTTATTTTAAGAAAATCATCAATGATTATTTATTTCGCTTATTCTTTCTCAACAACAAGTAGCTAATAATTCCGACTGAAGCCAAGATTACTGAACCACCAATCACATACGGCAGGGGACCTTTATCATCTTTGTTTGGAGCACCAGTAGCACTAACTTCATTCATTAACGCTTGCGATTTATTAATCTGGTCTTTAATTTCGTTTACCGAAACCACTTCACTGTTCTTAATCAATTTTTCATTTTGAACTATTTGTTGTTCCAATTTTTCACTATCCGAACCGGATGAATTATTCCTCAACTTTCGCAATTCCTCTAAAACTTCGGTTAACTGTTTTTTAACTTCTGCTAATTGTTGGCGTAATTCGTGGTTTTCTTTTTGTAAACCAGAATAATCGGAACCATTAGCATTTTTGGCTAATCAATCCTTTTCATGCTGGATTTTTGTTTCAAACTCGCTGATACTTTTTTCAATATCTCTAATTAATTCTTGTCGCTTAGGAGATTTTAATCACTCTCGCAAGTGCTTTTCACAGCAACTTTTTGGATGGTCCCGTTCCTCGATTAATCTCATCTCGTAAAAATGTTTTTTTTCTTGAAATTCCGTTAAATACTTCTGATGCATAGCAATTTCACCATTGTCAAAAACCGGTTCATTTTTTTTCAACTCGGGGTTGTTTTCTAATGGTCGAAAACTAATTGACGTATTTGTGTAATCACCATTGCCGTTTTTTCACATTAAACTTGAAACTGGCCTTCATCTGTCTTCGTCAGCCGGCGGATTTCCCTGTCATTCTTGATAACTATAACTATAATCCTTTCCTTCCTCAAAATGACCTCTATATTTATAATCTTTGCCATCGTAGGCTTCTTGGGTTATTCGCACTGGAACGCGGTCGCCGCGAAACACACTTCTCAATTTGTCATTGTGAAAATTATAGGTTTTTATGTTGGGTTCATCGGTCGGAGAAATTGAATAATCTTGCCCCTCTTTAAAATCTTTTAGTTTGTTTTCGATATCGTATTTATTGAATATGTTAATGTTATTCATATCTGTTATAAATTTTTAATTATTTTTTGCTACCTCTTGCCTCGGTAGCCTGGCACCCAGTATTAGCAGACTAGATAACTGTTCCCATTCACTTTTTCGGTCAAAAATAATTAGGAGTAATTGGGATTAGGGAACTAACCACTTCTGACCTTTCCTTTCAACTTATCTTCTCTTACTTTTATTATTCTTAACTCTCATAAAGAGAGAGAGAGAGAGAGAGAGAGAGAGATTTTGAAATCTCTGCCTCATCCCTTTTCTCTGCCTCCTTAATGTTATTTTATAATGTTTATGTACTAACTAATGTTTTTATTCTCAGTTAAAAATTATTTATGCCCAAGAGAACGGACTATTTAACTTGACCGGAATATTTTATCACAATTGCCCAAGTTTGTGCTATGCGAAGCAAAGACCCCAACACCCAGGTAGGGGCAGTAATAGTTAACCAAAACAAGGAAATCATTGCGACTGGTTATAATGGTTTGCCGTGGGGTTGTAATGACGATGATTACCCATGGGAAAATAACCACAAAAACTGACTAGAAACCAAATATCCGTATGTCGTTCATGCTGAGGCTAACGCTATAATTCATGCTCACCAAAATTGTCAGGGTTTTTCACTGTATACCACTCTTTTCCCTTGCTGCGAATGTGCTAAATTGATTATTCAGGCAGGAATAAAACATGTTTTCTATTCGAACGATAAACATAACCAAAAAGAAGAAGTAATGGCAGCAAAAAGAATGTTAAAAGATGTGGGGGTTGAATATGGACTGGTTGCGGCCCCGAAGATAGTTTTTGAGAGATAAAAAAAATGTCTTGCGTGTTAACAAAAAGAAAGAATTAACTAAAAAAATAACCAGGATTACTATTCAACACCTTAATTATGTCTTCCTTTCTTTTGAGTAATTGGAGGATTTTTTCATCAATGGTTCCCTGGCAAATAAGGTCAATTACTAAACGCACCCGACCAGGTTCAGAATTAGTGGTAGGCAAAAAACGGGCTTCAGCTTGTTCGTTGTCAGCCGGAGAATAACTGCGGTCGGCAAAAATGATGGTTTCGGCTCGGCTCAAATTCAGTCCCATGCCCGCACTCTGGATATTACAGAGTAAAATATCGAGCGTGCCATTTTGAAATTTGTTAATGTTTTCTTCTCTTTCCTGAAAATTAGTTTTGCCAATAATAAGTCCAGTGGTTATTTTTTTCTCGGCTAAGGCGGTGGCCAAGGGCTCCAAAAAAGTTTCACTACGAGTTGAAAAAATGATTATATTTTGTCCTTTTCTTTCTTTCAGAAAATCAACCAGATAATTGATTTTACTGCCTGATCCCGGCAAGCCCAAGGCCGGTGGATAGAGAGTTAGCGTTTTTAAATTGGCTAATACTTCAAGTGGCTGATAATCTTTTCATTTTTCCCGTCATTGGGAATAGACAAGTTGTTGTTTTTCTTCCATCAACAAATATTCTTTTTGGTAAATTACAGGTGGTAGTCAGGGCAGGACTTCTTTTTGGCGGCGGTTGACCGAAAGTTGGCTGATTTTTTCTTGTAATTCCCGGCGCGCTTGCTCGTTCTTAAAATCTTGGACTCGAAAAATTTTGTAGACTTTTTTGCCTTTCCGAATTTCTGATTTATAAATATAAAAATATTGTTCGGCAAATCTTCAATAAGAAGAATAGGTTTCCGGATAAAGAAATTTGAGAATACCAAATATATCCGCGGAGCGATTAACCACTGGAGTGCCGGTCAGGGCCATTTTGTAGGGGGCATCTTTGAGTGTATAAATGCTTTTACTTTGTTGAGATTGGTGATTACGGAGAAAATGGGCTTCATCAACAATGACGCAGTAAGAATGATTAGTTCCTCATTTTTTTTTTATTTTTTTAAAACGAGGGCTGTCAATTTTGAAGGTATCTTTCGAAACAGTGATAATTAATTCTGGTTCACTGAGTAATTTCTGGTAAAAATCATAACGCGATTTTTTGTCTAAATAAGTAATAATATAGGCTGGTTTTCTCAACCATTCCTCCACCGATTTTTGTCATTGTTGTTGTAAAACGCTGGGTGTAATAATTAGCAAATTATTGACCGGTCATTGTTGAAAAACTTTTAAAGCAATTGGTGTTTTGCCGGTTCGCATTTCACTAAAAATTGCTACACTTTTTAACCGACTGAGAAATTTGACATCCGCTAGTTGGTAATCACGAAGAGAAGGGGATTGGGTGTCATTTGTCGGAACACTATTAATGGTTGCTGAAAAATCATAATTTGACACTATTTTTTGTAATTTTTGGCTATTAAGAGGATTAGCCGGCAAAGAGTAATGTTTCAATTTACTTTCTTGATTAGCACCTAAACAAAAGGCTCAGGAATAAGTGGTTTTGAAAATAATTTTTTGCGAATTCGTTTCGACAATTTCTACTTCGGTTTTTTTCATTAATTTTCTGGTCAAACTATTATAAAAAGTTTTTTTAATCTTAATACAAAAATTAATTTAGAAATTAGTAAGAGTAATAATTATTTTATTGTTTAAACCGGCTAATTTATGATATTTGTTGTATTCATTGCCAGCGTATTCAAGAGAATTTTTTTCAATCGGAATATTTTCGGCTCCCTCAATGTAGCAAAGTCTTTGGTAATTTAAATAACTGAATTTGGGAAATAAAGCCAAGGCGGGGTGATTTTTGGTAATGAAAAGTTGGTAAAATTTCTCTTTTTCTTTGCCTAGAAAATAAAAATGGCGACCGAGTTTTGCATCACTCTTATAAGTTTCAAATGGGCCATAAAATAGTTTGGGGTTGTCATTTATTTTTTCCAATGCTTTTTTAAAGGGCAGAGCCTCTTTTTCGGCCTTTGAATTTCTTATACGGCAAATTAAATCGGCTATTTCTAGGTGGTCTTGGGATTCCAAATCACTTTTTCAAATGTTACTCGCTTCCCTATCCGGTCAACCAAATTCTCTATCGTACTGTTCCTAAGACCAGCCGTGTTTCTTTATAAACTCCTTTTTGTCTTTGTCTCATTTTTCTTTTCTTTGCTGATAGTGGCGGTTAAAATTTTCTTTCAATTCCTCATTCAATTTTTCGTTTTCCTTGGTATGTATTGTAATTTCCCCATCTTCAAATAATTGATAATCCAAAAAATAATTTTTTCAGTGGCTTTCATTAGTCAAGGCGTCTTGTAAATCGTCTTTAATGGCCCGAGCCAGAGTTTTTGCGGAGTAGTTATTATTGGGAGCAGGTGGGGGAGAAAAAGGACTATCCGTTGGCTGCTCCGGTGGGATTTCCTCATTCTTGTTGGCTGGCGGAGCGGAAGTTGGCTTGGCAGTTAAGGACTTGTTTTGTTTTTGGTTTAGAAAGAAAATTATTCCTCCTCCTATCAAGACAATTAATAGAACGCTTACAATAACTTGTTTTTTTTTTTTTTTTTTTTGCGATTGGTGTCATACTGCTATTTGCTATGTTAATACGTTATATTAATTTTGCTTTTGGTAAGGGTTAATCTCTATTTGTTGTAATTGGTGCGACTCTTGGACGATTTCATTTTGGTGGATAACCAGTCCGGTTTCTTTTTCCGACCCCGAATTATCTGCTTCTAAATCATTTTTCCGGACCGTAATTTTTGGGTGGGAAGTATTTTTTTCTTTACTGGAAGAGGTGGGATGAGGAGTAGCAAATTGTGAAATGTGTTCTGGTCCCAATCAATTCGCCGAGCCAGTTCCTCCGCCCATTCTTCAACTTTTAAAGTCATAAGTCCCGTGAAAACTACTAATGAGAAAAGGTTGCAATTCCTCCGCAATTTTTTTCACTCCGCTTTCCTTTCTTTGGTCGGCCGAACAATGAAATTCTTGGACTGAGCTAGGCAAAAATTCTAGCCCACTATCAATATCAGTATTTTGAATACTTAACCTTTCCAACTTAGTCAAATCGTTTAAACACTCTAGGCTGCCAGTAAATCGATTATAAATGCCTTGTTCGATTTTGTTTTTATCCGAATTGCCAACCAAAAGTGCAGTTAGATTAACAAATTTCGCAAAACAACTTAAATCTTGCTCCGAAATATTATTATCCTCCAAGTAAAGATTAGTCAATTTTTCGGAGTCGAGGGTAGTCAAAAAACCCACGTCAGTAAGTGAGTTGGCAGCACAGTTAATCAACTCAATTTCGGGGCAGTTATTAATGATTAATTCGGCAAGTTCATTATCGTAAAGATACAATTTTTTTAGAATTACAAAATCGCTTATGATTAGGGAACCGGCCAATTTTATTTTAAAAGAATTTTTATTTTGGTCGTCTGCTGTGTAGGGGCTTAGGGATAATTCCTCAACCACTTTTCTAGTTAATTTATTGGGATATTTTTCGTTTAGTCACGCTTGGGCTTATACCATAATTTATTAATAATATTAACGGGTTGTTTTACGCTTCAATCACTTCTATGCTATCATTCTCTCCAAAAAACATAATTTTGGTAGTTTCAAAATAATTTTCTGCTACTGGATCTAATTCAAAACCAATTTCATACTCGACAAAATCTTTTAGTATTTTGTTATCAACGCTGGGATTTTTTTGGCTAATAAAAACCGTTTTTCCTTTTCTTCCTTCTCCACCAAACACATAGTAATCAGAACCAGAATTAAACATATATTTCATTTTCAAAACTATTTTCTTTTTACTTTGGGAAGGAGGCGGCGTTTGGCTGCTCGGTGGTGGAATTGGTTCTGGTTCAGAATTATCGTCCGGTCAATTTCCCAATGCTGTCAAAGTAAAATTATTGTTGTTTTTGTCAAAATAGTATTCACTTTTTTCTCCTCATCCCGTATTCATTATTTTGTGTGTTGTGGCGTCTTTTCCCAAAAAAGAAATTTTAAAATTAGGGGCATTTCGTCAATCAGTTTGGTCCCAATTTCTCCCGCCTCAAACAGAGTTCTTTTTGGAAATAAGTATAAACATTGGTCTCTTTTTGCCATCATCTCAATCGCCCTGTTTTATATTATTAGAAAATCTTATATATTCATCATTAGCCAAAGGTAAAATGCTAATTTCCTCCTCTATTCGGTCAAAGTTGGGGTCATTACTCGGATTTTTCGAGGGCGAGGGAGCCGTGGTTATAGGTATTAATTGAAAATTATCATTATTCTCATCAAAAATGAAACCATTTCCTCTTTTTTCGGTGGCGTCCTCCTCGTAAAAAGAAAAATTATATTGATTATCTTTGATAGTTAAATTGCTAGCAGAGGAGAAAATTTTATTTTTAGTATCAATTAAGACTCTCTTTTTGTTGTCATTAATATCAATATATTCATGCTTAGCACCTACTTCGGTATTGTATTTGACAGCAATTTGCCGATGGGTTTTATTATTATTAATTGGTGGTTGCTGTCCATTGCCACCTGGATTAATCGGCGGGTTGGGGGAATTATTACCTAGATTTTGGATTTGTTGTTCTATTGTTTTGGTCTTTTGCTCTAATTCTTGTTTTTTAGTGGGGTCATTTTCGTTTTGTAGTTGCTCTTTTAATTCTTGTAATTCTTTTTCTAATTTGGCTTTTTGTTGGTCAATTTTGGCTTGGTTGACTTTATTTTTAGCACCCAACTTTTGCCCTAACCAAAAAATTCCTCCAGCCAGAGCCACAACCAGGCCACCCACCAGAATTATTTTTAGTATTTTTCTTCTATTGGAATTTTCCATAAATAATTTTTATCGTTTTTATATAATAAACATGAGTGTTAAAGTTAAAATTATAATATTATGGTAGCAAAAAAAGTAAACCAATAAATGTTGGCTTCACCTAAACTCAAAAAATAACGCCCCAGTTCTGTAAGCAATAGGTAATTAGCCGTAAAAATAATTATCAATTCTCAAAAGGAACTTCAATTTGATTTAATAACTGTTCTTGCTCTGAAAAATTCGTCAGATAATTATCAAGCGTTTGCTCTTTTTGTTGACCATTCTTTTTTAATCCTTTTATAAATTTTTCCCTGTTTTCAATTAAATATTCACTATTATAGTTGAATTGTATAATTTTATTTCCTTTAATCCCAAAATTTTCTTCTAGATAGTCGCGATAACTTATTTCTTTTTCAATATTGTTTTCAATCAATTTGTCTTCAATAAATAATAAATCCTCCGCATTATAATACCCAGTTTTTTCAAATATCTCCTCAAAATCTTTAATTAAGGAGATGCAAAAATCGCTTATAGCAAAAGAATTGCGTTTTTTGATGTCTTTCCGTACTTCATTTATATCAATAGCAATCAAAAAAACGTCAGAATTAGAGTAAATTGGGAAAATAGATGAATTTCCAACTTCGTCTAAAATGTACATTTTAGAAGCATCCTTTAGACCCAAATTATCTGCAATTATTTTTCGTAATCACTCTTGTTCTATTTCATTATCACTTCTAATGTGATAAAAGGATAGTTCTGCATCATCATAGTCTATCGCAAGATATCTTTTATCAATTAAAATTCATTTTTTATACTCAGATTGGTTATTCGCTTTTATAAGTTCTTCAACAACTTCTTGATTTTTTTGTTTGATAAAAGTTTCTATTTCTTCACTTTTTCTAAGTTCGCACTGTCCCGGAATGGCCCCTCGAATAAAAATTCCGTCCTCATTATTAAGCGCGCTTTTAATAACTTCTTCACAAAATCATTTTCTATCTAGACAAAGTCATTGGCCTCCATTAAGGAAACTAACCCCCTCTCTAAAATAAACTTTAGATATTCTGTCCAATCCATCTAGTTTTTTTGGACCCTTTCCGCATCAAGCACGCACTTTATTATTCTCGTCCTCTACCAGTGTTCTAATAAATGTTAGTTGCTCATCACCTAGTTTTCGAGCAACAAAATTGGTTTTATTTCCATCATCTTTATTTATAATCTTATTTCCTTTTTGTGTTTCTCCAATGTTAATAATTATTCATGGTTCGTTTGGTAAATTATTGTCGTATTTGTCAATGATTTCTTGGCGGACAGTTTCATCCCTTACTCACCTTATGATTTTCTCTAATTTTTCCTTATTGAATTCTTCATTTTCTTTATCGTTAGATACAGCATAGTAAAACTCTATTGCGTCTTTGATCTTATTTTGTAATTCTGTCTCTTTCAAATCTTTTTCTGCTATACTATTAAGCCAGGAGGGTCTGTTTTTTTCTTTCATTAGTTTGCGAAAGAGGGTACGCAAGACCCTGTCTCCATATTCATCTTCATGTCAGTAGTCCCTTATTTTTTTGTCATTAGCAAAATTTTCGACAACATCCGGATCCAGATTAGCAAGTAATCCACTAGGTCCGTTTATTTGGTGAATAAGTTCAGGAGTACTGAATTTGTAAATTTCTATATAATAAGAAAATAGAAAAGGGGTTTTTGGATTAACTGGATAAATTGGTAAATTGACTGCTCCGCTAGTTGGTATACCTAATTCGTCTAGATAACTATGTATAATTAATGTTTCTTCTACTGGCATATATAACATTTTTAGTTTTCATGGAGTAGAGATATGATTAAATTACAATAGCATTTTTATTGAAAAGGTAAAAAAATAATAATATATGAATATTGAAATAGTAAAAAATTCTAAAAAACACTTAATTATTATTGACTTAGACGGCACTGTTCTAAACAGCGATTTTGCCACCCTCAACCAGAAAAATAAAAAAATCCTCCAAAAACTACAAGAAATGGGGAACAAAATAGTTATTGCCACTGGCCGAAATTATTTGTCGGCTTTGCCTTTTTATAGAGAAATTGGTTTAGATACTTTTTTGATTACCTACAATGGAGCTTATATTGACCATCCCTTAAAAAAACATAGCCCTATCATGGCCATTCTCCCTCTAGCTAACGAGACAGTTAAGAAAATATTAAATGAAAAGATTATTAAAGAAAATTTACTTAATGTTTTAATCGATTCGGCTGACAAGGAAACCATTTCAACGGGCGAGGATATTTACTACCACGAAATTTTTTTTAACGGCAATACTTATCATGCGACTAATGATGCTTTACAACATTTAGGAGATCGAGATTGCTTACAATTAGTCCTTGAATTTAAAAATGATAAAGAGAAAATTGACTCCATTCGTTCGTTTTTAGGAGAAAATTATAAAGCCAGTGTGGACTATTATTCAGGAAAAAAATTAAAATCAGAAAAAGAAGGAGATAAAATTTTGGTGCCGGACCCCGAAAAAGTGATTTTTAAAATCCGCAGTTCAAAGGCTGATAAAGCCGAGGCTGTGGCAAAACTAGCCGCTTATTATAATATTGATGAATCACGGATTATTGCTTTTGGCAATGATGTTAATGATATAAAAATGATTGAAAATGTAGGATGAGGCGTGGCTATGTCAAATGGAAATGACGATTTAAAGCCTTACGCTCGCAGCATCACTAGACTTGATAATCACCACGGGGGAGTAGCCGAATATTTAATAAAATATTTTCAAATGAGTTCTCAAAATTAGGTTCGGCAAAAGTAGAATACATTTGATGTTTTGTCTGTTAATAACTGAGGCATTAGCGGAGAAGCTGAAAGAAAGGTAGAAAAAAAATAATTGGTTAACATGGCAATTATCGCATTTATTTCTCAAAAAGGAGGAGTAGGAAAATCAACTTTAAGCCAAGCTTTAGCAAGCGAAGCCTCCAAGCAAAATTAAAAACTCTGCTGGCGGATTATGATCCTCAACAAAAAATCAGTTGAAGCGAGCGAAGGAGAAGTTAAGGGGCAAAACCATTATCAATTTCAATCTTACCTTTTTTCGATAAAATTTATATATAGTGGAGGAAAAATTGCTCCTAAAATTAAAAAAGCCAAAAAATTATGAACTACAAAAATAAAAATGGTCCAATAAATATTGGTTTCCCATTAAGTTCAGAGAACCACAAAAAATATCAGGAGGGGGTAGATTATTGCGTTGAAGACAGGGGAAATGGATTTAAAAAATATATCATTCTCTCGGAAAAATTAAAAGCAGATTTTCGCAGATTTAACCACGGACAAGATTTTGGAGATATTACCGAGCAAAAATTTGAAGTGCTGCCCGAGAACCCCGAAGAAATGGCCAGGAAAATAAGGGAGGGGAACGAAAAGCATCGGCAAAAGTTCATTGCCGAAAATAATCCGCCCAAGTTGCGTTTCCAACCGAATGAGCCGAAATTGAGCAAGAAATCAGCAATTTCCACTTCTAAAAGCCACCAACAATCTCCAAATAATTCGGACCATCACCACGACTTAATTATCATTATTAGCCTAGTCGGTTTAATAATTCTATCAATTGGACTACTGATAGTAAAAAAATGCCTTAAAAAGAATGAACCTAAAAAATAAAAAAATAGTCAACACCCAATTCCTCAACGAAAATATTCCCTTTTCCCAAGTTCTCTTGGTTATTGACAAAGAGGAAAAAGAAATTATTGACCGGCAAGAAGCCTTAAAAAGAGCCAAAAATTTGGGCCTTGACCTTTTTTGCGTGGCCCCAGACAAAAATCCTCCGGTTTGTAAATTAATTAATTATCAAAAATACGCTTTTGAATTAAGTAAAAAAAAGAAAGACAAAAAAGAAAATATTTGTAAAGAAGTCAGGATTTCTTTCAATATTGGTGAAAAAGATTTAAAAGATAAATTGGAAAGAGTTAACAAATGGACTGAAAAGGGTTGATTAGCCAAAATTAGTGTTGTCATGGTTGGAAAACAGAAAACCCGGCCCGACTTGGCCCAGGAAAAATGTCAAAAAATAATTGCCGAGTTAAAAACCAGATCTCCAAAAATTGAATTGAGAGATGACATTCGTCGGCATCTTAATACTTTCTATTTCTTTCTTTACAAAAAAAAGCAGTAATTTATCCTTGTTTTTTTAAAAGTTGCGTTTTTAGAGATTAATTTTGTATATGTGTTTAATTTTTCGACGATGGTCGTTAGCAGACAGGCATCCTTAAATATATAAGACATCCTCATTTATTTTTTTAAGTATTTGATTACTGATTGCGAAGCAATGGCTCCCTCGGCTACGGCCGTCACAATTTGCTTAATTTTATTGGGAGTTGGACGAGCCACATCTCCGGCAGCAAATAATCCTGGAACAGTTGTCGAACAATCGTCTTTAATAGCAATGTAATTTTCTCGGTCGCAGACACCTAATTCATGAGCAAAACTGCTAAATGGAGCAAGGCCAATACACGGAAAAACTGCTTTGACTGACAATTCACTTTTTTTATTATTTGCTAAATTATTAACCGCTACTTTTTCGACCATCTCCCCTCCTTCAATTTTGGTCAGAATGGAATTCAAAAGAAAAATTATTTTCGGATTGTTTTGGGCTTGGATTACTATTTCTGGCTCAGCTCGAAATTCCGAACGTCGGTGAATAAGATAAACTTTTTTTGCTACATTACTCATATACAGAGCCGTCTCCAAGGCCGAATAACCGCCACCCACTACTGCTACTTCTTGGTTCCGAAAAAGAAATCCATCGCAAATGGCACAATAAGAAACCCCCAAATTAGTAAATTTTTTTTCACCCTCGATTCCTAATTCTTTTTCCATGGCCCCAGAAGCAATAATAATTGCTCGGCTAACAAAACTATCCCCTTCACCTGTTTTCACAACAAACTCCCTTTCTTTTTTTTCTAATTTTAATACTTCCTCGGATTTTCAGTCAAGTTCATAATTTTTGGCGTGTTCAGTCATTTTTTGGGCTAGTTCAGGTCCTTTGATAGAAGTAAAACCCGGATAATTATCCACATCGGCCGTTTTATTTAATTTCCCACCCGTTAAAGATTTTTCTAAAATTAGACATTTCAAAAGTGCTCGTCTGGCGTAAATGGCCGCTGTCAGCCCGGCCGGTCCAGCACCAATAATAATCAAGTCATAGAGCATATATTAATAAAGATTTTATAAGATTTTGCTTTTCTTTTTTTTTTTTTTTTTGCTAAAATTAATGTATAATGACAGACTCTATCGGAATACTTAATCCTAATCCTAGTCAAATTAGAATCTTGTCTTGAGGCAGATTTTCAAGCAACAAATGAAATACGATAGTTTTCCTCTGCGAACTGGATGACAGTTATGAAGTATATACAAACAATGGATATTGGAAAACAATAGGACTGTCTTTTCCCAAAACTGAAAATGACAAAATTGCCAAAATAGAAAATATTTTGAAACTTAATACTTTTAATCCTAATGATAAAAAAAAAACTTTTCTCTTAACCCAAAGGGCAGGAGATGTGGCGTTGCCTCACACTCCTTTAGAGTTTGGTTTTACTTCCGTAAAAGGCGGTCAAGTCATGATTTTCAATTCTCCCGATTTAGATTTCTTTTCAATTCCTAACCTTTATTATGGTATAAAAAATGAAGAGTTAAAAGTGGAAGTAAATGGATTTAATTACCAAGCAAGCGAAAAAAAAATTATTCTCGAAATAACCAAACAGGATCTCAAAGAGCATATTTACAAAGCGGCAGTCCCGGTCGCTAAAATTATTTTTAGCGGAAATAACCCTGGCAAATTGGCTGAAATACACAAGATAATAGAATACAATTTCAACAAAAATGAAAAACAATTTACTATCAAACAAATAGAAGATTGACCGGCTATTTCTACTTGGGGAGAATTAGAAATAGATTTAGAAAAACGTTTTCCCAACCTTATTGTAGAGGGTAAATTGATCCCCCAAACTACCGACCCCTTGCTAGCTGAAAAAAACACTGCCATTTCGGACATTGACAATGCCCTCAACCAAAATCCCACTATCAATACTAATGAATTAGAAACCACTAACCAAAATTGACGTCACGATATTCAAAAGGCGAACGATTTGCCTACTATTACGACGATTAAAGACCGAATATTAGCCGACATTAAAAATAAACGGCAGGCTAAACAAGGAGGAAGCGGTCCCGGTCCTGGTAATCCCGACTCTCCCGGCACTCCAGGAGGGCCAGGCGATAGCCCTGACAATGGAAATGACCCAACCACACCCACACCCGGCAAAGACAAAAATGATGTTCCTCCGCCCTCCGAGGATGAGGTCGAAAATAGATTTAATAATGACCCTGCCAAGCAACAAATAGAGAATAATCAGCAACTTACAGAAGACGAAAAACAGGCAACTTTAAAACTACTCAAAACCTTGATTGCTGCGGAGATTTTAAGTGAAAAAGGACAATTTAATCAGTCAATTTTTGATGAATTGCTAGGCGAAAAAAATCAACAATCCGCTGCCTACAAAACGCTTAATGAAAACGGACGAGTAGACAATGTTATTGAGAGTTTACAAAATATTAACCAAACCCCTCAAAATGGCAACCAGCCAACTCGGGATAAAGACGAATTTCCGGTCTGAATCTTTCCGGTCATAATATTTTTGCTAATAATATTGATTGGAGCAATAATGTTAGTAAGGAAAAAGAAATTAAAAAAATAAGATAAACTAATGAATAACGCTAACCACCAAAAAGGAAACTATTATATTATCGCCGACCACCTGAGAACTACTATTTTTGCTCTGGCTGATGGTGCCACATTCGGGCCCAAAGGACGTGGTTACATTCTCAAAAAATTGGTCAAAAAGGCTACTTTGTTAGCCTATTTGCTTGGTTTAAGCACCGATCAGTTAATAGAAGTAAGCAAAAAAATGATTGTAGTTAATTCTTCTTACTACCAGCATTTAAAAAAAAAGGAAGGTTTGATAATTAATGAGTTGAAAAAAGAAATCAATAAAACCAGGGAATTTATTGATAAGTCGAACCGAGAATTAAGCAAAAATTATACACCCACAATCGCGGCACAAGATATTTTTTTCTGGTATGATACCAAGGGCATTTCAGAGGAACTAATTCGCTTTTATTTGGAAAAAAAGGGTCATAAGTTTCCGGAAGAAGAATTTAGTAAATTATTAGCCCAGCAGAAGGAAAAAGGTCGCAAGGACCGAGAAACCAGAAAAATATCAGTTTTTTAATTTTTTTCTAACAAATATCATAATGAATAAACAGGGCTACATTTTGAACGGCTAAAATAATAAATTATATATGACCGCATTACTCAATAAATTAAAAGTCGAAGAAATAACTCACAAAAATAAACCTCATACTTCCTCTTTTGTCTTTCGCCACTTGCCAGCCGGCATGGGGGTGGTTCTTGGCAATTATTTTCGGCAATTTCTTCTGAAATATACTAGCGGAATAGCCCCTTTAGGTGTCCAAATTAGCGATAAAAATGGAGTAGTGGAAAGCGAAATTAGTGCTTTGTCGGGAGTGGTAGATCCGGTAGCAACGCCTTTTCTCGTTATGAAATTGAAAGAGGTTAGAGCAGAAGCCAAAAAAAAGAAGGAGGGAATTTTTTGTCTAGAATTGAGTGTTGAAAACAAAGAAAAAACGGAAAAAAAAATTACGGCTGGTGATTTTCAAAAGGATAAGGAAGTCAAAATTAAAAATCCTAATCTTCATTTGGCTACTCTGGCAGCAGCAACCAGCGAGGAAAAAAAACCTAAATTAGAAATAAAATTATATTTTCAGAAAAATTGGGGTTATTGGGAGGAAGAAGAACAAGAAAAAAATTATTTGGCGGATGTAGAAAATGTTATTGCTTTTGCTACCGATTATGCCCCAGTCAAAGGTGATGGAGTAAGTTTTCAAATAAAATCGGTAGTAATTAGCAGAGGAAAAACCGAAGAAGAATTAACACTTACGATTACTACTAATGGTGTGGCTGAACCGAAAGAAGCACTTCAAGAAGTTTTGGCGATATCCCAAGATGCTTTTGGTAGCATTTCTCAACTGCTTAATGACAATAGTAAAAAGGGAGAAAAATTAATTCTGGAGCCAACGGCCGAGGCAAAAATATAAAATAAAATTATCTTTTGAGATTTGTTTTTCTAAAAAAAATTAATTAATAATCATGTCCTATATCAATAAACCTGGTAAAACTACTGCTTGACGCAATCATGTCCTTAATAATTTAGTAGCAGACGCCATTTTATACGAAAAAGTGGAAACGAGTCTACCGATGGCTCGCAGTCTAACCAAATTATTGGCTAAACTTATCGGATACGCTAAACAGAATGATTTGCATGCTCGCCGTTTGGCTCTAAAATATTTAGTCAACAAGAAAAAAAACACTGACCAGCAAGGAAAAAAATTATTTGATAAATTATTTTCTGATTTAAAAGAAAGATATAAAGATCGTGCAGGTGGTTATAGCCGAATTACCAAATTAAATTATCGGTTGGGTGATAATAATTTGCGAGTAATTTTTGCTTTGGTTTAATAGGCCTAGTTAGCTCAGCGGTAGAGCATCCGGCTGTTAACCGGCAGGTCGTAGGTTCGATTCCTGCACTAGGCGCCATTTTCTATATTATGAATGAGTTAGGACTTCAATGTGATTATTCGAGAAAAACGAGAAGAAAATTTTTCAACGACCAAGAACTAAAAGAATATCACGGTTTTTTGGTGGTTAATCCGGAAAGTTATACCCGATAAATATGTCTACTTCACTGAAAAGAGAAATAAACCTTGCTGAATTTGAATACTTGACGACTTGGTGCGAGAAGTTAAAATTGATTTTGGCAATCCATGCGGAGAAGTAAAAGAATACAAATTTGTCGTAAGTTTGGGGGAGGAAAAATCAGCAAAGTTTAACACCAATAATGGGAATTGAATGGTTTCGAAAACCCTAGATTATTTTGAAAATACAGTTAGAAAAATTGCTCTTATTTGTTTGCCAGTCATAATTTTGGCTTTCTTTTTACCCCTAATTTGAGCAAACAAAAGAAAAGGCGGGGATATTTTAAGAAAAAAGTAATCATAAATTAGACAAAGATAAGAAAAATAGTTTAATATGGAATTATCTCCAGAAGAATCAAGAGAAAAAAAACTTCAAGAATGAGAAAAAAAGTATAACAATCCTTTTCAAATAACCAAATTTTTCCAGAGTACTGACTTATCAACTATCATTAAGCAATTTTCTTCTTTTTCACAAAAAGAATTAAAAGAAAAAAGTGTTTTAGTAAGCGTTGCCGGAAGGATTTCCCGCTTTAATATTGTCGGAGGCTTAATTTTTGCTGACCTAACTACCCAAGACCAAAAAATTCAATTGAAAGTTAGTGAAAATGAAAAGAATAAAGATAAATTTAGAGATTTTTCTGATTTGCTGGATGTTGGTGATTTTATTGGAGTAAAAGGAATTGTCTGTAAAACTAATAGAGGAGAATTAAGTGTGGAAGTAAATGAGTTTATTTTATTAAGCAAATGTTTGAGACCTATCCCTAGTTCTTACTACGGACTTAGCGATACCGAGGAAAGGTTTCGCAACCGACCTTTAGATTTTATTGTTAATAAGCAAAAAAAAGAGATTTTTTTCATTCGCCACCAAGTAATCAAAAACATTCGCCAGTTTTTAGAGGAAAAAAAATTTATTGAAATTGAGACTCCCATTCTGGTTTCGGAGGCTTCCGGAGCGCAGGCTAAGCCTTTCATTACTCACCACAACAAGTTACACCGAGATTTTTATTTGCGAATTGCTACTGAAATACCCCTCAAAAAACTGTTGGTGGGTGGCTTTGAAAAAATTTATGAGATCGGTCGAATTTTCCGCAATGAGGGCATAGATGCTCGGCATAATCCTGAATTTACTACTGTTGAGGTTTATCAGGCCTACGAAAATGCGGAATATATGATGAATTTGACGGAAGAATTATTTCATTATTTAGCCGAAAAAGTTTTTCACCAACAAACGGAATTTACCTTTAATTCTCACAATATTTCTCTTCAAAAACCTTTTCGCAGACTGTCAATGGTCGAAGCGATTAGAGAACAAACAAACATAGATTTTGCCAAAATAAATGGTTTAGAAGAAGCCTATAAACTGGCCCAAAAATATAATTTAAAATTAGAAAAATTTCAAAAAACCACTGGACATGTTATCTTGGCCTTTTTTGAGGAGTATGTAGAACAAAAGTTAATTCAACCCACTTTTATTTATGATTATCCAGTAGAAGTTTCGCCCTTGGCTAAAAGCAAGCCGGAAAATGAAAAAGTTGCTGACCGATTTGAACTTTATCTTGGCGGATTAGAATTTGCTAATGGCTATAGCGAGTTAAATGACCCCACAGAGCAAAAAAAAAGATTTGAAGAACAAACCAAACAAAAAGAATTAGGGAATGAAGAAATTGCCAGTTTTGATAAGGAATTTTTGGAAGTCTTAGAGTATGGTATGCCCCCAGCCGGAGGGTTGGGGATTGGGATAGACAGGTTGATAATGTTGTTTACGGAGCAAAATAGTATTAAGGAAGTGATTGCATTCCCGCAGTTGAAAAGTAAGGAAAAGGTTTAAAATAAAACTATTAAAAAAATTACATCTTCATTTTGTCGGACGAACCGGAGAATAAGAATACATTCTTGTCGTTAAATTAAAAGTAAAAATAGTTAGTGTAAATAAAAATAATAATGGTTGTTGTAGTGAAGACTAAAAAAAGAAGGCGGGGCTAGAACCTTTTTGAATGTTAAATATCACATTTAACCTGTAATTGACAATTACTACAAGTCTGACAACCATTAGCTCAAATCAATTCCCCTTCACCACAAGTATGACATCACTCTTTTTTTTCTAATTCAACAAACTGATTATCGTTTTTTTCTAAACTAAGCACTTGAAAATCACGGCTGCCGTCGACATAAACCGTTCCTCCTTTTGCTCCTTTGTTATAAAGCCGTTCGTAAATTTTTTTCACCTGGGCGACACTGTATCCACGAGGAGCATTAATGGTTTTAGAAATTGAGCCATCCAATCAGCGTTGAATGATACACTGAATATCAACATGTTCCTCGGGTGCTAATTCCATGGCGGAAACAAAAATGTCTGGTAAATTATCGGCACTGTATTCGGGGTGAAATTTCAATCATTCATTAACTATCGGATAATCAACCTTAATTCATTTTCCCAACCTTCCCGAACGGTAATGAGAAAAAGCAAAATAAGGCTCTAAACCTGTAGAAACCCCCACCAAAGTCCCGGTGCTACCCGTCGGAGCCACAGTTAATAAATGGGAATTTCGCAAACCATATTTTCTAATTTTTTCTTGAATATCACTTGGCAAAGAGCGAATAAAAGCCGATTTTTCCGCTAAATTATTTTTATCAGTCAGAAAAGGAAAAGAACCTTTTTCCTGGGCTAGTGCGATTGAGGTCTCATAAGCGGTTCGGCAAATGGTCTCAAACAATTTGTCTACTAGTAAATTAGCCTTTGGCGAGCCGTATCTTAAACCAGCATAAATCAAAAAATCATGTAATCCCATGACTCCCAAACCAATTCTTCTTTCTCCTTGGGCCTGAATAGTATTTTTTTCTAGAAAATAATAACTGGCGTCAATAATATTATCTTGGAACCGAATACAATTTTCCACCGTTTCTCGCAATTCATCCCACTTGATTTGCGAGGTCTTTTTATCCACA
Source organism: endosymbiont DhMRE of Dentiscutata heterogama (assembly GCF_002888635.2). Classification (NCBI taxonomy): domain Bacteria; kingdom Bacillati; phylum Mycoplasmatota; class Mollicutes; order Mycoplasmatales; species endosymbiont DhMRE of Dentiscutata heterogama. Next base: position 638,228 of record NZ_LN828718.1, read on the forward strand.
AAAGAGGCCAAATTGACAGCACTTAAATTACAAACCGAATAAGGAGCAAGTGGTTGTTCTCCGCACGGATTAGTAGCAACCACTTTTTGTCCGTAACCTTTCACATTAGTAAATTGATTAGCCCGATCAAAGAAAAATATCCCCGGTTCGGCCGAATGAGTGGCACAAAAGATAATTAAATTTCACAATTCCCGAGCCTTAATGGTATAATATTTTTTCAATTTATACCCTTTTTGTTCTCATTCATAAGCTTCGCCCACTTGCGACCATTCGCGATCATAAACTTCTTTTTCGGCTGGCGAGTAATTAGCCAGGTCGGGAAAAACCAAATCTCAATCTTCATCGTTTTTGGCAGCCGCCATAAAGCGATCGGAAAGGCAAACCGAAATGTTGGCCCCAGCCAAAAAATCCGGATTTCTCGCTTTCCACTGCCCTTGGTTGATTAATTTTTCTTGTAATTTAGTCTCGGCTGCTTTATCCGAATTATTGGCTAAAAAAAATTTAATCATTTGCTCCTCGTGTTCTGGCAATTTCACTAATTCTAATTTATTTTTGATTTCCTGCTTAATTAAATTGTCTTGGGTATTAGTCATTAATCAAGCCAAAACATGAGGATTTTGGACTTTGGCAACAATAAACTCGACAATGTCCGGGTGTCAATCGGCCAACATAATCATTTGGGCGCCCCGTCGAGAGCCGCCTTGTTCTACTAAATTAGTCAATAAAGACAAATCGTTAAGCCATGAGACCGCCCCGCTGGACCTACCCCCCACACCTTGGACCAGTGCCCCTTTGGGTCGCAAAGTGCTTCCATTACTGCCAACACCACCTCCTCGGGACATGATTTCCATTACTTCTTCCCGGTGGCGGGCAATTCCCTTGCGTGAATCGGGAATGTAAGGCATGACATAGCAATTAAAATAAGTAACTTTATTTTGGCTGCCAGCACCATGGAGTATCCGACCAGCCGGCACAATTTTGAAATTTTTTATTTGTTCGTAGAAAGCGTAAAAATATTTTTCTCGTAACTTTTCCTCTTTTTCTTGATTAGCCATGGTGCGAGCCACTCGTCAGGCAATCTGTTCGTAGTATAGTTCCAGAGGCTTTTCTACAGCAAAATCGGGCTTGATTATTTGTCGTGGGTGGCCTTGATGGAGCAAATCGGGGTCAATATTAGCGGCAAATTCTTCTTCAATTTCTATCACTCAGTAAGCGACATTATTCTCATTAATTTGGGCGATTAATTTGCCGACGCCTCGGCTGGGAAATTTGGGGTCCGGTTTAATGACGGTCAGAACTATATCTCCTATTTGTAAAGTTTTTCGTTCTTTATCTTTTTGAGAGTAGCGGTCTAGCATAACCAGACGAGATATTCCGGACAAAGTTAAGTAAAAATCTTTTTTTATGGGACAAAGGTGACTAAAATGGTTAGTAATTAGGTTATTAAGGCGGTCTAGGTAGGAAGCGGGATAGAAATTTTTTTCTTCGTTCATAAAGTAATTTTATATTGAAAAAACCACTCAATTTTTTCCACTATTCTGGTTGTTTAGATAGAAAAATTGAGGTTTCAGAGTTAAAATTTTGTTAAAAAGAAATATATAGGCTTATGAAATACCTATATACTACTTTTTTAATAATTAATTTCCTTTTGTTATTTATTTTCTTCTCATTATAAAACAACTTCTTTTAAAAGATTTTAACATCCAAGTAGCAAGAAGCACAGAAATCTCTGTTTCTTCATTTCACGAAACCAAATTTATTTTCTGATGTCTTTCTTCTTCCACAACCAAAACATTTTATTACTTCTGTTGGCATATAACTTAATAAATTTATCAACAACTGGCTTTACTATGTTTATTGTTTTAGTTATTTTTAGGAGGGATTTCTATTTGGGCTTGGAGAGAAGTTTCTCCTTTTTCCTCTAAATTAGTCTCTTGTAATTGTTCTCCTAGTGCTGAGATTTCTGTTGTTTCAGTGGGGATATCTATTGTGGGCATTCCCTGAGAAACTTGTAATAATTGGGTGATTTGTTTAGTATTTATGGGTTTACTATGCCATACTTCTTGGGAATGGTAAGTAGGATATTTGATTTCATCTGGTAAAGTTTGATTATATTCTTCGGCTTCTTCATATTGGTGGTAGAATTGGGTGTCTGCATCAAACCACTCTCCCACTATTCCACTTACTTCCCTAGCACTAGGTCTATTGTTGGGTTCCTGGTCTCAGCATTGTTTAATTAAATCTATCAGCAATTGGGGATATTTAATCTGAGCAGGAAATTCAGGTCTTTCTCCACGACAGATTTTTAAGGCTAATTTAGTATTACGAGCCTGTTCAGCAAAAGGAGGTATTCCAGTAATTATTTCATACATAACCATACCCAGGGAATAGATATCTAATTTTTGGGTATAAGTTTCTCCTTGTAAGACTTCGGGTGCTACATAAGGCATTATTCCATAAATTTGATTGTTATCGGTTTCATTAACTGGTTTAGATAAACCTAAATCGGTGATACGACAACTATATTCATCCTCAACAATAATATTCCCACTATGGAAATCTCGGTGAACTAAATGCTTACGGTGAATATCTTTTAGACCTTGAATGATTTGTATTAGGAAATTAAGTTTGCTTGCTAAACCTAATTTCCTATTCTTCTTTAAATACTCTCTTAAATTTCCTTCTTTCATATACTCCATAACCATAATATAATTGCCCTCCTTGTCTCTGGAAATCCCATAACAAGGCACCATCTGACTAACTGAACTTCTAAACATTTTATAAAGAGTTAGTTCTTGGAGGAAGTCTTCTTTTAGATTTTGGGAATTGGAGAGGGTTTTTAGGGCAACTGTTTTATAGTTAGTTTTATAATTATCTCCCCTTCTTTCTCATTCTCCCTTCCAATTATTCCATTTTCCAATCCATTTTTCAATAGAACCCCCTTCTCACTCTGCTTTATATATCTTACCAAATCCCCCATCAGCAATGTGTTCTATATTCTTAAACTTCTCATAAGGAATTCATTCCAAGACATTTCAATTGCTAGTTGCTTCTGATTGGCATTTTTGGATAAAAGCATCTATTTGTTTATTATCACTAGTCCAGGTATCAAATTCATCTTCAAAATGTTTAGCATTACAAGATTGGCATCAGTCTTGGCTGGTATTAGGCTGTTGACATTCATAACAGGTTCCAAAAGAACTATAATAACCTCTTCACTCTTTAAACTCTTCCTCATTTTCTAAGGCTCAGGTTAGGTCTAGTTTTTTGAAGTTCAGAAATCAGTTGAGGAATTTAAGGCTGTCTGGTTTGGCTCCTGCTACTATTCATTCTTTTGTTTGTTCTTTACTATATCCTGCTTCTAATCAGGCTTTTTTATATTTAGGAACAAAATCCTTATGAATATCCATTCACAACTCTTTTTCTAACTCTGCTTTTACTAAGGATAATTTACAGTTAGGTCTTAGTTCTGTGTCATAATCAATTCTTTCTAAACTATCAGGTAAATATTCTCAACCACTATCTATATCGGTATTAGAAATATTTAATTTCTTTAAATTATTCAAATCCTGCACAGGTTTTAAACCTCCTTGAAAATGATTATATATTCCTTGGTTAATTTTGTTTTTATTATGATTACCAATAACTAAACTTCTTAAATTCCTCAACTGATTAAAAATAGAAAGGTCAGAGGGATTTATATTGTTGTTGCTTATATTTAAACTAGTTATTTTTTCAGGATAAGGAAGATAAGGTATCTGAGTAAGGTAATTATTAAAACATTTAAGTTTCTCTAACTCTTTTAAATTACTCAGATTGAGAGTAGTAAGTTGGTTATTAAAGCATTCAATTCTCCCTAATTTCTTACAATCATTTACATTTAGATTAGTGAGGCAATTATCAGAGCATCATAATACCTCTAAATTCTTAAAATCAGCCAGGTCTAATTCTCCTTCTAAGGCTTTTTCACTTATTCATAACTTTGTTATTTCTTTCCTAGTTTTACCAAAGTTGTCAGTATCATAACTTTCATTTTTTCTCACACAAGTTCCATTTTTGGGATATTCTTGGTTTATATATTCTTGGGCAAGAATACAGGGGATTATTTTGGTTTCTCTTCCATAATAAGAACCTCCTTTTATCTCTAACTTACTCCTATCTACTGAGGTAGAAATGAATATTGTGTATAAGTTTTTATACTCACTACAATCTAAAACTCCCTCTAATTGTTGGTTGAGGTATATATTCTTTGTTTTCTTATCAGGATAATATTTTTCTAACCACTCTTGGGCATTTACCATAATATTTAATTTTACTGATTTTTATAATATTCGTAGATTATTTTGATGAATTTGTTAGAAGGAATAAAACCCAACTCTTTATCATAAATTAAAAAAACTTAATTTTTTCTTCAAGAATTTCTTTTTTAACAATTTTATCAAGATTAAGTAAATTATGTGGAGAAACTAATTTTTCATTTGCTATTTTAACAATATTTTTTAAATCTCCATTTACTATTGATAGATGATACAACCCCTTCCACTTATCCCACCAACCTTTTTCTTTCTGTAATTCTTCAGCCAATTCTTCCTTGGTTTTTGTGGCTAAGTCTAAATCTTTTTGTAATTGGTCTTTTTTTTGGGTTAGTTCAGTTATAGTTTGCTGATTTTGTTGGACTTCTAATTCTTTGTCGGCTAAATCAATTAATCTTTTTTTGATGGCTTGATAATCTGCTCGCAATTGATTTCATTTATCACCTTGAAGCATTTTTTTTAATTCTTTTGGTTCAATCATTTTTTTACTATCACCAAAAAAAGAACGGTCAGTTCCAATGGGCATTTCTGCTGTTTCTAATAATTCCTTTTCTACCTCATTCAAATCCCCTTCTTTTGCTTGCTCTTGTAAATCTTTGATTTCTTGTCGTAAATTTGCTAGTTTAGTTTGTAATTTAGAGACTTTTTGTTGTTTTTTTTGGATATCTTGCTTATATTTTTCTAAATCAGTCTCCCATTGGTCAGTTGGGGGGATGGTGATATCGGTTTGAGTTCCAATAGTAGCAGTAGGAGGCTTTTTTAGAGCCTGTTCTAATTTAGTTTCTCAATCTTGGTCTTTTTTAGTTAGAATATTTAAGTATTCTTGGTGTTTAGTCTGTTCTTTTTCCGTAAAGGCTTGGATAGTTTTTTCTAGTTGATTTTCTTTTTGGGTGAGTTGGAGTTTGAGATTATCTCTTTCTTTGATGATTTGTTGTTTTTCTCCTTGAAGTTTAGTTATTTTATTGCTTAATTCTTTTCAATTGTCTGGCAAGTCATTGGGTTTTTGATTAGCCAATAAATTGTTATAATCAGTTAAAGTCGGTCGTTTACTTCAATCGTTCTCCCAATCACTTTTAGAAATAGGAATATCAGGTCTTTTTTCCAACTCAGTGATACGAGCTAATTCAGTTCTCCAATTAGCAGGAAGGTCAACTGGTTTTATTTCAGCATTTTCAAATTTATCTTTCCAGTTGTCTCTACTGACCTTTTCTGCTGCTAACTCTGCTTTTAATTGATTTATTCGAGCAATGTATTTTGAAACATTTGGAATAGTAGGAACAACTAATGGTTTTTTATCTCAAATACTTTGGTCATAAAGAGGGTATTTTTTACCATCTCGAATTACATAGGTAGTTTTCACCATATTATTCTTTTTTCTTTCTAGATAGGAAGTAGGCAATTATTCCTATCACCAATAATGCTATACCTCCTCCAATTATCCAAGGAGTTCAGTTGGTAGGTTTATTCTCGTTAGTATTTTGTGCTTCTAACTTGGCTAATTCTGCTTTTTTATCTTGCAATTCTTGTTCTTGCTGGGGAGTTCGGTTAGTAATTGCCTCTAACTCAGCAATTCTGCTCTGTAATTGCTCTCTCTCTCTCTCTCTTGTGGATTATTGCCTCCTTTACCATATTTTGCTTTTCACTCTGGGCAATTATGTTTGGGAACCCATTTGCCGTTTTCCTTTTGATGTAATTGTCTGTCAAGCATCTGTTTACAACAAAAACCACAAATTAAACCACCTTCCATTCCTGGGTCAGAACTACTTGAAGAATAAGTATAATGTGCTATTCTAAAAAAATTATCTCATAATTCTCCTTGTCTATCTAATTCATCTAAACAGTTTTTGCAAACATCACCATGCTTTTCATTAGTAAACCAAGTAAATTGTTTACCACTATTGTCATAGAGTTGAGCTTGGCATTTACTGCAATTTGCTCCAACTTTGTGGACTTTACTTTTATGGTCATGTAATTCTGCTCTTAATTCACGATGAAAACCTGCTGATGGTCAAAGTTGACTGCAACTTCCTTGGTTTCAACTTTGTTCCTTGGTAAAGACTTCTTCACATTCTCGACATTTTATAGTATAGATAAGTTTACCCCCACCTTTTCCATCTAGAACTTTTTCTTCTGTAATTTTTTCTTCGTTGTTATTTAGGTCTGACATATAGTTATATTTTTACATTTTTGAACACACAACAAGGTAGCATTAAAATTTTTTTAAACTACTCTTTTAGACTAATACTAAAAGCCTAAATGGATAAAAAAATTTTGAATACGAATAAAATTATAAATATAAAACAGGCAAAAACTATCATGGTAAAAAAACTAGATAAAAATCAAATTGCTGAAAAGATAGAGAAAATTCTCCAAAGTCATCAAAGTCCTTATGAGAGGAAGATTGCTTTGTTTAATTTGGTAAAAAATTTGGAAGTTGGGGACTTTCCACCCGAAAAGAAAAAAAGAGTGAATTACCTTTTGCAAGGACACTTATACAATGAACTAGCCAAACAAAGCATGGACGAATACAAGAAAACTACCGTAGAGGCTTTTAGTAAGACTACATAAATTAAACAAATTAGAGATTTATATATATAAAATATATATATAGTCCCCATGGAATTTCTTGCCAAAATTATCAAAGGAGAAAGAAACAAAAACAAACAATTTTGGAAATATACTTTTATCGATATTCAAACTGGTAAAGAAGATTGGTTTTTAAATAATTATCGAATAGGTTATATCCCTAGTTTAAGTGGTAAATTAAAACTTGAATGAGATAAAAATGGTAATTACAAACTCTACCAAGATTTCAAGCAAGATGAAGAATTTGAGGAGGAAGAGGGAATAGACTGGTTAGAAGAGGAATTAGGCAAAGGAACTAAAAAAATAGATGATAAACTTGCTAGGAGACCAATCAAATTTAAGCACCAAGATTTAGTTGAATTTGTAGAAGGGTTAAAGAAATCAGGAGTTCCTTACAAGGAAATTGCTACTGGATTAAAAAGAAGTGATAGAATGTTGAGATATTGGAGAAAGCCAATTGTCAAGCCTCTTCAAAAGGTCGGAGCAAAAAGAAGATTTGATAGAAAATGCCTCCATTACTTACTTTCTTCTATTCACACCAAAAAGGCAAAAACATTAAGGGAAATGTCAGATTATGTTTTTGATAAAACAGATAAGAGATTTTGTGTTGCTACTATTTACTTAGTATTAAAAAAGATTAAATATTCTTACCAAGTAGTTCCCTATCGTCATCCTCAACAAAAACAGAATTTGCCAGAAGTTATTGAGTTTATGGAAAGAGTTAACAAATTACCTCCAAGACAGATTTTATCCACCGATGAAAGTGGGCATCCTTTAAATCTAGCTTCACGACGAGGTTGGGGTTTGAAGGGACAAAAATTGCTGACTTTAAACCCAGTTATGGTGCCAACTATTCTTTAATCTTGGTTATTCAAAACATAGAAAAGGGTGGCATTATTCATTGAGAATTAGTTAAAGACACGGTAAATGCCGAGGTTTTTGCTAATTTTCTTAATAATATTAAACTTCCTAATGAGGAAAAATATTATCTTTTGCTGGATAATATTCGATTTCATAAATCAGCTAAGGTTAAAGAGTTGTTGACTAGTAAGAACATCGAACCACGATACATCGTTGCTTCCAATCCTTATTTAAATCCAGTGGAGGAAGTTTTTAATGTCATTAAGCAGTATGTTAAAAGTGAAGAACCAAGAACAGAAGAGGAGTTGAGGAAAGTTGTTGCCTATAAAATAAGTATATTACAAAAAGAGGATTTGAGAAAGCATTTTAAGAATTGTTTAGATTTTGATTTTATTTGAAAAACGGAAATTAATTATTAAAAAAGTAGTATATTAAAGACATATAAGAACACAAATATTTATGACAAGCAATTACATTCACCATCATCATGGAATAATTGCCTCTATCTGAAAAGAGGACTATATAACGTCATTATCCTCTAAAAGAAATAATTATCAATAGTTTAATAATAAAAGTCATCATGAATAAAGAAAATCTAAATAAAAAGATCGAAGAAACCCAAAAGAAATTTGAGAAAATGTTTGGAGGCAATTGCTCTTATCACGAAGAAGATAGTTGAAATGGTGGAAAGAATGGCATTTTCACGATAAAATTTAGGAAAAATATTGAAATCCTAAATGGATTAGAAAGGGCAATAAAAAAAAATGCGGGTGAACGCCCAGTCATTTTTGAAATTAAAGGTAGGGATGGAAAATTAACCAAAGTAAGCAAGGAGGAATTTGCTAAATGAATGGTGAATGAAAAAAATAACGATAATTGGGTTGGAGGAGTTTTCAGTGTAGGGGATAAAGAACAAATTGAAAAGCCCAAAGAAAGTTTGGTTTATGGAGGTAAATGGAATATTGAAGGCACAACTTACTACACCGAAAGAAAAGGCCAAGACGGAGTTTTTAGAGAGGATTATTGAAAATCAAGGAGCGAAGAAGAAAAAAACCAGATTATCGAAAGAAATCGCCAAAAACGAGAAGCAGAAAAATCTCAGTCGGAAGTTTCAACCAATCAGAATAAAGAAGTAGGAGATATAAACCTGAATGAGATAAATCAAAGGACTGCTTCCGACAAAAAAGACCAAACAGATGAAGAAGTTCAACAACAAAATATCGCTCAAAAAACGGATAACAAAGATAACAACAAAAATATTTATTATGGAATAGGAGCAATTTCTCTGGTTCTACTGGTAATAAGTATGGTGGTGGTTTGGGTGAAAAAGCGATAAGGTGAAAAGATAATGTCTTGTTTAAATAAATGAATCTACTCCAAGCCGCAAAAAATCCTCCTTTTGCGGCTGGTGAGTCTAATAATTGAGACTGAAGGTTTGAATTATTAGAAAAAATTTCTTCTAGCATCCGAATATTTAAAAAATTGGCGGGGTAAAATTATATTATAAATGCCCACCAAAATCCAATTTAGTAAGTTTAAATATCGGCTTGTCAAATGCTTAATTTTAGCCACCATAACCACTGTTCTTACTGATGGATTAATGGCGATTGGTTGAAATCTTTTTGCCCAAAAAGAAACCATTGAAAATTACACTCTTTTATTGCCCTCTTATCTGCAAGTAAAATCCTGATTTTTAAATAAAGGACAGTTCGTTGTCCTAGGTCTGGCCTGGGTGGCTCTTTTTTCCTTATTTACTTATTTTTCTACTTTGGAAGTGGAGCGGCTAACAATTATAGTTAGCGATTACAGCAAAAATCGTTTATTGAACTGCTTTCGGCGGTTGTCCTTAACCGAAAAATTAAAAAGAAAGGAAGAAATTAATAGTTTAGTTGAAATTGAAAGCAATTTGGTGGGGGAATATTGAGTCAATTTAGTATGCCAAGCTTATAAAGGGACTTTTAATCTGGGTTTAATATTTTGAAGTGCTTGGCACTCTGAATGGAAGGTCGGACCAGGAATGATTATTTTCACAATTTTTTGGTTAATTTTTATTAATATTATTATCTATTTGTTCAACAGGGCTAATTTTCGTTTGGGAAAGTTAAGCAAGCAAACCACCACCCGAGAATATGGGTTAATTAACAAGGAAATAAACAACGCTTTTTTGGTGGAAAGTATGGGGTTAAATTTACAGTTAGAGCAAGAGCAACAAATTCTGACCCGTCAAAGCAGGCAAAAAAAAACCAACTTTAAAAGTAGGATGATAGCAGGGAAAATTATCCCTTGAACTTTATTAGTTAATCTTTTCCCTTTTGGATTGCTAATTCTGAATAAGAATTTTATTGGCCAAAATTTTTCTACTCTCTGACGAATACTTAATAATTGCGTCTGGCAATTTGGGTATTTGTGGAATTATTCTGACTTCTCCTCCTCCCTCACCCGCATCAACACCTTCCTCTCCCTCCCCCAAAAAAACGACAATTTAGCCCAATTAAAATTCCCCACTAACTTAAAAATAATAACTATAGATTGCCAAAATATCTCTTTTAGATATCCCGGACAAAAAGAATGACTCTTAAAAAATTACAGTCGTACTTTTACCCCTGGCACTCTCAATCACCTAACCGGTAAAAATGGCTCCGGTAAAAGTACTCTCCTCTATCTCCTCTTAGGTCTCTTAACCCCCAACAAAGGCAAAATAATTATTACTGACAACCAAGGTAATAATTATAATTTGCTTACTGATATTAATCTCCAATCTTGGAGAAAAAATAATATAGCCTATTGCTCTCATGAAACTCTCCTAGAAGAAGGTTCTACCGGTCAAAAACAATGAACCAATATTAACCATACTCTCCAACGCAAATCCCACTCCCAAATCTTCCTCTTCGA
>NZ_LN828719.1:0-3779 GCF_002888635.2 endosymbiont DhMRE of Dentiscutata heterogama
ATATTTGGTAAAAGCAATTGGTGCTGAGTTATCTGGCTCAATGATAGCAGAAATATACAAAAGGAAAAAGTAAAAATAATATGATAAATAATATGAAAATAAAACCTTGCTGTGGGTTAAGAAACAGCAAGGGGAGAAGTAAATAGATATGCCGAGAGAGTTTTGCGTAAATTGTAATAGTTGGCAGGATAGTTGATTTGATGCATGTGGAGAACGCTGTGGTAATACTTGCCGTGAGCGTTGTAGTAAATGTAATAGATTTTTTAATACCGGAGAATTAACTAGACCTTCTACTTATAATGTTCCTGTTTTGAGTGATTCGCAAGTAAGGACAATACAAAGTAGTCTCGATACAATGATAGACCGAAGTGGCGGGAGAAATGAGTATGAGTATAAGATAGAGGTTAAAACTGAAAAAGGTTTTACCGTTACTCAATCTGTTGTAGGAAGAAGACGTTAGAATATTATGGTAAAAGAAAACAAAAACAAGAAAAAAGTTTCTTTTGAAACTGAGAGAGATATTGTTTCTGCTGAGGGTTCTCAACAAGGAAGTCAGGGCATTTTTCCTTCCGAAGTTGTTAGTAGTCTAAGTCTAGGCATTGATTTAGGCCAAGACAAAGAGGTTTCTGCTATGGGTTTTTCTTTAGTTGAAAGACCTGCTAGAAGTTCAGAAAAAGGAAAGGTGTTGTGGGAAAGAAAAGTAGTTAAGGATAGACAAAACGGTATTGAAATTAGAGAAAGTTGGGATAGTGAAGTTTTAAACGAGCGTGAGGATGGTGCGGTTGTTCCTACGGTGAAAGAAAATTATGAGGAAAGCGGGGAAGAAGTTTCAGAAAATTTGACAAATCAGGAAGAAGTAGTTATCCGTTCTTCTAAGTGGCAAACTGAAAAAAATGAGTTTGAGGAAAAGTTGACCGTAAAATTTGATAAAAATATCAGTAGTCGCCGACTTACTGAGGGAGGTCAAGTCAACTTTGTTGAATATCAGCAGGCTCCTCCAAAAAAGTAGTGCATCATAAAAATCTCGACACCTGTTAAGCAATTAAGCAATAAACATTAAGGCTTATCATATTTACTTTCTTCCTTTTACAAATGAAAGGGGGGCGTTATGCTCCCCTCTCTAATTTTATCATGTCTGAAAAAGATATAGGAAAAGCAAACATAATAAAATTACAAAAAAAAGAACCAAAAAAAAATTCCTCCCTTTACTCCGTAAAAACAAAAAAAGCCAAATCCAAAACACTCAAATTCCTCCAAACCCCCCCCCCCCTTTTTTTTTTACCCCTCTAAATCAAGGCTCCCGCCTTGGCTTTTTTTTAAAAGGAGACAATAGGGGTATTTTCTTTAAAAAATTGCTTAAAATAACCTATATATAATATTTTGTAGGTAAAAGATAATTTTAATTAAATAAAATAAATAAAGGTATCAATAAAAAAGACATAAAACAGCACCTTAAAAAACCCTAGGAAAGAAACCCTAAAAGAACCTGACCGGAAAATATTTTTTTTTGGTTCTTTTTTTTAAACGGGGGAAAGACAAACTAACATGACAACTAAACTAACCTGGAAGGAGTATCAGAGAATTAAAGATATTAAGATATTGGACTTACAACTATGCTTCTACTGCCGACGACTTAATATCCTTAATCTAGGGCGAAAGCCTTTTGGGAAGTGATTTTGTAATAAGCACGAACGAGAATATTTTCTTTGTTGAGAATTGTGTTATAAAGTTTGTGTAAATATTCTAAAATGCGAATTAGTTAGAGAAAAGAGAAAACCAACAGGAAAGGTTGAAGTAAATCAGGAATATTATCAGGCGAAATGCTATGGCTGCGGCAAAGAATTAAGAGGAGCAGGAAAGCACGGAGTAGTTAAGAACAGAAACAACCCGCAATTTTGGGGGATTAAGAGTGTTTATAAGATATTATGTTTAGGGTGTGTCGGAAGGAAGTATTATGAGAGATTAAGCAGTAGCAAAAAGAAAACTTGGAGGAAATATTTGGGGAGGGGGTATGTTTAAGGCACCCTTGCGACGCGTAAAACCGTAAAACTATAAATATGGCGAACAAGCATTACCTAAACCTGTCAATAGATACTAATGTCTACTATGAAACAAAGCGGTTAGTTCCTCCGGGACAAATTAGCCAACTATTCAGTGATTTTTTAAAGGAGTATGTGAAAAAGAAAAAAAGAGAAGAGTTAATTGCCGGTTATAAATCAGCTGCGAAAAGTAAAATAGTGCGAGAAGAAGATAAAATTTGAGAAGGAACCATTGAGGACGGAATAGAAAATGAGTAAAACAATTAAACAAATCCCCAAGCGGGGCGAAATATGATTAGTAGATTACAACTACAAGCCTAAGAAGGGTAAAGAAAGGGATTTAGAAATAGAAAGTTATATTAAAAAAATCCGTCCCTCCGTGGTAGTTAGCAATGACGCTCAAAATGAATATGATGAAGAAATAATTGTAGTTCCATTAAGTAGCCGAGGATTAGAAATAATTCGCCCTCATGAATTACTCATTAAGAAAAATAAAGAAAACGGCTTAGATGACGACAGCAAAATTTTATTTAATCGTTTGCGAAATATTGAAAAAGATACCCGTTTAGGAGATGAAAGAATTGGAGTAGTCAGCAAAGAGATTACGAAAGAAGTCAAAGAGAAGTTAAAATTAGTATTAGACTTGGAAGATTAGTCTTCCGAAAAGAGAAAATGATAATTCAAAAATTATTGTCTTTTCTTTTGGGAAGTTCTTCATTACTCCCGCTAGTCTGAGCGTTTTATGAACCCCATAAACCCAGACTAGGGAATACATGATTTAGGTTCTCAACTTATCTAAATTGCTAGACAAGGAGAATAAGCCAGGGCAAAAGTTCCAATGAAAACACTGGAAGCATTACCACACTGTCTTTACTTGTCAATCTTACCTCGTAATTGAAGTAAGTAAAGTAAAAGGCGAGTGATACGGCAAAGCCCTAACTCATGACCTCTATAAATGAGAACCACCTGGGGGATTATCATCTATATTATAATTTTGGTGGTTTCGAAAGGAGGCGAGGGGTTAATTATGTCGTTTTTTAGGTTCTATTTTTGCTCTTACTTACTTCGTAAGTAAAATAAAAGAAAACAAACCAAAATACTCCTTTCTCTCTCGCGCGAAATAGGATATATATAAGAATAAGGGGAGGGAATTGCGACTGAAAGGAGCAAGGAAGGGGATTGATAATTAGAGGGGGTGTGGGAGAAGTTAAAGAATTATGAAATTGAGTTAAGATAGATTTCCATTTAGAGATTGACAAAGAATTCAGAGAAAAAAGATTGGATGCTTAAAAGGAGAATAAAGTATCCTAGAAATCCCCTTTTTACTTCCTGGATATCCTTGAAATTTTACTCACTATTACTCTGTAATAAAAAATTCAGAGAATAATTTACTGAATAATGGGGTTTTTCTATAATTGAATTGTTGAATATCCATGAGCGACTTTTTAAATTATCAAACAATTTTAAGAACCTTAGAAAGTGGGCTTTTCCATAAAAAATAATCCTGGAATGTTGATTTTTTACTAAAAATATCATCTTTGAGTGAGAAAATTATATAAAATATAAATTGATGACAAATGATAGAGAAATGAAGTTTAATTATTTGGATTCTTATTATCCTAGGCTCATAAGCAAGTAAAAAATATCTTCACACTTTCGCACTGACAAAGCGACTTTACCGGAAGTAAAACAGGGAAAGAATATTCTAATTGGATTTCTTACTAATTGCCACTGATTAGA
>NZ_CGIF01000001.1:0-60375 GCF_002888635.2 endosymbiont DhMRE of Dentiscutata heterogama
TATTTTTATTTATCACATAATAACCAATAGGAGTTGTAGGTGTCCAGATATTTCTTCCCCACAAAAACCACAAACCCCTGCTCAGTTTTACTATTCGTCCAAGCTGCTGCTTCACCGGAATGGAATTACTTTTGCTCCGCAGTCTCTTTCCCCGGCAAGATTATATTGTTAAGGAAAGAATTATGATTACTTGTGCTTTACCGGTCAGATTAATTGAGTTAGCCAAAAGTCTAGTGGAAAGTAGAGAAATAGAAAGCGTTAGTTTTTTATTCAGATTAGGACTAATGTATTATGAAAGAACCAGTTGGGTCCCCCCTTTATCGGAATTCTCGCTCTGGTCCAACCCCAAAACTGATTATTCTTTTCGGATAGAAAAAGAATCTCTACATTTTTGACAGAACATTAAAGGAAATAAAGTCAAAATTTTGGAGAGTTGAGGTTGATTTTTAGGGAGAATGTATGTGGGGAAGTTGGTTAGGTAATTAATATTTACCGCTACCTAATATTTTACACTTTTAATCTAGCGGCTATATCCTTTTTACTATCTAGCTGCTAGATAATGCTCACTTAAAAAATAATTTTCCAAAAGGGAAATTAAATCTTCCCTATCTTGGACAACCATTTTCTCTCCCCAACTCCTTTTGCTCTTTTCAGCGATTTCCATCCGAGCCTTTCTCCTTTCCTCTTTTCGTAAACTCCAATCCGGAATATCTTCATTTAATTTAAGAAAATATTCAATCAATTCATTAACAAAATTTTCCTTTCCTTTTTGCGATAACCTTTCCATTAACTTTTTCCGTAATGGATAATGAATATCTTTTTCAATTTGCTGATTAACTTTTTGATTTTCTTTTTCTAATTCTTCATTCAACTCCATTAATTTACTATTTAAATCCCGAATATCTATTTTCTTTTCATTATGCTCCTCTAACAAGCGGCGAAATTTTTCCTCCCACTCTTGGACACTAAATCATCACCTTTGGCGGCGGTCTAAATTATTCTTTATCCTATTTTTCTTAACTCAAATCCCCACTTCGGGATATTTTTCGGGGTCAATCGCCATAACTTCTTTTCTAATTTGAAAAAAGTCAAAATTGCGAAAATCATATTTATCCACCTTAATTGCCTCCCCACTGGCTCCTTCTACTTTTCCAGCTTCCACTTTCGTTATCTTTTCTTCCTCCTCTTTCTCCACTTCACCCGAAAAATCAAAAGTAAAACAATGACCTAAACGGAGACACCAATTCACAAACTCTAAATCTTTTTTTTGTTTCTCTTTCTCCTCCCCTGTTTTATATCACTGCGAACTCAATATTAAACGCAATGATTTAGCTTCTGTAAAAAGCTCTCTTCTTTCTTTTTCGCTCTTTTTGGAACTTAAACAATAGCTTAGAGCCTCATCAAGAAAATCCTTTTCATCAATTTTTCGGTAGTCAAAAAGTAATTGATAAAGTTTTTCTGGCGAATGAAACTCAGCAAAAAAATTTCATAAATTTTCTATCTTTCCGGGTTTTTTTTCTTCCTCCTCAGATTCTTCAAAATACTCCACTAATACTTTTTGGTAAGTTGCTTCATTATTTACTAAATCAACAATAAATCCTTGGTCTTTGTCAGCATATTTACGATTAACCCGCGATATTTTTTGGAAAAAATTATGGGGAGCGGTGATGGGCTGGTCTAAATAAATCCGCTCCAAATTTTCCATATTAAAACCGGTAGTTAATTTATCCACTACTATCGCAATATTTAAGTCTGACCGCGGATTTTTAAAATCTCTAATATTTTCTTTCTCTTTGCCAATGGCACTAATTAATTCAGAAGATTGATAATGATACTGTTTACTAACAATTAAGCAAGCTTTATTTTGATAATTTGGGTCTTTTTGTAATTCCTTAAAAAATTTATAGGCCGCTTCTACATTGTAAGCCATATACATTACTTTTGGTTTACTTTTTAGGTAATGAAAACGAGAAAAATTTTCGTAGTCTTTTTTAAAAAAATCACTTATCATTTTGACTCTTTCTGAACTTTCAAAAAGAATATCCTTTTTACTTTTAGTGCTTTTTCTTTTATCAAAAACTACTTCTTTTTCGGGAAACGCTTGGGCAAATTCTTCTTCATCTCAATAAACTTTTGGTAAATATTCATAAGTTTTTTCATATTTTATCTTTACTACTATCTCATTTTGTAGAGCCTGATTTACTGAATAGGTATGAATGCGAGGTCCAATTTCTTCATAAGTTTTTCCGGCAATCGGGGTCGCAGTAAACCCCAAAAAAAAAGCCTGGGGGAAAACTCGTCGCATTTCCCAAGCCCAACTTACTTTTTTCTGTTCAGCATCCGCCACTAAATTTTGGGAACGATGAGCCTCATCAATTAGCACAAAAAGCCCTTTCGGATTATGAAATTCAGTTAATTCCTGAAACTTTTGAATGAGAGTAAAAATTATTTTACCTTTTCTTTCTTTTCCTAATTGTTCTTTTAATTCTTTAATGTTATCAATTACTATTAAATCATCCAGAGTGAAAAAAGTTCCAGCATATTCTCGGAAGCGTTCATAGATTTGTCGGTCTAACTCGTCGCGGTCAGTAATAACAATAATAGTGCATCCGGAATACTTATGGCGTAATTGGTTAGCCAAAAAAGCCATGGTATCTGATTTTCCACTGCCCGTAGTATGATTATTTACTCCCCCTTTTTGAGAGGAATTTTCAATAGTTTTTAAAGTCTCTTGGACGCAGTCATATTGGTGATAACGAGCAATTTTTTTAATTTTTTCAGAATTGAAAACGATATAATTTTGAATAATGTCTAAAATAATTGGGGGAGAAAAGAGATTATTTTTTTCAGACTTTCAAGGCGTATAATGAAAAATTTCACTACTAGTAGTGCCAACCAAATAATTGTCGCCATCACTCAAAACATTAAAAGCATTAGTAAGAAAAAGGGCGGGCAAATCCTCTTCGCAATCTTTCATTTGGTGAAAGGCTTCTTTTTTTCAATTTCTCCCCGCTCGAAATGGGTCTTTGAACTCCAAAATTACTACTGGCAAGTAGTTAATAAACAAAATTAAGTCTGGTTCTAAATAATTATTCTGTTTGGTGCGAATGCGTAAATAAGGAAAATAGGAGAATTTATTTTGTTGAGGATTATCAAAATCAATAAATTTAACTTGTTTATTTTCCCCTTGGATAGTGATTTTTAAGCCATTCCGTAAATAATTAAAAGCCGTTTGGTTATTGGGACTATTCAATAATTCCTCAATTCCTTGCGTAATGGCATGGTCGGTTAAAGAGGGATTTATTTTTTTGATTTGGTTAAAGAGTTCACTTTCATAAATGGCTCCATCAGTTTTATTTCGCCCTGTTTGAATACCTTCTATTCGATGTCAATCTCATTCTTGTAATTTTTTTAGAAAATCGTTGACTAGGTCTTTTTCTTTTAAAACCATATGATTAATTTTTTTTACCGAAATACTTCAAAAGCAGCAAATCTCTGATTTGCGAATGCAAATCTCTGATTTTCGCGAGCTTACTATCTAGGATAGTAAAAAATTTTTTTTGGTGGGCGGGGTTGGAAACTCAGTTGATTTTCATATTCATTATTTCAGCACTTCGAAGCATTTGGATAATTGAACCGTGCGAATAACCCCTTTTATGTTTATTAATTCACATTCTCAAAGCAAAAAAAAGCGTGGCATTTTCTAATTTATTATCACTTATTAAGTTTCAAATACTATCACCAATAATTATGTCATCGTTTTGGCATCAGGCTATTTTATCTGAATCTAATTGAATACGAGTAATTAAAACCGAATTTATTTTTCCATATTTTAAATCACACTCTTTCACCGCCTTTTCCGTAACCAACTTACTTGGCAGAGTATATTCCGTCAAAAAATATAAATTCGTTAAAACTCCGCTATTTATCCATTTAATCGTGCCATTTTCATAATACTCTTTATTTTTAGTGGAGGGCGTTTTGCCCCGCACTAACTTAAAATAATCTTTAATTTTAATTTCACTATCTCTATACTTCAAAAACAATAAATCAGCATATTCTAAAATAGTCTTAATTATCTCTAAAAGCCTATTATTATAAACTATCTCAGACTTAAATATCTTATCATAAACTATTTGAAATTTTTGGAGGATTTGGTTTTGTTCTGGGAGAGGAGGGAGAGATACTTTTATTGAAGAAAACGAATTTATACTCAACATAGGTATGGTGCTTCCAGTAGTAGTTTGTTTAATTTTTTCTTTATTAGCAGAGAGTAAATAATATAAATAATTAGGATTTACTATTTTAAGGTTGGGTTCCAAACATAAAACCGTGCCAGAGTAAGCCAATCCAGGTTTACCTGAATAAAAAATACTTCCAACAGTTCCTATTGCTGAAAAAAGTAAAGAGTTTTCAGTAGTCAAGGGAATTTTTAAATTTTTAACTGCGTATTCAGTAAGTTTTCTGGAAGGGTTAACAGTTTTTGATTCGACCTCTCCTCCTCGATAATAAGAAACTGTTCCATCTTTTCAATAAAGAGGATTGTTTAATTTTTGTTTATATCCAGACTTAACTTCGCAAATCTCCCCCAACTTATAAATTTTATCCATGCCAAATATACTAAAATTTTAATTAAAATTACTTAATGGTAAAAGTTGAGGAAAAGATTACTTATCGTCCTTATCTAAAGAGAATTGTGGTTAACAATTGAGAATTTGATACGATAATTATCAGTTCTCATTACGAAAAAGAACACGGCTCTTATATGAATGATGAAAAGATATTGAAGATAGTGGAACAGTTAGATAAGAGAAACGGCTTCGCTCCTAAACTCCAAGGTAAATTACCGGGTAGGGTAGAATGGCAATCATTTTTTTGAGAGCCTTTTTGCTATAATAAAAAAGCTTATCGGTTAATTTGATATTGAGAATTAGATACTCCTTGCTTGTGAATCCTTAACTGCTATCGGCGAAGTAAATTTGATAAAAAATGTTAAAATTTTCAAATATACAAAAGAATATGAAAAAAAAGTTAATCCAAAACAAAAACAATTACGCTCCTCATTTGCCCGAGAAACAAATAAATAAAATTGTGCGAGAATTGTCCGACCCTAATCTTTCTCCCGCTCCTTATTCTCCCAACCAAGCACAAGACTTAACTAATAGAGTAGCCGATATAGTTAGCGAGTTAATGAACGAATATAATCACAGAGTTATTGAAATTATTGAAAAAGAGAGAAAAGTAGCCTTTCAAGCCGGCCTAAAAGAGGGAAAAAAGCACCTTAAATTAAATAGAAAATAATCCTCATTATGAATGACTTCTATAATGATTTATGAAAACTACTTGATAACCAACGAGGTAGCATGGATTTACATAAATACAAAGAAATCTGCTTTGATTTAATTTTCCTTTTAGCAGTTAACCGAAAATTTGAGCAAAGAAAAGCCGAATTAGACCCCGAAGATAAAGAAGACTCCGACTATCACGAATTATGACTAGAAAAGGAAAGCCGTTGAGACTATATTAGCCAGCATGTTGACACTAATAAACTAAACCAAGTAATTCATGATGCTCTTTTAACCATTGAAAAATCTAACCCCGACTATAAAGACCTGACCCATAAAGATACTTTTCTAAGTAAAAATCTGGACTTTCAAAAGCTTTCCACCATTTTCCATGACTTCGATAATGCTTTTGCCAAGAAAGAGAATAATTTACAATTAGATTATTTAGGCAATACCTATCAATTTTTCCTTCAACAATTTGCTGCCAGTAGCGGTCGAACTGGCGGAGAGTTTTATACCCCGGCTTGTGTGGTTCAACTATTAGTTAACCTGCTCCAACCTTTTCCCCGCCCTAATTATGAAATAGTAATTTATGACCCATGCTGCGGTAGCGGCGGCATGTTCGTCCAGAGTCAAGAATTTATTACTAAAAATAAAAAAAATAATGAGAATGGCAATTTGGATGCTTATCAACCCCTTTGTCTAGGACAAGAAATTGATGATAGCACTTGAAAATTAGCCCGAATGAACTTGCTTATCCATAGTTTAAAGTTTCATTTAGGACTGAAAGCAGAAGATACTTTTAAAGAAGATTTACATCCGAACAAAAAAGCCGATTACATTATCACTAATCCCCCTTTCAATTTGGCTAATAAACATATTAAAGAGAATGACCCTCGCTGAAAATGAGGAATACCACCGAAAAATGATGCTAATTTTGCTTGAATAGAACATTGTCTTTCTAAATTGAAAGAAAAAGGAGTAGCAGCAATAATTATGGCTAATGGAACTTTGTCGGGATTGAATAAGAAAGTCGCTAGCATCCGGCAAAATTTAATAGAAGATAATTTAGTGGAAGCCATAATTACTCTGCCAAATAACTTGTTTTATACTACCGGTATTGCTCCTTGTGTATGAATTTTGCGAAAAAATAGAGAAAATGAAAGTGTATTAATGATTGATATTTCCCAAGATGATTTTGGAGAAAAAATTAGCAGCAGTCAAAGAATATTAACTGAAAAAAACATTAGAGAGGTTGCCGAATTGTATCACCAATTTCGTGATAAGAAAAAATTGCCTAAAAATGGGTTATTAGCAAAAATCGTCTCCCAAGAGGAAATTAAAGAAAGCAATTATATTTTGGTTCCGGCTCGTTATTTATCTCAAAGTGAGATTGAATTAACTCCGAAAGAAATAGATGAAAAATTATTGAAAACTACTCTCAAATTGAGGGATTTAATTAATCAACAAGACAACTACCACCAAGAATTAAAAAAATTGTTGGAAGAAGTTGAAGGAGAAATTAAGGAGAGGTAAATGGTTATTTTTAATGGTATGTCAAGAAAAAACAGGATAATATGGGAAGCAAGAAAATAACTTCTGTTGCTGTGTTTATTTGTTTAAGCTGTTCTTTTTTGGCATATTATTTCTTAATAGGCTCATCACAACCCAATCCACAATTTTTCGGACAAGTAATAATTTCTATGGTTCCATGAAGCGGAGCCGAACATTTATAGCCCGAACGGCAACGACATTTTAATATTGTTTTTGGCATGATTTTCTATTTCTTTCGTTGCTTACTATAACACTCCAAAGCCTTCTCCAACACTTCATTATAATGCTTTCTTTCCTCATAAGCAATAGATTTTAATTGTTCTATTCACTCCTTTTTTACCCTTGTAGCGAATAAATGAACCCGCCCAGTTTTTTTTAAGGTTCTTTTATCAATATTTAGGGATTGAGTATTTTCGCTAACTTCATCAATAGGAGCCGAACCTCAACTCTTTTGTTTTTTAGTTTTTGGTTTGCTTTCTTTTTCGGCTTTTTTCTCCTTCTTCTCAACACAATTAACACAGTAAGTATGATTATTATCCAACTCCTCTCAATTACGAGCCATGGAATAAGCGACTTCTTGCTGAAATTCCTTTCCGCAACTATCACAAGTAAAATTTGTTTTTGAAAAACCAGTTAGTTTCATATATTATATTTTACTGTTAACTGCTAACCAAGATAACAGTTAACATTTTTTTAATATACTTTTCACTAACCCTTTTACTTGTTCTTGTAATCTTTTATATTTTACCTCGCCAATACTTAATCCTTGATTCTGGGCTTCTTGATAAGAAACTTTTTCCTCCAACGCCAGCGGGAAAATAAAATAACCTGTTTGCGATAAATATTCACGAGTGGCTTTTTCCATAGCAGGAGAACCAACCGCATTAATCAGGAAATTTAATTTACTTTTCGGAATTCCCGCTTTAAACAATCCATTAAATTCTCTAATGGCAGGATTTAGGTCATCCAAACTTGGCCTGACTGGTTGAATAATTAAATCAGCCTGTTTGGCAATGGCTAAACTTTCTTTACTTATTTTAGCTGGTCCGTCAATTATTAAGTAGTCGTAATTTTTCTTTAACATTTCAGGTGGGAAGTAAGGAGAAGACTGACAATTAATAACAGGTTTTATGCCTTGGCTTTTTCTCCTTTCCGCTCATTCTTGGCTGGTTTTTTGTTGGATATCAAGGTCAACCAGTAAAGTATTTGGTTTTTGCTTGGTAAGTTCGACCGCCAAAGCCCGAGCCAAAGTTGATTTTCCTCCCCCGCCTTTTTGTGATAGACAAGCAATTATTTTTGGCGTTTTTATACCAGTTCCCTTTTTTTTAAGTATTCCCATAAATTACAAGCAGACATTATTTTTTCTTGGATTTCCTCCATTTCTTTTTCACTGACCTTCCCTAAAAAAGAATTTTTAATAATTCGTCCCAAACTATAAGTTTTCAATTGGTCGATCATGGCTTTTCCTTTTTTACCCTCAATAATTACTTTTACTTCAAAGGGATAAATTTTGGCTAGTTCAGTTTTTTTAGTGGTAGCAGGCACTATAATACAGCGTTTATTCCATTTATTTAGTCCTTCCACTGATATCACAATTCCCGGCCTAGTTTTCATGGCTTCGGTGCCTTCGGTTTCTTTGCGACTGATGCGGAACATGTAAACTTCACGGGGATAAACAATGGTAGGTTTGGAATATTTATTAGTTTTTAATATCACTCTACTTGGCATATTTTCTGCTTAGTTCTTCTTCATCCTCCTCGTCAGCTTTTTCTCATAAGGAGATTTCCTTTTCCCGCTCTTTATCCTTAATGGCTTTGCCATAATCAGCAAAAATATTTTCTTTGCTTTTCATTTCAATATATTCTCGCAATTTATCTTTTTTGCTACTTGGTTTTTTATCAACTAAAAGTTGGTTATAAATAACCTCATGTTCAATATGATTTTTTGCTAGAATACTTTTTAATTTATTGGCATTAGCAGTTTTAATTATTAACAATTCAGTCATAATATTATATTTTAGTTTATTTTTCTAACCAAGATAACAGATAACCATGTTAGCAGTTAACATAGATAACAGTTAACTTTTATGAGTTTTATTGCTTATCGCCCAAGCAGTCTCCTATAACTACTTCCCCGATACCCCAATTAATCCAGAGGCTTAATTTCCCCTATTTAGGCAAATTTCTTCATCTCTCATTCTTCTCTTTCTAACTCTCTAATCTTATCCCGCAATTCATTACACTCTCTTTCTAATCTACTACTTTTATTCATTCTTTTGATAATTGTGATGATTAGAATGATAAAACCAATCAAGGGCAAAAATATTCAACAAATAAACCAATAACTTGCTCAAACTTGTTCTTTCTCTCTCTCTCTCTCTCTCTCTCTTGGAGTTGTTGTTTTAAACGCTCAATTTCCTGGACCAATTCAGTTTTGGTGTATTTTACCATATAGAATATTTTACTTTTTTTCTATCTTGGCTAATTAGTGATAATTTCTACTTCACTAAATTTCAGATCTTTTTTTGTAAGTTTTCCAGTCAATTCTTTAATCTCTTTTACTCTTTTTTCAGCATTTATCGGCTTTTTTTAGGTTTTTTACTTTTCGCAAGGAGGCATTACTCCCTCGTTATTATTTATTACTCATACTTATTATTATTAATTTTTTTTGACTTAAACCCGGCTTTTTGGAATAAATTCCAAAATGAAAAAAAGGGTTTTTTTCAATTCCCCAATGACAATTTGGGAAATAGCCTTTTTATTTGCTTATTTTTCTTTTTTAAGTATGAATAATAAGTTCATAAATAATAACGGAGTAAACCTCCTTAATACGAGTAAAAAAACCAAAGTTGAAAGCCAAATTGAAGAGTTAAAAAAGCAAGAACAAGAGATTATTATTGAATTGAGTAGTTGAGAAACTAAACAACAAAAAGCCAAACAATTGGCTGGTTATTTAGATGAAGTAAATATATTTAGCACTAAACATTTAGCCGAAGCGGTAGACCAAGCCAAAAAGGAAAAAGAGAATTGCGATGACTGATGATTAGAACTCTTAATTGAAAATAAGGTTAACTTTGCTCTCAAATTTGAACCTGCCAAGCAAACTTTTTATCAATTAGTTTTCCAAAAAATAGAAAACCAAGTCAACCATTTAAAAAGTCAACTTGGCACTATTCAAAACCAATTATCTCACCAAGAACGGATATTCGCTCGCATAGAAGTCCGTCGGCAAGGTCGCGAACTTTTAACTTGCGAATATAAAAACCGTCTTGGTTGTTTAGGTGCTTATCAGTGCGATAATTGCCAAATTAATTACTCCGTAGCTGACAATAACCAAGCCACAGAAATTTCTCAATAATCATGGCAAGTATAGAATTAAAATTTCAAGGAACTTTTAATAAGTCTGATTATTTACAAGAATTTTCCTGCGGCATTTGTCAGCAAACTATTACGGAGCAGGATATTTGTCAGAGCAATTATCGCCTTTATGTGAGTGATTATGCTAATGAAGTTAGCAAAGATGAATTTTTCTCCGACCGCTTGGGTCGGAGTCTAACCGCTTATGGATTAACATTTTGGTTAAAAGTTGTAGAACACTTGGAGTGTCCGGATGAGGGGGAGGGCTAACCCCCTCTTTTTCTCTCTTTTGGCACATCTGCGTCTGTGCTTTTAAGAAAATTATTAGCAATTTTATCCTCTAAATTTTTCTATTCTTTTTTTATTCCCGACCCTTTTCCAACTTTAATCCCGACTTTTCTGTTGTTTATTCCTCCCTTTTTTGGATAAATTTCCCTCTTTTTACCCTAATTTTCAATTTATTCCTCCCCAAATGTGCTATTTCGACATAATGACTAGTCATTGGTGGATTATCAATATGAATTATTTTAGAATCTTCCAATATATTGAGAAGATCATTCCTTATGCTCCGACAGTCTTCTTCATAAGCTTGCTTTTTCTCAAAATCAGGGAATTTAGTTTTTACAATAGTGATACAATTAACTACGTCATTGTCAAAAATGACCGAATTTAATAGATTAAAGGTTTTAATTTCTTCTTCAGAAAACCGCTCGCCAACAACGAAAAGAATCTGAAAACCCTCTTTGTTTAAGTGGTTGATTATATTTCCATCTAACTGACAAAGAAATTCTTCAGCAACAAATCCAGCAGTACCAAATCCCGCTGTGTCAACGATACGATAATTGATTCTATTTTCCTCAAACTCCGCAATTTGAATATCTCTAGTTTTACCGATGCTACCAGCACTTTCTTTAAAAATTTCTTCAAAATTACCATGGCTGTTAAGTAACACGTTAGCGAGAGTAGATTTACCACTTCCAGTTCGACCGATTAATAATATATTTCTAGTATTTGTCATAATTTTTTATTATTTACATTATTCTGCAAAGAGCAGTGACTATAACCCCGGCAATGCTAGTTATCACTCCTGCTCCGCTTAAAACTAACTTAGCGGTTTTTTCTCAATTTATGTTTTTTTCTTGTAAGTATTGTTTGGTCTCTTGATTAATAAGTCCAGTTTCCTGTTTTTTTTCTTCCTGCAATTCATTTAATTTTTTAATTTCTTCAGCACTTAGCCCACCTTTATTTTGCAAAGAAGTTATTTGCTGTTCTAAAGTAGCTTTATTTTCCATATGTTTACTAATTCTAGTGGCTAATTCTTCCAAATTTTTAGGTTTATAAATATCTGGACAATCTTCTAAATGTTCCAGAAGGATAAGTCGAGATTTCTCCCGGGCCTTTTGATAAATTTTTAATTCTTCAGGGTCATCAATGTCCAAGGGCGGGTTATTGACATGGATTAGTTTATGACAAGAAGTAATTATTTCTGCTAATTCAGCATTATTTTTTTTCATTCTTTCAATATCCTCCCGACATCTATTCTCATTGCGAAAATTAGGAAAATTGGTGCGGACAATGGTAGTATATTTAGCAATATCTTGGTCAAAGATAGCTTTTTTTAACAGTTCTTCATAAATGATCCTTTCTTCTTGGGTAAAACGACCACTAGTGACTAAGAGGACTTGGCTTAAACCATAACGAACCGCGTAAACAGCTTCGGCTATTTTTTGTAAAACTTCTTGCTCGGATAATTTGGTATCACCAATACCGACCGTGTCAATTACTTGATATTTTATATCATTATGTTTAAACTGACCAATTTGAATATTTTTAGTTTCACTGACTGCAAATTCACTTTCTTTAAACTTATTGGTGTTAGTTAGGACATTGGCTAAGGTAGATTTGCCTTTACCGGTACGGCCTATTAGTAGTATATTGCGTTGGTTGCTTAGTTTGGCCTGGAGGTGAGTGATTATTTGGCCAGCAGTGGCAAGTTGTTCTTGAGTGTCGGATAATTGGGTAATCAACTGGTTATTATTTTTTTCTAGTTGAATTTTATCAGTAGTTAAAGTTTGACATTGGGTTCGTAAATAAACTAGTTCTTGCTCATTTTTAATTTTTTCTGCCCTGTGAAGGGCTTTTTCTTCCTTATACCCGTTAACTTTGGTGTTATTAGGAAATTTACTTAGTTCGGTTAACTTTTCGGTTGCAGGGTTATATTCTAGTAAGCGAACGGCAAAAAGGACATATTGATTAATCACTATTGCTCGGTTTTCATTTCATTCTAAAGGGATGATTTCTTTAACAATTCCACCTATTTCTAGTTTTTCTTTATGGTTTTGGATTATTTGATTTCATTCAGGGATGGTTGGCATGATTTTAGTTATTTTTGGGAAGAACTTCGATTTGAGATGCTTGCTGAACTTCTGACCTTATCCTTAATTCAGTAATTCTTTTTTGAAGTTCGCAAAGGGAATTTATTTTCTCAATACTTATTTCATAATCCTTGCTTGTTGTTTTTTTAATTTTTTCTAGTTGTTCTTTAACAAAGGAGACATTCTCCTCACCCTCATTACTAAAAATCATCTCCACTAATTGGATCTGCACCGCTAAAAGAGTATCCACTTGTCCTTCCACTTCTTTCTTTCCTGTGTTCATATTTCCTGAAATTTTTTGACTTTCAAATGCGTGAGGTTTCACTTCGTCATGTTTCATACTACTGCCAAGGATAAGAATAGCAGGGGTCTCATTGTGTGGCATAATTCGAGGAAAGACACGATATTCCTTGACGTTAGACGTTATCTTGTAAGGCGGGTATTCTCATCACTCATCATCGTTTCTTAAATTTAAGTTTTCATCAATTTTTTCTAATCATTTATCGTTTCTTTCCAATGCAAGCATCTCAAAGAACTCATCACTTTTCTTAATTGCTTCATCCAACTTAGTTTTACCAAACAGGAGTTTCACTTTGTCTGCCTGTTCAGAGAAAGAAACACCGCAAACACAAAGAGTAACAAAATGCTCACAATTTTTTTTGAGCAGATTATACTCCTCTTTAGCGTATCTTGAAAAAACAGCTTTAACGATGTGTTCTACTATTTTTTCTGGCTTTTTGAACGGAACAATTAAATGGCATCTAATTAATTCGTTTTTTGTCGCTTTTAAAAATTCATCTCAACTGGTAATTCCAGTGGCGAATTTTCCAAACCTATCCTTAATTTTTCTTCCCGAATGAGCAGAAATGTGAACTATTTGTTTATTACCTAGGTAAATACCAACATGGTAGTGGTTTGTTCAGGGAATTTTTCGCCAAACCATGTCTAAAGGTTTAAGATAATCGTCGGGATTGACTATTTCTTTTACCGCAAGTTCATTTTTTTCACTTGGTAAGAAATAAGTTTTTTTCATAACGGTTTGCAGAGGGAAATTTATATTAGTATATAAAGCTGTAATAGGGTTTTCTCCATTCAACTTCTCTTTTATTTCCTTTATCTTTTCCTGAATCTTTCCCACTGCTAAATTTTCGCTGACTTCAATAACTCCAAAAATCTCTTCTACTTTTCCAAAGGCTTTTTCGTAAACTACTAGTCAGATATTTTTTGACTCCCCGTCACTACCTTCACTAGTAACCACCGCACAATTAGGATTTCACCAGGTAGCAAAAATATCAACCTCCTCCACCTTAGAAATGCGAGAAAAAATTAATTCTTGCAACTTTTCGTGGTACTCTGACACTAGTTCTGATTTCTTTTCTATTTTCCTTGCTCATTCTTCCAAAATTAGTTGAGCGCCTTTTTCTCTTTGATTTTTTAGTTCTTTAATATTATAGTCAAAAATTCTTAGATATTTAAGGTCTTTATCCATGCCAATTCCATTGATAGTTAATTTTCTCAAATTTCTCATGCCTTCCAAAGGTTTTAGGTTAATAATTTTTTTCTCCCTTTGCTCACCTCATCTTTTTTTGCCGCTTGGTCCTATTATCAGTTCTTCTAAGTTAGGAAAGACAGAGATAAGTTTCAAATCTGGGAAAAGCAGTCTATTGTCGCTAATGTCGAGGTAGGCCAAATTTTTAAAATTATCCTCATTTTGCCTTTTCACCTCCATAATGTCCTTTAACTCACTAAACTTCTCTTGATTAAGGATAAGCGACGACGAAAAAACCAAGTTAGAAAGTTGATTATCTCGACAATCCAATACCTCTAATTGCGGACAGTTGCTTACATTAAGATCAATTAATCCGCTTTCAAAACAACTAACTTTTCTAAGTTCTAGATAGTTACTTAAATCAAGTTTTTTTAATTTATTTGCTCCTGAGCAATTAACCTTTACTAATTTTGGACAGTTAGACAGAACTATACTGGTGACATCTCCGCTATAAGAACAATCCAACTCCTTTAAATTTACAAAATCTCTCAGGTCTAGATGACCACTTAACTTCTCTTTTCCGCTTTTAGGAAAGTTTAATTTTTCAATTTCCTTTCTTGCTTCCTTGGGATAATTTTTATCTAGTCAAGTTTTAAAATCAACTGCACTTTCTAATTGCGGAGAGGTTTGGTGGGTATCGCCTGTTGACTTGATTTCTCTGTCCCTTATTCAGTCAAGTTCATCATTCTCATTTTTGTCTATTATATGAATCATTTCAGCGGCTTTGGCATTTTTTTCTTTAAGCAGTGAAGCGGGGTCATTATTCCTTCATTTTTCGACATCTATTCCATATTGAACATAATGTGAGGATAGAATGAACCTCTTTTCGTAAGGTTGGAGAACATCATAAATTTTCTTTACTGCCATATTCTTTTGCACTGGCTCGCAAAATAATTCCTTAAGGGAATTAGGCAAATATTCCAACCCTTTATCAATGTGGGTACCACTAATGTAGAGGCTATGCAATTTATTTAAATCTTTCAGTGACTCTAAAGAACCATAAAGACGATTATAGCAATTTTTCTTTATCCTTTGCTTATCGCTGTTACCTATTCATAAACTTCCGAGATTAGTAAAACGGGAAAATTCTGACAGATCATGAGAAGCAATGTTATTATCCGTGATATTTAAGGAGACAAGATTTCAAGAATTAACTGAAGATAAAAATTGCAAGTCAGTAAATTTATTATCATTACAGAAAAGTTTTTCTATTTTGAGACAATCACTCACATTCAAATTACTTATTTTATTATAACCGCAATTAAGTTCTTTAACATTGGTAAAACCGTTTAGATTTAGGGGACCCTCGAGATTTTTTTTGCTAATGTCTAAATGAATAACTTCTCTTTTTTCCGAGTCAGAGGGATAACTATTATCTAATCATTGTTGAGCATCAGTAAAACTTGCTAGTTCCCAAGGAGTTTGACGAATTATTTCATCCTTGTTACTATCAAGTAAACTAATTAAATCTGAAAGGAGAAGATCATCCACTTTTGAAGATTTATTTATCTCTCTCCATCGTCGGTAATTACCTTGTTCTCTTCTTACTGATGTGGGAGCATCTTTTTCTTCGTAAAGCCAAAGTTCATTGGCAATTTTTTTTACCTTAGTTTCTTTTCGACAACTAGAACTACAATTAATCTCCTCTACCGAATCAGCAAGATACTCCAGACCGTTATCAATGTCGGTGCCTCGAATGTCAAGTCTTTTCAACTTAGTTAATTTTTGTAATGGTCTTAAACTTCCATCAAAACGGTTATATATACCCCTTTTCACTCTTTCTTTTTCTCACTTCATTGCTCCTATTTTTAATGTTTCCAAGTTGGTAAAACGAGAAAAAACCGATAGGTCAGAGGAAGCAATATTATTATTGCTGATATCTAAATAAACTAGTTTTTCAGGACAAGGTAATTGCGACAGAAAATCAAGGCTAGTCAATAGATTTCCTTGACAAGAAAGAATTTTTAGTTCTTGGCACTTCTTCAATTTAATTCTATCCAATTTATTATTGTCACAGATCAATTTTTCTAAGTTAGTGAACTTTTTCAGATTTAAGTATCCTTCTAAGTTTACATCAAACCCTTGCTCAGCGTTAGAATAATTACGCATAAGATTTAATTCTTTGACCAATTTGGCCTTAGCTTTTGGATAATTAGCTTCTAGCCATTTTTGAGCATCTATTGTTTTCTCTTCATAGTTTAGTCCTAACAATTCGTTCTCTAAATGTTTTTTATATTCCCCTCTTAATCCCTCCTTGTTTCCATGATTTAAAACTTGATAAAAATTTAAGTTTTTAACATCCCTCAACCATCGAGCGTAATCAGCATCGCTGGACTTCAACCCAACGTCTAATCACTTTTTGTATTCCTCATAACTAAATCTGTATTTTGCTCACTCTGAAAAATAACTCACATATTCTCTTTCTAATTCCTGCCAAAATAATTGTGGGTCCGTCTCACCGCAATCCAAAACTTTCTTGGTATCATAGCCTCGCTGCTTTAGATACCCAATGATTCCATTATCGTTTATCGGAGGAAAAAAAATACTTCCCAATGCTCCTAACTTCACGCTTCTTAGTACAACAGTTTCACCTTTTACTAATTTGCTATATCCATCTCTTAAATATTCGACTATTTTCTTACCACTAGCAGTAAATCCGACAGCAACGCCTGCAGGAGAAGCACCTATTTCATTTCTTAGTCACTGAGCAAATTTTGCTTCTGTTATCTGCAACCTTGCTACATTTATTCATTGTTCTGTTTCTTCGGGACTAAATCCTAACTTTATTCACTCTGTTTGTAATTTTGGAGAATCTAGTCCAGGAATACTATCTCATTTTTGTTTTAAATATTCCTGGTATTGTTCACGCAGAAACTTGTCATTATTTTCTTCTAAACAATTAAAATATTCGGGAGAAGTCAGTTTATAAATATCGCGAAGCCAAACTATATATGTGGAATCTTGATTACTTGTATTAACATTAATTCATTCTTCAATTTCTTTCCAACCAAATCCTTTATTTCGTAGTTGGAGAATTAACTGTCAGGTGACTTTTTTGCTTTGCTCGGTTAAATATTCTTGATATTGTTCTCGTAAATCGACTACTTCCTCACCATCTATATTATTTAAAAATTCCCCTGCATCCTCCATTTCTACTTCATCACGCAATCAGGCACAGAAACCAGCATCTTGGGGTTGAAAGCCAATATCTAGTCATTCTTTGGTAGTATCATAATCAAATCCTTTTTCTTCTCAGTTTTTTTGTAATTCCTCGGTAAACTCCGTATTTATTTCTTGTCAATTTATTGGCATATTTTTATTACTTTCTTTTGATAGTTTAATTTGCTGTTGTTGTTGATTTATAAATTGTTCATTTTCCTTTTTTTCTTTCTTGCAATATTTCTTTCCCGAACTATGTCTAATTAACTTGGCTATTTCTTTTTGATCATTATTAAGCAAATCACTTACCTTAACACCCATTGTTGCTTTTATATGAGCCGATACCTCTTGGCGAATATCACTTTCTACTTTTTTTATCTCATTTTCCAATTTTCCTATTTCTTGCTCTGTTTTATTTAACTCTGCCAGTTCGGTTATGATTTCTTCTTCTTTAAATTCATAAATAACTTTATCATTGCTGCCAGAAGATTCTTCTTCAACACCAATGCTTTCTGCTGTAATATATGGTTGCTCACTTTCTATTGAATTTTGGCTGTTTTTCTTATCTGTCATACTATTTATAAATTGTTTCTTGAATAATATTTTCGAGCCTTATCTCTTTCTTTTTTTGACTTCCGTGCTTTTCTCACTGTTCTATTTGTTGTCCTAAACCAACTAACCTTTCACAATAACGAAAAATTTTTTCTATATACCCTTCCGGAAAGCCTTTTTCTCTAAAAGTTTCCTTCAGTAATGCTTTGAGATTGTCCTTTGCTTCTTCTTCGGCTCTTATCTTGCTAATATCAATAAAATTCTCTACTAATCTTGTTAATTCACTACTTCCAAGCGATTCCTTAAAAGTTTTTATTTCTTTGCCAACCTTTTCGCCAATTGTTTTTAACCGTGAGTAATAAATTTTCCTTAACTCCTCTAATTCCTCTGTCAACTTCTCCTTTCTTTTCATATGTTCGCTGATTTTGCTACTAAGTTCTTGCAAATTCTGAGGTTTATAAGTACTTTGGCAGTTCTCTTGTAAATATTTTAGCAGTCTTTCTTTGGATTTAATCCTCATGCTTTTATTAAAATCATCACTTAAAGGAGGGTTATCAACATGGATAATTTTTTTTTGGCAAGAACTGATTATTTCGGCTAACTCATTGCTTTCTTTAGTCATTAAATTAATATCCTCTTCACTTTCCTTTTTAGTCCTAAAGTTTGGAAAATTAGTACGAACGATAGTAGTGTAGTCAAGAATATTATCGTCAAAAATGGTTTTCTTTAGTAAGTTGTAAACAATTGTCTCATATTGGCTAAACTTACTATTAATAACAAAAAAAACTTGTTTAACACCGTCCTTTGATAGATAAACTGCCCCCGCTATTATATCTAATATCTCATGTTCGGCCAATTTTGTGTCCCCAATTCCTGGAGTATCAATTATTAAATAATTGATATCATCACCTTCAAATTTTTCGCTTTGAATGTTTCTGGTCTGACTAACACTCAAGGAACTTTCTTTGAATATTTCTTTAAAAGAATTATCCTTGTCAACTAAGACATTAGATAAAGCAGATTTACCGCTGCCAGTTTTTCCAAGTAATATTATTGTTTTAAACATGTTTCTAGTTATTTTTGGGTAGGCATTTCCATGTGTGTAATGTATTCTCCAGAAATATTGACACTAACAGGGGTTCCTGGCACACTCACTCCGATACTGCCTCTTATACTTTTATCCACTTTTTTAACCAATTCATCTTTGACCTGTTTTAGGTCTTCTTCTTTAGTTGAACTACTACTTTGCTTAATTTTTTCTTTCTTTCCCATGTATTTTTCTACCATTTCATAAATATCATCTCACTCTTTTAATTTATAAATTTCTAAACAATTTTTAACTAAATAATTCAGCACCCTCTCTCGTGATTCTGTCCTTATTTTTTTATTGGAGTTTAGTTTTCTTTCTCTTTCCTCTCTTTCTTTCTCATCTTCATCGTCAGCAGCAGAAATATTTGTAGAGGGATTATCAACATGAATAATACTATTACAAAAACTAATTATTTCTTTAAGTTCTCCGCTCTTTTCATTTTCATTAAATAATGCTTGTTGATCTTTTTGACATATTTCCTTTATCTTGAAATCTGAAAAATTGGTTCGAACTAATGTAGTAAATTTAGTAATTTGACTTTCGGAGATAAAATCTTTGAAAGTTTTATAAGCGAGACTTTGTTCGCTTGTAAACCTCCCCTGAAATATAAAAAGAACTTGGTTGATTCCTTCTTTAGTTGAGTGAATCCCTTCGCCTATTTTGAATAAATTATCCCTCTCGGAAAGTTTGGAAGTATCTCCAAATCCTACATTATCAATTACCCGATATTTTTTGCCTTTTCATTCAAAAATGTCACTAACTTGAAAATTCTTAGTTGTACTGGTGCTATAGCCTCCTTCTTTAAATTGTTCAGTATTAGATAAAGCATTAGCTAGAGTAGACTTTCCATTTCCAGTTATGCCAACTATTAGGATATTTCTAACATCATTATCTACTACTTTTCTTATTTGGGGACTATTTTTTATCGAGCCCTTGGCTAACTTTCCTTTTTCAACATCATAAGTAAGGCCAGACTTTATCGCACCTTCACTAAGGTTTAAACAACTGTTTATATTCACTTCTTCTAATTTAGGACAAGTACTTAAATCTAATTCTCGTAGGGGATTATTTGAACAATCAATTTTTTTGAGATTAGAGCAACCGGTTACATTTAAATTAGTAAGTTCATTACCACGGCAATCTAATTCCTCTAAGTTAGGACAGTCACTAACATCCAAACTAATTAACTGATGAGAAGAGATTATTAATTTTCGTAAGTTGGTAAAATCTTCTAGTTTTAAATCTTCGGTTAAATTTTTGTTTCTGCTAAATATTCCGTTGCCAACTTTTCCTTTTCTGAGGTCTAGTAAGGTTATGCCTTTTCTGGTTTTGCCTTTATTTTCTAGATCGTTGTCTCTTTGGCAAGTGCCGTTTGTTGGATATTTTTCTTCCAGTCATTGCTGGGCGCTTACGTTTACCATATTAGTTTTGTTAATTATTAGTTAAGTTTTCCAATCACAACTCGGCAATTAAGCCAAATTATACCCAACCAGGAGTGATATATAGTTAACTAGCTAGTTAGATATCTCGTTTTTTCTGACCATAGACAATTATTTATTACACTATTGATATATAGAAATCATTTCCCAGAGGGAATTAGCACCTATATTTTAGATTTTATATATTTTTTTCAGTCAACTAAACTGCCAACTTTTATTAGAGCCGCAAATACTTCGACGACTTCAACCAATACAAGTTATAAGTATCCAAATACTTCTTCCCCCACAAAAACCACAAACCCCTGCTCAGTCTTACTATTCTGCTTCCCAAATGACACAATTAATATAAATTCCTTCATCAGTCTTTTGTAAAAGAGAAACTTGACAAATCCCGGTCATCACCTCTCTCTGCTCTATACTCACTTGCCCAAGCCTTTGAGCATTCACAAACAATCTAGTCCCCTGATGCCTACTCAAAGTTATAAAATGCATCAAGAATCTTTGCCGTTCTCTCACATCCTGCACTATATTCCCTTTAAACAATAAATTAATCTCATCCAAAAAAATAGTTTCAGTCACCCCTAATCTCTGACTAGGAGCATAAGAAAAATCCAATTGCCCTTTCTCCGCTCAAGGGAGTTGACAAGGAAAAGTAGCATATTTATTCTCCCCGGGCAATTCATTAGCTAACATCGCCAATATTGCCGTCTTCCCACTTCCTATGGGGCCAAAAAATACGAGACCGTTGCTTTTAGCACAGTAATCTAAGAACTAAGGAGTATTATCCAAAATTAGTTGGCCTTTATTTTTGAAAAGGACTAGGAGGAGACCCCCAGTTAGGATACCGAGAGAGGCTCAGATACAAACTCCTAACAGGAATTTACATTTATCTAATAAATTAGATAAAAAACTTCCTTCAGTAGGCCTATAAAAAATAAACAATAAAAAAATTGGAACTATTAACAAAAATTTATAAGCCTGTAAAAACTCTCGTCAGTTGATTTTTCTCAACCTTTTTAGTTTTTTCTCCGGTTTATTTTTTTCCATACTAATTTTCCAAACCCAAAACAATATGCAACGCCTCTTCCACCTCTCTTAAAACTTCCCAACCAACTCTCCCCAAACACTTTCCTTTAATCCGGGATTTATCAGCCACTCGCATTTGTTCCGGTAAGATTTTGGCTAACTTATTTTGGAAAACAAAACTGACATGAAAAGGAGTAGGTGGTAATTTTTTGCTACTAGTTAAAGGAATGACCATTACTCTTCGGCTAACTTCATTTTGTTCATCATTACTGATAATTAAACAAGGGCGGGTTTTCCTGATTTCACTACCTTTGACGGGATCTAATTCTACTCAGTAAATTTCACCTCTCTTAACTCTTCGGGATATTTGAGGTGGATTAATTTTCAACATCTTCTAAATTAGCCTTTTCTCATTCTTCGGCTTCTTTTTGGTATTCAGAACAATTTTCTAAGGCCTGGTAAGCAGCTTTTAAACTTTGCTTATCAGTTTTTTTAAGTTCTTTTTCTACGGCTTTTTTAACAAATTTGCTGATATTACCTTTGCCAATTTCTCGTAATAATTGCTCGTATAAAGGAGTTGGTAAACTAATGCTAAAAGTTTGTTTTACTTCCATAATATATTATTTTAACGTTATTTAATGTTATGTTGGTTAGGTCTTTTTTTTAATTCTTTTTCTGGTTCTTGATTCTCTTGGTCTAAATCTATTTCCTCAATTTTTACTGGTTTACTCTTCTTTTTCCCCTTTTCCTCCTTATCAAACTTTTCAATATCCTGAGGAGTTAACTTTTCTGTTTTTAACTGATATTTTTTTAAGTTGGATTTGATATCTTTTATTCTTTCTCTTTTTTTACGAACCACTTTCTCTTCTTTTTTCCTTTCTTGTAAGTATTGCAGTAAAAGATTACGATTAAATTTCATATTTTTTAATCATTCCTCTTCACTCCTCTCCATACCACTCTCCTCAATCACCCTTAATATCTCCCCAGCCTCCTCCGCTTTCAATTTCTCCTCAAAAATATACTTAAGTCAATTCTCCTGATAATCTTTGGGTATATTTCAATGAGGGTCATAAAAACTTGTTATTTCTTTATTATCTATGGGAATTATTGTGGGTAATAGATTATATCAGCTATCATT
Source organism: endosymbiont DhMRE of Dentiscutata heterogama (assembly GCF_002888635.2). NCBI lineage: Bacteria > Bacillati > Mycoplasmatota > Mollicutes > Mycoplasmatales > endosymbiont DhMRE of Dentiscutata heterogama. The sequence goes on from NZ_CGIF01000001.1 coordinate 22,524, forward strand.
GGCTTGGACGAATAAGAGACTTTTATCCATAAAACTAACGTAAGTCAAAACTTTTCAAGTTTTATTTTTATTAGTAGCAAAAACAGTATTGGAAGTAGGACTATTAGTAGTTCAAATAAAAGTTCCACCTAGTTTTCCTGCTTGGCTAATATAATCAGTTAGAGCAGAATAGCCTTGTTCCCCAAATTCCTTACCTGCTCACTTCTCAAAAGCACCTAAATCATCAATAAAATAATAAAACTTATGAGGTGTACCTCATTTACCTGAAATATGAACTTCCAAAGTCTCTTTACTAAGAGTGTAAGTAGACTGAGGAGTAGGAAAATTAGTAAACTTTACTCCATTTAGATGTTTAAAAAGATGACTTAAAAGTCAGGATTTACCTTTGCCTGAGGACCCTGTTATTTCAATAAAACTATGCTTAGAAAGTAAAGAAAAAACTTGTTCTTTTTTTAGTTAGTCTAATTGTCGTCAAGTAATTAGTTTATTGTTTTCGGTGTGTAAATAAAAAAGATTCATTATACCAAACCCAAAAAAAATTACCTTCTTCGTCTATTAATCCTCCCCGTAGTCATATTCAAAATCCCTTCTACTTCCCCACTATCTATCCTAGCCAAAGCTTTCCTCCTCCTATAAGCCCGCCATCTTTCTTTATCATTAGCATATTTAGCGGGTCTACCACCTAATTTACCTCATTTTTTAAAATCTTTGAGAGAAAAAATTTTTTTGGTTATTTTTTTCCGGTTCAAATTATCCGGTAATTTTTCAGAGAATTTTTTTTCCTCTTGATGGTTTTTTCCAGAAAATTTTTTTTGACCTTCCATATATTTTTTTTACTCTATCCGCTACGAAACCCCTATTAAAAACCTCTCAAAATTAGTTATAAAAAGCAATAGTTTATTTTATAAACTATATTATATTTTTATTTATCACATAATAGACCATTAGGTGGGAAATAAAGATTTTAGAAATTAAAAATAATTTTCTGGTTTGTAAAAAATGTATGAAAATTATAATATAGATTAAAAGATTCCCAACAATAAGTAAATATAAAACAAATATGGATAAATTAAAAATTATACGAAAAGAATATAAACAATTTCCTTGTAATCAATGCCAACAATATCAATGCAATAGATCAAAATGATATACTTACTATGATTTAGAGGTAGTTGTACCGGTAGATGGAAGAAGCGGAGGCACTTGACGCCTTTTTTGTTATTATGATCCAAGTCAAAACAATCATCAAGAAGGTGGTTATTTATATATTAATCTACGTGAATTAGGATCTCAATATCATGAATATGATAATAGAGTTTTTTTTAATTTTAATGATCAAGCATATGAATATAATACGGTCTGTTATAGTGTTCCTCCTCCTAGACCACCAAACTAGTAGTTGACTAATAAGAATTTTATTAACTTATAGAATAAACTAAAAATGGTAAACGCCCAAGAATGACTACAAAATAATTATCCCAATAAAGAAATTGTAATCAAAATCAAACGAAATCATCTTTCAGAGAGAATTGAGGGAGAATTAGTTATTGAAAACTTTCCTAATTTGCAAAAAATAAATGTTAGTTCGTTTAGAAAAGGAAAATTAACTAAACTAAAAATAATCAACTGCCCTCAACTAAGGAAATTAAATTGTGAAAATAATCAGTTAGAAAAATTGGATATTGATGAAATTAGTCATCGTCACTTACAGAAAGTTAATTGTAAGAATAATGAATTAAGATTTGAGTTAAATCCTTTTCCTAATCGAGATTTAATTGATAAGTATGGTCAGTGTCAAAAATGTTTTCGAAATAACACTAGTTATAATTGATGCCAACCTTGTGCTGAACAAGAATGACAAGAAGATATAAAAAACTTAACAGGGCAAGAAGTAGTGAAAAAGTTTATTGAACAACAAAAAGAAAGAAAAGAATATGAAAGATTAGCATGAATTCCTTATGAAGAATTTACTAATGTAGAATATCTAGCCGAAGGTGGTTTTGGCAAAGTTTATAAGGCTAAATGAAAGTGGAAAGATGGCGATGATAGAATGGTTGCTCTCAAATCTCTTACTGAATCCCAAAACATCACCCTAGACTTCTTAACTGAAATTGCTAATACTAAGTTAGTTGATGGTGAGGTTGGAATTGTAAGATGCTACGGTATTTCTCAAGACTCCAACACTAAGAATTACGTGATGGTGATGGAATATAAGGAAGGGGATAACCACAGAAATTATTTAAAAAATAATAATAGTAAATTAACTTTGGGGGATAAAATTCATGGTTTATTTTCTCTTGCTAACGCGTTAAGAATTATTCATAAGCAAAATTTAATCCATGGAGATTTTCATAGTGGGAATATATTAAATGATCCTTGAATCGAAAGAGGCGAAAAGCTTTTTTCTGGATATATTACTGATCTAGGATTCAGCCGACCAGTTAGTTTCCAGAGAGAGGAAGGAAAAATTTTTGGGATTCCCCCTTATATAGCTCCGGAAGTTTTACAGGGAAAATCCTATACGCAAGCATCCGATATTTATTCTTTTGGAATAATTGCTTACGAACTCTTGGCTAATGCTTATCCTTATACCGAGATGGATAATTTAGACTTGGCTTTAAGGGTATGTAATAAAGAAAAACCATTACGACCTAATATTGACAGTTTGCAAATACCTCAATTACTAAAGGATTTGATTAAGAAATGTTGAAATGATAATCCAAAAGAAAGACCTAATTCCACGAATTTAACTTATGATTTATACCATTGGAATCAAGGAAATGATATTGAGTTTACTCAGCAAGTTAAAGAAAAAGAAGAAAAATACAACACTTTCTCCCAAAACACTCCTTACCAAATCCATTCCACAGCCATTATTGCTAGCAAACCGATAAACACTAAGGAAATTACTGAAAGTCTAAAGACGAAAGAATGTCAAGATTCTGGTATTTTGGAACTAACTTTGGATAAACTTAATCTTCAAGAAGACCAGTCAGAAAATGCTCTTCAAGCCCAAATAGAAGTTCCTCTGAAAGAAAATAATTAGAATTTAGTTCTCAGTTGTTTCTGTCGGCTGAATTTTTCTAACAGTTTTTTCAATTTTTGCTGTTCTTTTCAGCACTCTATAATGTTTTTGATAAGAGTTTTTTTTCAAGCATATAGTAATTATTTATTAAAAAATGGCTCTTTGCTGATTTCTTTATCTAAGTTATCGAAAATATTGTTTCAAAATTCTTTAAACCTTTTTTCTCGTTTTTCTGCTTTTTGATATCTCTTTTCTTTGGCATCTTCGTTTATATCATTGTAAAGTAAGAAATTATGATAATTAGTTCGTGCTTCCTCTTTGTAATTCTCTAACCTTAGAAGGAAGTTTTTTAATTCTTTTTGATATTCATATTTTATTTTTCCGCCGCTAAATCCTTTAAGCAAAGTTCATTTTCCATTTATCAGTAAAAATAATCTGTCTTGTTCTTCTTGGTTAAATATTTTTTGTCAACTGGGGATATAACCTAATAATTGGTGTTCGGGTTCATTACAGAATTCTTCTCACATATAACTATTGAGTTCTTTCTTTCCCTCTTTGCCGGAGTTTTCCCATTTTTTTCCATAAAAGGCCCTAGCCATATTCCCTATTATTTCGTGGTAATTAGGATAGTAGATGTCTCTGTGCCAGAGAATTAGTTCTTGTGCCTTTTTTGGTAGTGATTCAAAAATTATTCATCCAGTGTTTTTTTTCTGTTCCTTGGTCAACTCATCTCATTCTCTTTGGCTTAGTCACTTTGTCTGTTTTTGTATAATGAATTGTAGATATTTAACGTCATATTATTAGTTTTTACACTACTTTCGCAAAACCTTACTAAAATTACCATATATGATAAAAGCGACCGATGATTATCTGGTCTATAACCGCAAGGGAACATTCCTAACTGAGAAAGGCTATTTAGTAGGTTTGAAAATGAAACTTTGACAGTTCCCTAATGTTAAAACAGCAGACTTCCCGCAAGGATATAGATTGAGTTGAATCGTCCTTAACTTATTTAACAAAAAAGAACGGATTCTATTTGATAACCACGACCAGAAACCACCGCGTTATCATATTGACGATCACCAAGAATTTTTTAATTGAAAATCATTAGCCGAAACCGAAAAAATGTTTTGACAAATGGTTTATCAGAAATTTGGCTATTTTAATTATGAATAATAAAATTAGTAAGCAAAAGACTTTTATTTTTAAATATGACCCTCATTTCTCTCCTAAACAAATGTTTAGCGAGTTTAAAGAGGCCATTCAGGGCAAAAAGTATATTCAACCGGAAAATGTTATGATGGCAAATGATTTATCAACCATTCACCGCATAATTAGCAAGGCTCGTTTAAAAGTTTTTGCGAGCATAAAATCATATCAACCAGCCAATATTCATGAATTAGCCCAATTATTACACCGGGATTATACTAATGTTTGACGGGATTGCCAAGTGTTAGCCAATTGTGGAATTATTGAACTCAAAGAAAAAGGTAAAGAGACGAAGCCAATTGCCCTTTACGAGCAAATTGTTTTGGATTTTCCAGTGAGTAAGGAAGTGTTGACAAGGAGGAGTGAAGATTTGGAAGTGGGAGTTTAGTATTTTACAGCCAGCGAATATTTTTTATTTACCAAAATGCTTTTCTACAACCTCCCCAATCTCCTATATTCATTAAATTTGGCTCTCCGTAATGGTTTCATTCCTGTCTTTTTCTCTTCCAAACAACTTCCGCACAACACTTTCTCCACCACACTCAATCCTCAAAACCTCGGGTCATTCCTATTCCTAATCACCCTTTTTTTACTGGCGACAGAAATATATCCCTGACAGCCTTCACAACTCGCAAAATGGTCACTATCCACCCTTATTTTTTCACTCTTTTCACAAGCACATTTTTTTAATTTCTCTTGTCATCTCTTTAAATTGTCATTTACTAGTAAATAGTGTTCTTTCGCTTCCTGCTCCAAGCAATCGCACTTCTTTAAATGCTCCTTATCTTTTAACCATTCACCGGCACACTTATAATTTACCGGTAAGCACTGAAACTTGGTTAATCATTCAGTCAAATCAATCCCCTGTCGCTTTTTATACCAGTTTTGTTTCTCTAAAAAACTAATCGCACCCGAAGCACCACCCTCTTTTTTCATGCGGCAAGGTTGACATACTAACCGATTATTTTCATATAAGGAATAGGCGTCAACCTCTTTACTACCACATTTCGGACATCCTGGATAATTCCTTAATAATTGGTATTGCTTAATTTGGTCTTGCCTTTCCTTAACCTTTTGCTGATAAAATTGCTGGTAGTCAGAATAGTCCTTGGCTCTGGTTTGCTTTCTCTCATAATAGCACCAGCAACAATAACTCTTTCACTCACTATCTCAGTCAGTTAATAATTGGCAAGGTTTCCTCTGTCTACATCCAGCACAATAATAACTCCTAAATTGGTGCCTTTTCTTTTTAAACTCTTTTCAATTTCACTCCATTTTCTTTAAGTCCTATATTTCCTATGTAATTAATTAAATATAGTGGTTATATAAGGTATTTTATATGATTTACCACCGCCTATGGAGATATAAAAGAAAGTTGCAAAGAAAATTTGTCCACTTTTTGCCTTTTCAACTGACCTTTTTCAGCCTTATTTTAATAACCTTTTTGACCTTTAATTAAAAAGTTTGTTTTTAGAATAAAAGTGTATTTACCATATTTCAGCCAAAAAAAAGGGGGGGGTTTGTTGGCTTTTTTTGCGTTGCTAGAGGTGGAAATTTGGCAGAATTGGGAAATTTTTTTTGGTTCTTTTTTTTTAATCCCTATTTTCTATTATGAATAATGCAATTTCGTTCTTACTTAGTTAAGCAAGAAATAAAATATAAAAATATAATATTATGACTGGTAAAAATGCTAATATCTATTTTTCAGAAAAAACTTATGATAAATTACGGCAAGTGGCGGGTTCAAAAATTAGTCGCTTTGTCAATGAAGCGGTGGAGGAAAAGATTCAACGAGAGAAGCAGCAAGAAAAGCAGGAATTTCAACAAAAACTTATCGCTGATTATCAATCCATAGCCAGTAGCAAAAAAAGACAAGCCGAGGATGAAATTTGAGACGAAACTTTAAATGATGCCTGAGAAAATTAATAACCAAGAATTCCCCAAAGAGGGTGAAATTTGGCTAGTAAAATTTGATAAACTGAAAGAATTTTCTAAAACTTATCGCCCTTGTTTAGTAGTCAGCAATGATACACAGAACCAATTTGATAAAAATGTAGTAGTAGCAGGATTAAGCATGGACGAAATGGAGCGGATTCGAATGTTTGAAATTTTTATTGAGGCTACTCCGGAAAATGGCTTAAAAGGACCTAGTAAAATTTGCTGTAATTATCTCCATACGATTAATAAAAAGTTGAGGTTGGTTGATAAGCAACGCCTTGGAGTAGTCAGTCCCGAAATAATGAAAAAAGTCAAAAAAGCCTTAAAAATAACGCTTAATTTGGGGGAGTAGTATGTTTTTATCAAAAAAAGAAAAGTTTTCGTGACTTTCTCTATTATTTGTTTTAACGCTCTTTTGGCTACCTCAAATTTAACAAAAAAAAAAACCAAAACCCAGCAATTTTACCACTTCCTAAATGGTGGAACATAACCGATCTGGCTAACCTGTTCTTGCTGATCTAATCCACTACCACAATGTCTACCCAATAATTTACATTTTTCACAAAGTTCTTCTATATGACCTTCTAACATTTTTTTACCATCCCTTTCATTCTCAAATTTATCAAACTCTTTTTTATAAAAATTGTAAATTAATTTCTGTTTAAATCTTTCTTCTAGAAACTTGTCTAGTAGTGTTTCCACATCAAACTTAGCATATTTTTTACATTTTAAGCATTGTAGACGATATTTTTTTAATATTTCTACTTGTTCTTCTTTGACTTTCAAATCAGCATTACATAAGGAAGAAGAAAATTTATGCCCGCATTGACAGGACAAACTTCAATAGAATTTAATCCCTCGTTCCCAGCCATTCTTTTTGGTCAAAATTTCTTGTCAGTTCAAGTTTTTGATTTGGTGTGAAGTTTTTACATGTTCCAAGAATTCTGGAAAATCATTAAATCCTACTCCGCATTTACAGAGAAATTTGTAATAAATTTTCTTTTTGGCTTCTTGAAAGGTTTTTCTTTTATTCTCGATTTTTTTCTCAAAATTGGAACTATTTGGTTTTTTCTTTTCTTGTAAGAGATGAGGGGTAATTGTTAATTTTCTTTTGATTTTTTGCTGGATGAATGTCCTTTGCCTTGTCAGGAAGAGAATGGGAAGTTTTGCGATAGTAGATTTAAGCATGTTATAATTTTAGGTTTATTTTAATTTAATCTGATAAGTAACAAAAGAGATAGAATTTTTAGGAACTAATAATTACTGTTTAAATACTGAATTAATTCCATAGTTATTTCCTCATTCATTTTTCCTTCACTTAAAGAACTAAACAAAGCCCTTTTAAAAGCACCGATATCAATTTGACTCGTTGGCATATAACTTCCGCCATGATTAGAACATTTAAAAGAAAAGTTTTTTATGTCCTCAATTAGCGAGCAACCATTACATTTAAGACGAGCCTGATTGGATATCTGAAAATTACCACCACAATTGGCATGATGCCAATCGAAAGCCGTTGTATTACTACAATTAGACCCTAAACACCGTATTTTTAAAGGTGTGAATCTTTCATTTATACTTCTTTCTGCCGAAGCCTGATACATTGGTCCGTAGATTTTGGGACTGCTTATATCAGTGTAATTGTCAAACTCAAAATTATAACTGTCGGATATTTTTTGTTTTATTTCGGTTTCGACTGAATTTTGTTCTAAATATTTAATTTCTTCGGTTTTTGGTAAATATGTGTTTTTCATTTTAGTAATAATTGTAAAAATAGGGGGGGTTTTTGAGGCTCCTTGTTTTTGTTTTTTTATAGATAAACTTATCACCTATTAGCGTGATTTCTCAAATACATAAGCAAGTCAAGCACTAAATCATCATTATTCAATGTCTTAGCAACAATAGTCAAAAAATCCATTCACTCACTAGAACTTGTAGAATGATACTCCCCCCCATGAAAGGAACGGTTAGAGCAGGCAATTCTTCAATTTTGCATGTTATCAACTGAACCACAACCCTTACATTGAATACGAACTTTATTAGATATTTCTAATTGACCCCCGCATCCTACTGTATGAGTTAAATTAGAAGTAATTCTATTATTACAACCAACGGTAGGGCAAGGTCCTCTTAAATCAACCCAATTTTCTCCATATTGACAACTACATCGCGGATTACTCCAATTACAGGGACCGTAACCCTTTATTGTTCCTAAATCCTCATTAACTAGATCATCGTAATTTAATTGTTTATTTTGTAAGACTTTACAAATTCCTCATAAGAGGGAATTTCTGTATTTATTTCTTTAATTTGTTCTCTTTTTTGTAATTTTCTATTAGATATGTATTTTTTGGCATAGTTTTATTATCTAATTAATTAATTTCTTTTTTCGTATTTTTTTCACAAAAGTGAGAGTTTTTTTTTGATAATTTGATAAATTAGGGGAGCAACTTTACACTCCCCTATTTAACTACTTACTTTTTAACACTTTTCTAAATAATCTTTTTTTTACCACCACTACACCTCCGATAATTAGAATAGTAATTATTCCTAAAATACCGAGGAATCTACCGGTGCTGATTTTATTATCAGGTTGGGTATGAGTAGCATTTTCTACTCCTTTTAAACTATAATTTTTCTCATTACCATAATTAGTAGGCAAGATACTGGAAGTCGCCCAGGAAACTCATGATTGACAATTATTTAAAGCAGTTTCAATTTCAGTTCATTCCTCGTTAGTAAATCTTTGATAGGGATGTAAAAATTGTCCTATTTCACTTTCAACATACGGTTTTTGGGCTTGCTTGTGGACGAGCCAATTATTACCGTTAATTAACTTAATCTCTCAACTATTTACATCACTTTTTATAGTTTCAATTATTTGACGATCTTCATCATTAATCTTTAAGGCATCATTAATTTCGGCTAACTCTTTATCATCAAAATAATCTTTTCGGTAAAATTTATTAGACAGATTTATTAATCCTCCGGTTAAGTCATAATCCTCATCAACACTTATCTGAACTGTTTTACGAATAAGAACTTTACCTTTTTCTCCTCCATCAAAGTCCAAGGTTATCACTTCTTCTCTAATTTCTCATTCATCTGCATTCTTTCTAATGTTATTAATCAATAACTTTTTTTCTAACTCTTTCGCTCAAATTTCTAGTCCTTCACGAGTTTCTCCGTATTCAGGAGATATTTCACCCTTCAACTTTCTCAATGCTATTCCATATTGCTTATTTAATTCTAATGTCTCCTTGACTTCCGCTCACTCTGCTTCACTAAATTTCTCTTTGCTATGTATCAAAGTTCCGATTTCACGATTATTATTTCCTCGTGCGGAACTATGAATAAGATATTCATTTCCTTTTATTGGTTCAATTCTCCAAACGCTTGGATTATCCGCAAATTCTTTAATTACAAAACTAATTTCATCATCAGTTAAATAAGTCTTGTCTAAATAAACTCTATTTTCAGATAAGGTATTTTTTATCTCAAACTTCTGTTGGACTTTAAAGGAATTTCACTTGTAGACTGGATTGTTATTAAAGTTTAATTTTCCTTCTTTGAAATCATTTAGCCGAGTACCTTGACGAATAAGCATAATTTCTTGCTTTTTCGCTCTGCCAAAATTGTCAATTTCAGTAGTAATTTTATCGACTTTATCCGAGAGGAGACTGCCTGGTGGAGTACCACCATCACCGGAACTTGCTGATTGTTGGTCTTTTTGGATAAAGTGATGAAAATTTTTATAACTATTAGCAACTATTCCAGAAATCTGGTCAAAAATCTTTTTGCCTTGTTCCTCATTACCACTACTAAATTTACTTTCAATTTTTATATCTTTATGAGTTTTATTTTTAAGTAATCTTTCTTGTTCTCTTCCTTTATCCAAAGGAATTTGAATAGCAGCATAAAAATTATTCAGTCGTTCAGCATAATCAGGAGAATTAACATCCAAAACTTCCTTTCTATTCATTACATCTTCCATAATTTTTTCCCCATTTCCTTCTAGTATTTCATTAAATCCAAACAAAATAAGTTTTAATCTTTCCGGACAATTATTAACATCAATTCTCGTAGCACTAATTCATCGATAAAATTCATCTTTTAATTCATCATGAAGAAATTTTGGATTATCTTCTAAAACTTGTCTAAGTCCAAATAACGTAACAGATAAAGATTTTTCTGCTTTTTCTGGCTTGCCAACAATGTCTTTTCTTATAACACCATTATCTTGAATTTGCTTTCTGGCATCTCAATCAGAATAATAACCTGCTATTTCAACATATTTTTCTAAATATTCCATCGTTGTGTTAAAGATATTATGAACTGTTTTTCTTTCGTGAGCAGACAAAGTGATTGACTCTTGCATTAAAATTTTTTGTTGACTTTCATTTTCGTCTTGTTGCGGATTATATCCGTATTCATTATTTATATCTTTTGGCATAATTTACTAAAATTTTCTCTTATTTTCAGGTTTTCTTAATCATATTAATAAGTCAAGAATTAAATCATCATCGCCTCATAATTTGCCAGCAGTAGTCACAACATCTGTCCATGTTGAAAAAGATGCTCGTGAGTATTCTCCTTTATGAAATGAATGATTAGAACATTTAAATCGTCAATTACTCATAAGATTAGTAGTGCAATATGACTTTTCACATCTAATATTAGCATGATTAGATATTCATATATAACAACTATCTGTCGAATGAACTCAATTAGAACGAGATGTATTTCCACAACCATCCGCAGGACAAGGCATATAGAGTTTTATGTATCTTTCGCCATCTTCACAATTACAATCACTTCTTGGACAACTACATTTACAATGAGACTTTTTATAAACACAAGGACCATACCCCTCACTTTCTCAAACCTCGCCACCACTTAAATCATTATAATTAAGATTGCTATCACTCTTATAATTCTTTAAAAATTCCTCATAACTAGGAACTTTATATTCGTCTTTTAATTCCGCAACTATTTCGGTTGCTGGTATAAGATTTTCTTTAACCATATTTTTAACTTTTTTTAAATATTTATTTAATTTCTTATTTGCTAATTTTAACAGCATTAGCCAACTGCTTCTTTATAAGGCAATCCAGCAAGCAGTAAACTTACTTTATTGTCGTGATTGGTTTTTTAAATTTCTAACTTCTTTTGTCGCGACTATTGTCGCTGGACTGGATGTTCCCAAATATAGAGAACTAGTTTTGTTTGTGTGTTTACCATGATATTTCTGTTTCATATACTTTTATGTCTCTTTAATTATATTTTACATATTAATTAATTCAAAAACCTCAATTTTTAGAAAAATTTTCTAATATTCAGAAAAAAAATGACAACAAAAATAATCATATGCCAACACTAAATTTAAAAAACATAACCATCCAACAAAAACAAGACACAAACAAAAAAACTTACTATTTAATAGTAGATAAAGACACCGATAACGCTTATTTTTGCTTCTCAGGAGCAGTAAAAAGTGGCTGGGAGGACTTAATTACTGATTATCAAAATATTTGTGAAGTAGAATTAGAATTTAAAACCAACGAACGGGGGAATAACAAAGTAATTAGTTTGTATGCTTTTAGAGAAGGAGAAATAATTGCTTAATATGTTCTTGGCCGTTCTAAAAGGCTTAAAACTACCATTAAAATTATTGGTTGGATTAGTCCGAAAAAAACCTAAAAGAACCAAATTAGAACAAAAATGCCATCAACATGTGCGAAACTTCTCCCCAACCCATTATAGCTGACAACAAAGACCGGGCAAAAAAATGACTAAAAAACAGAGAGAATATTACAAAAAAAGGAGGAAAAAGAATAAAAATAATTATTATGAGAGAAATATTACTAATAAAAACCAGTGAAAGCCAGAAAATAAAGGCTCTGCTCGACCAAAATAATACTGATTACGAAATTGTTTATAAAGACACAATCAGTATAAGCGAGGAGGAAATTTGACGCCACGATGCTTATTTAGCCAGCCAAGATAAAGAGCGAGAACAGGAATTAAAAGAGTGAGACAAAGTAACCAGCAAAATAAATGACGAATAATTATAAACGAGGACAAATCTATTGAGTAGATTTTAGTGAATTAGAAGGGGAAAACAAATCCAGCGGAACCGAAATAAACGGCAAAAAGCGACCCATAGTGGTTATCTCTAACAATTTTTATAACGAAAAATCCTCTCGCATAGCCAGTTTACCATTATCTAGCAAAGTAAAAAATATTAGAATTTTTGAATTATTTTTGGGAAAAGTAGTAATTAACGACCCCAAAAATAGAGAAAGTAAAGTCATGATCGACCAAATAAGAGTAATTGACAAGGCTAAATTAAGAGAAAAAGGCGGTGAATTAACCCCCAAACAAATGACCGAAATAGAGGAAATATTAAAAAAGTTTTTAGAATTAACCGAGAAAATAAAGGCCAAGTTATAAAGCAAAACCTTAAAATTAGAAATATAACATGGTAAACGCCCAACAATTCATCAATCAACTAAAAAATAAAGAAAAAAAACTCTCTTTTAATATAACGCACGAGGAATTGGAAGGAGAATTATATTTGACTGAATTCACTAAATTAAAATGATTAAATTGCTCGGAAAATGAACTTACTAGTTTGAATTTAAGCCAAAATAATGATTTAGAAAGTATTAATGCTTCCAAAAATAAACTTAAAAATTTAGACTGATTAGCCAATTTGTCCCAAAAAGCGAAATTAAAATCACTTAATTTGTTTGGGAATGAGATAGGGGAGGTGGATTTTGCTTGATTATTCAATAATTTTCCTAAATTAGAGAAAATTAATTTAAGCGGTAAACCTCTAAAAACGAAAAATTTGGATAATTTAAGCAACGAGCATTTTGGAAAGTTGGTAAAAGGGATAAAAGATAAAAAAATCAGAATTAATTCTTATAAAGGAACAATCAATATTGATGGACTTGCTGGAATATGCTCAAAAATTAGCCAGCCAAGGGAATCAACAACAGCAACAAAACGCTCAATATTTACAGACGCTTATTCAACAGGGTGGTTCACCTGTTAAAACGGAGGATAATAAGCGGTCCGGCAATAATGTCCCACTTTTGGTGGGCGGATTGGTTGTTTTTGGAATTGTGGCCGTGATGATTGGTTATTTATTAGGTAAAAGGAGAAAAATTAATTATGAATAAGAGAGAAATAGGAAAAATTAAAAGGAGGATTTTTTATGGCTGGCGGAATTCTTTCGGCCATCCATCTCCATTCTAAATGAAGGCTTGGTTGAGTTTGGTCTCTAATACTGGGACTTGTTTTTATCACTATTCTTTGGCTAGGTTTGTCATGAATTATAAAAAAAGCATTTTGGTAAATTAAAATATTCGCTGTTGTAAAATACTAAACTCTAACCTCCAAATTGTCATCCCTCCTCTTCTCCAAAACTTTCTTATTAACTGGAAAATCCAAAACAATTTGCTCGTAAAGGGCAATTGGCGGTTAACTCCCTTTTTTTCTTCCCACCAATGTTATGGTAACTATGCTAAAATAATATATTATGACCACTATCCAACAATGATTAGAGGAAACTAACTCCAATAAAGAAATTGTAACCGAAATCAATTTAAACACCCAAAAAAATAAAGACATTACCCCAGTTATCCAATTAACAATCAGTGATTATCCTAACTTAAAAAAAATAGAAAGCGACTCCATTAAAAACATCCAAAAATTAATTCTAAGCAACTTACCCAATTTAACCACCTTTCGCTGAGTCAAAAGTGAACTCAATAGTATAGAAATAATTAATTGCCCTCAACTAGCAGAATTTCGTTGTTACAACAATAAATTAACTGATTTAAATCTAATTAACTGCCCTAATCTGAAAGTTGTTGATTGTTCTAATAATTTACTCACAAAAATAGAACTACCTTTAAAGGCGAAAAAACTAGAAAAATTGTATCTCGGCAACAATAATTTTCCGGAGCAAGATTTATCCCTGTTCAAAGATTTAGTGAACTTAAAAGAACTAAGTATTGGTAACTATAGAAACACCAACTTAAAAGAAATAAGTGCTGGAAATTATGGTAAAAACTTAATCCGCCAAGATTCTTATAACCGTTTCCATGGTTCCTTAGAACCACTAGCCGAATTAACTAAACTAGAACTTTTAGAAATTAATAGCACCGATATTGATAACGGTTTAGAATATTTGAATGATGCTGTTATCGTTTATTGCTTAGCAGAAGAAAACAGTAAAGTCAAAGATATCTACGAACAATTAGAACCCTATAATGATAGCGTACAAGCCTGACAACAGGCTAATCCTAATTTGGTAATAGCGGCTTTACGCAAGCAATTAAAGAAAACTAGAGAGGAAAAAACGCAACTAGAAGAGCAACTGCAAGCTGAAAAAGAAGAATTTAAGAAATTTCAAGATAAAAGTGTGGAATACCAACAAGCACGGGAAAATAAAATAGAAGAATTAGAACAAGAAAATACCCACTTAAAAGAGCAATTAAACAGTCTGCAGCAGAACCAAGTTGAAATCAATACTAGTCAGAAATAATTATTGCAGTTTTAAAGTGCAAAGCCAATTTTTACTGATTGCCTGATTCAGATAATTTTCTTCCTCGAGGTTTATATTTCCCTTCCCCCTTTTCATTAAATCCATATTTATTCGGCTCCATCCTGCCGTAAGCATACTTCTTAAAAGGAGAATTAATTAATTTTTTATGAAATGCTAAATATTCTAAATATCAAGGATTATAATCATGTCCTTCTCATTGTCGGTATTTACTGATTATTTTCTGGTGTTCTTCATAGTAATTTATTAGTTCGTACTCCTCAATTAAAAAAACTTCATACTTATCTCGCAAATCATACATTTTCTTAATTATTTTTCTTTCTGTCAAAGCAAACTTTTTTTCAAAAGCCGTGATATGTCCGACTTCGTGTGGGTTAGTCTCAAAGAACTCTTTTTTGCTTCTTAAAGTATATCAAGGAATATAAATTATTTGCTTAATGCCGTCGGTCCAACCTCATTTTCAGTTGTTCGACAAAAGAGGGGTGTTAGTAGGAAAAATAACTTTTGCTCTTTTTCTAGGGAAGCAATAAGAAATCATTTTTTTTGCTATTTCCTTATGTTGGCTTTCTAATTTTCGAGCCGAGCAAGCAAAAGGACAGTTGGCTCCTTGATTAGGGATAAATGTTGACTTACAACTAGGACAATTTTTTACTAGTTTTTGCTTTTTTTCATCTCAAAAATACATCTAACTACTTATTTATTACTAAATACTTTATGCGAGCTCGATCCAGAGAATTTATTAATTCTTTAATATTTCTGCTTTTGGGGGAAGATTTGGCTTTTAAATTGGCTTCTGGTCTATAAATTTCATAATCAACCTTTTCTCTTTCTAAAATTTTTTTTACTTTTTCTTGCTGGTTGGTTTTGATTAGAATTAGAGAGCTGGGGTTACTTTTAAGATTCTTTTTCTTTCCACTACCTAGTTTTTTCTTTCTGTCTTTCATACCTTCGTAATATTTTAATAAAAAACTAAAAATTCCTCATTACCAATCTTTCTCCAGCCTAATTCTGCCCAGTTTTAGGAGGGATTTCTATTTGTGCTTTGTATTCCTGGATTGCTGTCTCTCCTTCGATTAATTTCTTATTAACCATGTCAATGAACATTTTGGATTCATCTCGGAAAGTAGTTATCGGGTTATCAGAGTAAGTAATTTTAATGGGCAAATGTTTATTTTCCTCAGTAGGCACTAAAATATAAAATTTTTTATCACTTTTTACTGTTTTTTTATAATCAGCAGTTAGTGTAATGTATTGCTTATTTCAATCTCATTTTTCCCTTTTGCCGGTAAATTCCAATCCCTGAGGAGTTATCTTTAAATCTTCGAACTGGGCTGCCACTCCACCACATCCTTCCACACTAGTAGTGCCATCCGTTTGTATTCTTGGTATTCATCATAATTCTGGTTCATTGCGGCGTTCTCCTATTCAAATCAAAGGCTCATTAGGAAATCCTTCTTGAATAGCCACTTTCATCATATCTAGCAGAGCCTCCTCCAATTCTTCCTCAGCATATTTATGGTCCATTTCTTTATACTTAACTCTTATTTTATCACCATAGGGCAGCAAACCTAAGATAGAGTAAATACCGTCCAGAGCCACTGTTTGCTTACGGTGTTTGATAGCATCAAGAGCTTGGCTTAATCTGAGACTAATATTTTTTTCTCTTTGCACATCATGACCTCAGCCGAGCGGGGTGACAAATATTTTATTGTTTAACTGGATCCACGAATTATCTCAAGAACTTTTTTGCTGAGTGCCTCCTCAAATATTAGCCAATATCCGTCCATCTACTAAACCATCGTCAAACATGAAAATAGTTTGCTTAGAAAGCAACCCCTCTTGAAAGGTCCAGGAACGAGTGAACCAACTTGAATTAACTATTTTTGAAATAATATGTTTAGCAAATTGAAATTTATTTTCTTTATCCACTTTTGCATCAATTTTGGCATTGACAGCGATTAAAGTCACTGTAGAATTATTATAATAGATCTTTTGCTTTTTAACTTCTTGACCTTTTTCTTGAGAATCTCCTTGATTAATACAATAATTATCGATTCAAATGTGATGTAGACTGGCCTGGTTTTGATTAATCAGACCTAAAGTTTGGGTAGCTTTCTGTGCAGCTTTGCGGCCTAATTTAGTCAATTTTACTTGATAAGATTGACCATCACTTTTTAGTACAGTTAACTCACTTTTATTCTCCCAATCGGTTCCTCAAACATAAGAGAGAATGGCATAATCTTGCAGATCACTTCTATTTTTTGTTTCTTCTACTTTTTTTTCCTTTAGATTATAAAGTCGGAGGGGCAATTGTTCCGCAGTTGTGGGTTGGATTTCAGATGATTTTTCTCAACTAAATGGCCGAGGATCGCGGAAAGTAAAGATAGAGTAGTTTAAATCGGTCAGAGCTGGGAAGGTTTCTTTATTTAACTCGCTTTTTAAATATTCCGGAGTGGTGGTTACTATTTCTAAGGAATCTTTTGAAACATTGCTGATTGCCTTTTTTTCCACCAGTTCCGAGTGAGATTCTCGCCAAACAGACAAGTTGTTTCCGCAAACAATCAATTCTTCTTCCACTTTTTCGTCGCGATTAACTCATTTTAAGTTAGGTGGTAAATATTTTAAGTCGTACTCTATATTAGTATTACCAATATCAAGCACTTCTAAATTAGTCATATTTTGGATGAATTCCAAAGAGCCATTAAAATTATTTTGTCTTAGATAAAGTTCCTTTAAATTAGCTAGGTGACTAAGCCAAGTTGGATTTTGTGATGGAAAACTATTTTTAGAAATAGTTAAACTTTCTAATTTAGTTTGTTTACTGATATTTAAAGAAGTTAAGTTATTGCTATTACAAATTAATACTTCTAAGTTAATAAAATCACTTAAATCTAACTCTCCCTCTAAATTTTTGTTACTAATATCTAATTCAGTAACTTGTTCTCGTTTTTCTTTAGTATCATATTTTCTTTGGCTTTCTAGCCAGATTTGGGCGTTTACCATATTTAGTTTGATTATTGTTTAAGATGTTATGTTAAATAAGAAAAATTTAAATTATTTGACAAGGGGGACATTTCCTTGGAACTTCTACCCTTGCCTCCTGCTCACTATTCAAATACTCAGCTACTTCCTCTAAACTAGTAAACACTTGGCTTCCGTTAGCTTTTACTAATCGAGCCGTAGCTTGTAAAGATTTGACCTGATGTTTACCAAAACCTTCTTCTAAATAGCAAAAAATAGTCTTTTTAGGTCTTTTATTGCTATCTTCTACTACTTCCGCAATAGAATAGAAGCCGAGCATTTCTTTGGTGATGGTGTATAAGCGAAAGTCAGAAGTTACTTTTTCTTTTTCTTCCCTTTTTTGGGCTTCCTCATTTCACTCTTCTACTACCGGATTAAAGTACGAAATTTTACTAGTGTCTAATAAGGGAATTAATTGTTCCCGTCATATTGAATTGTTGGCGGTGCCGCCTAAGAATACTTTTTTAGTCATATTATTTTTGATTGATTTCTATTTGGGCTTGGAGAGAACTTTCTTGCTCGTTTAAGGAAACTTTTTTGGAACTTTCTCCTCGCTTTTGAGTTTCTAAATTATTTTTTGATTCAATTTCTTTGGTTGTTTGTTTATCTTTATTTTCTTGGCAACATTCTCAGCAATCTCAGTTCTGAATGGGAGTACACATTTTCGATTTAAAGTCGGTTCATCAGTCTTGGAGACTTGTGGTTATTTTTTGGTAGGAGGTTCTGGGAGAAGTTGAATGAGATAAAATTGTCTTATTATTCTCTAACTTCTCTTCTTCTCTTAACTTGACCTTAATTTTATCAATTAAATTTTCTTCTTCCATTGCACTACTAACCCCTTCTTTTGCATCCTCTTTTCTTAATTCCTTTAGTATTCTAATAGCCTTTCTTTCTAGTTCAATTTCTTGAGCCTTATTTTTAGCCTCTTCTTCTGAATCAAACTGTCATGGAAAATCTTTACTCTTTTTCATTTTTATTCAACTGTTGGTTTTATATTCAACTAAGTCCAACGAGTATTGCTTTTTGTTAGGATTAAAAAAAGTAAGCAGATTTTTCCTATTTTGACTAATAACTAAAAATTGTTGCTTTTCTCCTAAGGAGACGAGAGGAATAATTTCCACAACCTCCCTTTGCAGAAATTTTTCTTTAAATTTATTTTTTAATTCTTCCGGCTCTTGTTCATTTTTTAACTCCTTAGATAATTTTTCAATCTCTGACTTTATTCTCTTTTCTTCTTCAAGTTTTTTCCTGCCAGCAGGACCTTGCCGATAACTAAGTACTTTTTCTTCTAATTCTTGCATATCTTGCACAATTGCCTCTACTTTATTTAACTCTTCAGCGAACTTCTTTCGTTCATTGATTAGTTCCTCAACATCTATTTCTTCATTACCATCATCGTCGTATTCTTCTAAAAATTGATTAACTTTATCTTTTAGATCTTTTAAGGCTTGGTTTACTTCTCCTAACTCGCCCACTTCAATTTGTTTTAGTATTCCCAGCAATGCATTATAATTATCTAAAAAAGTATCAGCATCAGTTTTAAATTCTTCCCATTTGGCTTTTTTGGCCTCATAGTAGTTAGCCTTTATCTGGGATGCTCCTTCACCAATTAAGGGAGCTGTTAAGGTAATCACTCCTCCAGTAGTGGAAAAGTCTAGTAGAGTTAAAGCGCCTCCTATTACTGTGGTAGCAGTAGAAGCATATTCTACTCCCGTTAAATAGTTAAATTTGCCGAACTGTTCAGGGGACTGGAGTTTGCTAAGTTCGGTTTTACCTTCTTTATCTTTGCTTTCTTCACTTCATTTTTTTAAAAATTGTTTGAGATTGCTGCGGATAACAAAGAGCCTTTCCAAAGGAACAACAGAAGCAACTGTATTACTTTGTTTGTCTTCCTTGTCCACTTCTTCCCATATCTCGCTAAATTTTTTAAGTTCTTTCTCTAAGTTTTGAAAATTAGTGATGAGTTTGTCTTCTGGCTCTCCTTCTTTTAGTTGCCTGCTGATATTTATAGCGTCAGATAATTCTTTGATTGTCTTACTTTTTTTATCAGTTAATTTGGTGTAATTGGCTATAATTTCTCTAAGAACTTTTTGAAAGTTAGTGGGGGTAGCTTTCATTAGTTCGGTAATTTCTTCTTTATTTAGTCCTAATCTTCTAATGATGTTTTCCTTACCTCAACTAATTACCTGCAAGTTTTTTGGTAAATCTGCTAACTGATTGTCGTCAATATAAGTTCCTTCAATTTGGAGTTTTTTTAATTTGGTGAGATTTTTTAAGGATTTTACGGAACCAGTAAAACGATTATAAATTTTATTGGTTAATCTTTCCTCTAAATCGTTACCTAGGCAGAGTTCTTCTAAGTTGAGGAATTGGCTAAAGAGAGATATGTCTTGCCACTGAAAATTATTGTTACTCATACTAATATTGGTTAAACTTTGGGGATTAAAAGTCTTTCAATCTACTTCGGTTAAATGGTTAGTTCAAGCGTAGAGTAATTTTAATTTTAACTGAGAATTAGGAAATTTTATTTCCGTTAGTTCATTTTCTCAGCATTTGAGTTCTGTGAGATGGAAACAATTAGAGAGGTTTAAAGAGGTGATTTGGTTATAAGAGCAATCTAATTTCTCTAAATTAGGAAAATCGGAGAGGTCTAAGTCTCCGGTTAGTTTTTCCCAGTTAGGTTTAGGGGTTCAATCTTTTTCATTTCAACCGCTGAGGTCTATTATTTTGATTTTTTCTTTATTTTGGGGGTATTTATTGTTTAGGTATTGTTGGGCTGCTGGCATAGTGATTACTTTTTTGGTGGGATTTGGATTTGAGTTTGGTATTGTTGGTTATCGAGACCGATTATGAAGGTTTTTTCTTCAGCTTTTGGTTTTTCAATTCCATTTTCTTTAGTTATTAAGTTTTTATATCCTTCTTCTATTCTAACCAAATCTATGCGGTGGCGAAGATTATTAGTTTTTTCTAATTCTTTTAACTCATCCTTTTTATTTTGTAATTCTTTCGCTTTTTCAGGAGTGTTTTTCAACTCAATCATTTCTTCAATTAACTTTCTTATTTTTTCTTCTTTTTTATCACTTCCGACCCTTACTGCTAATATAGCAAACTTTACATCACTTTTCCATGCCTCTTTGTTAGGCACTATAAGCATCCTTTCTTTATCCACAGCCTCAACACCTTCTTTAGTTCCGGATAAAGTTAACTTTGCTAAACTACCCTCAACCTCTATTCAAACTTCTCTTATTCAAAGACTACCTTCCATAGCTTCTCTCATCTCCACCTCGTACAAACCACTACTTTTTTTGCTTATCACATATTCTGAAGCTTGAATTCTTATTCCTTCATTGGGATCAAAACTAAATCCTTCTTTTTCTAACTCGTAATCTACTTTTATCCCCCCCGTCACACTACTTGACCCACTTTCATCTATAGATGGCACTCAGCATAATCCTAATCTTCTGCTACCTCAACCACTTCAAGCCAAAGGCTCACCATGACCATGACTTAAGGCGATAAGCATGACTTCCCGCAACACTGACTCCGGGTCCTTTTCATAATCAACCTTTACCTTATCGCTGTAAGGTAACAAACCAATTATTGAATAAATGCCATCGATAGGCAGTGCTCTGCCTCTATCTTTTACTGCTCAGAGTGCCTCGGTTAATCTAAGAGAGGCTTTGTCTCCTAAACTATATCCTTTTTTATCTTCACCCTCATAATATACTCATCCTACTGGAGTAGCTATTTTTTCTCCACATAAATCTTTCATTCACCTACACTCTTCGTAATGAGTTGAGGAAAATTGCTTGAGTTTTCAAACCAAAGCCATAAATCTGCCATCAATTAAAAAGTCATCAAACATGAAAATAGTTCGCTTGGACAGAAATCCTTCTTGAAAAGTTCAAGAGCGAGAGAATCACTCTGAACCCATTATCTTTTCTAAGATAGGCAAGGAGCTTTCAATTATCTCGTTAGGATAAATAAGCCCACTTTCTCCTCTTTCAAAAGATTTTAGTAATTTTTTGATGTCTTTTTTACCGGCCTTAGCATGAATGGCTATCAGCGTCACTGTAGCATTACCATAATAATCTCTCATTTTGGAAACCTCGTGTCCCTTTTCTTTAGGGTTATCTTGATTGACACATAATTGATCCATCCAGAGGTATTTTATGTTATCTTCCTCTAATAAATGAAGTTCATTGAGAACTCTTAGCGTCTTAATGGCTTTGTCTAAAGATTTTATTCCACCTGGACTTAATCTTTTTTCGGCATTTTCTTGACTTCATGGTATTTCTTCTTTATGTTTACCACCTCAGGAATAAGATAAAATAGCGTAGTGTTTCGCATCATCATCACACTCTACCCTCCTTTTTATTTCGATTTTTGCATCATTTACTTGTTTCCTATTAAGCGACTTTTGATCTTCATTCTTCTCCAAATAAGCTTTAATTTCTTGTAATTCTGGCCTCTTCTTATCAATGTTTTTTACTTCATGTTTATCTTTGCTCTCTTCACCTTCATATCTAATTGTTAGTGAACCATTATTTTCTAACTCAACTGACTCTATATCATTTTTCTCAAAGTATTTTCTGAATGAGAAGAGTTCAAATGCCTTTTCACTAATATGACAAAGTCTAAGCGGTAGATCGCTGGTTGATAATTGCTCACTAATTTCTCATTTAAATCCCGTTTCTTCTTCGTAAGGATAAATTACTTTGCCTTCATTATAATAATCTATTTTTCTAGTTTCATAATTATCTTTTGATACACTTGCCTTACGTTTTTTACCATCCGACAAAAGCGGAGTTTTCAGTATCACCTTTATTTTGACATCGTCAGACATCCCTTTCCTCCGCAAAGCTTTAATATCATAAAATTGGTTTTCTTTGACATAACAATGTTTATTATCACTTTTTTGCTCGTCACCTTTAGATGGCTTGTTTTTTTCGTCCTCTTTGCCAAGTCTCCCTAATTTTCCTACTGTTGTATTCTTTGACTGTAATTCTTCTCCATCTTTTTTATCTTTCTTTTCAACATGATATATTTTCTCCAAATTTTTTAGCCACGACCCTGCTTTTTTTAGTTCGTTTAGAAAATTTTTTACTTCAATACCATTATTGCGGATGTCAATTTCAAGCAGTTCATGTAAGCCTTTTAATTCTTCTAAAGAATCAGTGAATTTATTTTCGTATTTCTCGTTCCTACCAATAAATAGACTTTTTAGTTTTTTAAATTTAGCAAAGTTATTTAATTTGCCGTAGGAAATTTTGTTATTATTGTTGATGTCAAAGTGAGTCAAACTTCCAGGGTCTATATGACTAATAATATTTTCCAGACTAGTAAATTCATTGTCAGAGCCACGAAATTCTTTTAAATTAATTCCCCCAGCAAATGTTATCGCTTTTAACTTATTTTTTCTGCAATCAATAATTTCTAACTGATTACAAGTACTTAAATTAATACCCGTTAGCCGGTTATCACGGCAAATTAAGTGTTTTAATGAAGTGAATCCTTCTAGGTTTAATTCGCCAGTCAATTCCTCGCCACTAACATCTAATTCCTTAATTTCCTCTCTTTTTTTGCCTTTGTTTTCTCAGTCAAATTTTCCTAAACATTTATCACCCGCAGGGTATTCTTTTTCTAGCCAATGATTAGCCCTTTTTTCTTTTCATCTTCCTTCTTGCTTTTTTCTCTTTGCACTTTTTTCTTTATTTCCTTTATTTTTTATGATTTTTTTTACTAGTTCTTCTACCTTTTCTTTACCTAGAAGCGTACTTAAGAATTCCTCTAATTCATCTTTTTCACTGTCTTCATTTAGAAAAGATAACTCACTACACTTTTCAATACCCAATATTTTTTTTAATTTATTACCACTGCAATTTAATTCTTCCAAATTAACATTAGTTGCTAAATTGATTTCTTTTAATTTGTTGTCAGAGAAGTTGAGTTTTCTAAGTCTAGTATTTTTACTTACATCTATACTAACTAAGTTATTATCAGAGCAATCTAACTCCTCTAAATCCTTATATTCACTTAAATCTAAATGCCCTCTTAATCCTTCTGAATAAAGATCGTCCAACACTTTAGCAAACTTGTCAGGATACAGTTTATTTAAAAGTTTTTTAGTTCGATAATTGTCCATTCCCGCAGCAATAAATTTTACTCTGCTATTAGGCCTTCCTTTAGTAGAACAGACAACTCCCTCTACACTATTGGGAAGGTATTCTAAACCACGATCAATATCAGTGTTAGAAATATGCAAATTTTCTAACTTGGTTAACTTTTTTAAAGGTTCTAGGGAACCAACAAAACGATTGTAAATACCATTTTTTATTTTGCATTTTTGATTTTTTATTATTTCCTTATTTTCTGAAACTGAGCCCTCCGAATCAGTTTCGTTATTTTCGTCTTCTGAACTCTCCTCCAAATCTATTTTACTCTCTTCATCTTCTACATCCGAGTACTCATATTCTTCCATGCCTAAGGAGTCCTCTATTAAATTGTTACCAATAAGTAAAGTTTCCAAATTAATAAAGCGACTAAAAATACCTAAGTCCTGCTCAGTCAAGTCATTATCAGCGATAACTAACTCAGTTAATTTTTCAGAGTTAAGAGAAGAAAAATCAAGGTCAACTAAAAGATTATCGCAGCATCCTAATTCTTCCAATTGAGTTAAACCATTCAAATTTAACTCAGTAAGTTTATTAAAATTACAACTAATCTTTTTTAATTTTTTTCCTAACTTCAATTCGGCCAGTTGATTGAAATCACAATTCAACTCAACAAGCTTTTTATTCTTGCTTAAATCTAAACTAGTTAGTTCATTTTTACTACAATCTAACTCTTCTAAATTGGCAAAATCACTTAGGTCTAACTCTCCTGATAAATATTTTCCACTAATGTACAGACTAGTGATTTTATCTCTAGACTTTCCTTCATAACCAGCCAAATTACTTACTCCATCCTTGGGAAAATTTTCTTCTAATCATTGTTGGGCATCTTTCACTTTTATATATTTTCCGCCTTGGAAAGTAAAATCTGGTTTTTTTTCTAGTAACTTATTTATTTTATCCACTTTACTTTTTGAACTTTCTTTACTGGAACAATAAATCTCTTCTACGCTCTCGGGTAGAAATTCTAGACCTGAACCGATGTCAGTATTATCAATATATAAGTTCTTTAATTTGCCTAAATTTTTCAAAGGTTCTAGGGAACCAAAAAATTGATTAACAGAAAACCCTTCTTGGATATCTTTATCACTACTACCAATTCATAATCATTCTAAATTAATAAATGGACTAAAAACACTTAAATCTTGTTCCGGGAGTTTATTAGCCGTGATATTTAAAAAAGTTAACTTTTCTGGATTTAGAGAGGAACAATCAAAACTTTCTAGATAATTGTTGCAGCAATTAACTTTTTCTAATTCATTTAGACCAGTTAAATCTAGGTTAGTTAATTTATTGTAAGTACAATCGATTTCTTTTAAATTTTCACAATTACTTAGATTTAAACTATTTATTTGGTTAAAAGAACAGTTTAATTTTTCTAAATTGGTAAAGTCGGATAAATCTAAGTTACCTTCTAAATTTTTATTGGAAATATCTAAATTAGTTATCTTATTTTTAACTTCTGGTGAGTAATTATCTAAATAATTTTGTGCAATTTTTATTCAACTATTGAACTCTTTTCTTAAATTTTCTAGACTTTCTGTTTTTAATTCAGCAATATTATTATAACTTTTTTGTTTTTTTAAATAGGAAGCAAAGTCACATTCATTTGCTTTTAAGCCCGCTTCTTTTCATTGTTTAATTTCTTCACTACTAAAGCCTCTTCTGTTTCATTCTCTTCAAATTTTAATCTCATTGTCGCAAGGAGCAAGTTGTTCATGGATTTTGCTTACTTGGAAATTAAATTCATCAGATATAACCTCACATTTTAAAGTTTCAACACTCTCTGGTAGTAATTCTAGACCAGAACCTATGTTAGTGTTGCTAATACTAAGTTCAATAAGTTTAGTTGAACCTTTTAAGTACTCTAAAGAGCCAAAAAAGCGGTTATATTTACCTTGCTTAATCTTTGCTTGATCACCACTTCCTAAATAAATTTTTGCTAAGTTAGTAAAAGACGATAAGAACGATAAATCCTTCTCTTCAAAATTATTATTAGAACAATCCAAACTTTCTAAGTTTTCACAACCTGCTAATTTTAACTCCGTGATTTGGTTATTGGATAGATTAAGCATTTTTAGTTCAGAAAAACCTACTAAATTCAAAGAACCTTCTAAATTTTTGTCACTGATATCCAACTCCTTTATTTCTGCTCTTTTCCCTTTTGGAAAATTTCTTTTCATCCATTCTTCCGCATCATTGGCATCATTCAAATAAACCTCACTAGCATGACTAGTATCTCCTATTAACGAGTGATTTATGCCACTATTTCTTGCTTCTAGCAATTGAAGATTAGGAAACGAAAAAGAAGCATTTCAAAAACCTAGATTATTATGCCAGTTGTTATTAGCCAGATTTAAAATTTTCAGGTTAGTGGGAACTTCAAATTTCCAAGTGAGTTGCTTTAAAAGATTATCATTAGCAATTAACTCTTCTAGAGAGTCGTTGCTATCAACTATATTTAGAAAGGTAAGTTTGTTATGAGAACAATCAAGTTTTTTTAGGTTACAAAATCCATTCAGGGATAATAAGCCTTCTAAATTTTTATTACGAATATTTAATTCTTTGATATTTTCTCTTTCTCCTTCGGGATATTTTTCATCTAGTCAATCCTGAGCATTTATTTTTTCTTCATATTCTTCTTCATCATGAGAATTAAACTCTTCTTCACTTTCTTCTTTCTGCTCATCAAATTCTGCTCGCAAGTTCTCTAAATCAGCATTATCTTTTATTCACTGGGGGTCAGCAAACTTCTGATCTGGATAATTATCAACATCTTTACTTTTTACATCTCGTAATCAGGCTGCTAATTTAAATTCAAAAGGCGTTAGACAAGCAGTATTGATTCATTCATCAGTCTGTTCATAATCAAATCCTTTTTTTATTCATTTTTGTTCTAATTCAGGAGTAAAATTTTGATGTATGTCTTGCCAATTTACCATATGGTTTAGATATTTATTTGCGAATTGTAATTTATAGGTTTAAAAAAACATTTTTTACAATCACCACAAATGGTAATTAACTCTCTTATAACAAATTAGGTGGCAATTGATTTTTAAAGGTTATTCTAATTTGTTACTTCCATATTCTGACCATAGGCAATATATTTATAATTTTACATAATTTCATTTTCCTAAAAGGAATGGGAATTATATGTTTTTTGTTTTCAGTTGGCAAATTATTTAGGCAAGCTTTCTATCTGTTGTTCTACTTGTAATTGACTTAACTCCTTTTGTAATTCATATAACTGAGTTAAATTAGTCTGAAGTTTAGTAAAATCTTTTTGCAACTGACTAATTTCTTGTAGGTAATTTTCGATATTTAATTCTTGAATGGCCTTTGATTTAATTGCGGTTAGTTTTTGTCAAGCCAAGCTTATAATTTTAGGTTCAATATTTTCTTCTTGACTAAAAAGATTTATTTGCTTTTCTAGACCAGAGATAGTTTGTTGCCAAAAAGTTTCCTTGGCTAAATTGTTAGCGGCTGTTATTTCTTTTAATAATTCTTCGTTATTTTTTTTGGTTGAATAATTTAGATTAATTCTCTCTGGTTCAGGGGCCATATGCTTGGCTAATGGCTGATTTATTTTTTTTGAATCGGACTTAGGAAGAAAGTTGGCGGTTCTGGCTTGATTTACTTTAGCAGTCGGATATTTGGATAAAAATTCTTGGTGCTGATGCAATTGGGGAACAATTCATCTCAGTTTGCAATCAGATCTTTTATCAGTAGAGTATTCAATTTTTTCTAAACTTTGGGGTAAATGCTCGATATCTACTTCATTTAGATCGGTATTGGAGATATGAAGTTCTCGTAATTTAATGAGATTTCTTAAGGGTTCTAGACTACCATGGAAGCGATTATAAATATTTTGTTTTATTTTTTTGGTATTATCATTGCCTATTTTTAGAATTTCTAAATTAGTAAAAGAGGAGAAGATAGATAAATCAGAAGGGGAGAAATTATTGTTGCTAATATTTAAATGCTGTAATTTTTTGGGATTAAGAATTGAGAAGTTAAGATTAGTTAATTGGTTATTAGCACAATATAATTTAGTTAAATTAGGGCAATGCTTAGGTAAAGATAAATTGGTAAGTTGATTGTGATAGCAATAGAGTTCTTCTAACTGAATGCAATTGGTTAAAACTAAAGTGGTTAATTTATTATTATAACAATAAAGTTTTTTTAAATTGGTAAAGTCGTTGAGATTTAATGAACCAATTAGTTCTTGGCCAAGGAAATTGCTACCAATTTTTAACTCGATAGTTTGGGTTCTTTTTTGTTGGGTGTTGTATTCAGTTTCTAGTCAAGTTTGGGCATGGGGCATGAGTATATTTTATAAAATTATTTCTTATTATTTGCTATAACTAAATTTATTATTTTTTTTCTAAATATAATTCTGCTCTGGCCTTAAATATTTCAAACTCTTCAACCAATAACTATTATACGTTTGCTGTAAAACAGACAAACGCGAATGTCCTAGTCTAAACCAGAAATAGTTGATTCAAGAAATAAACATTGAAATACTAATTTAGTTTGTGCTAAATGTTGTGCCAAAGCGAATAATTGTGGTCTGTGCCGAGCAAATTGGCAATCATGAATGATTAAAAGATAAAAAATATAATATAATAAAGTTGTTTATTGTTTCTAACTAGCCAGTCGGTTTTAGAGTTAGCGAAATTTCCTAGTTCCGATGTCGGCTGGTTAGAAAGAGTAAATAACTTATGGAAATTTCGCAAAATATCCAAGAAGTAGTTGCTTATACCAAAAAAACTAATTCTTGAAAGAAAAACAAAGAAAATAAATTAAAAAGTCAGAAAAAGGAAAGAAAACATTTCGCTTTTTTAGTTTATTTATTCTTTAATTTAATATTAATAAGGGGAGGAGAATATTTTTGCTTGACAAAAAGTCCACCATAACTCTCTATTTGAGAAATGAATAATCTGCGATTATTCTATTGTCGGAGACTAATTAATTTTCGAAAATAGAGAATTTTAATCTTTACTTTGGGAAATTAATCCTTACATGGATATTCCATGCTTCCCAGGCTGATAAGGCACAAAAAACCTCATCAGTTCATAGGAAATATAAAGTTTGCGTTGGCTTTCGCCTGAAATAGTTAGAATGTTAACTACTAAAAAGCACGGACACACCAGTAAAAAACCCACTGACCGCTCAGGGCATTCCCGAAGTCAGTGAACCGGAATTGGTGCCGGCTGGTTCAAGCAACCGAGCAAATTTTAATCTCCTAAATGGAACTGTATATAGAGGATATTACAACTATATCTTTTATTTTATAGTAATCGAAGGGAGCGGAGGGGGAATTGTGTCGCTTTTTTAGCCTCAATTTTGCCCCTTACTTATTACAAATAAGTAAATACATCTCATTTTTGCTCTTTTTGCTCCTCTCTCACGCGTGCGTCGCAATACTAACTATATAAAAATTAAGGGGGAGGGGGACCTGTGGTCCCGAGGGGGTTATATAATGGGGAGAAATATTTTTAACCAAAGGACCATAGTGTAAGATATTCAGGTAAGAACTAAATTGAAGAAAAAGAAAAAAAACTTCAAGGATTAAAACTTGGTAGAATTTTATGCCGGTATGTTTAGCAAGAGCAAACAAAGAGCAGATTTGTGGAAAAATTTTGTCAAAAAAGTTTTTTACAAAAATAAAATCTTTAAGCGATTAAAGGAACAATTAAGCGATTGTGCTAAAATTAGTTATATGCTCCCTAATCAGCAACTTTTAGCAAAAGTTAGCAAAAAAATCATGTCGGTTCCCAACCGAAAAAAAGAAAGCAAAAGGAAAATCCACTATTGCTTATTTTTGCTGGGTTATAAATCGGGGTTGCGAATTAGTGAAGCAGTCCGTTTTGATTTAGCAACCAAAAATAAACAGGGCTTATATCGTATAAGCAAAACCAAAGGCAAAAAGGAGCGGTTTGTTTATGTCAACCAGGCAAGTCATCCGAGAATTAAAAAAACTCAATTGACAACCTAATCAGACTAATCGCTTCAATTTTTACCATTTCTTAAAAAAAATTAAGCGAGAATTAGAAATCAATGGAAATATAGAATTAACCCCCCACACTCTACGGCGAAGTTTTACTACTTATCATGCTGAAAGTGGCATGCCATTGCCACTATTACAAAAGCAGTTGGGACATAGAAGTATTAAAACTACTTCTTTATATTGGAGAAATATTTACCAAGAGCCTTTTGCGGAAAAAATTCCTATCAATGAAGACATTGCCGACATTTTGGCGGTGAAAAAATGATTAGAGGATAAGAAAGAGCCAAACGAACCGCCAACTACGGAAAATTTTCCAACAATCGGCGATAAAGAATCCGATCAGCCGAATAATTTTTCACTAATTAGCTCGCATGAAAAAAAACCGACCATTACTAATCACAATCCCAACAAATTAACTGGTGAAATGCGAAGTTGTTCTAACAACAAGCATTCTCAAATCTCCCCGCCAAAGAAAAAAGAAAACAAACAGCAATTACCGAACATTAATGACAAAGAGCAAATTTTATTAGCCAAAATTAAAAATTTGGAGGAACAATTAAAACAAGTTCAAACCGAAAATAATAATTTGCGATTAGAGAATAAGCATTTAAAGGTATTAGTTCAGTTAACGGAAAAAACCGAAGCGAAAGTCGTTCAACCACTCCTCTAAAAAGTAATTACGCCCATTGCGTATTAATTAATCTCTCAATTTCATTACTCAATATTTATACTTTGAACTTCTTTTCCCTCTACCTTTTTTGGAATAGTAATTATTAACACTCCATCCTCAAACTTAGCTCTGATTTCTTTTTCGCCTTCAATATTATTAGGCAAAGTAAATCTTCTCATATAAGAACCATAATAGACCTCTGAGTAATGGCTTTTGGTATTTTTAATATCTCTTGTTTGTTTTCTTTCCCCACTCACTTCTAAAACATTATTTTTTAGATTTATTTTAATGTCTGGTTTTTTAATGCCCGGTAATTCAACTTTCGCATAGAAGTTTTTGTCATCCTCGTAGAACTCTGAAAGAGGTTGTAATTCTTCTAATTCCCTAAATTCTGTGGGTCATCAAAAATCATTGAAAAAGTTGTCTAGGCTTTTTTGTAAATGTTTTAAGCCGTGCAGTTGATTTCTGTTTCTGATAATTCTTGTATTCATATTATTTTTATTTTTATAAGATAATAAGGACCGCAGCGGAAGGACGATAAGTGCTGCGGTCTAAACATGCGGTCGCAGAATTGTCCGAGCGACCGCATAAGTATTTTTACAATAAAGGCACAAATCTCACCGACAACAATTTTTTTAATTCTGTTTTATTTACTAATTTTTTCAGCAAAATTAAATATTGCTCATTATTTTCTAATTCCAAGGGCAAAATCATTTTGCCTCCAACTTTTAATTGTTCGACCAGTTGTGTCGGAATTTCCCAAGCCACAGCCGTGATAATAATTTTGTCAAAAGGAGCCATCTCCGGTCAACCTAATTTTCCATCTCCTATTTTGTATTTAACATTTTTGAAGTCTAATTGGTTTAATATTTGTTGGGCTTGGTGGGAAAGTTCGGCGTGAATTTCTACGGTAAATATTTGATCCGCTAATTGGGCTAATACGGCTGCTTGAAATCCGCTGCCCGTGCCAATTTCTAATACTTTATCAGTTGGTTTTAATGATAATTGCTCCGTCATGTAAGCGACAATAAAAGGTTGAGAGATAGTTTGGCCGCAAGCAATTTGTAAAGGGGTGTCTTCATAAGCAAATGCTTGATAGTTTTCGGGAACAAATAATTCTCGGGGTAAACCACGAATGGCTTGGAGGACTTTTTTATTAGTGATGCCTTGGACTTCTAGTTGGGGATAAGGGGAGTTCATTACTTAACTTAATTTTTCTTTATTTTATTTTCACCAACATGATAATTAGAATAATTATCAAAATAACGAGCAGAGAAATAATAAAAAAAAGAATGCAAAGCGGAGAAGACAGAAAAATATTACAGCCTCCCTCATTTATTTTTTTGGATATTTTAAGATTGCTTTTCATATCCTTGTTAATTGTTTTACTTTATTTTGTGATGCTCCTCTCCTCTTCTTAAAGGTTGTTTTCTTTTTTTTCTTTTGATTTCGTGGGTTTTATACTTAGTCTTAGTCATAATATTATGTTTTTTTTATAGGATGTTTTGTTGGCATAATGAATATTTTAATTTAAATTAGACAATTTACTACTATTTTTATATCTTAGTCTTAACAATAAAAATAAATCTTATTACAAAGTGCAAAATTATTTTCCGCTTTTTCATCTTAAAAATTATGAGTTATTAATAAAGTTAATAGTTGTTTATAATCTCATTCCTGAAAGCGGACATTTAATTTGCACGCTATATATAACTATATGTTGTTATGTTGTTATAATTATGAATAAGTGAAATAAAATTAAGAAAACAGATTTAAAATCATTAGGCGAAGCACCAGTAGAAGCCAGCGAAAATATAAAAGCCCCTGAGTTAGCCCCGCGGGATAATCGTTTTACTGGGCGAAATAAACGCATTGCTTTCACTTGCCGACCAGAATTTGCGGAAGAGTTGAGGAAGTTAGCGTTTGAGGAAAAATGTTATCAGATTGAAGTATTGGAGCGGGCTTTGACTGAATATAAGCGGAAAAAGAAATAATTATGAAAAAAAAGATCATGCCAAAAACAATATTAAAATGTCGTTGCCGTTCGGGCTATAAATGTTCGGCTCCGCTTCATGGAACCATAGAAATTATTACTTGTCCGAAAAATTGTGGATTGGGTTGCGATAAACCAATTGAGAAATAAAAAATGATTAATACGCAATGGGCGATATTTGCTTATCGGCTTTTTTCTCCCTTTCTTTCAATTTTAACAATTCTGGACCATATATTACAAAGTGCAAATTAAATGTCCGCTTTTCCAGTAAAGCTAAATTACTGCGTAATTCAGTTGAAAACAAAAAGCGGAAAATAATTTTGCATACTGTAAGAGTTCTTTGGCTTCTTCACTGGCAAATTGTTGGTATAAGTGATGCACTAATTCATTAATAAACTCTGTTTTACCAGTTCCGGGGGCTCCGTAAAGTACCGCATTATTTCTTTTAAGTTGAGTAGAGTAAGGATCATTTTCTCCATCGGCTGATAATTCTTCTCCTTGCTTAAAAGCAGTAATATCATTTAAAATACGCAATAAATGTTCATTGGCTTCATCTTTAAAAATCAAAGTTGGTCTCTTACAATCTTCACATTTTAAAGAAGGATGATTACGCAAACCTAAATGCTTGATATTATGAGGTGAGAGAACTTGTCCGCCTTTGGCTGCATTATAACCTTTTAATTTTTCCTGCGTCATTTTGGCAATATCATCTTGGACTTTTTGACGCTCTTGGGCTTCTTTTAATTGTTCTTCTAAATTTTTGTCAGAGTATTTAAGCATCATTTTTTTCTTTTGCAGATCATTATTTTTTCAGGCTAAAAAAGTTTGGATTCCTAGGATAACTAAAAAAAGTATTACGGCTAAGCCAATTAGTCAGCCGATTATTTTTTTGAAAAAGTTAGGCATAAAATTATATATGTGCTAAAAATACCTATAAAATTAGAATATAGTTCATGAGTAAGTTAGTAATCTACCACAGAAAGATAACTCTATTAACTGCTCGGGCTATAGTAATCAAAGTAGAAATGTCCTTGGTTAAATTTACCAGTCAAGTCAGTACTGAATTCCCCGAAGGTTATAAATTTCGCTGAATGGCTTATAATGTTGATAATCCAGACAAATTACTGCGTTTTGATAATCATACAGGTAAATTTCCGCACTGACATGACAATGGCCAAGAA
This sequence comes from endosymbiont DhMRE of Dentiscutata heterogama, assembly GCF_002888635.2. NCBI lineage: Bacteria > Bacillati > Mycoplasmatota > Mollicutes > Mycoplasmatales > endosymbiont DhMRE of Dentiscutata heterogama. The sequence goes on from NZ_CGIF01000001.1 coordinate 56,319, forward strand.
GGAGAGTTAGAATGGTTGGGTTTGGAGAAAACCGAACAATTATTTTTCCAAAAAGTCAAAAGTAAATTTGGCTATTTTGATTTTGACAATTAATTCACTATGTTAAAAAAACAATTTATTTTCAAATATGATCCATCAGCCTCTTTAAAGGAGATGTTTGAGGGATTTAATGAGGCACTGAAAACTGGTAGACCTGATATTCAACCTTCAAACACCTTAGTCTCTAACAATTTAGAGGTCATTTATCGCTGTTTGACTCCTGCAAGGTTAGAAATCTTTACTTGCTTAATTGAAAAAAAACCTAATAATCTAACCGAGTTAGCACAATTACTCAAAAGAGATTACGCTAATGTCTGAAAAGATATTCAGGCTTTACAAGGTTTAGAAATAATTAAACTAAAAAAAGTAGGTAAAGAAATTCAACCAATTGCTCTTTATGAGCAAATCACTTTTGATTTTTCAGCGGTGCGAAAACCTTCGGCAACTCCTTCTCTACATTTGACAACTAATCCCTAATTTTTTTGTTAGGGAGAAAATTATAAAACTCCCATTAGTGGTCAAGCCTTTTCTTAATAACTCACCAAATTAAAAATAATCCTAGTAATCCTCCCGTAATTAATAGGGCATTCTTACCCGCCTCTTGAGAGATAAACCCTAAACATTTCTTGCTTTCAGAAACTTTTTCTGCTTCCTCCTCCTCTTTTCTCTTCCAAGTAAAAAAGGAAGTATTACGACTTTGAAAAATATTACGGACTATATTACTCAACTCCTCAGACTTCTCCGCACTAAATAAATCATAAACCGGATCTTTCCTTAATTCAACTTGTAAAGATTTAATGGCTTGATTTCGCAACTGACTTAATTGTTGATAATTACCGACTTGGGATATTTGCTCTTTTAGTTCGCTGGCTAATTCAATATTTAAATCTTTTTCCAAGGTGGTTAAATTGATAGCAATAATTTCGGCTAAACTTTCACCGGTGGTGATGGGCTTTTCCACAATTTTTTCTTTTTCTACCTCCTTAATTTTTTCGATGGTTTGGGTTTTAGTTTCTACCACTACCACGGGTGGTTTATTTTCTAATTCCCGGATTTTCCGAGCCTGTTCTTGGATTATTTGGTCTTTTTCGGCTAATTGTTGCTGATAATTATCTCGCTCAGTTTCGGCTTGTTGTTTGGTTAGCAAATGACTTTGCTGCTCTTGTTGATAGAGTTTTTTTGCTTCGCCGAAACTCCGTTTTCACTTGGCGGCTTGCTTTTTTATGGCTTGGATTTTATTATCTAAATGCTGCCAACCTCGGGCGATAGAAGGAGGAGTCTGATTAGGAAATCAGAGTTTAAAAAGATTTAGTTCTTGGTCTTTTTGGTTCAGTTGGTCTCGCAGATTATCATTTTCATTACGCAAATTTTGCCGCCTTTTATTAATGGAAATTAAACTGGATAAGGTTAATTGGTGGCGAAGTTTTTCCTCTTGAAAATCTAATTGTAAGTTTTCTAATTTTTGCTCGGTCTGCTTTAATTTATTGTTGGCAATTTTGGCTGAACTCTGCCAATTATCGCGTTCATTAGTCAATAAGGCAATATTCCGTTTTAAAAGTTTGGTGCAAACCTGATAAAGGGCGAGTTTTTTCAGCAAATTTTGCTCTCTCTCTCTCTCTCTCTCTCTCTGCTGTTATCTATTGCCCCCTTAGTGATAAATCTAAGAGCGGTCTGGGCTGATTGGTAATTTTGTTGTAAAGTTTCTTGTTGACTGGTTAATTTTTGGCCTTTCTGTTCTAATAAGTTGATTTCTCCTTCTTTTAAAAAGAGTTTGCGTTGGCTAATTTCTAATTCGCTGGCTAATTGCCTATTTTTAGTGCGAAGATTGCTTAATTCTTGGAGTAGTTTTTTATTTTCTGTTTCCAGTTGATTATTTTCAGTGGCAAGTTCGTCAAAAGCTTTCTCTAATTTTTTTCAGTTTATTTCAAAAATTTTAATGGTGCTGAATTGTTTGCCTAATTGGACTCGTAATTCTTGGTTTTCTAATTCTAATTTAGTGTTTTTGTTGGTTTCTTGGATTAGTTTTAATAAGGTGTCGTTTTCTTCTTGTGTTTTCGGGTGCATATAATTATATTTAGGTAATTATATAGAATTTTACACTAATTATCTTTTCTCTCTTTCTTTTCAATTTTTAGGTGGAGGAATTTTAAACATAGCCTCTACCATTTTATCAAAGTCTTTTTTTCTGACTTTTCTTTTTTCCTCTTTTTCGTTTAGACTAATAAAAGAACCTTTACCACATTTCGGACAGTGAATTAATTTCTTTGTCATATAAATAGTTTTATGGATTACTTACAATTTTAAGATTAATCATTTACTGATTAGATTTCATTATAATCAATAATTGTAAATTATTTATCTATAAAATCACCTAGTAAATAGTATTAAAATTGTAAAAAATGCTAAAATATAATATATTATGATAATAGATTTGTTTGCCTCATTATTTATATCAGGGATGTTTCCTGGTGGTGTTGCTGTTTGAGTGTTTTATGCTTTTTGAATTCTTATTTTTGGTTATTGGATATATAGTGTGGTTAGATTAAGTAAAAATAAAAGCAAAGGTGGAATGTGAGCTATATTAGGAGTTGGTTTATTAATATCTTTCTTTTTCGCTTGTATAGCAAGCATGTTTATTAGTAGTGATAAGGGTGATACAGAGAGAGAGAGAGAGAGAGAGAGAGAGAGCAAAAATAGCAATTTGAAATTGATATTAAAACTTCTATAAGGGGTTAATTTTTCAGCGAGGGCAATCACAAAAAAACATTTGGGTCGGTTCTTAAACTAAATCCACCAGTGGCTACCCTCGCTCAAAAGTTAATTCCATAAAAATAAGCGAAAAAAATCCCCCTCTTTTTCTTAAAATTTTTAGACTAGCAGTAATTATGGGAACCTGTTTCATAGTTATCTACTTTGCTACCCAGACTATCCAGCCCAGCCAACTATGAGGAAGATTCCAAATCCCTGACTAAACTGGGTCTAAATAGGTAGGGTAGGAAAATAGACAACTATATACTTATTTTACACAATTCTTTATAACTTAAACTTTTACCTACACTTGATAAAAGCACTAAATCAAACCTTTCTTGTTCGCTGTGCTTTCTTGTATTAAACCTTAAAGTAAACTCGTTAAGATATCTTTGTAAGTGTTTTTTGCTTACTTGGTGATAAGTGCCAATGATGGTTCTTTTTAAATGAGACCATGCATTCTCAATAGCATTAGTAGAAGCATTACCATTGACATATTGCTTAATGCTGTGATTTACTATTTGATGATTGAAATTTTTGTATAAATCACCATGCCTATATCATTCATCCGTATAAACATTAGAACCCTCTTTAACATTAGCTCTAATTATGGGGTTAACTGTTTCTTGTTTAGTGTTAGGGATAGTTTGAGTGATTAAATTGCCATCTCTCTCAATAATTCCTAATACTGGTATCTTATCTTTTCAATTGCGACCTTGGCAATGAGGAGCCTTTTTATCTCTGTGCCTATTTTTGTTTTTCCCTCCTATAAAGGTTTCGTCTATTTCTACACTGTTTCCTAACATAACTTTAAATTCAGGTAAGTTAGAGATATAGCGTAGACGATGTAATACGAACCATGCTGATTTTTGAGTAATATTTAACTTTTTTGCTAATTCGCAAGATGAAATACCTTTTTTATCAGTAGAGAGCAAATACAAGGCTAAAAATCATTTCTGTAAAGATATATTGGAGTTTCTAAATATTGAACCAGTTTTAACAGTGAAATATTTGCCTGTATTCTTACACTTATAGCGATTATTAGCACATTTATAGACTTTGGAATTGGGGTCAAAAGGGGAGATTACTTTGTCTTTTCATCTCCGTTTTTCAAAATAACCAATACAATCTTGCTCGGAGGGATTAGATTTTAGGAAATCAAATAGGCTTTTAAGGTTCAATGACATATATTATATTTTATTTATAAAATATAAAAGTTCTTTATAAAACTCCTGTTTTTGATTTTGGGGCAACTATATATAATTTTACA